>CACFLO010000047.1 GCA_902567135.1 uncultured Alphaproteobacteria bacterium | reverse complement strand
AGTTCCTGTAAATAGTGTGATTGCTATCATCGATGGTAAAGAAAGTGATTCTCTTGAAAAGCATTCATTAACAAAAGATATGTTAAAGAATGAAAAGGAATCAATAGATAAACAAATTTCTAAATCAAATGAAAAAAACAACACCAAAAAAGATATTTTTACTGATACATCAAATACTAAAATAAAAGCATCTCCATTGGTAAAAAAAATTTCCAAGGATCAAAATATTGAACTGAATGAAATAGATGGATCAGGTCCAGATGGAAGAATTATCAAAAGAGATATTGATTCATATACTAATCCTAAGTCACCTTCAGAGCAAAAAATTAATCAAGATTTCATTGTTCCTAGTATGATGCGTAAAGTAATAGCTAAACGAACAACTGAAGCAAAACAACAAATACCTCATTTTTATTTAACTGTAGAGTCTAATGTAGATAAGTTAATTAATCTAAGAAAAAAAATTAATGAGAATAATCCTATAAAGATTTCATTTAATGATCTCATTGTTAAAGCTTTAGCGATGGCAATGAAAAAAAACCCTAATACCAATGCATACTGGGAAGATAATAAAATTTATCAGTTGCAAGATATTGATATTTCAGTTGCTGTTGCTATTGATGAAGGTCTTATAACTCCAGTTATTAAATCAGCCAATTCAAAAGGTCTTAATGAAATTTCACTTGAGATAAGGGAATTAGCTAAGTTAGCAAAAAAAAATTCTTTGACTCCTGAACAATATACTGGAGGATCTATTACAGTATCTAACTTAGGAATGTTTGGAATAAGTGAATTTTCCGCCATTATTAGTCCCCCACAAGCATCAATTTTAGCTGTTGGTAAAATTATTAAAAAACCAATCGTATTAAATGATTCTGTGAAGGTAGGCCATACTCTAAAATCTACTTTATCGGCTGATCATCGTGTTTTAGATGGTGCAGTCGCAGGTAAATTGTTAAAAGATTTTAATGATATCATTGAAGATCCATTTGTAATATGGATTAATAGCAATGATATGGAAGTAATTTGAAATGAGTGAAGTAAGACATCCTGAGAAAGTTTTTCGTGTTTCTAACCCCATTCCAAAGAAGCCTCCATGGATAAGAGTTAAAGCTCCAACATCAAAATTTTTTAAATCAACGGATAAAATTTTAAAAAATAAAAAAATAATTACAGTTTGTGAAGAAGCTGCATGTCCCAATATTTCTGAATGCTGGCAAAAAAAACATGCTACATTTATGATATTAGGGGATATTTGTACGAGAGCCTGTGCTTTTTGTAATATAAAAACTGGTAAGCCTGGTTTTGTGGATAAAGAAGAACCAAATAAAATAGCAGAAGCAGTATCTGAATTAGGTTTAGAACATGTTGTTGTTACAAGTGTTGATAGAGATGATTTGGAAGATGGTGGCGCTGAACATTTTACAACAGTAATTTCTTCAATTAGAAAATTAAATCCAAGTTGTACTGTAGAAATACTAACACCAGATTTTCATAAAAAACCTAAAGCAATAGATATTCTTTCAAATGATTTGCCAGATGTATTTAATCATAATCTAGAAACTGTACCAAGGTTATATTTAAGTATTAGACCTGGATCTAGATATTTTGTAAGTCTAAAACTTTTAGCAGATATTAAAAGACTTAATCCTAACGTATTTACAAAATCAGGATTAATGGTAGGTTTAGGTGAAACTAAAGATGAAATTTATCACGTAATGGACGATTTACGCGCAGCAGATGTTGATTTTATTACAATTGGTCAATATTTACCTCCAACACCAAAACATGCAAAACTAGAAAAGTTTATTACCCCCAAAGAATTTGATGAGTTCAAGCAAATGGCTGTAGCAAAAGGATTTTTGATGGTTGCATCATCACCTTTAACAAGATCAAGCTACCATGCATCTGAAGATTTTAGAGTTATGCAACAAAATAGAGCTTCCAAAAATTTTTAATGAAAAATTCAAAAAGAGAGGAAGTGATTTCGCATTCAGCAATAAAACTTTTTAAAATTGTTTTAGATATAGAGAGTTATCCTGAATATATTCCTTGGTGCAC
>CACFLO010000046.1 GCA_902567135.1 uncultured Alphaproteobacteria bacterium | reverse complement strand
GGCCCATCAACAGATAGGCATGGAGCTTTTAAAAAGAGTTGAGTCTGATTTAGTGAGTTTGGCAAGTGTAGAACAATTTCCAACTTTAGAGGGAAGACAGCTGGTAATGATGATGGCCCCCAACAAGAAAAATTAATTATGAGTAAATTAAAAGTACATAGTGGTGCGAGTAAAAGGTTTAAGAGCACAGGTTCTGGGCTGAAAAGAAAAAAAGCCAACAAGAGTCATATTCTTACCAAAATGAAAACCAAAAGAAAGAGACAACTTAGAGGCACAACAGAGATAGCTAAAGGCGATCAACAGCTCGTCGACAAGATGTTAAAAATTAAAACTTAAGAGAAGATAATGGCAAGAGTAAAAAGAGGGGTCCAGGCAAAGGCTAGGCATAAAAAAGTACTTAAGCAAGCTAAGGGCTTCAGAGGTGCTAGGAGTAGAACATATAAGGTAGCAAAACAAGCTGTTATGCGCGCTGGACAATATGCCTATAGAGACAGAAGAGTAAAGAAGAGAGTGTTTCGTTCTTTATGGATAGTACGAATCAATGCTGCTGCAAGAGATAATGGGCTTACTTACAGTCAGCTTATAGCTGGATTAAAAAAGGCTAATATAGATTTGGACAGAAAAGTTCTGGCTAGCCTTGCTGTAAACGATAAGGAAGCATTTTCTTTAATAGCAGAACAAGCTAAATCAAATTTAGCTGCTTAATTAAAATTCTCTTAATAAGCTCCAACCTATTATTAGTATAATGATCTAAAGTATAGTTAGATCATGAACTTAGACTCTCTCAAAAAGAAAATATCTGATTTAGAATCAAAAGCTAAGACCCAATTCGGCTCAGCTAATGATAAGTTGGAACTCGATAATATTTATCGTTCTTATTTAGGAAAAAAAGGTGAAGTCAATCTTCTTTTGAAGTCTCTAGGATCTTTGCCTCAAGAAAAACGAAAGGAGGCCGGAAAACTTCTTAATACTTTAAAAGGTGTTTTAGAGAAAAACTATGCCCTCACTAGTTCTTTGCTTAACGATAAAGCCAATCTATCAAAATTAGAAAAGGATAAGCTTGATATTAGTCTTCCTGGATTTAGCAGTAGAAAAGGATCTATCCATCCTGTAACACGAACTATCCGTGATGTTTGCGATTTTTTTGAACGAATGGGTTTTGATGTTGAGGCTGGGCCTGAAGCTGAAATAGATTACTATAATTTTGAAGCACTAAATGTTCCTGAAGATCATCCTGCAAAAGACATGCATGATACTTTTTATCTCAATAATGAAGGATTATTAAGAACTCATACTTCTCCAGTTCAAATAAGGACAATGGAAAAGAGTGAGGCTCCGCATAGGATCATTTGCCCGGGGAAAGTTTATAGAAAAGACTCAGATTTAACTCATACTCCTATGTTTCATCAGATAGAAGGTCTTGTTGTTGAAGAGGGAGCATCATTCGCTCAATTAAAAGGTTTATTGAATGATTTTTTAACTGATTTCTTTGGAGAAGAGGTTGAGTTGAGATTTAGGCCCTCGTATTTTCCTTTTACAGAACCCTCCGCTGAAGTGGATATAAGATGGAAAAAAAATTGGTTAGAGGTATTAGGATGCGGTATGGTCCACCCAAATGTTCTAAAGAGTGTCGGTGTTGATACTAAAAAATACAGTGGATTTGCATTTGGATTAGGCGTTGAAAGAATGGCTATGCTGAAATATAACATCCCAGACCTAAGAGCTTTTTTTGAAAATGATATTCGCTTTTTAGATCAATTTTAGTATGCAGTTTAGTAAGAATTGGCTGAAAGATTTCATTGATATAGATCTATCAACGGAGATTATTTGCTCTCAGTTAACTATGGCCGGACTAGAGGTTGATGGTTATGAAGATGTAAGTTCCAAAATTACAGGCAAAGATTCAATCATTAAGTTAGACATCACTCCAAATCGAGGGGGATTGTTTTAGTGTTCTTGGAGTCGCTAGAGAGTTATCTGTTATAAATAATTTGAAATTAAGCTTGCCAAATATTTCTTCCATTGAGAGTTCTTTCAAAGATGAGATGAAAGTAAAAGCTTGCGCAGAAGCCCCCTCTTATTTTGGAAGGACCATAAGAGATATTTCTGTTAATTCTAAGACTTTGCCTTTAATAGCGGAAAGACTCAAATTCAGTGATCAA
>CACFLO010000045.1 GCA_902567135.1 uncultured Alphaproteobacteria bacterium | reverse complement strand
CAATGATGTGGATTGGGTCACTTGCTATTATAGGTTTTCCATATTTCTCTGGTTACTATTCTAAGGAAAGCATTTTAGAAAATGCTTATTATTCAAGTTCATCAATGGCTACATTTGCTTATACAGTTGGAATTTTAACAGCTCTTTTAACTGCTTTTTATTCATGGAGATTATTATTTATGACATTTCACGGTCAAACAAGATCGGATAAAAAAACTTTTGACCATGCTCATGAGTCCCCACTAGTAATGACCTTGCCTCTAATATTACTTGCTTTTGGTTCAATTTTTGCAGGATTACTCTTTTCAAATTTTTATATTGGTAAAATGCAATACAGTTTCTGGGGCAATTCCATAATCCTCCATGAAGGTAAACATCACTATTTACCTTTTATTCAAACTTTAATCGTAAAGAGTTCTGTAGCAATAGGTGTTATGCTGGCTGCTCTAATTTATTTTTATAAAAAACATTTATCTAAAAATTTGGCTCATAATTTATACCCACTTTATTCAATCTCTCTTAATAAATGGTACGTTGATGAACTTTATAATTCAATTTTTATTAGGCCTTATTTCTATTTTGCTAATTTGTTTTGGAAAAAAGGTGATGAAAAAATAATTGATGGATGTGGACCTAACGGAATTTCAAAATTAATATCTATTTCATCTTACTTCTTAAGTCGTTTTCAGTCAGGATATTTATATCATTATGCTTTTGTAATGCTTGGGGGCTTGGTAATTATTCTAACATGGTTCATATATTATTAAATGACTGATATCCCTATATTATCACTAACTATTTTCCTACCTTTGTTAGGTGCAATAGTTATTCTTCTAATTAAAGATGATGAAAACTCTATAAATAATATTAAAAAAGTTGCATTATGGACATCAGTTGGTGTTTTTCTTTTAAGTTTGTTGATATGGTTGCAGTTCGACAACAGTAATCCTGGTTATCAATTTCAAGAAAAATTTAGATGGTTTAATGACTTTAATTTTTACTATCATATTGGCATTGATGGAATATCTCTCTTTATGGTTATCTTAAGTACTTTTTTAACACCTTTATGCATCTTAGCAAGTTGGGAAAGTATAAAAAAAAGAGTTAAAGAATATATGATCGCATTTTTATTTCTTGAGACAGTAATGATAGGAATGTTTTCATCTGTAGATATTTTGCTTTTTTATATATTTTTTGAAGCTGTTTTAATTCCAATGTATTTAATTATTGGTATCTGGGGTGGAGATAGAAGAATTTATGCATCTTTTAAATTCTTTTTATATACACTACTTGGCTCAGTATTAATGCTAATAGCTATAATTGCAATTTATAGATTAACAAACTCAATGAGTATTGAAGATTTGCAAGGTAACTATTTCTCAAAAAATGTTCAGATGTATCTTTGGTTAGCTTTCTTTGCTTCATTTGCTGTCAAAATTCCAATGTGGCCTTTTCATACTTGGTTACCTGATGCACATGTTGAAGCCCCTACAGCTGGTTCAGTAATATTAGCTGGGGTACTTTTGAAAATGGGAGGATATGGATTTATTAGATTTTCTCTAGGAATGTTACCAGAGGCCTCAGAATATTTCTCACCTTTGGTAATGACTTTAAGTATAGTTGCTGTAGTTTACACTTCTCTAGTTGCTCTAGCTCAAACTGACATTAAAAAATTAATTGCTTACTCATCAGTAGCTCACATGGGTTTAGTTACTATAGGTATATTTATAGTAAATGCTCAAGGGTTAGAAGGGGCGATGATTCAAATGATAAGTCATGGAGTGGTATCAGGAGCTTTATTTTTATGTGTAGGAGTTATTTATGATCGAATGCATACAAGAGATATTAATTTTTATGGTGGCCTAGTTAATAGAATGCCAATTTATGCAACTGTTTTTATGATATTTATGTTAGGATCTGTTGGCCTTCCAGGCACAAGTGGTTTTATTGGGGAATTTTTAGTTATCGTTGGAGCTTTTAAATACTCAAGTATTGTAGTTATTGGTTCAGCTACTGGCATTGTACTTTCAGCAGTTTACATGCTTTATTTGTATAAACGGATTATTTTTGGCGAGATGAGTAATGAAAAATTGAGTGAGATATTAGACCTAAATAATAGAGAAAAAATTATTCTGATTCCTCTCGCAATAGCTGTTATATTTATTGGTATTTCCCCAAATATTTTTATTGAACCAATGAGATTGCCCTTAGAGTCAATAATATTTAACTACGAGCTTGCTAATGCTAAATAGTT
>CACFLO010000044.1 GCA_902567135.1 uncultured Alphaproteobacteria bacterium | reverse complement strand
TATTTATTCTGCAGAAAGAAAAGTTGTGCAAGATAATAATATTAAAGAAAAAATAAGTTCATTAGATATATTTTTGCAAAATGTGTTTAGAAAAAAAACATTTAGACCTATGCAGGCATCTTCAATTATAAATTCTTTAAGAAATATTGATAGCGTAGTTCTTTTACCAACAGGTGCTGGTAAAAGTTTTATTTATCAGTTAGCTGGACTATTAATGCCAGGAATAACGCTGGTTGTAGATCCAATTATATCATTAATTGAAGATCAAGTTGAGGGACTTTTATCATATGGAATTGATAGAGCTGTCCCTATTTCATCAGGTGTAGAAGATTTAGATAATTATTTAAAAGGTATTGAAAGAGGTGAATATTTATTTATTTTTCATTCTCCTGAGAGATTACAGAACCCTATTTTTAGAGAAAAATTAAGAGGATTATCTCAAAGTTCAATTATAAATTTAGCAGTTATTGATGAAGCTCATTGTGTTTCTGAATGGGGTCATGATTTTAGACCAGCTTATTTAAATCTATCAAGAAATATTAAAGAGTTTGGAAAAGATAGGTATGGTAAATCCCCTTCAATAATTGCCTTAACCGGAACAGCTTCTAGAGCTGTATTGAGGGATGTTCTATCAGATTTAGAAATTGATAAATCCAAAAGTGAGAGCGTTGTTAGACCTGATAGTTTTGATAGAAAAGAACTTAAATTTTTTATATCAAGATCTGAACAAGTTGAGTTTGCTGAAACTACTTTTAAGGGCGCCTTAAATTCACTACCTGATAAATTTAATGTATCTAAAAATGATTTCTTCAGTCCTTCTGGTAAAGATACTTATTCAGGAATAATCTTTGTACCTTACGTAGGAGGATATGGTAATTTTTCATATGGTGTAATAGGCACAAAAGATGCTTTTGAAAATGCAACAAGTACTAATGCTACTTATTTCTCAGGAAAAAATCCAATTAAAGGATCTGCAGAGAATTGGGATATTAAAAAAAGATTAAATGTAAAACAATTTAAAAAGAATGACATTCCTGTACTAATTGCAACAAAAGCATTTGGCATGGGTATTGATAAACCCAACATTAGATATACTCTTCATTTAGGTATTCCAGGATCTATTGAAAGTTTTTATCAAGAAGCAGGAAGAGCTGGAAGAGATAGAAATGATGCATATTGTGGAATTGTATTTTCAGAATATGATAAAGAAAGAACAAATTCTCTTTTGGACCCATCAATATCACTTGAAGAATTAAAACTACGTTATGATAAAGCAGGTAAAAAAATACATGAGAGAGATGATGTAACTAGACAACTTTTTTTTCACACAAATAGTTTTTCTGGGCAAAAAGAAGAGTTAGATTTAATAAAAGAAACTTTAGACTCTCTTAATAATATTGATGTAGCGCAAACAGTTGAAATAAATTTTTCTAGAAATGATGATAAAAAACAAGAAAAATCTATTTATAGACTTACCAAAATTGGAATATTTAAGGACTATGAAGTAAATTATGGGAGTCAAACATTTAAAATTTACATAAATAATTTTGACTTAAATCAATGTAAAAATAACTTAATAGATTATGTTTCATCATCCCAACCAGGAAGGGTTAAATCTTTTCAAAATGAATTAGATTTAATCAACGGAAGTAATTCTAAACAAAATGCTTTTTTATTAGCTAAATCTCTAATTGATTTTACTTATGATGTAATTGAAAGGTCAAGAAGAAGAGCAATTTTTGAGTCAGTGCTATTAGCTAGAAATTCAACAAATGATAATTCAATAAGAAAAAGATTATTAGACTATCTTCAGGAAGGCGTCAGTACTGAGTTATTAAATGAATTATTAGAAAAAAATAATATAGAATTTGGAGATTGGTTTGAAATATTGGAAAAAATAGATTCAGCAATAGATGCTGGAGAATTTAGAGGTATGTCAATTAGAGGATTAGAGAGCTTTCCAGATCATCCAGGACTATTATTTATGAGATCAATATCTGAAATATTCTGCTCTGATTTTGATGAAGTTATATCCTTACAAGCATTATATTCCTCAATGGAATCGTCCCAAAATAAATATGATGTTAATAGTGAAGAATGGCTAAAAACACTAAAATGGCTTATTGATTTTGCCACAACAAAAAATGATAAGATACATACAATTATGACACTTGCTTTTTATCAGGCATCACAGCAAAATATTTTAGATAAAGAAATTGATGATTATTTTAAAAATCATTTAAATAGTTCAAAAAATCAAAATATTGTTGCTATGAAAGATGTGTTTGATACTAT
>CACFLO010000043.1 GCA_902567135.1 uncultured Alphaproteobacteria bacterium | reverse complement strand
ATCAATTTGCTCACCAAATTTACCTCCTAAAAGTTTCCAAAGAGGCATTTTATAATTTTTGCCAATTATATCCCAACACGCCATATCAATTGGTGATTTAACATAAGGATGTCCTTTTAGTTTTTTTTCCATTTCTAAATTTATATTAAAAATATCTGTTGGGTCTTTTCCAATTAATGCTTCTCCAATCTCTAATATTCCTGAACGAACTCCTTTAGAATATGCAGGTAAATAGGATGATCCGAGAGTACAGACCTCACCTAATCCTATGATATTATTATCAGTCTCAAGTATAACTATTGAAGTATCAAATTTTTCTACATGATTATTATGAGCCCATTTGTATGAACCTTCTTTTAAAGGAATGTCTATTTTATATACTTTGATATTTTTAATCTTCATTTGGAAAAAAATTAAGGTTGTGCAGTATATATAGGAGGATTAAACTGACCTGTTTCAGTTTCTATATTTTTCTTAATCAAAGTAAAACTATTTTGCATTATTTTATTGGGCTCAAGAAAAGACATTATTTCAACACTGCTGTCATTTATATATTTAAGTTTTAGTTCAGCCAACCAAAGTCTGTGCATAGCATTGGTTAAAGTTGAATGCACCATAATGTATCCACCATGATTGTTAATTCTTTCAAAATAAAATTTAAAAAGAATTGGAAGTGCTGCGCCAGCTCCAAAATCTAAAAAAACAAAATCAAGTGGTAAATAATTTGAAACCATTTCATTAATTTTTTGCAGATCCATTCCATCAGCTTCTACAAAATCAATATATTTATCAAGATGCAGTTTTTTTATAGCATTATCAACAGGCCGAGCGGTATCATGTTTTTCTTTAGAAAAATTATCTACAATGATTAATTTTGAGTCAGCGCTAAATTGATAATCTTTATTTAACAATTTATGTCTTCTCTCCCAATCGGGCTCAATTTTTTCTTCATTTATAAGTTTAACATCAAAATTATTTTCTTCTTCAATCTCCTTAAGGGCCTGAGCAAAAAAAATACTTGTATAACCAGCTCCGATTTCTAGGATTTTTTTTGGTCTAATTGTTTTTATTGTTGAATAAATAAATGGTCCAACATTTTCAGTTACTATATTTGAAAAATTTTCATCTAAAGCATTTTTTAAATCTTCATTATAAAAATTAGTAAAATGCATATTATTTTACACAGAGGTATCCTTCAAAAGGGCCCCATTTAAAAAAATTATAAATAGATTTAAAACCACATGCCTTAAATAGTTCAATATTATTTTTTGAAGTACTAGAACGCATTACTGAGCGTAATGATATAGATTTTTTAATCACTTCCTCGGGAGAATACTCGTTATCAAATTTAAAATCATTATAAATACCTGAAAAAATATCCTGTGAATATGAGTCTTCCATAAGTGTTTTTTCAAAAACAATCATTGCACCACTTTTAATTAATTGTTTATATATTTTTTTTATAAGCATTTTTTTTTCTTCATCAGTCATAAACTGTAATACATAGTGAATGATTGCCAGGTTACATTTTTTAAAATTGTATTGACTTGCATTTGAACTCTGGAAATTCAAATTATTTATATTTTTATATCTTTTTTTTGCTTCTATTATTAATTTTTTAGAAAGATCAATGCCAATAAATTTTGTTTTTTTAAAATTTTTATATTCCCTTGCCAGACTTCCAATAATAGTACCATTTGCACATCCGATTTCATAATTTATATTTTGATCTTTAATAAAATAACTTGAAATTTTACTAATAAAGAATTGTGACTCTTGGTATAAAGGAATTGATCTTTTTAAATGTGAATCATAAGACTCAGGCATGTTATCAAAAGACCATTTATTTACTGATATTTTTTTTTTCATATTCAATAAATTCTTATAACTTATTAATTTATTATTTAAAGTGGCTAATAACTTTTTAAAAATTTAAAATTACTTAAATGTATCTGCAAATTCATTAAGAATAGTTTTGTAGACTTTTCTTTTAAAAGGAACGGCATTTTCAAGAAGTTCTGTATGCTTTATCCATTTCCATTCACTAAATTCTGGATTTTGAGTATGTACGTTTATGTCTGTTTTTTGGCCTTTAAATTTAAAAATAAACCATTTTTGCGTCTGTCCAATCCATTTTTTGCCCCATGGTAATTTATCAAGTGTTTCCTGAGGTATTTCATAATTAATCCATTGTGTTGAAACTTTAAAGATGTCAGCTTTGTTTGTACCAATTTCTTCCATCATTTCTCTCCATACGGCTTCTTGTGGATTCTCATTTTGATCAATACCACCTTGAGGCATTTGCCAATATCCACTTGGATGATCTAGTCGTTTTCCAACCAGTATTTCATT
>CACFLO010000042.1 GCA_902567135.1 uncultured Alphaproteobacteria bacterium | reverse complement strand
ATTAACGAAGTGACTATAATAATTATAGCGCCTAAAGCCAATATATGAGGGAATTTTTTTGGAAATCTCAATTGACTCCACATATATATTGGAAGTGTCTGGTCACTAGAGCTTAAAAAGAAAGCTAATATAAACTCATCAAATGAGATAACGAATGCTAAAAGTAATGAAGCAATTATACCTGGCAGCAATAATGGGAAAGTAACTCTCCAAAAGGTCCAAAAAGAATTTTCACCTAAATCCCTTGAGGCCTCCTCTAAACTTTTATCAAAGCCTTCCATTCTTGATATTAAAATTAGCATGCAAAAAGGAGTACAAAAAAGAATATGGGAAATTGTAACAGGTATTAAACCCAGTTTTAATCCCATACTAGTCCATATAACTATCAAAGCTACTGCAATTATTATTTCAGGAATTATGAATGGTAAAAGTATTGCTCCATAAGATAGTCCATGGAATTTAACTTTGTATCTTGTAAATGCTTTAGCTGCAAATAAGGCTATAAATGTACTTACTACTGAAGCAATAATGCCTACTTTAATGCTATTAAACAGGGCTTGGTGAAGTCTGCTTTTATTCCACATTTGTATATACCAATCAAAAGTAAACCCCTTCAAAGGAAACACCATGTGAAATGAGTCATTAAAAGAGAAAATTGGCAATAAAAGAACAGGGATATACAAAAAAGCAAAGTAAAAAACACAATAGATAAAAAGTGTGTTGTTCTTATTATACATTAAGACATCCTCATTGAAACTTTTTTAGTAATGTAAGTAACCAATGCAGCAATTAAGCAGACAGTTGTAAGCATTAATACAGCGGAAGCTGCACCTAAAGGAAAATTGTTGGCTCTTCCAAATAAGCTTTGAATCATATTAGATAACATTCGACCGTCAGTCCCTCCAACTAACTGGGGCGTCACATAATCTCCTACTGTTGGTATAAAAATAATTAATATTGCTCCAATAACTCCCGGTAAAGACAATGGAAAAGTAACTCTCCAAAAGGTTTCAAATTTTGTATTACCAAGATCATAAGATGCTTCCAAAAGTGACTTATCAATTTTATCAAGAGATACATATAAAGGTAAAATAGCAAAGGCTGCCCATGCATGAGATAAAGTAATTATTACAGCTGCTTGATTGTATAATAAAAAACCAAGAGGTTCATCAATCATTCCAGTACCCATTAAAGCAGAATTAATTACACCTTTATTTCCTAAGATAACTCTCCATGAAAAAACTCTTAATAAATAACTTGTCCAAAAAGGAAGTGTCATTAACACTATCCAAAGCATTTTATTTTTTTTAACATAAAAGGCGATGTAATAAGCTAAAGGATAGGTAGTTACTAAAGTCAAAAGTGTAACAAAAAATGATATCTTGACTGAACGAAATAAAAGCATTGAAAAAATTGGTTTTGAAAAAAAATCTTCATATCTGCCCGTTGTAAAAGTTCTATCAATTTCAATCATAGAGATCTGCGTGTTAAAACTTGTAAAAATCATGACAATCATTGGTGCGGCCATAGCAAAAATAACTAAAATTAATGCAGGACTTAAAAGAGTATAGGCTTTAGCCTGATCACTTCTGAAATATATATTTTGTATGGTTGAATTCATATTAAATTAAATTTTCTAAACCTCTTTTATAAAGTGAATTTGCTATAATGATACGTTGAATTTCACTTGTTCCTTCCCAAATTCTATCAGCTCTTAATTCTCTAAAAAAACGTTCAGCCACATTTTCTCTCATATAACCTCTTCCTCCAAAAATCTGTACCGAACGATCAGCCACTCGATTTGCCATTTCTGATGCATAAAGCTTAATCATTGAACATTTAGCATGTAAAATTTTTACATCTTGATTATTGTCATGTTCTTTACAAATCTCATATAATAAAAGTCTAGTGGCCGCTAGTTCAGTTACACTATCTGCTAACATGGATTGAATTAATTGATAATCTTTAATCTTACTTCCACCAGACTCTCTTACTTTAGTAAACTGTGTTACTTCAGAGATTAATCTTTCAGCAGCACCGCAACATCTAGCGGCTATACCTAATCTTTCATGTCTAAACCATGCATGTGTGTAAGACATTCCATCATCCTCTTTACCTATAATGTGGCTTATCGGTATTTTAACATTATTAAATTTATAAATTGAATGGTGATGCGCAAATGTATGACTAAATGCAGGTGAGTCCACCAACTCTATTCCTTTCTCATTAATATCAACAATAAATAACGCATGATTATTTTTATTTTTTCCAGATTTAAGTCTTGCCTGTAAAAAAAAGAAATCAGCTTTGTTTGCACTTGTTACATACCACTTTTCACCGTTAATAACATATTGATCTCCAACTAACTCAGCCGTTGCTTGTATAGATCCATTTACATCAGAACCTGATCCTTTTTCAGTAATTGCGTAACATTCTTTCTTGGTTCCATTCATTAAGGGTTTTAAATATTCTTTTTTTTGATAATCTGAAAAAACTTCCTCCATCCAATCTTGAGCTTCAGAAAAACACCAACACAAAGCATTTGTTACCCTTCCAAGTTGCTCCCAGATGATCATTTGCTCAAACATTGAAAGTCCTAAACCGCCCTCTTTTTTTGAAATGCCCATTCCTGGTAGTCCAAATTTAATTGCTAATTGTTGATGTTTCTTTTCTATTTCACTTGGAATATTTCCTTCATTTTTTTCAGCGTAAATT
>CACFLO010000041.1 GCA_902567135.1 uncultured Alphaproteobacteria bacterium | reverse complement strand
CAACAAAATCCGTTAGGCTGGGGACCTTGATACAAAAAAATAATATATTTAATCTATCTAAGAAAAATTTTAAGATTGTGTCAAAAAACAAAAAGTTATCTGAAAGAGAAAGTAATGATATTTTATTTGCTTTTAAGGTTGTTAAGCACATAAAATCTAATGCAATAGTTTTGGTTAAAAATAAACAAACAGTGGGAATTGGAGCTGGTCAAATGAATAGGTATGATGCAACAAAAATAGCTATAATGAAATATAAAGAAAATTTTTCATTAACAAATTTAGTATGTGCTTCAGATGCTTTTTTTCCATTTGTTGATAGTCTAAAATTATTGATTAAAAATAAATGTAATTGTATTGTTCAGCCAAGTGGCTCAATCAATGACAAAAGGATAATAGAATTTATTAATAAAAAAAGACTAAAGCTTGTTTTTTCCTCAGTAAGGGTCTTTAAACATTGATGAAAACAAAAATTCCAATATATTTATCTAAAATTATAAACAAATATCCATCTATATTAAGTGGTAGAAAAAATATAAAAGAAAATCATTTAAGAATTATTAAAACGAAAAAAATAATTAAAGAGTTTATTTCAAATAATAAAAAAAAATAATTATAATATTTTAGTAAGAAAATTGGTTAATCCATCTATTTATATCGGTTTTAATATTTTTAATCTCATCAAAATTTTTATACCTGTTTATTGAGCTAGAATAAATAGGTTGCACAACTTGATCATAACTTGGAGTATTAATTTTTTCTCTTTTTCTAGCAGTTTTATGATAATTATTTAAACTTTCCTCAAAATCTAAATTTAAAAAATTTATAAGTTTATTAATTTCATCTTTAAAATTTTTAATAACATTTTCATATTTTACAGTATGATAGTTAATTTCATAATAATTAAAGTATTTAAATAATAACTCAAAACACTCATTGTAAAAAAAAGATGTTGTATGAATATTTTTAAAATTTACCATACCATCATTCATCTTAAAAGAGGTCAAAACACAACTAATTATGCAGTCTAAAGGATGTCTAATGGCTAGTATAATATTTGAATCAGGAAATATCGTTTTTATAAAACCCAATTCAATTAAATTAAGTGGGTATTTATCTATTATTAATTTATCAGGCCTATAATCAAATGAACTAAAATACTGTTTTTGCATTTTAATTTTTTCAGTTTCATTTATTTTAAGAATATCATTTATTTTATGATTTTTATAAAAATCGTGTCTTACATCTAATAAGTAAGGCTTTTCCTCTAATACCAAAGTTTTAGAATGAGACCTTAAGATTGTGTCTAGAAGTGTGGTCCCAGATCTTGGAAAGCCAATAAGAAAAGTTAAATTTGAATGATTAATACCCTTCGATACGTTAATTATATTTTGTTTGCTTGGTTTATCAAAAAAATTTTTATAAACTGTTATGGTGTCTAAAATTAACTCTTTCTTAAAAATCTTATTTTCTTTGAAATTTAATGTAATGTTATTTCTTTTTATGGCAAAACTATAACTTTCTTTAAAAAATCCTAATTTTTCATTAACTCTACTTAGAAGGTGAAAATAGTCTGCTAGAACAACATCATTTTTTTGAATTAAAAATTTTTTTTCGGCCTCATTATTTGTAAGAACATTTAGTGACTGCTTATAATCTTTGACTCTAAAAAAATATAAGGCCTCATAATAGGTTAGCATTATATTGTTTTTAAATATTTTTTTTGCACCTGTGATTATTTCTTTAAAGTCTGTTAATCGAGATTGTTTTTCATATTGCTTTAAAAGATCTTGGTAGCCATTCCAAAAATTAACATTTAATTTAATTGATTTTTTAAAAAAAACTTCAGACTCAGAAATTCTATCTCTTTTTGATAAAATATAACCTTTTAGATAATATAGAATATGACTCTCATATTTATCAATATATTTGTTTATATGTATTTCCAAACTGCCATTCTCTTTTAGGTTTGATAGCTTTATTGCGAGGGCATTTATAATTTCTATATTTTCCTGAATATTAATTAAAAAGTCTTTTAAAATATTATTAGCTTTTAATATATCTCCTTCTAAAGAATAAATATTCGAAAGATTTAGGTGCCCCTCATATCTGGTGACATTTATCTTAAGTAGTTTTTTAAATTTTTCTTTTGCAAATGAAAGATTGTTTTCATTTACATCAATTAAGCCTAATTTTAATATTGCTTCATAATTTTTAGGATCGTTTTTTAATATATTTAGATATAAATTTTTATCATTAATATTTAAATTTATACGTTTTTCATTCATCTTTAAGACTATTTAAATTAGAAAAAAGTATTTTAAAACAATATATTTATATCATAATCTAAAATTAACTTTTCAGACTATGATTTTTGCTTTATTTAATATTTATGCATCTATTTTTTTCTACGCCCATTTGGATAAATCAAATAAATAACCATGAGAGCATAAATACTGAATTAAAAAATTACATTTATAAAGAAAAAGAAAAAAACCCAGAAGGTAATAAAAAAAGTAATGTAAATGGTTGGCACTCTGATGACTTTGATTTAAAAAATGAAAATCTGAAAAATTTTATTTCAGAAATATCTAAAAATCTTGGGACTGCAATGAATGACATGTCTTGGGATTTGGATTCTCAATTAGTGAAAATAACAAGCATGTGGGCAATTATAAATCGCAAAGATGCTTTTAATGAAAAGCATCACCACGGTAGTAGCGCCCTAAGTGCAGCCTATTATTTAAAAGCTGAAAAAAATGCAGGTGATATTGTTTTCTTTGATCCAAGACAAGCAAATGTTTTTCACCACCCTTTCTCTAAAGAAGTAAATAATATTAATGCACAAGTGCAATCAATAACACCTAAGGCGGGCACTTTAATTTTATTTCCAAGCTATCTTGAGCACAAGGTCAATCCAAATTTATCAAACGATGAAAGAATTGTCATAAGCTTTAATGTTTCTCTATTAAGAAAAAAAGATCTTGTTTAATTATTTTTTCTAATTTCTTTTAAAAAGTTCTCAATATTAATTTTTTTATGTTGTAGTTTATTAATAATTTCTTTTCCAATTATTCCAACAAAATGAAAAAAGTTTGGGTTTTTTGTAATTTTTGAATTTGGTAAAAAGGGCATGTAGTTCCATTCACAACCAATTTCTGAAAATAATTCTCTGTTTTCAATTATAAATTC
>CACFLO010000040.1 GCA_902567135.1 uncultured Alphaproteobacteria bacterium | reverse complement strand
AAGATTGCCATAAAATTAAAATTATTGCACGTCATGGAGTAGGGTATGATAATGTAGATTTGGAATATCTTAATCAAAATAATATTGCACTTGGGGTAACTGGAACATCTAACGCGGTTAGTGTTGCTGAACATGTACTTGCTTCTTTTTTATATCTTACAAAAAATATTAACTTATCAGATGAGCTAACAAGGAGTGGGGGTTTTAAAAATAAATCTTCTTTGCCAGATTTTTTTGAACTATATAAAAAAAATATTGTTATTTTTGGTTTTGGAAGGATAGGTAAAGCTCTAGCTAAAAGATGTATCGGTTTTGAAACTAATGTTTATGTGTTTGATCCATTTATTAACATAAGTGAAATTCATAAACATAATTGCATACCAGTTAATAAGGATGAGGGTGTAAAATTAGCTGATTATATTTCAGTTCACCTTCCATTAAACCAAGATACAAAAAATTTTATCTCAGATGAAGAGTTTGCATTGATGAAAAACTCAGTTATCATTGCTAATACGGCAAGAGGAGGTATTATCAATGAGAATGCTTTACTAAATGCATTAAAAAGTAAAAAAATTCTTGGCGCTTCTTTAGATGTTTTTGAAAAAGAACCTCCAGATTCAAATCATCCAATATTTAAATTATCAAACGTCTTACTATCTCCCCACAATGCCGCTTTAACATTGGAATGTAGAAAGAGAATGGCGATTGAGTCTGCTGAAAATGTTATTTATTTTTTAAGCAATCAAGAAAAATTAAATATCAATAATATTGTAAATAAAGAAAAATTTAAATTTTAAAGATTTAAATATATTTCACCTTCTTCTTCAATAATATCATACATCTTTAAAGCGGGTAGTTCCAAATCACTTATTGGATCACCTGATACGATGCTGAAGGTGTTGCCACAACTAGCACATTCAAGCTCTTCTCCCTCAACACTGGATTCACTGATAAAAGTCTGGTCTTCACAATGGCAATGGCCTTGAAGAGCAAAAAAACCTGATTCAAGTCGAAAAATTGCGTAATCTATTTCTTCGTATTCAAAATTCTCAACACTTCCAACATCAATATCATCCTGCTGCCCAATATGAACAGGTTCAATTTCCATATTCATAAAAAAATTTTAGAATAAATTTCTAAAATAATAAATAATTTTTTATCTAAATTTTAAATTTTTTCTAGAAAGTTCACTTATGTTATTAACACCCATTAGTTTCATATCTCTTTCAATTTCATTTTTTAAATTAGATAAAGTTTTTTCAACACCTCTTTGACCTCCTGCAGCGAGAGCATACAAATACATTCTGCCTCCAGAGCATGCCTTTGCACCAAGTGAAAGTGCCTTTAATACATGCGTTCCTCTTCTAATGCCGCCTTCACAAATAACATCTACTTTATCACCTACAGCATCAACTATTTCTGCAAGTTGATCAAAAGGTGATCTTGATCCATCAAGCTGTCTTCCTCCATGATTTGAAATCATTACACAAGTAGCCCCAACATCAACTGCCTTTTTCGCATCTTCAACAGACATTATTCCTTTAATAGCAAATTGTTTTCCCCAACTTTTATTTATTTTTTCAACACCTTTCCAATCAAGAGAATTATCTAACATTTGAGTAAAATAATCTCCAATACTTGTCATAACACTTGTCCCAGCAGCGATATGATTTTTTAAATTACTTAATTCCCATTTAGGTTTAGTAAAATAATTAAATGCCCAAGCTGGATGTGTGGCAAAACTTAATGCACTTTTTAAAGTCAATTTCATCGGAATAGTAAATCCTGTTTGAAGATCCCTTTCTCTATTACCTCCAACTGCTGTATCAACTGTAACAGCCATTGCTTCAAAATTCGAGTTTTTACATCTATCAATTAAATCTTTATTTAAACCTTCATCTTTATGCACATATAGTTGAAATAATTTAGGTGATGATACTAAGTTTGATATTTCTTCAATACTTGCAGTACCTAAAGAAGATATCCCAAACATTGTTCCAAATTTTTCAGCTGCTTTAGCTACTCCTATTTCTCCTTCATAATGAAATAATCTTTGTAATGCAGTTGGAGCACAATAAAGAGGCATATCAATTTTTTGCCCCATAACAGTTGTTGACATATCAACTTCATCAACACCTGATAGAACATTAGGGACTAAATCACATGCATCAAAAGCTTCAGTATTTCTTTTATAAGTTATTTCATCGTCAGCAGCACCATCAATATAGTGAAAAATAGGACTAGGTAATTTTTTTTTTGCCAACTCTCTAAAATCTTTTACGTTATGACAATTATTAATACTGTCAAACATTATTACGCAACTACTGTCTTTTGAGTTTGTTCTCCTAAACCCTCAATACCCAATTTCATTATATCGCCAGGCTTTAAAAATACTTGGGGTTTCATACCCATACCAACACCAGGGGGTGTGCCAGTAGAAATTATATCTCCAGGTTGGAGTGACATAAATCTACTTATATAGCTTATTAAAAAATTTACACCATACACCATTGTCTTGGTTGAGCCGTCTTGCATTCTTTTACCATTAACGTCTAACCACATTGATAAATTTTGTGGATCAGTAATCTCATCTTTTGTAACTAAATATGGTCCAATAGGTCCAAATGTATCACAAGATTTTCCTTTTACCCACTGACCTGAATGTTCTAGTTGAAAAGCTCTTTCACTTAAATCATTTACTACGCAGTAACCTGCAATATATTCTTGTGCCTGATCCTCAGAAACATATTTTGTTTCTTTGCCAATAACAACTCCTAACTCAACTTCCCAATCAGATTTCTTAGAATTTTTTGGAATGTGAATATCATCATTAGGTCCAACAATTGCGCTTGAAGCTTTAAAGAATATAATCGGCTCAGGTGGTACTTCCATTCCTGTCTCTTCTGCGTGATCTGAATAATTCAAACCTATACAAATAATTTTACCAACGCTTTTTTTACAAACACATGGCGCTATACCATCAATATTTTCTACTTTAGGCAAAGAAGAAATATCAGTGTTTTTTATTTCACTTAGTTTTTCAACAGTAACATTATCACTATCCCAGTCAGACACTAAACTTGAAGCATCACGAATATTTTCTTCTGTATCTAAAATTCCAGGTTTTATGTCATTACCTATTCTATATCTTAAAGTTTTCATTATAAAGTCCATCCTCCATCTATTAAATTAAGGGTTCCAGTCACAAAATCTGATTCATCGCTAGCTAAATAAACAGCCATTGAAGCTATCTCATTAGGCTGAGCTAATCTACCCATTGCTTGTCTTGAAATAAAATCTTTTCTTGCTTGCTCAGGGTCATCAGCCATTTGAACTCTACCTTCCCAAGACGGAGTCTCTACTGTTCCAGGCAAAATCGCATTACACCTAATACCATCTTTTATATAATCAACAGCAATTGCTTTAACAAAACCATTTAAAGCTGCTTTTGTTGTTGTATAAATAAATCTATTAGGAACGCCCTTAACACTAGAAGCTGCCGAAGATACAATAATAATATTTCCTTTTTTCTGTTTTATCATTTTTGGTAATAAAGAGTGTGACATCAAATAAGCAGAATAAATATTAACATTTATTGATCTTTGGAATTCTTCGGAGTCACAATCTAGAATTGCACCATGATGAACAAAACCTACAGCAT
>CACFLO010000039.1 GCA_902567135.1 uncultured Alphaproteobacteria bacterium | reverse complement strand
TATTTTCATTAACAAAATAAGCGATATTGGAAAAAGAATTTTCATCTTTTTTTATAAAATTTGCAATTTTATCATTTCTAATACCTCTACCTTTTATACAAAGAGATAATGCTTCTAATAAATTTGTCTTTCCGCACCCATTTTTTCCAAATAAAACATTACATTTATTTGAAAATTCAAGTTGAAACTCATTAAAGTTTCTAAAGTTGTTAAGTTGAATATTTTTAAAATAGCCCAATAATTAAACTCTCATAGGCATTAGAACATATAATAAATCAGGATTAGTTTTTTCCTTCGCAATTATAGGAGATGAATTATCCATAAACGATAATTGTATTTCATTTTCTTTAAGATTTTCTAGCATGTCCATTATATATTTAGCATTAAAACCAATCTCTATTTCTTTCCCTTCAAAATCAGCTTCAATATCCTCTGTAGCACTGCTATTATCTTTATTGAATGTACTTAAGTTAACCAAATTTTTGAAAAGTTTAAATTTAATTACTGGAGATTTTTCATTAACAATTGTGCTTACTCTATCAACTGCAGAAAGGAGGTTTAATCTATTAACAAATAAATTTTCATTATTATTTTTCGGAATCACTCTCTTATAATCTGGAAAAGTTCCGTCTATAAGTTTCGATATTAAAATCAACTTACCTATATAAAAAATTATTTTATTTGAATTAATTTCTATCTGAATATCATCAGAGTTTTCTGATAAAAGTTTGTATAGCTCATTTATTGTTTTTTTTGGAATAATTACTCCATTAATATCGTCAATTTTTGTTGAATTAGGAATTGAGAGTTTAGCTAACCTATGACCATCTGTTCCAACAAAAGTTAACATACTTTTATCATTTTCATTATTAATACTGAAATATAAACCATTAAGAAAATATCTTGTCTCTTCATTTGAAATCGCAAATTTTGTTTTATCTATCAAATTAAATATATTCTCTGCTTTGGTTGTTAATTTATTTCCCTCAATTTTAGATTCTATTAATGGAAAATCTTCCTTTGGCAAACATGCTAGAGAAAACTTAGAAACTCCTGATCTTAAAGTTAGTATTTTCCCATCATTTGAAATAATTTCTATTTTACTTTGGTCATGAAGTTTTTTGATTATATCATATATTAACTGTGCATTAATTGTTGTTGCCCCTTCCTCAATTACGTCACAATTGATATTTTCTTTTATTGAAATATCCATATCGGTTGAAGACATTGTTAACTCATTATTTTTAGCCTCTATTAGAATATTAGATAGAATAGGTAATACATTTTTTCTATCAACAATACTTTGTAAATGGGTAAGTGATCTAAAAATAGTTTTTTTTTCAATTACAAACTTCATTAATCAAATATAAATAAATTTATACTATGAGTCTATAAGTCTTTTAAGAAGTTCAATATCTTCATTGAAATTTAAATCTTGTAGTTTTAATTCTTCTATTTTTTTAACCGCATGCATTACTGTTGTATGATCTCTTCCACCAAATTTTCTACCAATTTCTGGTAAAGATCTGGAAGTAATCGATTTTGCTAAATACATTGCAATTTGTCTAGGTCTTGCTACTGACCGTGATCTTCTTGGAGAGTGCATATCAGTAATTCTAATATTATAATGTTCAGCAACTTTTTTTTGAATTTCTTCAATTGTAATTTTTTTATTTGAAGATTTTAGTAAATCTTGGAGAACCACCTGAGCAGTTTCAATAGTGATTTCTGTACCTACTAATGTAGCATGAGCTACCAATCTATTGAGAGCTCCTTCCATTTCTCTCACATTCGAGATTATCCTGTGCGATAAAAATTCAAGTACTTTAGGAGGGATTTCAACTCCTCTTTTTTGAGCCTTTTCAATTAGTATTCCAAGTCTGAGTTCATATGTTGTTGGATGTATATCTGCGACTAAACCGCAACCTAATCTTGATTTTAATCTATCTTGTACACCATCTAAATCAGACGGTGATTTATCAGCAGAAATAACTATTTGTTTGTTTTGTTCTATTAATGCATTAAATGTATGGAAAAATTCCTCTTGCGTATTATCTTTACCGCTTATAAATTGCACATCATCTATCATTAAAACATCAATAGACCTGAATTGTTCTTTAAAAGCTGAAGTATCTTTATATCTTAAAGCACGCACAAACTGATACATAAACTTTTCAGCAGATAAATAGATAACTTTTCTATCGGGCTGTTGTTGTTTAATTTTCCATCCGATGGCATGCATAAGATGAGTTTTCCCTAAACCAACTCCACCATATAAAAAGAGAGGATTAAAAGAAACTTCATCTGCTTCTGCGACTCTCTCTGAAGCTGCAAAAGCTAATTCATTTGGCTTGCCAACTACAAAATTTTCGAATGTAAATCGTGGATCTAATGGTGCGCCAAACTCATGAGGATATGATGAGTGTTGGTTACTTCTAATATCCATTGATGATTTCCAGTGATTATCATTACTTTTTACTGTTCTAGCAGTGCCTGGTACTATTCTCCCTCCAGTCGGCTTTACAACAAACTTAATAACATCTATTTTTTCTGAATAATTCTTTGATTCAATTTTTATTTTATCAGAGTAATTATTTACTATCCAATCTCTTAAAAATTTTGTTGGTAAAGACAATGTGATTGTATCGTTATCAACTGATACATAGTTTAAATGTTTCAACCAATTATTATATGCACTTTCTCCTACTGTTTTCTTTAAATCTTTTTTTAAAGAGGCCCATTTACTTTCATTAAATTCTTCAGTTGGATTCTGCATTAGCCCCCTAATAATAATTGATTTTTTTTCAATAAATTTTACGTAAAAAAATCAAAGCCGTAAAAATATAACCATAAATTATAATCACCAATTATAATAAAGATAATCAATACTCTTTACGCATTTTAATCAAGAATAAAAGAGAAAAAATTAAAAAAAAAAATTAATTTTTTTTGATTTGATTTGATAACGAGGATAACTTTCGGGACATATATTGTTTTTTCAATATCCCTTTTTTAACGGCTTTAGCCATGATTGAGTTAATCACTTGCAGAGATTTTGTTGCTTCTTCGGAATTATCAGCTTGTAGAAATTTGGTAAATTTATTTAGATTAGTTCTAATTTTACTTAAATATTGAGAATTAACAGTATTTTTAACTTTAGATTGAATTGATCTTTTTCTAGCTGATTTATGATTAGCCATTAAAAAAGCCTATAAATTTTATAAATTTAAAGTCAACTTTAATATTAAATCATTTTTGTATCTTAGGACAAAAAAAAGTAGAACGCCCATACAATACTTCTTTTTTTATTACGAAACCTCTGATTCTCTGCCCTTCTCTTCCATATACTTTAAAATTATTTTGGAAATTACCTAAAGTACCATCTGGAGACACATAATCGTTAATAGATGAGCCTCCACGCTTAATTGCTTTTCTTAATATTTTTCTTGTAGATTTAATAATTGTATCAATATGGTACTTTTTTAAACTACTTCCTTTTCTTAATGGAGATATTTTTGCATCAAACAATATTTCGGAGGCATAGATATTGCCAATGCCTGCTACTATATATTGATTTAGTAAAAGTTGTTTTATCAAAACTTCTGATTTACAAAACTTATGGTACAAATATTCTGTTGAGAGATTTTTGTCTAAGGCGTCAATACCCAATTTTTTAATATATCTGATATTATTTATTTTATCTGACTCAACTATATCAATAAACCCAAATCTTCTAGGATCATTA
>CACFLO010000038.1 GCA_902567135.1 uncultured Alphaproteobacteria bacterium | reverse complement strand
AGTTTGGTTGAGAAAAAAAACTTATCTTTATTTATAGATGCGATGAGTGCCTTTGGAGCTCTTCCTCTTAGTAGTAAAGACATTACTTTTGATGCTGTTGCGGCATCATCTAATAAATGTTTAGAGGGCGTGCCGGGTGTTGGATTCATTTTAATGAAAAACCAAGTCATAGAAAATGCAAAAGGAAATTGTCATTCATTAAGTTTGGATTTGTATGATCAATGGACAGCAATGGAAAAAAATAAACAATGGCGTTTTACCCCGCCAACACATGTATTAGCCGCATTCAATCAAGCAATTGCTGAACATCAAAAAGAAGGTGGAATTAAAGGGCGACACGAAAGATATAAAAATAATTGTAAGATAATATGTGATGGAATGAAAGAGATTGGCTTTGAACAACTCTTACCTGATGAGTTGCAAGCACCAATCATCATAACTTTTAAACAACCAAGTGATCCAAACTTTAATTTTCAAAAATTTTACAATGCTCTTAGTGATAAAGATTTTCTAATTTATCCTGGAAAATTAACTGTCGCTGATACTTTTCGTATTGGATGTATTGGTAATTTAAATGAAGAAGATATGAGAGATACACTTACAGCTGTTAAAGAGGTAATCAGCGATTTAAAGATAAGTTTATGAGTAGTTCGGATGCGGTTGAAATTCCTTTAATTAAAGCTACCAATGAAACACTTAAAGGGTATGGGTATTTAATCGACTCATATGAAAATAGTGATATTGAAGTTGTCACTTGGCCCAAACAGGGTTGGCGTAAAATTGATGAAGGTACAGGCAATGAAGGTGGGAGTACAGAAGGATCCTTCGATGCTTGGTGGGAAGGAAGTACACTGTACGGGCAAAATAATGCTGTTCAACATAACAGCGACTATGAAGTAGATGGGAAATACATACTTGGTCATTCCCTACCTCCTGATAGTGAAGCTACAACAAAATACATACCGCCAAAAAATATTTATATTTGGCATGTTAATTATCATCCTGATGGCGGACAGCTTTTTTATCCATCAGCTAAAACTCCTTTTATTTCACCCTTAGCCTTACCAGGAGATGATGTGCAAGTTGGTGATTTTAAAGCTTTTTATTTTGATGGTTCGCAAGGATTATACATTCATCCTAACATATGGCATGAAGGAGTTTTCCCAATTGAAGAAAAAAGTTCTTTTCAGGGCCGGCAAGGCAAAGTGCATGCAAGAGTTAGTATTGATTTACAAAAAGAATTTAAAAAATATATTTTTTTTAAAACGTCTTTAGAATAAATATTTATTTTTTTTCAATAACAAAAATTTCATTATTAAAATAAAGACCTTTATTTTTAGTAACTATTTTTTGAACAACATCTTCATAATTTTTAGATTTTTCAATTTTCATCACTTTATCATCATCGATTTGATTAACATAAATAGATGCATTCCAAGCTGAAAATATTAACGATGTTGCTATGCTCCCACTTAACTCATTAGGTAAAGCTCTAAGTTTACATTTAATAATCTTTTTATCTCTAAAATTTAATTTAGATAATAAATTTTTATCTAGATTTTCTTTTGGCCAGATTTTTTTTATAATTTTATTAGCTGGATCATTCCCTGAGGCGTGAATAGTTAATAATTTACCTTTAGGTTTTAGAGCATCAATCATAGGGTGTATGACATATTTTACTTTTTTTTCTGCTGAAATTCTTGACCTATAAGGTTGTGAAGCAATTATTAGATCAAATTTATTTGCACCATTATTTATTCTAGGAATTAATTCATTCACATTAAATTCTTGATCTTCTCTATATATAATCATTACAGATGGCTCTTTATAAGTTGGATTGCCATTTTTTTTATTAATTTCAATATTCCATTTTTTTTCTAAAAAAGAATTTTGACTTCTTAATTGTTCTGCAAAATCAAGTGAGGTATCTCCTTTAAGCTTAACAACATGCCAATTAATCTTCTTCTGTTTTGCAGGATTATTAGATTTTAGATTTGCTGCTTCAGCATAATGCAGGTTTGATATAACAAATACTGTATTTTTGTGTTCAATAAATCTATCTGGTAATTTTTCTAAACCAAGTCTTACATCCTCTATACTAATTTCCTTTGTAGAAACGAAAAGAGGTATATTTGGTTTTGCTTCATGACATTGTCTCATTACATTCATTAATAATGATCCGTCACCCATGCCTGCATCAAATATTTTAATGCCAGGTTTTGTTGGTTTAATTTTATTTATGTGAGGACGAATGAAATCAGCAATCTGATTTTTTTCATTAGTTGTTGTAACAAACAGCAAATATTTTTGCCTGTTATCATAAAATCTAAAATTTTTTTTCATTCTAAAACAATCCCATTAGTTTAGCAGACGAGATAAAAGCATCTTTATTCCCAATAAAATTTTTACCTCTTTCACCTAAGAAAGCATCATCTACAATATTATTCCACTCTTGAACAGGAACTTTTATTTCATTTAAGTTTAATGGAACTTCCAAAGAACGCATAAATTCACTTAATTTTAAAGATGAATTTTCTAAATTATCATTAAAGATTAATTGTAATCTTTCTTCAGCAATTTTATCTATTCCAATCATGCTTCTAGTAACAATCGGAAGGGTAAATGAACAAGCAATACCATGTTGAATACCATAATTTAGAGTAATTGGATAAGACAAGTTATGAGCAATAGCAGTTTTAGTATTTGAAAATGCTAATCCTGCATGAACACATGCACGCGCAATATTAGCACGTAATTCAATATTTTTTAAATCTTTTGCTAGTAATGGTAAATTTTCTAAAACCAATTTTGATGCTTGAATTGCATGTGATGCTGAAACTGGATTAGCGTTAACATTCCATATACTCTCCATCGAGTGTGACAATACATCTAAACCAGTTGAAATTGTAAGACCAAGAGGTTTGTCAATCATAATTGATGGATCAATAATTGCTTTTTCTGCGTAAAGTGTTTTATGTACTAAAGAAAGTTTGTTATTTTTTTCTTTATCCCAGATTGTAGCCCAACAAGTAAGTTCACTAGACGTGCCAGATGTCGTAGGAACAGCAATAATTTTAATAGGATTTTCAACTTTCGGATTTTTTTTATTTCTTACAAAATCAGTTAAGTATTCCTGTTTATCTCTAAAAGCAGCAATGGCTTTTGCTGTATCTGTTACAGAACCTCCACCAATAGCTAGAATATAATCAACAGTTTTATTGATTGAGGCAAATTTATTTTGAAGTTCTAATATATCTTTATAGTCTGGGTTAGGTTGAACATCTGTCATAATAGACAGTGGCGGATTAGAGGAAGAACTCAACTCATCACTATATTTTTTAAAAATTTCTTCTGGGTGAGTAATAATTATATAGGATTTATTTTTAAGTGCTGAATGTACTTCTTTAAATTTATTTTCACCAAATATAATCTCTACCGGATTATAGTAACTCCACATTTTGTTAAATTGATTTTGCAGCTTTGGACAAAATTGTCATTTTTTCAATTGCTTGCTCTCTTGTAAAGAATCCTAAACCACAATCTGGGGCAGCAATTAAACGATGCTCATCAATATGTTCTAAAGAGTCTTTCATTCGAGTTCTCACTTCCTCTACAGACTCCATTCTGCTTTTAGCAATATCAATAAATCCAAAAATAACTTTTGTTTTTTTAAATTTTTCTAAAAGATTTAAATCATTATGTCTGTGAGAATCCTCCAAAGATACTTCATCAATAGTAGAGTCATCAACTAAAGTAGCAATTCTATCATATGCATCTAAGT
>CACFLO010000037.1 GCA_902567135.1 uncultured Alphaproteobacteria bacterium | reverse complement strand
TAAAATCTATAGCATCTTGTTCTTGAACTTTATAACTAGAGCTAATTTCAATAGGATCACCTTTTTTATCTAAACCTGTTTTACCATGAACATATTCAGCAGTGAACAAATCATAATGAATTGGTTTTTTTGCGCCAGAAAATACTTTTAAATCAGTCCTTTCAATTAATGTGCAAACTTTTAGAGCATTATTAACGGTATTATCCAATCCTACATTACCACCAACACAAGTTATACCTAGTATTTCAATTTCTTTAGATGCTGCTGCAAGCATGATAGCTACTGCATCATCATGACCAGGATCACAGTCCAATATTATTTTTTTAGGCATTTTTGAAACCAGATAATTTAAGCTTAGGTCTCTGGAGCCAATTATAATCTAAATACTTTGTATTTCCTTCTATAACATGCAAAGTATATGCATGTCTTGAATTTAGGCTTTTGTTTTCACAAGAATAATGTGGGAGTCTGCCATGAAGTAATACAAGGCTGCCTTTTTTTACCTCAACAAAGGTGTCTGTTTGTGGAAATGGTTCATTAGATAGCTCCTCCATTTTCATTTTATTTTTTTCTCTTTTAAATAATTTGCGTAATGGACCTTTGTGACCTCCGCTAGCAACTTGCAAACATCCATTTTCTTTGTTAGCATCTTCTAAAGCAAACCAAAAACCAACAGTACTTTCAGGTTCAGTTATTAAAAAAGTAGAATCCTGATGACATACTACCTCACCTCCTATTTTAGGCTGTTTAAAAATATACATTGATTGTAATAAAAGTGGATTTTTAAATCCTATAGCTTTTGCAATATTATCTAGATCTTCAGTTTTTGAAAAGTTTATAAATTTATCATCTAAATCATGTAAAGCGTGACCAATTTTATTTACGATGTATTGCTTATTTGTTTTTATATTATTTTCACTAAGATTAGCCTTTTCTTCAAAAAAGAAACGGATTTTATCACCTGACTCTAAAAAATAATTATCATCGTTATGTGTTTGACTAATAGTATCAAAAACAGACTGTTGATTATTAAAATCCTGTTCTTCAATTAGTTCTTTTGATCTTTTAATCAATTCATCACATTCTTCGTTAGTTTTGAAGTTTTCAATTATTAAATATCCATTGTCTTTCCAAAATTCAATCATATCAGCAGTCATAGGTAAATCTGATTTATCAAACAACATAGTTAAATACCTATAAACTTCGTTAATAAAGGAATGCCTATTTTGATAAATTGAAGCAATTGTGGTAAAATAAATCTACCTGAAGTTGCTATTAAAATTAATAACCCTAAAACCAAAATAGAAATTATTATTAATCTGTAGTTTTTTGAACTTATATTCTTTGTTTTTGAAGATCTCGATCTTAGAATAATTAAAATGACTACTATTACTAAGATAACTATTATAAATTTTAACATTTTTGCATATTTATATAAATTAAAATATTATACTATCTTAATAAAGCTATAGATATTTAAATAAATTAAGCTAGAATTTAATAATGATAAGAAAAAGCCTAATTGCTATATCTATTTTTTCTCTATTATATGGATTGGTGTTTTTTTTAACACCAAATTTTTTTGCAGAAATTACTAGAGCAGATAAAACCAATATAGCTTGGCTTAGAAATATTGGTGCTGCAATTTCAGGAGTTTTATTTGTTGGTTTAATTCTTGTATATAAATCTCCAAAAAAAAATTATGATTTATTTACGGTAATTACTATGACATCAGTTTTACAAACTTTAGGTCTAATTTTTTCTAGGTTTTTCAACGAATTTTCAGCTCAAAAAACTTTAATTATAGATTTAACTATATATTCTGCCATTTTTGTTAGTTTGTATTTAATATATGTATTAATTAAATTTAATAGTATTTTTAAATAATTATATATATATATCAATAACTTAAAAATTATTATAAGGATTTTTTACGATTCATAAAAAAAAATTGAAATTTAAAAAGAAATAATCATTATTTTTCAATTAGTTAATAAATAATAAAATTATATGATTAATGATGAAGTTAAAAAATATAATGGGGAACCCAACTTAAGACAAGCTTAAGTAACGTGATGAACTAAAAGTTCGAGGAGTTAATTATGGGTATGTTTGATACTGTAAAGAATTGGTTGAGGCAAGTAGCTGAATTAGGTTTGATGGTAATTGCAGCAGCTGTAGTTCTCGAAATTATCTTTGGGGCTGGGGTTCCTTTTTTAGGTGTTTCAATCCTAGGAAACATCACGGCACTATCTGCTCAATTAGGTAGCCAAGGGTTAGTTGGGTTAATCTCAATAGCTGTAATAATTTGGCTATATAATCGTAGTAGATAGAATTTCTTTAAAAAAAGGAGTTAAGCAATGATGGATTCAGCAAAAAGTTTTCTGAGAGGTGTAATGGACGTTGCACTAGTGGTAATTCCACTAAGTGTAGTGCTAGGAATCATTTTTGGCCCTGCAGTTCCATTTATAGGTACTGCGGTAGTTGATAATATTTCAAGTCTAGTTTCTTCTCTTGGAGGAAATGGTTTAACTGGAATTATCGTACTTGGTATTTTATACTGGTTAGCTAGAAGATAATTTCTAAATATAAATAATTAGCCCTCTTATTTAAGGGGGCTTTTTTTATGGGAAAAACAGAAATTCAAAAATTACTTAATGTAATGAAAAGGCTAAGGGATCCTCAAAAAGGTTGCCCTTGGGATAAAAAACAGACTATAGAGACAATAATTCCTCATACAATTGAGGAAGTTTATGAAGTAGCAGAACAAGTATATAATAAAAACTTCGATAAATTAAAGGAAGAGCTTGGAGATTTGCTATTTCAAGTTATTTATATTTCTCAAATTGCGTCTGAGAAGAAGAAATTTAACTTTAATGATGTTGTGAAAACAATAACATCAAAAATGATAGCTCGACATCCGCATGTATTTAAAAGTAAAAAATTTCAAAATATGAAAGATTTTAAATTATGGTGGGAAAATTCAAAAAATAAAGAAGATATATCTATTCTTGATAGCATTCCAGTAACCTTGCCAGCACTTCAAGAAGCAAATAAAATTCAAAAAAAAGTTGCATCTGTAGGATTTGAATACAAAAACAATAAAGAAGCATTAAATAAAGTTTATGAAGAAATTGATGAATTAATAATTGAAATTAAACATAATAATAAAAAAAGAATAAAAGAAGAATTAGGAGATTTGATTTTTGCAACCCTAGATGTTTCAAGAAAATTAAAATTAGATCCAGAGATTATTTTAAAAAAATCAAATAAAAAATTTAAAACAAGATGGAAAAAACTTGAAAAATATATAAAAAAAGAAAATTTTAATTTAAATAAAATTTCAATTAATGAATACAATAAAATTTGGCAAAAAGTAAAAAAAGATTAAATATCTATTATTTGACAACTCTATACCCTCTGTAAAACACGTACGCTGTAAATAAAAAAGTACTAAATACAAAAATAAAAACTAGTAAATTAATATATAAATTTACGTCAGATTTAATATAAAATGAATTTCTAAAATATGTTATTACATAATAATAAGGATTATATAAAAGAATATATTTAATATCTTCTGGTAAAGCACTAATAGAAAAAAAGGTTCCTGATAGAAAATTTATAGGACTTATAAAAAAATTAGAAACAGTACTTTGTGTATCCCATCTATATGCTAAAAATCCAACTAATGATCCAATAGATGTAAAAAAAATTATAACTAATAAAAGATAATAAATGAAATTAAAAATTGAAAAATAATTATATGAAATAAAATATGATAAAATTAAAAAATTTATAATTGCAATGAATAATCCAATAAAAATTTGAGAAATTAAATATGCCACAAATATTTCTACACGAGAAAGAGGAGCTATTAGAAAATCATCAAATGAACCAATTTGCTTACTGTTTATAATAGATACAGATGGATTAT
>CACFLO010000036.1 GCA_902567135.1 uncultured Alphaproteobacteria bacterium | reverse complement strand
TTCAACTTGATCAATTAAAACACACTAGTCAGTTTGAAAGAAGAGATAGAGTAAATTTAATAAAAAAAATTAATAAAGAAGAATTTTTAAATCTTGATCAATTAAAAATACTATCAAAATATTGGTTAACTTTGCAAAATAAAGAAAATATGAAAATAGATAAAGGTTTTGGTTTTATCAAATCTCATTCTAGTTATGTTTCTATGTTTAATAATTGGTTTACCACACTCAACAACACAGCTGGATACATATATGTTATTAGAGATCCCAGGGATGTCGCTATCTCATGGTCAAAACATGCTAATTTAAGTTATGATGATTCAATTAGCTTTATGTTAAATTTTAACTCTTGTATTGAGTGGGCACAAACAAATTCTGAACTGCCTGATAACATAAAGCCAAAAACTTTTTTATCTTCTTGGGATGAGCATGTTTTATCATGGACTGAGAATAGTTTAGACGTTCCAAAATTGGTACTCAAATACGAAGACCTGGTTTATAAAAAAGAAGAAGTTGTAAAGATTTTAGTCAAATTTTTTGAAAAAAATTTTAAGATTAAATTCAATTTAATTGATAAAAAAATTGTAAATATTGTTGAATCGACTAGTTTTGAAAAATTAAAATCACAAGAGAATAAATATGGATTTGCTGAAGCTTCCTCAGGAGCTTTTTTCCGAAAAGGGGAAAAAAATCAATGGAAAAATGAATTAACTGTTGAACAAATTGCAAGATTAGAAAATAAATTTAGAGATTTTATAAATAAATTTAGTTATGATTAATTTATAATATTATGAACGATATTTATAAAACTAAAGATGCTTGGCTCAAAGACGCAAAGGTCAACAAACAACAATATGAAAAAATGTATAAAGAGTCAATTTCTAATAATGAAAATTTTTGGTCAGAACAAGGGAAGAGAATAGATTGGTTTAAGCCTTATAATAAAATTAAAGATGTTTTATATAGTAAGGATGAAGTAAAAATTAAATGGTACTTTGATGGAACAACCAATGTATCTTACAATTGTGTAGATAGGCATGCCAAAAACACACCTGATAAAACTGCAATAATTTGGGAAGGTGACGACCCAGCAAAAGTAAAAAAAATAAGTTATAAAAAACTACAATCTGAGGTTTGTAAAATTGCAAATGTTCTAAAAAAAATCGGTGTAAAGAAAGGTGATAGAGTAACAATTTATTTAACAATGATACCAGAGTTGGCATATGTAATGCTTGCATGTGCTAGAATTGGAGCAATACATTCCATAATATTTGGTGGATTTTCATCTGACTCAATAGCTGGAAGAATTAAAGATTGTAATTCTGCATATATTGTAACAGCAGATGAAGGAACTAGAGGTGGAAAAAATATTCCACTTAAAGAAATAACAGATAGAGCTCTAGATAGCTGTCCTGATGTAAAAAAATGTTTAGTTGTTAGATATACAGAAAATAAAGTTAATATGATTGATAAAAGAGATTCGTATCTCGATGAATTAATTTCTGAAGTTGATGATTATTGTGAGCCTGAGGAAATGGGTGCAGAAGATCCTCTTTTTATCTTATATACATCTGGCTCAACAGGAAAACCTAAGGGTGTTCTTCACACAACAGGCGGTTATCTTGTTTATGCATCTATGACTCATGAGTATATTTTTAATTATAAAAAAGATGATATCTATTGGTGTACAGCAGATATTGGTTGGATCACCGGACATAGTTATATAATTTATGGCCCACTTTCAAATGGTGCAACTACATTAATGTTTGAGGGTGTGCCTAATTATCCAAATTTCTCAAGATTTTGGGAAGTGATAGACAAACATAAAGTAAATATTTTTTACACAGCCCCAACGGCAATTAGAGCAATAATGAGAGAAGGGGATGATTATGTAAAAAAAACATCAAGATCTTCTCTAAAATTACTTGGAACGGTGGGTGAACCAATAAATCCGGAAGCTTGGAAATGGTATTATGAAATTCCAGGAAATTCTAAATGTCCTATTGTTGATACGTGGTGGCAAACTGAAACTGGAGGAATATTAATTTCTCCTCAAAGTGGGGCTATTGATTTAAAACCAGGCTCAGCATCCAAACCTTTTTATGGAATTGAACCATGTATAGTAAATAAAGATGGTGAAGAGCAAACTGGTGAAGCAGAGGGGATGTTATGTCTTCAAAATTCTTGGCCAGGTCAAATGCGAAGTGTGTACGGTGATCATGAAAGATTTATATCAACTTATTTTTCACAATTTGATGGAAAGTATTTTACTGGAGATGGTTGCAGAAGAGATAAAGATGGATATTATTGGATTACTGGAAGAGTTGATGATGTAATAATTGTTTCAGGCCACAACCTAGGGACCGCAGAGATTGAAAGTGCTTTTGTTTCTCACCCAAAAGTATCTGAGGCTGCTGTTGTTGGTTATCCTCATGATATAAAAGGAAATGGATTATATTGTTATGTTTCTCTTATAGTTGGAGCTGAAAGCAATGAAGGTTTAAAGAAAGAATTAATAGAAACTATTAGGTCAAAAATTGGCCCTATTGCTACACCTGATTTTATACATTTTACTGATGGACTGCCTAAAACCCGTTCAGGAAAAATAATGAGAAGAATATTAAGAAAAATTGCAGCAAATGAAGAGGATCAACTAGGCGATATTACAACTCTAGCAGACCCAAGTGTAGTTAAGAAGTTAATAGAAAATAAACTAAATAATTAGCTATCTTGCCTCCCAATGTTTTAAACATCTAGGCTCATAAATATCTGATGCGCCCACTTGTGTTCTGCCTCCTCCTTCAGTTTTTCTATATGTTTTAGTTGCTTCCATTCCACAAACATTACAAAAACCATAAATTTTTATAATTTTATCAGATAAACCAAGTAACATTGAAGATGTTTCCCATGGCCTACCTCTAGAGTCTTGATCGAGACCTGAAGAAACAACATCAATGCTGCTATTTAATATTTTCTCAACATTTTCTAATGTTTCATCAGTTTTCATAAACTGTATTTCATCTAAAAAAACTATATCAACTAAATCTTTATTAAATTTAAAGTTATCGTTTACATGTTTCCAATCTTTCATTGCAAAACATTCATGACTTAAATCATTGTGTGTAATTATTTTTTCTTTGGAATAGCGGTTATCAATAATAGGCTTAATCACTACAATTTTTTTACTCTGGTGCTTTGCCCATAATATTCTTTTTAAAAGTTCGCTAGTTTTACCAGCAAACATAGCACCAACAATTGTTTCTAGTTTTCCTCTCATAAAGATAAATCTTTTTTTATAACATTATATATATTTTGTACATTTAAAGAAGATGTACAGCCCACTGGTTTTTTTATAATTTTTAATATATCCATTATGAGATGCTTCAACTGAGTATATTGAATTATCTAACTGTTTTTTGAAAGAAACTGTTTGTGGAAATTTAATATGTGGTTGGTTATCTCTTATTTCGCTTATATTTGTATTTTCTAAGACGATTGTGGAATGAGCTGCAGAATATCTAAGGTATGCTGCATTTCCAGTAGTTTTTTCAAGAGCGCCACAATTTGTAATAATTTTTTCTTTATCAGAACTAAACTCAATTGATAATGTGCCAGCGCTTAGTTTTTTTGACTGCAAGGAATATGATGGCTGTATTCCATCTAAAAAAATTTTTTTTTGTTTATCTTCAAAATAAAATATTCCATTTGTGTTATCAGGATATTGGATTTTTCTTATAACCCCCTTTTCTCTTAATGCTAATTTTATTTTTTCAAGATTATAACTGTTTGTTCCATTAAACAGTGCCACTGTTCCATCTTTATGAAAGTATTGAGCTAATAAAGCCTCCATTTTTATTTTAGTTACATTAAATATTTCAGGGACTTCACTTTTAAAATTAAGAAGCATAGAACTTATTTCATTAATATTATTAATAAATTTAGCCTGTT
>CACFLO010000035.1 GCA_902567135.1 uncultured Alphaproteobacteria bacterium | reverse complement strand
ATCTACCCTTTTTATCAATAATGTATAGGGTTTGATTTATAAATATTCATAATTCGGGAGGACATATGAAAAAAAATTTTAAAAGGCGTGACTTTATAAAGAAAGCTGGTGTTGCTGCTGCAGCAGCTACTGCAGTATCTTCTTTTCCTGCTCCTGCAATTGCTGCAGATAGGGTCGAAGTCAATTGTGTTGCAACATGGGGTAGAGGTTACCCTGGTCTAGGGACTGGAGGTGAAGCTGTTTCACAAAGAATATCTGATTTAAGTGATGGAAGAATTGTTGTTAATCACTATGCAGGTGGAGAACGTGTAGGACCTTTAGATGTTTTTACAGAAGTTAGCTCTGGAAATGCTCAAATGTATAATAGTGCAGACTATTATTGGGTAGGACAACATCCAGGTTGGGGATTTTTTGCAGCAGTACCATTTGGTTTAATTTCTACTGAAATTAATGGATGGATAAGACATGGTGGAGGTCAAGAGCTTTGGGATGAACTTGCTGATGGTTTTGGACTGAAAAACTTTATGGCTGGAAACTCTGGAGTACAAATGGGTGGATGGTTTAATAAAGAAATTAATTCAGCTGATGACTTTAAAGGTCTAAAAATGAGAATGCCTGGATTAGGTGGAATGATGGTAACAAAACTTGGTGCCTCAGTTGTAGGTATGCCTGGTGGCCAAATTTATGAAAATCTAGTCAATGGTACAATAGATGCATGTGAATGGGTTGGACCATGGAATGATGAGAGATCTAGATTCTATGAAGCAGCAAAATATTATTATTGGCCAGGTATGCACGAACCAGGTACTTTAATAACACTTGGCTGTAACAAGTCTTGGTTAACAAGTCTTTCAAAAACTGATCAAATGATTATTGAACATGCCGCAACTGTTCAAAATGAAATGATGGTAACAGAATATAATGCTAACAATGGTGCTGCTCTTCAAAGACTCATTAACGATCACGGTGTTGAATTAAGAGAGTTCAATGATGATGTTATCGACGCAATGGGTGAAGCATCAGAAGAATTATATGCTGAATTAGCTGAAGGTAATGAACTCACAGGTCGTATTCTTGATAGTTTTTTGAAAGCTAGAGGTGATATTGGTGAGTGGTTAAAAATTGCTGATCATGGATATACTGCCCAAAGACGCAGAGTATTAGAAGGTTAATTTCCTTATCTTGAGTGGGGACTATTGATTCCCCACTCTTTTTTTTATGAACACATTAAATTTTGCTAAGATATTTTCTATAGCTATTGTTTTATTTGTTTTTTCTTTTTTAATTAACAATTATCTTACTTTTGGAGGAAATTGGCCTGGGGCTTTGTCTATAAATAAAAATATAAATATTTTTTCTTCTATTCAAATATCTTTATATTTTTTTGCATTATTGTTTCCTATTTTTTTAGTTTATTTCTATAAAAAAGACATTAGTTTAACTGGTATTGCAGATTTTTTTGACAATACTAATAGCTATATTATAAGATTTGCTTTTTGGGCTGTATTTATTATTGGAATTGTTGATGCAATAATCTCTCTTCTAATAATCGAAGGTTTTATTGAGCATTTTTTTGGTAAAAGTTGGAATGTAAAATTATCAAATAATTCCTTTCGAGCTCCCTATGTTCATTTTCCACTTTTATTTTTTGCATTAATATTAGGTTATTTTTTTAAGTCTCTTAATTTTTTTTGGTTAGCTTTTCTAGTTGTGTTAGCTGAATTTCAAATTGTTTTACTAAGATTTGTATTTTCTTACGAACAAACTTTAATGAGCGATCTTGTAAGATTTTGGTATGGAGGTCTATTTCTTTTTGCTAGTTATTATACATTAATAAAAGATGGGCATGTAAGGGTTGATGTATTGTATACAAATTTTACTGAAAAAAACAAAGCTAAAGTAAATTTATTTGGAAGTCTGATTTTGGGAATTCCATTATGTTTAACAATTTTTTTAAAAGGTATGGCTTGTAAGCAATGTGTTTTGAATCAACCTATTATGAATTTTGAAACTTCTCAAAGCACTCAGGGTATGAATATAAAATATCTAATGGCTGGATTTTTAATCATATTTGCTTTGACTATGCTTATTCAATTTGTTGTTTATTTTTTAAGAAATTTAGAAATTATAAAAAGAAAATAAAGATATGGAATTATTTTTTCTTTTTTTATTAATTTTTTTAATGGCCTTTGCTCTTGCCTCAGGTTATCCTTTAGCATTTGCTCTGCCTGGCTCAGCAATTATCTCAATTCTATTAGCTGGTTTAGCAGGATATTTATTTGAGGGTAATGCCAATGAATATTTTATTTCTGATGGACCATTTCAATGGCTGAATGCAGGAATAACTAATTTTCGAGGTGTTTATTGGGAGGTTGAAAGAGACACACTAATAGCAATACCGTTGTTTATTTTCATGGGGATTATGCTTGAAAAATCAAAAATTGCTGAGGATTTATTAATAAGTATGGGTCAATTATTTGGACCAATGCCAGGAGGTCTAGGTATATCAGTAATATTTGTTGGTGCACTTTTAGCAGCAACTACTGGGATTGTAGGAGCTACTGTAGTAGCCATGGGCCTTATTTCTTTACCTGCAATGATGAAGAACAACTACAACAATTCCCTAGCATCAGGTATTGTATGTTCTTCTGGTACTTTAGGTCAAATAATTCCACCATCAATAGTATTAATAATTTTATCCGATCAATTGGCAACTGCATCTGATGCTGCGGATAATTTAAGAATGATGGATTTTAAAAATACTAACGGATCAATGAGTATGCCAAGTGAATATAGTGTTGATTCAGTAAGCGCTGGAAATATGTTCTTAGGAGCTTTTTTACCTGGATTAGTTTTAGTGTCATTATATATGCTTTACATTTTGCTAATAGGAGTTTTTAAAAAAGAATTAGTTCCACCTGTAAAATATGAAGGTATTTACAATTTAATTTTTTTTAGAAAAGTTTTCTTATCATTAGTTCCACCTCTAGCTTTAATATTTGTTGTTTTAGGTTCTATATTATTAGGAGTTGCTACAGTAAATCAAGCAGGGGCAATAGGTGCTGTTGGTGCAGGTATTATGGGTAGTTATAGACTATATGATGGAAGAAAACATAAGTTCACACCGGCAATAGTCTCAATTATTTCTCTTATTTTTATAATTTTATTAGTTAGAAATTTTAATCTCAATATTAAAACTATAAGCAACTCAGTTGATTTATATGCAATTATAATAGCATCTATAGCTGCAATTTTTTTAATTTTTGGAATAGCATGGAGCTTTTATCGCACATTTAAAACAAACAATGTTTTAAAAAATGTAATGATAGAAACAAGCTTGACAACGTCAATGGTTTTTATAATTCTTATAGGAGCTGCTATGTTAACAGCTGCATTTAGAGGTTTTGGTGGAGAAGAAATTGTTAAAGATTTTTTAACTAGTTTACCAGGTGGTTTCTGGACACAATTTATTGTTGTAATGGCAGTTATATTTGTTTTAGGTTTTTTTTTAGATTTTATTGAAATTGCAATAGTTGTTGTTCCAATTGTAGCTCCAATACTTTTAGCTGAAACGTCTGCAAACGTAACTGCTGTATGGCTTGGAGTAATGATTGCTGTAAATATGCAAACTTCTTTTTTAACTCCACCTTTTGGTTTTTCTCTATTTTACTTAAGAGGTGTTGCTCCTAAGTCAATTAAAACTACCCAAATATGGAAAGGTGCAAGTGTTTTTATTTTCTTACAACTTGTAGGCCTTGGAATAGTAGGTTATTTTCCTCAATTAGTTAATTACTTACCTCTTAGATCTTATTATTCATCAGAAGTATCCCCTCCTCCTTTAAATCCTAAACTACAAAATTGTCTAATTGAATACACCTATGGTAAGTATAATAAAGATTTTAATAACTCATTAATAATAGTTGATTCAATAAATTCAAATGATTTAAATTTTATGCCTAAAACATATCTTGATAAATTTAATAATTCTTTAAATGGAGTAATTA
>CACFLO010000034.1 GCA_902567135.1 uncultured Alphaproteobacteria bacterium | reverse complement strand
AGATTAGATAGAAATGAGAAAGTTGATAATTGGGATAAGAAAAAAATAATTAATTTGATAAAAAAACAACCAGATTCTTTTTTTAGCACTTATCCTAATATTACAAATTTGTATAAAAAAATTGCAAGTCATGCAAAGGTAAAAGAGAGTCAAATATTAGTTACAAATGGTATTGACGGCTCTATAAGACATTTACTTGAGCACTTAACAGAGCCTAGCAATAGTATAGCCGTCTTATCTCCTACTTATGCCATGTACAAGGTATATGCCAGAATATTTAAATTAAAAATCCACGAAATAAATTATAATGATGACTTAAGTATAAACTATGATCATTTATTTGAATTGTTAAAAAAAAAAATTACAGTTCTTTTCATTCCAAATCCAAATCAACCTATTGACACAATAATTTATAAAAAAAAACTTGTAGAAATAATTGAACTTGCAGAAAAATATAAAACTTTTGTTGTTGTTGATGAAGCTTACTATTTATTTGGCATGTATTCTTCTATTCCATTTGTTAATAAATATAGGAATGTTTTTGTAATGAGAACATTTTCTAAAGGCTTTGGTATGCCATCAATTAGAGTTGGGTATACTATTGGAAATAAAGAAAATATGAATATAATTTCTAAATCTAGAATTGCACATGAGCAAGGTTCATTGAATATTTTATTGGCAGAATATATTTTAGATAATTTTAAAGATGTTAAAAAAAACGTAAAAAAAATAATTATTTCTAGAGAATATACAAAAAATGAGTTACAAAAAATAGGGATTGATTCTTTCGGAAATTTTGGAAATTACTTATTTATTAAACTGAGATCACCGGAAGATGTAAATAAACTTAAGAAATATTTATTTAGAAAAAAAATTTATATCAAATCACCATTCCCTAAACCTTGGTCTCAATATATATTGATAACAATTGGCCCAAAATTATATATGAATACATTTATAAAATCTTTAAAAACATATTTAAAAATTAAATGATAAATATACTTATCACAGGAGGGCTCGGTTTTATTGGTTCAAAGATTATTAAACAATTAGATAAATCTAAATACTCAATTACAATTATTGACAATAAATCTTCAAATGTACTCGAAGACTTTGAAAATTGTAAAATTTTAAATATGGATCTTTCAGACAAAGAAATCTTGAAAAAAAATTTTGATGAAAAATTTGATATTGCTCTCCATTTAGCAGGTCAAACATCAGGACCCGCTTCTATTGAAGACCCTGAAAAAGATGTAAGATTAAATGTTTTAATGACAGTAAATACAATATTATTATGTAAAAAATTAAATGTTAAAAAATTTATCTTCGCTTCAACTTTTGCAGTTTATGGAGACAGCAATAAGCAGTTATTAGATGAAGATGATAATTGTTATCCTAAATCTATTTATGGAGTTTCAAAAAAATCATGTGAAGAATACATTAAGATTCTTTGTTCTGAATATAAAATGAATTACATAATTTTAAGAATGTTTAATGTTTATGGAGAGGGGCAAGATTTTAATAGAGATAATCAAGGAATTGTTAAAATTTTTTTAAAGCAAGTGAGTGAAAATAACCAAATTAATGTTAAAGGTTCAGTAGATAGATTCAGAGATTTAGTTCATGTTGACGATGTCGTTAATGCTTGGCTAATTTCAATAGAGAATGACAAAATTAATAATAAAACTTTTAATGTTGGAACAGGAAAAAAAACAACAATTAAAGAGCTTATTTTATCACTTGGTAAAATTTATAATAAAGAAGAAAAATTGATCATAAAAGAAATAGAGGAAACTAAAGGAGATATTATGGGATGTGTAGCAAATATAAGTAAAATTTCTTCTTTCGGTTATATTTCTAGTATTAGTCTTTTAGAAGGAATTGAAAAATTTAAAAAATGGCTTGATACTAAACAAAATGCATGAAAATTATTTTAAGAATTCGTGATTTATTTTTGATATTTTTCTCTAAATATTATTTTTCATTTATTGATAATTATAATTATTTAAAGTTAAAACCTAAAAACTATTTATTTAAAAAATTTAATGAAAACTCTGAAAATGATACTCTTAAATTTGAAAATTTATTATGTAATCATCTTGGCGGTGGATTTGCAAAAAATTTTGCTAGTGCTAGAATGGCACTATATATTATATTAAAAACTTTAAATCTTAAAGAAGATGATAATATATGTGTTACAGCATTTACCTGCTCAGCGGTAATCAATGCTATTAAAAGGCTTAATTTAAATATTAAATATATAGATATTGATAAGAAAAATTATGGGACATCATATGATGATTTAATTTTAAAAGTAGATAACAAAACAAGAGTTGTATTAGCACAACATACTTTTGGATTTTCATGCGAAATTTTTAAGATAAAGGAATTTTGTCAAAAACAAAATATAATACTTATAGAAGACTGTGCTTTAACATTTGGTTCAAAAAAAAATAATTCTACTCTTGGTACTTTTGGCGATTATTCTATTTTTTCTTTTGATCAGACAAAACCATTTAGTACATTTATAGGCGGTTGTGTTTATACAAAAAATATTATCTATTTTGAAAAATTAATTGATATTACAAAAGATGTCAAAGATATTGATCATTTTATGCAAAAAGCAATACTTAAAAGAATAATTTATAATGCTAGATTTAATGTTCCAATTTTATCTTCTAAATTAATTTTTTTAGATCTAATAATAAATATTTTGATTAGAAAAGGTTTTTTACAGAATCCATATTTGGATAGTGATTTTTTAAATTCATTCGAAGCTAGATACCCTTATCCAGCAAGATATCCTAATTTTTTATCATCAATTGGCATATTGTGTCTAGATAACTTTAATAAAGTATCTAAAATGAGAAAAAATAATATTAAATTTTATATAAAAAGATTTTCAAAATATCCAACGGTAATAGAAATAAATAAAAATTACTTTAATAATTTAGAAAATATTGAGACTAATAGATTTATTATATTGCATCCAAAAGGCAAGAAAATAAGAAATAAATTAAGCTCATTTATAAGATCTAATTTGATGTGGTTTAAAAAACCAATTGAGGCAGGTTATGATGATCTATCTAAATATGGTTATACTATTGGTGATTGCAAAAATGCTGAAGACATATCTGAAAAAATAATCAATTTACCTCTAGATATAAATAGAAAACAGGTAGAATATATATCAAATAAATTTATTAATATATGTGTTAATCTTTAGATATGAAATATTTAAATTATTTTAAAAACAAAAAAATCCTAATTACTGGTCATACAGGTTTTAAAGGTTCGTGGTCAATATTAGTTTTAAAATTTCTTGGAGCAAAATTATATGGAATATCTAATGGATATGTTTCAAATCCATCAATGTTTAAAAAACTTAATTTACATAAGCAGCTACAAAAAAACTTTATATTTGATATTTCAAATTACTCTAAATTGAAAAAAACAATCAATGTTATAGAGCCAGATATTATTTTACATATGGCTGCCCAGGCATTAGTTTTTAAATCATATACTTTACCATTCCAAACAATGAAGACTAATACATTTGGTACAATAAATTTGTTAGAAATTATAAGAAATATTAAATTTAAATGTACAATTTTAATAATTACTAGCGATAAAGTTTATAAAAATGTTGAAAAAAAATCTCCCTATTTTGAAAATGATGAAATTTATGGGATTGATCCTTACAGTGCATCAAAAAGTATGGCTGAAATAGCTATAAATTCATACATAAAAAGTTATTTGATAAGAAAAAAAAATATAAATATAGGAATAGCAAGAGCAGGAAATGTTATTGGTGGAGGTGATTGGGCAGAAAATAGAATAGTGCCAGATTGTATAAAATCATGGACTAAGTTAAAACCAGCTAAAATTAGAAATCCAGAATCAACTAGACCATGGCAGCATGTTTTAGAGCCAATATTTGGTTACATTCTGTTTATTTATTATTTGTCTAAAAACCGTAAATTTAATGGAGAAATTTTAAATTTTGGACCAGATTCAAAAAATAACTATTCAGTTATAAAGTTAATTAACAATATTGGTAAAATATGGCCATATAAAAAAGTAAGAA
>CACFLO010000033.1 GCA_902567135.1 uncultured Alphaproteobacteria bacterium | reverse complement strand
TGGTATAGGAACTGCTCCATTAGGTGGATGGCCAATAGCTGTTGATGAACAAAAGGCTTTAGAAACGTTAGAAACTGCATGGAATAAAGGAATTAGATATTTTGATACGGCTCCACTATATGGTTCAGGTATGTCAGAACTGCGTGTCGGTAATTTTTTAAAAAATAAAAAAAGAGAAGATTTTGTTTTGTCGTCAAAGGTTGGAAGAGTTATTGTAGATACTGACCAATCTAAAGCTGCTGAAAAATTTATTGGCTCTCCTAATGATAAAGATTCAAATTTTGATTTTTCATATGATGGGGTTATGAAATCTTTTGAAGATAGTCTTAATAGATTACAATTAGATAAAATCGATATTTTACATCTTCATGATCCTGACAACCATCCCGATCATTTTGAACAAGCAAGATCTGGCGCTATTAAAGCAATGATAAAGTTAAAGGAAGAGGGTATGGTTACTGCATTAGGTTGTGGTTTAAATCAAAATGAGATGTTAGTAGAACTTGCTAAAGAAGGTTGTTTTGATTGTTTTTTACTAGCTGGCAGATATACATTACTCGATCAAACTAGTTTAGAACAATTAATGCCTATATGTGAAAATAATAATATTTCTCTTATTTTAGGTGGTGTTTTTAATAGCGGAATTCTAATTAACCCTTCACCAGAATCATATTTTGATTATACTAAACTTGATTCTAACTGGTTTGAAAATCTTACAAAAAGTCTTGTGAGGATACCAAAGGATCATGAAAGTGCAGAATTTTGGTTAAATAAAGCCAATTCTATTAAAAATGCATGTGAAAGTTTTGATACAACTTTAAAAAAAGCAGCAATTCAATTTCCTTATTTCAATAGAACTGTTTCATCATGTATACTTGGAATGAATAGCTCTAATCAAGTTATTGAAAATATAGATGACTACAATAGAAAACTCCCTTCTAGTTTTTGGCAACATTTAAAAGATAACAAACTAATCGATGAACGTTCAAAGATAATATAATTTAAACATATTAACTTACATTGTTGCGCCAATTACCCATGGATTAAACTCGTCATCTCCGTATTCATTAATCTCACTTTTTGTTTTTTTACCTGATGCAACTTCAATTAATTCATTAAAAATATTAGTTCCTATCTCTTCAATAGAACTAATACCATCCATAATAGTGCCAGCATTTATATCCATATCTTCCTCTAAATTATTATACATATTTGTGTTAGTTGCAATTTTGAGGCTAGGTGTAGGTTTAAAACCAAAACAGGATCCTCTGCCAGTGGTAAAACAAATTAAATTTGCTCCAGCTGCTACTTGTCCGGTTACAGAAACAGGATCATAACCGGGTGAGTCCATAAAATGAAAACCTTTTTCAGATATTTTTTCAGCATAATCTAAAACACTTATCATTGTGGAATTGCCACTTTTTGCAACTGCTCCTAGAGACTTTTCAAGTATAGTTGTTAAGCCTCCTTTTTTATTACCTGGGCTAGGATTATTGTCTAAGCTACTATTATTAATTTGTGTATAGTCTTTCCACCACTTTATTTGATTAACTAGTTTTGAAACATCTGATTCTTTTAAAGCTCTATCAATCAAAAGATGTTCAGCCCCGTATATCTCTGGAGTTTCGGATAAGATTGTGCTGCCACCATATTCAACTAATAAATCTGCTGCAAAACCAAGCGCTGGGTTTGCTGTTATTCCTGAATATGCGTCAGAACCTCCACATTGTAAAGCTAATGTAAGCTCAGATAATTCAGATTTAGTTCTTTCTATAGAATTAACATTTGGGAGTTCTTTAATTACTTTATTATAAACTTTATTAATAATTTGATTTGTTCCCCCTTCATCTTGAATATTTAGATATTCAATATCAAGATTTGTATTTTTATTATTATACAAAGAGATTTGTGCACATTCACACCCAAGACCAACAACAAAAACTTTACCAAAATTTTGGTGAGATTTAAAACCTTCTATAGTTCTATTAAACACCTCCATTCCTTTTCCTGAAGTATTCATTCCACATCCAGAGGAATGTTTTAAACAAACCGCTCCATCAATATTTTTAAAATTATTTTCTTTCAAATAAAAATTGATTTTATCAGCTATTTTTTTTACTACTGTAGCAGAACAATTAACAGTGCTTATCAGTCCAATATAATTTCTTGTTCCAACAGCACCGTTTGATCTTTTAAAACCATAAAAATATTTATCTTTTTTAATTTCTTTTTTTCTAGTTTGTTTTTTAAATTTATAATTTCGCTCAAATTCGTGAAATATAATATTATGGGAATGCACATGTGATCCTTTTTTTATTTCATCAATTGCAATACCTATAATTTGACCATATTTATAAATTAATTCACCCTTCTTAATATTATTAAGGCTTATCTTATGACCAAATGGAATTTCATTTTCTGCATTTAAATCGGAGTTTATCTTAGAGCCCAATGGAATATTCATTGGCGCTACAGCAATGTTGTCTTTAGCATTTAATTTGATTATATTAAACATTGTGATAATTATTAAATTAAACAATAATTAATACAATTATAATTTTATGAATGAAATTGCAAATTACCCTTCATTAAAAGATAAAGTAGTAATAATAACAGGAGGAGCATCTGGAATAGGGGAGTCAATTGTAGAAAATTTTCTACAACAGGGTTCAAAAGTTGCTTTTTTAGATAAGGATGAAAAGAAAGGTAATAAATTAGTTAAAAAGTTTGTAAATTCTAAAAACGTACCTCTTTTTCAATTATGTGACTTAACTAATATTGAAAAATTAAAAAAGAGTATAACCGAAGTGAAAAAAAAATTAGGACTTATTTCAGTTTTAATAAATAATGCTGCAAATGATGAGAGGCATTCATTTGAAAGTGTTACTGAAGAATTTTGGGATGACAGAATGAATGTTAATTTAAAGCATTATTTTTTTGCTATACAGTCGGTATATAAAGATATGAAAAAATTAGGTGATGGAAAGATAGTGAATATTGGAAGCTTTTCTTGGATGATGGGTCAAGGAAACATGCCAGGATATACAACAGCGAAATCAGCAATAATGGGATTGACTAGAACTATTGCAAGAGATCTAGGAGAATTTAATATAAGAGTAAATTGTGTTGTTCCAGGATGGATTATTACTGAACGTCAAAAAAAACTTTGGCTAACTAATAAGATTAAAAAAGAACAATTGGAAAGACAGTGTATTAAAAGAATGCTTGTTCCAAACGATATTGGTAAAATGGTATTGTTTTTTTCTTCAGATCAAAGTTCAGGTTGTACAGCACAAAATTATGTAGTTGATGGGGGAATAGTTCATTAATTATGAAAAAAGAAAAAAATCCTTTTGGTGAATTAAATCTATTTAGAAATGATCAACTAAATCATAAAAAACTTAAAATAGGTTTTATTGGTGGTGGTCCTAATTCATTTATTGGATATACTCATAGATTAGCAGCTAGGTTTGATAATAGATATCAAATTATGGCAGGTGTTTTTTCAAAAGACAAAAAAAAATCTGTTGAATTCGGAATGTCTTTAGGTTTAGAAAAACAAAGATGTTACAATGATTATAAAGAAATGGCTGCAAAAGAATCATCTAGAGCTGACGGGGTTGAAGTAGTTGGTATAATGACACCATCAGGAGATCACTATAAAATTGCAAAAGAATTTGCAAAGCATAAGATTCACATTATTTGTGATAAGCCTCTAACCGCTAATTTAAATGATGCAGAGGCACTAAATAAAATAGTAAAAAAAAATAAAATATTTTTTGCTATTACTCATAATTATTCAGCTTATCCTATGTTACGTGAAGCAAAAGATTTAGTCGATAATAATAAAATTGGAAAAATAAAATTAATAAATGTTGAATATCCTCAAGGCTATACAGTGGCGGTAAAGAAAAAAGATCAAAAAAATATTCTTAAATGGAGATTAGATAAAAATATGTGTGGACCTTCAATGATTTTAGCTGAAATTGGCACTCATGCATATCATTTATTAAGATATGTTACCGGTTTAGAAGTAAATGAAATTTCAGCTGAAGTAAGCTCTCTTTCAGATGAAATATCTGTTGATGATAATGCTTTTATGACACTTAGAATGAATAACAAAGCAAGGGGTTCAATTTGGGTTTCATCTGCAGCAACAGGTGGGGAAAATGGTTTAAAAATTAGAGTTTATGGCACTAAAGGGGCTGTAGAGTGGTTTCAGGATAATCCAAATATAATAAAGTTTACTGAACTCAATAACCCAACTAGAATAATTACTAGAGCTAGTAATTCTGTATCAAGTCTTTCTATGAAATCATCTAGAGTTGCGGCTGGACACCCTGAAGGTTTTTTTGAAGCTTTTGCAAATATTTATACAGAATTTGCAGACTTAGTTACATCATCAAAAAAAAATTTATCTTCAATTCCAAGTATTGAAGATGGTGTTAAGGGTGTAAAATTTATGTTTGCTGCAAAAGAGTCTTCAGATAAAAACTCAAAATGGATTAAATTG
>CACFLO010000032.1 GCA_902567135.1 uncultured Alphaproteobacteria bacterium | reverse complement strand
ATTTTGATACCAAGGTGTTTTGTTGTTTTCGTTGCTCCAATAAAAATAAGTTGAAGATTTTTTAGGACAAATTAAAAAGGTTTTTACACCCATTGCTGATGCTAAATGAGCAGTTGAGTTGCTGACAGTTACGAATACATCTAAATTTTTTAGTATGCTCATTAGATATTCAAGATCATTAAATAGGTCAATTTTTTTAAATGAATAAATATCGAAGTCCTGATTTACTTTTTGTTTGAGCTCTTCATCAACATCTCCGTATTGAAGATTAATAAATTGCCTATTTTTTTTTATTAGTGAATTAAAATCAGATAAATTTAATGATTTAAGCTTCCCATATATTGAGACAACACTTTTCCATGAGAGGCCAATCTTTAAATCATTTTTGTTAAAAATAGGGTCTTTCTTAATTTCAGCAGTCTTCTTAAGGTCATCAATTAAGTAGGGTTTGTTTAAAAAATTACTTTTATTTTTTCTAAAGTAACTGCACAAACTTCCTGCAAATATAATTGAGTCAAATTTCTTAAGCATTTCTTTATTTTTTGAATAATATCCATCAGGTACAAATAAATTACACCCAAAGGATCTCTCAAAAATGTTGATTAATCTTTTATCAGTTTCAATACTTATATTGTTATTTAAATTTATTAACTCTTTATACATCGAGCTAAATAATATTTCCTCACCAATCCCTTGCTCTCTTAAAACAAGAATTTTTTTATTAAGAATTGCCTCTTCCTTAGCTATTGACGTTTGATCAATAATTAATTTATCTTTAGATTTTAAAAATTTAGAAGTTTCTTTTCTCGATTCAAATAAGCTCCATCCTTTATCAAATTGATTTTTATAAAGGTATAAATATGATAAGCTCAAATTTAGAGATGGATTTATGCTTTTATTGATAACCTTGTCATAATATTTTTTTGCATTATAAAAATCTCTATTTCTTGCGTATGCTATAGAAATGTTAGAGAAAATCTCATTATTTTTAGGTTCATTAATTAATGCTTTTTCATATGCTTTTATTGCAAATAGATTCTTGTCTTTTAAACTTAAATAGTTCCCAATATTTATTAATGTTTTGCTTAGTTGACTGTTAATTTTGTATGCTTTTTTAAATAAAATATATGCTTTATCAAGATCCTCTAAATTAAAATAAACGTTACCTAAATTATTATAACTATCAATATATTTAGGATCAACATTAATCGCTCTATCGAAAAGTTTTTTAGCCTTGTCAATTAATTTGTTTTTTAAAAAAACTAACCCAAGAACGTTTAAAGCAAACGGATCATTATTTTTGCCATTAACAACTTTTTCTAAAATAGTTTGTGCAACATTAATGTTGTTTTTTTTATATTCTATATACCCAAGATCTCTTTGCGCTTCGTAATGGTTTTTATTTATTTCTAGAAGTTTTTTTATAAATATTTCAGATTTAGTAATATTATTATTTTTAAGATAAACAGAATATAAATTATGTAAGTATTCAGTAGAGGTTTTATTTTTTGAAATTAAATATAATAATGCCTTTTCTGCCTCATTAAGCTTGTTTACTTGATTACACATTTTAGCATATAAAAATAGATAATCTAAATTTTCAGGATTTTTTTTTATAAGATCTGCGATTTGAAAAAAAGCATTTGCAACTTTACCATCATTAAAATCTTTAATAATAGATTTGACTTTATTATTTGATGTCATAAAAAACCCAGTCTATCAAAGACTGGGTTATATTTAAATTAAATTGATAATTTTATTCAATAATTATCTTCTTTGTCCAAATAATTGTAACAAGAGTATGAATAAATTTATAAAGTCGAGATATAATTTTAATGCACCCATTAAAGCTTTTTTTGAGCCAATTTCTTCGCTATCTCCACCATAATACATGTTCTTTATGTTTTGAGTATCATAAGCGGTTAAACCTACAAAAACTAATACGCCAATAACAGAAATAGCAAATTGCATTGCGCTGCTCTGAATAAATATATTAACAATGCTTGCTATTATAATGCCGATAAGGCCCATAAACAAAAAACCACCTAATTTAGTAAGATCTCTTTTTGTTGTGTAGCCATATATGCTCATAGCGCCAAATGTACCTGCAGTAATAAAAAATACTCTTGCTATAGAGGTGTGAGTAAATTCGATAAAAACTGAAGCTAACGACAAACCCATTATACTTGCAAAAAGCCAAAAAGTAATTTGCGCTGATGAAATTGACATTTTAGAAATTCTGGCACTTAAGTAAAATACAAAACCAAGAGGTGCTAGCATTATTACCCATTTTAATGGGGACCCGAATAATAGAGCACCAATTTGTGTAACTCCAATTATTTGACCCATATCATTAGTAACAATTGATGCTTTTCCAAAAAAATAAGCTATAAATCCTGTAAGCATCAAACCAATTGTCATATAATTATAGACTTTAAGCATGTAAGCTCTTAAGCCTTCATCAATATTCGCTTGATCTGCTGTTTTAGTAAAAGATCTTTGATTAAAGTCTAAAGCCATAAATTCTCCTTTTATTTATTACTAATATCGCTATAAATCTGACAAATTCAAGGCATTTCTATTTATTATTTATGAATTACAGAAAATTAGGGACAACAGACTTAGAGGTAAGTGTAATATGTTTGGGCACAATGACCTGGGGAGAGCAAAATTCTCAAGAAGAAGCATTTGAGCAAATGAACTATTCTGTTGAAAAAGGAATTAATTTTTTTGATACAGCAGAACTTTATGCTGTTATGCCAAGGAAAGAAACTTATGGAAAAACTGAAGAGATAATTGGCAATTGGTTTCTTGAAAAAAAAAATAGAGATAAGGTTATTTTAGCTACAAAAATTGCTTCAAAGTCTGATGGATTAGAGTGGATAAGAAAAGGTTCTAAGCATTTAGGATTTGATAAAAAGAATTTGAACGAAGCAATAGATTCAAGTCTTAAAAGATTAAAAACTGATTACATAGATTTATACCAATTACACTGGCCTGAGAGAAAAGTTCCTTTGTTTGGTGTTCTTGATTTTGAATATGATCCAAATGATAACGATTGGAATCAAATTGAAGAAGTTTTAGAATATCTTCAACTGTTAGTTAAGGCAGGAAAGATTAGGTACGTAGGAGTATCAAACGAAACTCCTTGGGGTATGATGAAATTTTTGCAGATAGCTAAAGAAAAAAACTTACCTAGAATGATGTCGATTCAAAATGTTTATAGTCTTGTTAACAGAGTTTTTGATATTGCAAATTCTGAAGTTTCAATAAGAGAAAAATGTGGCTTGCTTGCTTATTCACCCTTGGCCGGTGGAAGACTAAGTGGAAAATATTTAAATGATAAAAATCCAATGAATGCTAGGTATACATTGTGGCCAAGACGTTTCTCAAGACATCACACAAATAGAGGTGAAGTAGCGATAGAAAAATATGTAAATCTAGCAAAAAAATATAACATTAAACCATCAACTTTTGCTAACGCATTTGTTAATGATCGCCCATTTGTAACAAGCAATATTATTGGAGCAACCTCAATGGATCAATTAAAAGAAAACATTGATAGTGTAAATCTAACACTTTCAGATGAAATGTTAGATGAAATTCAAGACATCCATCTAAGTGATCCAAATCCTTGTGTATAGATTTTTAATTTAAAATTCGAAATTAAATTTTTATTTTATTTAATAATCTATTTACTTCATTAGTATATGACTTATCCCAAAGCACCACATTGCATAGAGCATAATAAAGTTGATAAACTGGTTCATAAAAAAAGTAATTTTTATCTATAGGAATATACTCTTTGTACATTAAAAGAAAATTATCATCTACAAAGATGGGATTAAACCACCTAAGATAGGCTAGTTCCATTTCGTTATGACCATAAAATGATCCAGGATCTATAAATGAAACAAACTTGTAATCTTTAAATAAAATATTACCTTCCCATAGATCTCCATGCATTAACATTGGCTTAGGTTTATTTGGAATTAAATTATTAATTTTTTTCATAACTTTATAAATTTTTTCTCTTATATTTTGATCTAAAAGATTATCTTTGTTTGCTAAATCAAAAAAATAATGAAGACGGGTATTTAGATAAAAATCAGCCCAATTTTTTTCATATTTATTTTCATGTTTTACACCACCTATTTGGGTGTCAAATTTAAAACCATAAGCATTATTTGAAAATGAATGTATTTCTATTATGGCTTTTAAAAAATCTGAGTTTGTTTTTTTTGGCTTATTATTATTATTTTCTATATATTCAGTAATAAGGTAATCTTCATTACTAAATATTATTTTTGGAAAACACTTTATATTTTTCTCTTCTAAAAATTTTAAATTTTTTTTCTCTGACGTTATTGCATTAAAGGTATTATTTTTTTCTGAGTAATATTTAGCAATCAAAATTTGATTATTAGATAAGCATATCTTTACACAATTAATATTAAAAGAATTAGAGATTAATTCATATTTTATAATTTTTTTGCCGTTTAATAATGTAGAAATTTGATTTATGTCATTTATATTTATCATTAAATGTACAAAAATATTAATTTACAATTCTTAATTTCAT
>CACFLO010000031.1 GCA_902567135.1 uncultured Alphaproteobacteria bacterium | reverse complement strand
AATTAAGATCAAATGTATTTAAAATTTCACATTATTTTAAAAGTATAAATATAAAACCACAAGATAGAATAGCTGCTGTCCTTCCAAATATACCTGAAACAGTGCAAGCTTTTTTAGCTTGTGCTCAAATAGGTGCTGTTTGGTCATCTTGTTCATCTGATTTTGGGCCAAGAGCTATAATAGATAGATTTAAACAAATTGAACCAAAAGTTTTAATAATTACGGATCATTATTTTTACAATAATAAGAAGATTGATACTTTAAAATATATTAAATCTATTATTAATGAAATACCCTCAATTGAAAATATAATTATTGTTCCTTATGGAGATAATAAAATTTTAATTGAAGATTTTAAATATAAAAATTGGAATGAAATTTTAAAAAGCAAAGATAAATATGAAAGATTTGAAAAATATAATTTTAACCATCCTCTTTATATTTTATATTCAAGTGGTACTACAGGCATTCCTAAATGCATTGTTCATGGAGCTGGAGGCTCATTAATACAGCATAAAAAAGAACATCAATTACATTTAGATATAATAGAAAAGGATAAAGTTTTTTATTTTACAACTTGTGGCTGGATGATGTGGAATTGGCTCGTATCTAGTTTAGCTTCTAAAACTGCAATTGTGTTGTATGATGGTTCTCCATTTTTTCCAAATAATGAATATTTATTTGACATTGTAGAAAAAGAAAAAATTACTTTTTTTGGCACAGGTGCAAAATATATTGATTATTTAAAACAAAATAAAATTATAATTAAAGATAAGTATAAACTATCAAAACTGAAAACGATAGCTTCCACTGGCTCTCCTCTTGTTCAAGAATCTTTTGAATATATTTACTCTAATGTAAAAAATGATTTACATTTAGCGTCCATCAGTGGCGGAACTGATATTGTATCTTGTTTTGTAATTGGCAATCCAAATATGGATATATATTCAGGTGAAATTCAATGCGCTGGCTTAGGAATGGATGTAGATATTTTTGATAGAAAAGGCAATTCAATAAAGCAGAAAAAAGGTGAGTTAGTTTGTAAAACCCCATTTCCTTCTAAGCCAATTTATTTTTGGAATGATAAAAACAATAAAAAATATCTAAATGCCTATTTTAAGAAATATAAAAATGTTTGGCATCATGGAGATTTTTGTGAAAAAACAGAAAATAATGGATTTATAATTTATGGAAGATCAGATGCGACATTAAATGCTGGTGGTGTTAGATTTGGAACAGCAGAATTATATAGAGTTGTGGAAAATATTGATCATATTAGTGAATGTGTAGCTGTTGAACATAGCTTGCACAATGATACAGAAGTTATTTTATTTATTAAGATGCAATCTCAATTAAATTTGAATGAGGATTTAATAAAATTGATTAAGTTTGAAATTAAATCTCACCTTTCACCTAAGCATGTTCCAAAAAAAATTTTTCAAGTTGAAGATATTCCTAAAACAAAGAGTGGCAAGATTGTTGAGCTAACAATTAAAAAGATTATAAATGGCCTAGATGTTAAAAGTAAAAACACACTAGCAAATCCTGATTGCCTAAAAGAGTTTGAAAATATATATAAAGAAATAAAAAATTAATTAATTTATGCCAAAACAAATAGTAATTTCAAAATTAGGTGGTCCAGAAGTTTTAAAATATGAAGAATATAGTTTACCAAAAATTATTAAAGATAAAGAAGTAAGAATTAGACATACAGCTATTGGTCTTAACTATATAGATACTTATCATAGATCTGGTATCTATCCACTTCCATCTGAATTACCTGTATGCCTTGGTATGGAAGCAACAGGTGAAATTATTGAGATTGGAAATGAAGTTACAAACTTTAAAATTGGTGACAGAGTAGCCTATGCAACTCCTCCAATAGGGGCATATTGTGAAATAAGAGATTTTCCTGAAGAGAAATTAATAGCTATTCCTGATTTTTTAAAAGATGATGAAGTAGCTTCAATTCTTTTGCAAGGTATGACAGTAGAATATCTATTTGAAAGATTATATAAAATTAAAAATAAAGAATTTATTCTATTTCATGCAGCAGCTGGTGGTGTAGGCCTTATAGCATGTCAATGGGCTAGATCAATTGGTTGTAAAATGATTGGAACAGTAAGTACAAAAGAAAAAGCTATATTAGCAAAAAAGAATGGTTGTGAATTTACTATAAATTATAAAGAAGAAAAAGTTTCAGATAGGATAATGGAAATTACAAATAATAAAGGTGTTCCAGTAGTTTATGATGGTGTTGGTAAAGATACTTTTGATGAATCAATAAAATCACTTTCAACGAGAGGTCTAATGGTATCTTTTGGACAATCATCAGGAATGGTAGAAAAATTAGATATGCATAAAACTTTTAACCCTAAAAGCTTATTCTATACTAGACCAAGTCTTATGGGTTATACACTTAATAGAGAAGAACTTTTAAATTGTTCAAACAATTTATTTGAAAAAATGAAAAATGGAGATGTTAAAACAAATATTTATAAAAAATTTAAATTAAATAATGCTGACGAGGCTCATAGAATATTACAATCTAGAAAAAGTTCTGGCTCAATAATATTAGAGCCATAAATGGCGACCCCTAGGAGAATCGAACTCCTCTTTTCAGGATGAAAACCTGATGTCCTAACCGATAGACGAAGGGGTCTTCTGAAAGGTTATATACATATTAAACTTGATTTTTCAAATTATTTAATCAATTTTCATAACATCTTTTATAATTAATTGAGGTCTCATATCTTTAGAAAATTTATCTAAGGTAATACTACATCCAAAATAAAATTTATATTTATTAAAGTTTTCTAAATAATCACCTAATATTTTTCCTTTAGAATTAAAACAAATCCCTTTAATATTATTACCTAAATCATTTTCAAAAAAAATTAAAATATGTTTATTTTTAATAATTTTAATTGAATCAATATTTAAATCATTAATAATAAAGTGTGGCTCAGGATTACCATTACCGTAAGGTTCGAGTTTTTCTAAAGATTCTAATAGATTATTATTAATCTCATTTATTGAAATAATTAAATCAAAATTAATTATTTTTTTAAAAATATTTTCTTGATATTGATTAAAAATATCATCAAGAAAAAATTTAAAATTTTCTAGATCTTTATAATTTATTTTGATACCAGCAGCCATCGCATGACCGCCTCCTTCTGAAATTATACCTTTGTTTTTTGCATGTAAAATAATATTGCCTAGATCAACCCCATCTATTGATCTAGCTGAACCAACGCCATAATTATTAAGAAAAGATAAAACTATAACTGGTTTATTGTATAAATCTAATAATTTGCTAGCCACAATTCCTAGCACACCCTGATGCCAATTTTCTCCATAAACTAAAATATATTTTGAATTTTTCTGTATTTCCGCTTGTTTATTTGCAAGTTCTAAAATTTTACTTTGAATTAGTTTTCTTTTTTCATTAAGCAAAAATAGTTTTCTACTTATTTTTTCAATTTGCTCAGAATCATTTGTAATTAAAAGTTTTGAAGCTAATGATGAGTCATCAATTCTACTTGCGGCATTAATTTGAGGTCCTACAATGTAACCGAGATCTTGTGAAGATGGAGGGGTATTGAGTTTCGAATTATCTATTAATTTAGAAATACCTTTATGATATCTTTTGTGAATTAGTTCCAAACCTTTTAACACAAATAATCGATTAAATTGCTTTAACTCTACAACATCACATACAGTACCCAATGCTACTAAATCTAAATAAGATAAAAGGTTTGGTTCTTTTTTATTATTACAAATATTATGATTTCTTAATTCTTTTCTTAATGACATTAAAAATAAAAATGTAACACCTACAGCTGCCAAATGTTTGTAATCGCTTTCATCATCAAATCTATTGGGATTAATAATTGAATGTACATTTGGTAATTCATGATCAGCTAAATGATGATCAATCACAATAACATCAATTTTTTTAAATTCTTCATTATCAATAATGTTATTTGAGGTGGTCCCACAATCTAAAGTAAATAATAAATCAATATTATCCAATTGCATTTCTCTCATAATTTTTAAATTTGGGCCATAACCATCAGCTAATCTATTTGGGATTTTTAAAGTTATATTAGAATTATAATTTTTTAAAAATTTATACAAAATAGATGCTGAAGTCGATCCATCAACATCATAATCTGCTATTATTCCAATTTTTTGATTTTTTTTTATTGCCTCAACAACTCTTAAAGTAGCTAGAGTCATATCTTTAATATTATTTGGATTTGGAATATGCTGATTGATATCTGGGCTTAAATAAAAATCTATATTTTCTTCCTTTATATTCCTTATTGATAAAAGTTTACCAACAAATGAAGATAATTTAAATTTTTGAGACAAATATGATGCATTTCTTTCATCATAATCAATTAATTTCCATTTTTTGTTTAATAATGAGCTTGAGTGCTCAATTTTATGTATTTCACTATTCAATTGGAATTATAGATATATTTTTATTAACAAACTCGAGATCAGAGATTTTGTTTACTGAATTAAGTAACTCTGAAGTTTTTATTTTATGAGTTATAATTAAAATAGGTATATTGTTTTCTTTTTTATCTGGAGTTTGAAGAATTTTTTCAACAGAGATATTTGAATCATTTAGGTAAGTGGTAATTTTTGATAAAACACCGGGTTGGTCCTCTACTCTTATTCTTAAATAGAATTTAGATTCTAAATTTGATGAGTCAAATTTTTGATATTTTTTTAAATCATTAATATTGTAACCAATTGATGTAAATTTAGTATTATTTGAAATTTCAAATATATCAGACAAGATAGAACTAGCAGTAGCTAATCCACCAGCACCCTCCCCTTCAAGGTATAAATTTTCCAACTGATCTGTTTCGACATTAATTGCATTTAATGCTCCATCTACATTTGCCATAGGTTTATCTAATGGTATTAATTTGGGTTTAGTAGAACTACATATCATATCATCAATTAAGAAACTCTCAGAGATTAATTTTATTCTAAAACCTAAATGCTTAACAAAATTTATATCTTCTATAGTTATCTTTTCTATTCCTTCTACTTTATTTAAATTAAAATCAACATTTCCTCCAAAAGCAATAGTGCTGAGTAATGTAAGTTTATGTGCAGCATCATACCCTCCTATATCTAATTTAGACTCATTATCAGAAGTAAAGCCTCTTTTTTTTGCGTCATGCAGAACATCTTCAAAAGATTTATTTTGAGTTTCCATAGTTGTAAGAATATAATTTGTTGTTCCATTAAGGATACCTGAGATTTTTTTAACTTTATTTAAAAAAATATTATTTCTTAAAGTCTTGATTATTGGAATACCTCCAGCAACTGCAGCTTCAAAAAGCAAAGATACTTGATTTTGTTCAGCAATTCTAAAAAGCTCTTGTCCATACATAGCTAACATAGCTTTATTGCCAGTAACAACATGAATTTTTTGACTTAATGCAGTTTTTACTAATTCATAACTTACACCTTTTTCATAACCTATTAGTTCAATTAAAATATCTGGTTTTGAATCATTAATATTCAACAAATCTATTGGGTTTTCAATCCATTTGTAATCTCTAACATTAAAGTTTCTTTCTTTATCTCTATTTTTTGCTGATAAGCCTATTATATTTATAGTTAAATTAGATTTATTTTTTATGTATTGAGAATTTTTATCTATTAATCCAACTACAGCAGAACCTACATTTCCTAATCCAGCAATACATATGTTTAAATTTTTCATCAATTTTTTAATTTTTCTTCTATACAGGTATCTATATCTTTTTTATCATTTGATGATAATTCACACAAATCAAATAATTCCTCTTTAGATAATTTTAAATCTTTAAAATTAGGCACAGAGTCTATATCTGGATAACTACATGAATATAAAGTTATAAATACTAAAATAATGATTAATTTCATTTTGTTAAAGCTGAAGATTCATCAAAACCTTGGCTTAAATTAAAACACTGTACTGCTTGTCCTGCAGCCCCCTTAATAAGATTATCAATTAAACTCACTATAATAATTTTAGAACTATTATAATGATCGAAAATTTTTAATATGCAATTATTAGTATTTTGAATAGAAAAAAAATCTGCCCTTTGATCATTTTGAATAAATTTTATAAATTGGTTTTTATTTGAGATATCATTAAAACAATTAATTACATCACTTTTATTAATACCTGGTAACAAGTCACAGTATATAGTTGACATCATTCCTCTAAAATTAGGCAAAACATGAGGATTAAATGAGAATAAAACTTCTGAAGACTTAGTGTTTTTCTTTAATTCTTGTCTAATTTCACAAATGTGTCGATGAGTATTAGTATTATAATTAAAAAAATTAAAATCCTTAGAATTTTTTATATTAAGTAAATCAAATTTTTTGCCAGCTCCACTGTATCCAGATTTAGAATCTATTATTATATTTTTTGAGTCAATTATATTATTTTTTAAAAGA
>CACFLO010000030.1 GCA_902567135.1 uncultured Alphaproteobacteria bacterium | reverse complement strand
AAATTAAGTGATGACGAATTAAAAAATAAAACTGACTATTTTAAAAATAAAATTCAAGTTGAAAAATTAGATATTGATCAGATTTTACCTGAAGCATTCTCAGTAGTAAAAGAAGTTGCAAAAAGAACACTTAATATGAAACATTTTGATGTTCAGCTGATTGGAGGAATGGTTCTTCATGAAGGTAAGATTGCAGAAATGAAAACAGGTGAGGGAAAAACACTAGCCGCTACATTACCAGCTTACCTAAACGCTATTTCAGGTAAATCTGTTCATATAATTACTGTTAATGATTATTTAGCTAAAAGAGACTCAGAATGGATGGGGAAGATTTATAAATTTCTTAATTTAACTGTAGGTTGTGTTAATTCACAGACAGATCACGAAGTTAGAGTAAAAGAATATGAATGTGATGTTGTTTATGCAACTAATAATGAGATTGGATTTGATTATTTAAGAGATAATTTAAAAGGAGATTACGAAAGCCTATGTTTTAAAAAAGAAGCATTTGCAATTGTAGATGAAGTTGATAGTATTTTAATTGATGAAGCAAGAACACCATTAGTTATATCTTCTGAAGCTTCATCATCAATAGACTTATTTCCTAAAATAAATAAAATTATTAAACTTTTTAAAGATAATGATTATGAATTAAATGAAGAAAATAAAAATGTACTTCTAACTAATGATGGAATGGAATTTGCAGAAAAACTGCTTATTGAAAGTAATTTAATTAAGAGTGGCACTTTGCAAGATTTGGACAATATGGCATTGAATCATAATATCATTCAAGGTTTAAGAGCCCATAAATTATTTATTAAAGATAAAGATTATATAATTAAAAATAACCAGATTGTAATAATAGATGATTTAAGTGGAAGACCTATGGAGGGCCGAAGGTATGGGGATGGATTACATCAAGCCATTGAGGCTAAAGAAAACCTTACTATTCAAAAAGAAAATCAAACAATTGCTTCAATAACTTATCAAAATTTTTTTAGAACATACAATAAATTAAGTGGTATGACGGGTACAGCAATCACAGAAGCAAATGAATTTGAAGGAATATATAACTTAGGAGTAGTTTCTATTCCACCAAATTTAAAAATTAACAGAAATGACCGTAATGATGAAATTTATATTACAAAAAAAGAAAAATATGATGCTGTTATTAAGCTTGTTAAAGAAAGGTATCTAAGAAAACAACCAATTTTAATTGGAACAACATCAGTAGAAAACTCAGAGTTAATCTCAAAATATTTAAAAAATGAAAATATTGCGCATTCGATTCTGAATGCCAAGCATCATGAACAGGAGGCAGAAATCATTGAAAGATCTGGTATACCTGGGAATGTTACAATATCAACTAATATGGCAGGAAGAGGAACTGACATCAAGTTAGGAAATGAAAATGAAGAATTAAAGAATCAAGCAATAGAATCAGGTGGATTGCTTGTAATTGGGACAGAACGACATGAGAGTAGAAGAATTGATAATCAACTAAGAGGAAGGTCAGGACGACAGGGTGATATAGGTGAGAGTATTTTCTTTCTTTCTTTAGAAGATGATTTAATGAGAATTTTTGGTTCCAAAACCTTAGAAAACGTTCTTGGCAAGTTGGGGTTGAAAGAAGGAGAAGCAATTACACATTCCCTGATCACAAAATCATTAGAAAGAGCTCAACAAAAAGTAGAGTCTCACAACTATGATATAAGAAAACAGATTTTAAGGTTTGATGATATTTTAAATGATCAGAGGAAAATAATATATCAAAATAGAAGAGAAATATTAACAACAAAAGATCAATCAAAAATAATTGAAGAAATGATAGACGATTATATTAATGAAATTGTCACTGAAGCAATTCCTGCAAAAAAATATTCTCATGAATGGGATTCAAAAATTTTGACAGAAAGCATTGAGAGTACTTTTAATCTTTCATTACCTATAGATAAATGGTTTGAGGAAGAAGGCGTAGATGACGAAGAAATAATTAAAAGAGTTAAAAATGAGGTAAGTCAAAAATTAATAGATAAAAGAAATAAATATTCTACAGAATTATTTGAATTTGCAGAAAAGAGAGTAATGCTTTTTCAAATTGATAAAGATTGGAGAGAACATTTAGCTGCAATGGATATGCTCCGAGGTAGTGTTAATTTAAGAGCTTTGGGTGGAAGAGATCCTTTTTATGAATATAAAAAAGAGTCATTCGATTATTTTGATGAAATGTTATCAAATCAAAATGAAAGGGTATTAAAAACTCTTTTTGGTATAGAATTAATTAGTGAAAATAAAAAAGAAAATAATAACCACCAACAAAATAAGAGAATAATAGCTAAAAAAATTGGTAGAAACGATGCTTGTCCCTGTGGCTCAGGGAAGAAATATAAGATGTGTCATGGGGCTTAAATATCTGAGGTAATATTAAGAAACTTTTCATTTCTTTTTTTTCTTCTGGTTTCGACAGATAAAGTATTCAGGTTATTAATTGAATTTATAATTTGATTTTTTAAAATGCTAGCCTGATCTTCAGGATACCTATGTGCACCTCCGTCAACTTCTTCAACAATAGAATCAATAATTTTATTTTTTAAACAATCCTGTGCAGTTAGCTTTAAACTTTCCGCAGCTTTTTTAGTAAAATTATTACTTCTCCAAAGGATTGATGAACAACCTTCGGGTGAAATAACTGAATATATAGAGTGCTCAAGCATTAACACAATATCTGCAGTTGCCAATGCAATCGCTCCTCCAGATCCACCTTCGCCAATTATGATTGAAATGATTGGTGAGCCTATTTTCAATGAAGTTTGGATAGATGAAGCTATAGATTCAGACTGACCTCTCTCTTCAGCATCTTTTCCTGGAAATGCTCCTGCTGTATCAACGAAAGTCACCACAGGTAAATTAAATTTATCAGCTATTGTCATTAATCTTTGCGCTTTCCTATAACCTTCAGGTTTTGCCATACCAAAATTATGTTGAATTCGAGACTCCATTGAGTTTCCTTTTTCTGTTCCTATTATCATTACAGATTGGTCAGATATTTTACCTAAACATCCTAATATAGCTGGATCATCCGCATACTTTTTATCACCATGTAGATATATTACGTCATCAAAAATCATGTTTATATAATCTTTAGAATGAGGTCTATTAGCATGCCTTGCGACTTGTACTTTTTCCCAAGAAGATAAATTAGAATAAATTTTTTTTATTATTTTTTTTTTTTGATCTACTAATTTATTTTTTTCAAATTTATAATTACTGCTGTTTAAATTTAATTTATTTATTAGAGATTCAATATTTGCTATATCATTTTCAAAATCTAAATATCTATTCATTAAATGATATTTAAATCGTTTAAAATTTCTAAAATTATTGGTTTAATTAAGGAGCCTTCATCATAAATTCTGTAAGCTTCTAGAATAATATTAAGATGCTCAGGATGTAATTCATTCCAATTTTGATTATTCATTGAAATTATTGAAAGCAAGAAAAGAGTAAGATTTTTTTGGCTATTCATATTTTTTTTGATATCTCTAATTAAAAAATATGATGGCATAGTTCTATCATCTGATATTTTCGTATATTCATAATTAGAAATTAAAGCGGTTTCTATATCTAAAAAATTAATCAATATATCAATAGTTTCTAAACTTTGGTTACTAGTGTTTGAGTCAAAGTTATTATTTATTTTTTTCAAAAATTCTTTAATTGTGTTTAAATCATCTGATTCGTATAAATTGATTAAAAATTTAACATACTGCATTTGAGATTTATTTACTTTTGAATTATCAGAAATATTTAACCATTTTAAAGCATCTTCATAATTTTGATTTGAAATATGTGCCAAGGCTATTTGAATGTTATGCTTTGAATTTTCAGAAGATGGAATAATTGACTCAAGTATGTTTCTTGTAACAGAATATGCTATTTTTTCTAATCCAATATTTTTTGAAAATTCCCAATATTCTAAAATAACTTTTAGCCTATCTTCAGGAAAAATCTGCATATTTGCTAATTGATAATAAAATGCCATTATTAATTCATTATCATCATTTAAATTTAATATAGTCTCTTTAGAAGAACTAAATTGTTCAGCATTAAAATCGACTGATTGATATAGAGCTGATAAACTATCTACAGAGATCACTTCATCAAAGAATGATTTATTAGCTGCTTTTATTCTAATATTGATTGGAGTTGAGTCACTTAAAATTACAGGTATTGCTAAATTAAGAGGGTCAATATTTATAAAATCTTCTTTTAGAGGTAACTCATTTATTCTCATCATTGCACTGTATAAGAAAATTAAATCTTTTAATTCCATTAAATGAATTGATTCAAAATTTACATCTTGAGTATTTTCTGCAATCATAAATTCAAATAGGTTTTGGAATGTTTGATCAATTGATTTTTCTGAATCTTTAAGTAAAGAATTCAATAGTTTTGCTTCAGCAAATTTATTCTCTAAAGTAAGGCAAAATATATCAGTTTTTTCCAATTGGAAATTAGGTAAAACTATAGATTTTTCTAATAAATAATTTTTAAACTCACACACTTCTGAAAGTTTAAATGTAGATAATAAATAATTTAATTCAATTACCTGAAAAAAAGTTAAGTGTTCTTCTTTAGATACTAGATCTAAATTAATTTCTTTTATCAAATTATATGCTTTTTGAATTTCCCCAATTTCGTATAATTTTTTTATAATGAAATAAAACTTATTATCATCACCTTCTTGATTTTCTGATTTTGAATTTGATAAAATATTTACAAATTCTTTGCTTAATGTTTTAGATTTAATTTGATTAATTGTGACTAAATGATTTTGTATGATTTGTTCATCAATATCAAATATATTTTCAGAATTTATTACAGTAACTGCTTCAGAATTAGCATTTTCAGATTCAGATGTGTCTTGTTTATTTTCAGAATTATCTTCTTCAGAAGAATTTAAATCTTTAATATCTGCATTTTCATAGTTATTTGAATCAATATTTTCTTCTAAATATTGATTTTCAATATTGTTTTCATTGTCTAAAACAAGTTGATCTAAGCTCTTATTCTTATGCAATTCAATTATAGTTACCTCATTGGCCTTAAGATTATATGAAAACGCTAAAAAAGTATGCTCCGAGGTAGTGTTAATTTAAGAGCTTTGGGTGGAAGAGATCCTTTTTATGAATATAAAAAAGAGTCATTCGATTATTTTGATGAAATGTTATCAAATCAAAATGAAAGGGTATTAAAAACTCTTTTTGGTATAGAATTAATTAGTGAAAATAAAAAAGAAAATAATAACCACCAACAAAATAAGAGAATAATAGCTAAAAAAATTGGTAGAAACGATGCTTGTCCCTGTGGCTCAGGGAAGAAATATAAGATGTGTCATGGGGCTTAAATATCTGAGGTAATATTAAGAAACTTTTCATTTCTTTTTTTTCTTCTGGTTTCGACAGATAAAGTATTCAGGTTATTAATTGAATTTATAATTTGATTTTTTAAAATGCTAGCCTGATCTTCAGGATACCTATGTGCACCTCCGTCAACTTCTTCAACAATAGAATCAATAATTTTATTTTTTAAACAATCCTGTGCAGTTAGCTTTAAACTTTCCGCAGCTTTTTTAGTAAAATTATTACTTCTCCAAAGGATTGATGAACAACCTTCGGGTGAAATAACTGAATATATAGAGTGCTCAAGCATTAACACAATATCTGCAGTTGCCAATGCAATCGCTCCTCCAGATCCACCTTCGCCAATTATGATTGAAATGATTGGTGAGCCTATTTTCAATGAAGTTTGGATAGATGAAGCTATAGATTCAGACTGACCTCTCTCTTCAGCATCTTTTCCTGGAAATGCTCCTGCTGTATCAACGAAAGTCACCACAGGTAAATTAAATTTATCAGCTATTGTCATTAATCTTTGCGCTTTCCTATAACCTTCAGGTTTTGCCATACCAAAATTATGTTGAATTCGAGACTCCATTGAGTTTCCTTTTTCTGTTCCTATTATCATTACAGATTGGTCAGATATTTTACCTAAACATCCTAATATAGCTGGATCATCCGCATACTTTTTATCACCATGTAGATATATTACGTCATCAAAAATCATGTTTATATAATCTTTAGAATGAGGTCTATTAGCATGCCTTGCGACTTGTACTTTTTCCCAAGAAGATAAATTAGAATAAATTTTTTTTATTATTTTTTTTTTTATCAATTCCTTAAGTTTTTCATTTATATTTTTACTATTAATTAATGGTCTATTTTTAGATGACTCTAATCTTTTTGATAAGATATTTATTTCTACTTCAAGATATATATTGTATGAGTTTCTCTTTATAATATTTCTTAAATTTAAGTTATTCATTACTCCACCACCTAAGGAAAAAACATAATTTTTTTTATGTAGAATTTTACTAATATAATTTTCTTCTAGCTGTCTAAAAAAAATTTCACCTGATTCACTAAAAATCTCATTAATTGATTTTCCAGTTTTTTTTTCAATAAATGAGTCAGTGTCTAAAAAATCAAAATCTATTATTTTTGCAAATTTTTTCCCTATTATAGATTTGCCTGAACCCATCATCCCACAAAATGTAATATTAAGTTTATTATAATCGCTAAA
>CACFLO010000029.1 GCA_902567135.1 uncultured Alphaproteobacteria bacterium | reverse complement strand
CAAAAACCATTTATTTATAGCTAATAAAGAAAACTCTATATTTGAATTAACATCAAATCTTCTATCCTCTCTTTCACAAGGTAATAAATATATAGCATGAATTTGCTTACCATTAATAATGTCTAGATTGTCAGTAAAAGATCTTCCTTCTAAATAATCAGCTTGATGAATAACCAATTCCACATCTGATAAATCATTACATGAGTCTGGCAGGATAGGTTTAGGAACTAAATATTTCCAATTTTCGTTTATAAATTGTAAATAGATAACAAAACCTAAAATCACTACGAAAAAACCAATCATCGGAATCAAAAAATAACGATGCATTTTATTGAAATAATATTAGTTTTTTATTTTGGCATATCTGTAGCGCCAGTTTCAGAGCGGATAATTTTCCCATCTTTGATAGTATAGACAACCATAACAGCTTGTCTTGAACCATCTTTAAAGGTTACAAAACTATGAGCTACTCCAATTTCATCATTTTCATAAATTATTCTATTATTTTCAGATGTAGGTGCATCGTCACTCATAAACCATGTAGCTAAGACATCTCTTCCAATTTCTTCACCAGTAGAATGTTTTACCCAAACAAAATCTTCACTCATTACCTCATTAAATTGAGCTAAATCTTTATTCTCCTCCGCATCCCAAAGTTTTTTTATTACAGACATTTTCACTCCTCTTAAATATTATATAGAAACTTTTAAATGAAAATTTTATAAAGTATGTAAAAAATATGACCTATAATTTTAAAAATGCAATTATTAGAACACCAAATAAAAGTATTCAAAACGGATTAAGCTCTAAAAATTTACATCCTCAATATGAAATTATAGTTGAAGAACACACTAATTATGTAAAAGCAATTAACGATGCTGGTTTAAAAATTAACTTATTAGAACCATTAGAAGAGTATCCTGATAGTATATTTGTAGAAGACCCAGCGATTATTTATAAATCTAATATCATTATATTAAATCCAGCTGATCCCAGTAGAAACGGTGAAAAAAATATTTTAGAAAATGAAGTAAAACATCTTTTTGATAATATTTTATTTGTTGAAAATGGATTTATTGAAGGCGGCGATATTTTAAATATCAATAATCATTTTATTATTGGTCTCTCAGAAAGAACAAATAAAGTGGGTGCAGAAAATTTATCAATAATACTTAAAAAACTAGGTGCTACAGTTGAGATATGTAAAACACCAAATGACATTCTCCATTTTAAATCTGAATGCAGCGTAATAGATGATGAAGTAATATTAGTAAGCTACAAGATGGCAAAATTAGATTATTTAAAATCACATTATAACTTAATTGAATTACCAATAGGAGAAGAGGGGGCATCCAACTCTCTTAGAATAAATGATAAATTATTACTTCCTGATGGTTACCTTAAAGCTGAAGAAATTTTGTCTAAAAATTATAATATTATAAAAGTGAAAGTTGATGAAATTGCAAAAGTTGATGCAGGTTTAAGTTGTATGAGTTTAAGATGGTGAAATAAATTTTTAATTTTTACCCAATAAATTGACCAGAACCACACCAATAATTATAAAAATTAAACCTATAAAAGCATAGAAGTTTGGCCATTGATTAAATCGTAAAACACCGATGATGGTTGTAGCAATAATACATAATCCAGCAAATGTAGCATAGGTATAACCTGCAGATATTGTTTTCATTACTTGTGATAAGCAATACATACACAAAACAATCGTTAAAGCACTTAATAGAGAAGGAAAAACTTTTGTAAAACCTTCAGCTTCTTTGGCAAATATATTTGATGCAGTGCCAAGAATAACTGCGGCAATTAAAAATATATAACTTGTTATCATAAAATAATACATATTTATCATCAAAACTTAATATTTTATAATTAAAGAATCACTTTAAAGAGAAATAAACCAATAAAAGAAAGGTATTTTATGGATAAAGAAATGTTGGCTATGGTTACTTTTAAAGAAGGTACGTTTGATAAATTTATGAGCTGGTTTCAATCAGAGGAAGGAATGGAAATAAGAAAAACAATCGCTCACGTAGAACAAACTAGACCAGGTTTTGCTCCAGATAAAAGTTATGCGATGATGAAAGTTACTGTTCATAATGAAGAAAATATGAGGCAATTTGCTTCTGGAAACCATCCTAATCCAAATGCAAAAGCAATGTTTGATGATTGTGTTGACAATGTCCAGTTGTGGGATTTATCTAAAACAGAAGTATAATTTAAAGGGGGTAAAATGATTGAAGCTTGGGGTGGAATATTAAATTTAGTTTTATATGCTATAAGCATGTTAGGTTTAGGATACTATGCAGTCCTTACTGTGCTTAGTCCAAATACACTTGTTACAAGATATGATTTAGGTGAAAAATCTGTTCCCATTATAAGGATTGTAGGAAGTTTTGTTCTTCCAACTCTTATCATAGGTGTTTGGATTATTTTCAGAGAAAATGGACCACTTGGTTGCTGGATTTTCTTTGTCTTTAACTTTCTCGTATCATTATGTCAGGTAATTTTAAGTTGGGCTACACGATTGAAAATAATTGATCCAGATTCAAAAACAGATGTTGGAGATGAAGTAGTAGGGCACGTGTTTGTTGCTATTGCTGTTATCCTAATATTTAGACTGTCAGATACTATCTATACTTAAATAATTTTAAATATGCTGGGATTAAATATCCCGGCATTTAAAATAACTAATATTAATTTAGAGATGCTAATTTTCTGTCCATTATAAAAAACCATAACGGAGGTATTAAAGCCATGATTAGCATAATGGAATAATTTGCTGGCATCTCAATTACTTTTTCTTCTTGTGATAATAGGGGGTAATGCTTGGACGCACTTTGATGATGTTCTGCATGCAAACCTAAATTAAACGTCGACCAATTAGCTGATATATGACGGCTATTCCACGAATGATGGTCAGTAAATCGCTCGTATTTTCCATTCTGCATTTTTCTCTCTAAACCATAATGTTGAATATAATTCACAAGTTCCAGTAAAGTAATAGAAACAAAAGAATGGAAGACAACAAATACTAAGCCGTTAATACCAGCAATAAAAAAAGCAATAATTAAAAAAATAATTTCTAAAATAAAATAATGTAACATTCTGTTTTGAAGACTTAATGTTTTGATATTTTTTTTATCAAGAATATTTTTTTCAATATTCCAAGAAGAAATCACACTATTAATGACACAACGAATGAAATAGAAATAAAAATTTTCACCTCTTCTTGCTGTCGCAGGATCTTCTTTTGTAGCTACATGTTTATGGTGACCGTAAACATGTTCAATACGAAAATGACCATAACAACATAATACTAATAACAATACACCGATACCACGCATATATTTATTCTGCCGATGAATCAGTTCATGAGCTGTAGTAATACCAATTGAGCCACCTGACATTCCTACAGCTGCACCTAAAGCAGCTGCAACCAAAAGACTTATGGTTGGATCTGAAACTACTATTAAACCAAATACAATTAAAAATAAGATACAAGGCAAGATGATGAGAATAGAAAAATTATGCAACACATTTTCTTTCAAATCCACATCTTGCTTACTTAAATATGGTAACACCAAATCAATAATAGGCACTAAAATAAAAACCCAAATAAAAGGGGAGACAGACCAGGAAGGGTTTATAAGAAGACCAAGCGAACTGGAGGCAATTAATATTAAAGGTGTCACAAGGTAAAAAAACATCACCTTGTATATATATTATTTTTTATCCAACTCTATGGGCAAAATCTTCACTAATATATACCCCGGACTCTTTTTCTTTCTTATGTCTAACAATTAATTGAGCAATACAGTCATCAATTTTGTATTCCTGTTCTTTTCGGTATTGTAAATTAACTCTTATAGGTACTTTAAAACTTACACCTGGAATGGTGTATAACTCAATTTCATATCTTCCTTTGTAGAGAGTTTTGATGATGTTTGTATTTCCCTCTCTATCTAATTCATAAAATTCCGCACCAACACCTTTATAACTACTCTGTTTATTACGAATTCCTGCTAAAATCTCCTTATCATCTTTGGTAATGATAGATCCATATAACTTTATATCATACACATCTAATTCATGAGAATCTGGATCCATGACACTCATTTGTATGGCACTGACATCAAACCGCGTGACGATCGCATTATTTTCTTTTAAAAGATAATAATATTCAAAAACAATCTTTCTTCCACTCATATCAAAAGTTGAGACTTTTGTGCCACATACATAAGGCATATCCGTCTTATCTTTTTCTACAATCCAGTTAACTGTATAAAAACGAACATGTTTTTCTGTTGTTTCGTATTCATATGTTATTTCAGCGTAGGAGGTTGTAGCAGAGACAAGATATAATATGATTAATACAAGTGATATTAAAAATAATAAAATTCGTTTAGTTATCTCTGCCACAAAAAAAGAAATATAAAAAAACTTAGTCGAAAAGAAGTCACGACTAAGATTTTTTTATGAAATTATTTATGCTGATTGTGGATGCCATGAATATCCAGAACCATAAGAAGTTTTAATACGATTAAAATCTATATCTGGACGTGCATGACGAAATTTTTTACGTAACCGTTTGATATGCGAATCAATATTGCGATCAGTTACAGCAATATCATGTGAATAACACACATCAAGGAGTTGATCTCGAGTATAGACAACGCGAGGTCTCTTAACTAGTTGTTTGAGTAAAGCAAATTCTGTTTTTGTTAGCTCAATACTTTTTCCAAACCAACGACACAGTATTTGTTCTTCTAAAAGCTCTAAATTACCAAGTCTGTAGACTTGATCCTGTTTATGTTTCTCAAAGTAGCTCATGACCTTTTCTAATCGGGCAAGGAGAATATTAAAACTATAGGGTTTTAAAACATAATCACCAATAGTGGTGTCTTTTAAAGCTCTTTCTTCTAGATTATCAACGGCTGTTAAGAAGAGAGCAGGGAGCTTATCTTTATTAAGAACAGCGCATAAGTCTCTATAGAATTCAAACCCTGTTAATTTGGGCATTTTCATATCAATAACATAGGCATCAGCCGGTTTATCTTCGTGATACAGTAATGCTTTTTCTGGATCAGCGAAGGTAATTGTTTTGTACCCCTTAGATTGAAATTGAAGTGATAGTGATGTTAGTATGGATGTATTGTCGTCTATTATGGATATTATCGCCATTTTTCCTTTCTCTTAATCAACCAAAAAACCTTCGAAGGAATTAACATTAACACTAAGGCCAAAGTGTGTCAAAAAATAATATTTTAAATTTCTTAAAACGAACACATTTGAACCTCGAACTTGCCTAATTTGAAATTTAGAAAAATATATGTGGCACTGTGTAGAAGGAATATTCATTATGTTGTCGTCGTAAATTTCATTTATTACTCCTTCGCAGTGCCACTTAACACTCTCACTTACTTGGAGACATCATGATTGCACTTTCTCGTTTTTTTCTTTTTAGCTCAACGTATCTTGTTTTATTAATACTCAGCAGTATTGCTTCAGCAGAAACAGAATACTTTTCGATGATTACCTTTTTAATAACAAGCTTAGCTGTAGGAGGGTGGTTGTACTATTTACACAAAATAGCTATTGAACCATCACCAGGCTTAAAAGAAATATTATATGTGGTTCTTTTCTTAACAGTCTTCACAACAATCTGGGCAGGATTTAATATTTACATACAGTCTGATTACTTTGTTCTAGACTAATGCTAAAAAGTTTCTGGTTCTACTTCTATTCAGTACCAGTTCTGCTAGGCATTTTTTCATTCTATCAAATTACTAAATTACCACCTAGAGGTCGTTTTAAAGATGCATTAGATCATTGTAAGGATGTTGATAATGAAAAAATGTTATCAGAAGGAACAGAACAAGATTATTGTATTGATAATTTTATGAATGGACACTTTAGTGAAGCTGTTCCATGGATGTTACTATTTCTTCTAGGTATTGCTTTTATAATACCCTTATGTCTTTATTTAATAATGGCTTGGAGAAAATATAGATACGGTAATTATTAATGATTACTGAAATAGTCTTATTTTATTTATTACCAATGTATTTGATAAAAAAGATTTTCATAAAAATTCTATATTTTATTAAAAAATACATGATTAAAAATGCCAAAAACAATTAAATATTCCATCTATATTTTTTTATTTTTTATTGCTCTCTATATGATTACGCCAATAGAGGATGCATATCACAATGAATTAAAACCCATAAGCCAAGGATACCAATCTATAAAATATGATTTTTTAGATCATTATGGAGAAAAAATAAGTGATGATATATTTATGTATATTCATTATTTTATTACTTTTGCTGAGAATGCCAGAGAATTTAATTCTGTAGATAAAGCTAATCTAAATAATGCTTATCTTGATTGCATAGAAGATAACAAAATTTTTAATATAACTTGCATGAAAAATTTACAAAGTACAGGGGAGGAATTTTTAATTAATGATAAATGTTCTTGGACGTTCTTTGGTCATACACCAATTGTTCAACACAAAAACTATTATCTTGTAAATATTAAAGAAAAAATGTGCGGTAATTTTGTAGGAAGATTTAATTCTTACTATGTTTTTGAATATGCTGGCAATTATATAAAAGTAACAAATGCTTTTCTCCCTGGTAAAAGCCTTTTTAATCCAATTAAATATTATAAAATTAATGAAGATAGCTTTTCTATTGTGAGTGAAGGCTGTGCTCATGGAGCTGACTCTTGCAGAGGACAAAGGGCAGATTGGCTAGAACTGAAATTTATAAATGAAAAGCATTCTTGATTTTATTTATAGTATAGTTGGAATTTCAATTATTATTGGACTGTTTTGTATATTTGTGACAATTTTGTTTTGGGGAATTTAATTAAAACTCAGCATCTTTTTTTTCAACTTTAGGAGTTTTCAAACCCTGAACTTCATTCTCTAATTTTTTAATTTTATTTCTGTTTCTAATTAATTTTGTTACTGCATAACCAGCACCTGCACCAACAGCAGCAACTGGTAAAACACCACTAATGCCTCCAATTGTTAATCCAGCAAATGAACCTACAATGCCAACTGTTCCTCCAAGAAAACCACCTCCCACAGCTCCACCTATAGCACTCATTCCTTCAGGAGTTTTAGCTCCATCAATGATTTTTTTTGAAGCTTTTTTAGTTAAGTTATCTTTATTCATAACAAAATATTATCATAAGAATTTTTTTTTTAAAGCAAATCATAATATTACCTTAATTTAAATAAAAAATATTAGCCAAATATTAATCCTTTTTTTCTATCAACTTTTCTTTCTATGTTTTTAATATTATCAGATAGTTTGTTCAGTTTTTCATCAATTAATTTTATATTTTCTTTTTGTTCATTTTGATTTTTAATTAATTCAGCAGGATCAGTTTTCTTAAGTATATTTGCTGACTCCTCAAGTGACTCTGCCACTCTAGAAAAAGAATCTTTTGTTCCTTTAAAAGCTTCAACTAA
>CACFLO010000028.1 GCA_902567135.1 uncultured Alphaproteobacteria bacterium | reverse complement strand
ATAATTACTATTTAAAAAAAACATTAAATTATATTTTGAATAATATAATGCATGATAAGCTTCCAAAAAATTGGGATTTATAAATGAAATTAACACCAAGAGAAAAAGATAAGTTAATGGTTAGTATGGCAGCAAATGTTGCAAGAAAACGCTTAGAAAGAGGTGTGAAACTTAATTACCCAGAGGCTATAGCTCTAATAACAGATTTTGTTATAGAAGGTGCAAGAGATGGAAAAATGGTATCAGAATTAATGGAGTCAGGTGCTCATGTTGTAAAAAAAGATGATTGTATGGATGGAATCCCAGATATGATTCAAGAAGTACAAGTTGAAGCTACATTTCCTGATGGAACAAAATTAGTCACCGTACATAAACCAATAAGATAATGAAACCTGGAGAAATAATTACAAAACAAAATAATGATATCATTCTTAATGCTGATAGGAATTCAATCACTTTGAAAGTGTCAAACACTGGAGATCGTCCTATACAAGTCGGAAGTCATTACCATTTTGCAGAAACAAACGAATATTTAGAATTTGATAGAGAAAAATCAAAAGGTATGCGTTTAAATATACCATCTGGTACAGCTGTTAGATTTGAACCTGGTCAATCAAAAGATGTAGGATTAATTTCCATAGCTGGAAATAGAAAAATATTTGGTTTTAATAAGAAAGTTATGGGACAACTATAATGAAAAAAATTAATAGAGATGCTTATGCTGATATGTATGGGCCGACAACTGGAGATAAAATTAGACTTGCCGATACAGAACTTTTTATTGAAGTAGAAAAAGATTTAACCACCTATGGAGAGGAAGTTAAATTTGGTGGAGGTAAAGTTATTCGAGATGGAATGGGTCAGTCTCAAGTATCACGTAAAGATGGTGCTGTGGATACAGTTATTACAAATGCTTTAATTGTTGATGTAAACGGGATTTATAAAGCCGATATTGGTCTCAAAGATGGGCTGATTAATGAAATTGGAAAAGCTGGTAATCCTGATACACAACCAAATGTAAATATTATTATTGGACCTGGAACAGAAATAATTGCTGGTGAAGGTAAAATTATAACAGCTGGAGGATTTGATAGTCACATTCATTTTATTTGCCCTCAACAAATTGATGATGCACTGCACTCAGGTATAACAACTATGTTAGGTGGTGGAACTGGTCCAGCACACGGTACCTTAGCTACGACTGTTACACCTGGACCTTGGCATATAGAGAAAATGATACAATCTGCAGATGCTTTTTCAATGAATTTAGCTTTTGCAGGTAAAGGCAATAGTTCTTTACCCCAAGCACTGGAAGAACAAGTAGTTGCTGGTGCGTGTTCATTAAAATTACACGAAGATTGGGGCACAACTCCAGCCGCAATAGATAATTGTTTAAATGTTGCTGATAAACATGATATTCAAGTTATGATTCACACTGATACATTAAATGAAAGTGGATTTGTAGAAAGTACAATTAAGGCAATTAATGGAAGAACTATTCATGCCTTTCACACAGAAGGAGCTGGGGGAGGTCATGCTCCAGATATTATAAAAGTTTGTGGTGAAGAATATGTTATTCCATCTTCTACAAACCCAACAAGACCCTATACAGTTAATACAGTAGAAGAACATTTAGATATGCTAATGGTTTGTCATCATTTAGATAAATCAATACCTGAAGATGTAGCATTTGCGGAAAGTCGTATAAGGAAAGAAACAATTGCTGCTGAAGATATACTTCATGACATGGGTGCATTTTCAATCATTGCATCTGATAGTCAAGCAATGGGTCGTGTAGGTGAAGTTATTATTAGGACATGGCAAACGGCACATAAAATGAAAGTTCAACGTGGCAAATTAAAAGAAGAGAAGGGTGACAATGATAATTTACGTGTTAAAAGATATATTGCTAAATATACAATTAATCCTGCTATAGCACATGGTATTTCTGATCATATTGGTAGTATTGAAAAACATAAACGTGCAGATATTGTTATTTGGGACACAGCCTTTTTTGGTGTTAAACCTGAAATGGTATTGCAGGGCGGTAGTATTGCTTGTGCACAAATGGGTGATCCTAATGCATCAATTCCAACTCCGCAGCCAGTATATTCACGACCAATGTTTTCTTCTTTTGGTAAATCTTTGGAAAAGTCATCTGTTACATTTGTTAGTCAAATATCTTTAGATAAAGATTCACATAAAAAATCTGGTATTGGCAAATCTTTATTACCAGTTAAAAATATTAGGAAAATTTCTAAGAAAGATATGGTATTAAATAATTATTGTCCAAAAATAGAAGTTAATCCAGAAACTTATGAAGTTATTGCAGATGGTGAGTTAATTACCTGTGAACCTGCTAAAACATTACCATTAGCTCAACGTTATTTTATGTATTAATATGGATACTTCTTTCAAAATTATACATAATAATGATACTAATGAAGAGTTTTTAGATGAAATTTCATTATCTTATGAAGAAAGATTCATTCGTCGAAAAAAACTAATTGCAAATAATGGTACTGAATTTTTAGTAAATCTGGAAGAAACTGTTAGTGTTGATGAGAACCATTATTTTGAATTAGAAAATGGAAATTTAATAAAAGTAATATCAAAAGAAGAAAATTTAATTGAAGTAACAGGGAATAATTTAAAACAAATCATTTGGCATATTGGAAATAGACATTTGCCTTGTCAAATTGATGAAAATAGAATTCTTATTCAAGATGATGCAGTTATTTTAGATATGATTTTAAAATTACATGGAAATGTGAAAAAGGTATTTGAAAAATTTAAGCCAGAGGGTGGAGCATACGGAATGGGACGCACTCATAGTCATAAACATTGAAATGAAAGATCCACTTCAAATTTTACAAATTTGGTTTTCTTCCTCTTTTCCAGTAGGGTCTTATGCATATTCACACGGCCTAGAAGCAATTATAGATCATAAAAAAATTAATAATAAAGAAGACGTTAGTGAATTTTTAAATGCTTTACTGTTTTATGGCACTTTAAGAAATGATTATATTTTTTTAAATTCGATCTACAATGGTGATGAAATTAATGATCTAATTTTAGCTAGCGCTTCCACTAAAGAAAGACATATAGAGATGATTGATATGGGTAATTCATTTAGAAAAATAATGAATGACAGCTGGGAACTATCACTAGCTGGTAATACAGCTTTTGTTTATTGTGTAGGTAAAGCTGCCCTTCATTTTAAAATTAATTTTAATGATTTGATTAAATTTTATCTTCAATCCTATATCTCTAATTTAATTAATGTATGTGTTAAACATATTCCTATCTCACAAAAAGATGGCCAAACATTAAATGTTCGTTTTATAGATCAAATACAAAAATTTTTAAATCAATCAAAAAAACTTTCTCTTAAAGACATTGGTACAACTTTTTTTGTAGCTGATATTTTTGCAATTAAGCATGAAAATTTAGATTCAAGAATTTATTTAACGTGAATAATATTAATGGACCTTTAAAAGTTGGCATTGGAGGTGGAATAGGTACAGGAAAAACTAGTTTAACAGAATCACTATGTCGTCATTTATCAAAAAAATTTTCAATGGCAGTAATATCAAACGATATTTATACAACTGAAGATGCTGAATATTTAATGAAAGCTCAAGTTCTTCCAATGGAAAGAATTAAAGGTGTTGAAACGGGAGGATGTCCGCATACAGCTATACGGGAAGATTGTTCAATCAACCTACTTGCAGTAGATGAAATGAAAAAAAAATTTCCTGATTTAGAATTAATACTTATTGAATCTGGTGGCGATAATTTAGCAGCAACTTTTAGTCCAGAGTTAGTTGATTTAACAATTTACATGATTGATGTTGCTCAAGGTGCTGATATTCCAAGAAAAAAAGCTCCAGCAATAAAAAAATCTGATTTACTGGTCATCAATAAAGTAGATCTTGCTCCTTATGTGAATGTTGATTTAGAGCAAATGAAAGTCGATGTAAATGAGGCCAGAAATGGTTTACCTTATATTTTTGGTGAAATGAGAAATGATAACGGAATTGAAAAAATTTCTGACTTCTTAATTTCTCAAGGCGGATTATAATTATTATATTTTTCCCTATTTGAATCATTCCACACTAGTAAAGATTAATCTAATATCTCATTACAAACACATTTAGGCCTCTTTGATGTCAATTTTGATCTTTAGATTATAACTGTGGCACTGATAGATAAAATAGTTCTTTTATTTTGCACTGTACTTGTTGTGAATTTACTCCTTGTAGGTGCCACAATTTATTTTAATTGATTTTTAATAATAATTATTAATTTAATAATTCAGATACTTTTTTAATATGTTTTGGTTTTATTTCACAGCATCCACCAATAATAGTAGCTCCTTTATCAATCATTTTTTTAGAAAAATTGTAAAACATTTCATCTGAATAATCATCTCTAGTGCCTAAAACTTCAATTGGATTTGTTCCTATTTGATCTGGTTCTTTTATCCATGCTGTATGAGGTAGAGGATCATTTAATTTCCATAAGTTAGCTTTATAACCATATGGTATCTCAAGTTTTGATAATTCATCAGCTATTTGCTCAATAATCTCAGGTGAAACACAAGAGAGTATAACACCAAGTATATTATATTTTTTACATTCGCTTATAACATCATATACTTTTTCACCAGAAGGAAGTTTTCCATTAGCTTTAATATGTAATCCTACTAATGCTGGTATTTTTATTTTTTCAGTTACGGATAATGCTATTTGGCATTCTCTTAGACTTGACATTACATCTAAATAATAAAAATCAACATATTGTTGGAGACATAAAGCCTGATCAAGAAATCCACTTTCTATGATCTTGGAGTCTCTTTCATCTTTTACATATGTATCATTTTGTGCAGGTAGGCTTCCAGCAATCATTATATTCTTTCTTGATAGTTCTTTTGCCTTTAATGCCAATTCTCCCGCTATTTTATTTGCATATCCAAATTGATCATTTGCTTTATTCTCAATCATTCTTACACGTCTTGCAGAAAAATTATTTGTTACAATGACGTTTGCGCCTGCATTAATAAAGTTAAGATGAGCATCTATTACTAGTTGATGATATTTTTTTTCTAATAAAGCAGATGCTGACCACAAAGAACCTTTAGACTGTAATCCTTTTGATAAAAGTTCCTGTCCCATTCCGCCATCTAATATTCGAACTGATTTAAAATAATTTATATCAATCATTACTGAGTTCTTTTTTTCATAAAATGAACATATTTACAACATGCATTAGACAAACATTATTCATAAGTATCTTTAAACAATAATTAAAAAAGGAAAATAAATGTCATTACTAAAGTTAAAAACGAAAACTGAACCTCTTCATAAAACTAAAAATATTATGAATTATGATAATAATGTTAAAAATGATATCCCTGAACCTATAAAGCAAATTAAGGAAACAAGCTCTCTCATGATTGGTGAAGGAGCTAGTATAAAGGGTGAAATAAAAGAAGAAAATGAAATTAATGTTCAAGGTGTAATAGAGGGTGATATTTCATGCAATGAATTAATAGTTGGTAAGACTGGATCAATAAAAGGTAAAATAAAAACTAACAAACTATATGTTGAAGGAAACGTAGAAGGAGAGATTGACGTTAAGGAATTATTAAAACTTATGTCATCAAGTTATGTGTCAGGAAAAATAACATATGGAAGTCTTCAAATTAATGAAGGGGGAAAATTAATTTCAGAGAGTATAGCATTTAAAGACAAAAATAATCTTCAAGAAGAATTTAAAGATTGGAAAACAATATGATTATACTTGATTTGATAATAATTTTTTGTGTAGGAATGTATTTAGTTTTGAAAATTTCTAGCTGATATTAATTTTATTTCTTAAGAAAAACATAATTATACCAAAAAAATATCTCAATTTATTTTTATAAGAATTTTTGTGGCACTGATAAAACTAATAATAGTATTTATAATCACCTTATTTTTCATAAATATTCTCCTAATCGGTGCCACAATTGGATTTCTTTAATTGATTATTTGATCAATATTCAATAAAAATTGTTCATATGATATATTTTATATCCCATGATTAAAAATAGATTTGTTAAATCAGTTGTTCTAGAAGCTAAAGGTATATTATCATTAAAAAGTTTTCCATATCCTGAAGTAAAAAAAGACTCCGCTATTATTCGAATGGAATATTCTGGTATTTGCGGAACAGACAAACATTCATTTGAAGGTTTTTTTCATCAAAAGGGAGGAAGGCCCATACCCCTGCCAGTAATACAAGGTCATGAAAATGTAGGTATAATTGAAGAGATAAATGGAAAGATTTTAGATCATGATGGAAATGAATTGAAAGTAGGGGATAGAGTTGTCCCAGCCCCTAATATTTCATGTGGTGAATGTTTTGCTTGTCGAAATAATCGACCATACTATTATTGTGAATGTAAGTTAGATTATGGAAATAATATAGGAGCTAGTGATTCACCTCATATTTTTGGTGGATGGAGTGAATACTTATATATTTTACCAGGTAGCCATTTGTTCAAGTATCCTGATACACTTGATCCTAAATTTGGAACTTTTATTGAACCTCTCTCAGTCACGGGATGTTTGGATAAAGCTCGTCAATGGTCTTCAGAGTGGGAACCTTTTAGAAGTGGTGATACTGTAGTTATTTTAGGAACAGGACCTATAGGTTTATTTCATTTAATAAAAGCTAATCTCATGGGTGCGGGAAAAATATATTCTGTTGATCCCTACAAATTCAGAACATCACTTGCTAAAGAATTTGGAGCAACAGAGGTTATAACAAGTGATGATAGAGAAGAAATAAAAGATAATATAATGCGATTAACTGATAATTTAGGTGCAGATTTAGTTGTTGATTGTTCAGGTGTTTCAGAGGGTTTTACTATTGCCTTGGAATTAATAAGAGAAGGGGGGATGGTTTTAGAAGTAGGAATTTTTTCTAATTCACATGATATTCCTATTAATCCTCATTCACATATTCTTGAAAAAAGTGCGAGAGTTATAGGCATTGGTGGTGATGACATTTCGCAATATTACCCATCTATAAAATTGCTTGAAAGAAATATTGACAAATTGCCATGGGAAAAAATTATATCTCATCAATTTAACATTGATAATGTTCATGAGGCAATGGATGTTGCTATGAGTGATCAATCAATGAAAGTTCTTTTAAATCCTTAGTTATTTAATTAGAAATTAGGTAATCACTATTTTTTAAATCACTACATCCTTTAATATTGTGGTTATAATAATCATTATTTTTATAGTCTAAATATTCATTTCCCGATTGTTTATGCATTATATCTTTTGTAGTATCTGCGACATGAGATTTTGAATTATCTAAATTTTTACCACATTTAGACGGTGCGCCTAATAAATGAAGAATTTCATGTAAAATAGTAGCTTCTGCATCACCAAAATTAAGATCATTTGTATCATTTAAGTGATCTTTCTTTGTGCATGTAAATATTCTTTTGTTTTTTTTAAGATTTAACTCATTGCCAATATATTTTTTAAAACGTGAGTAAGTATAATAAATAGAAATTTTGCC
>CACFLO010000027.1 GCA_902567135.1 uncultured Alphaproteobacteria bacterium | reverse complement strand
AAAAATTTGGGTGATATTAGTAAATATTTTAATACTGAATTTAAAGTAACTTTAGAAATAAATGACCCATTTTATAACGAAAAACTTAATATTGACAAATATATGATTTCATTAAGACAATGTCGTGAAATTGATAAAATAGTAGGAGGAACAAAATTTGGGCCTCATAAGTCTGATTATATTTTTTTTGTAGATAAAAATTACCCTGCATCACAATTATCTACAGGTCAACAAAAAACATTAGTGCTGCTATTATATTTTTCTCAATGTAATTACTTAGTAAATACTTGCAACAAGAAGCCAATTTTACTCCTTGATGAAATATGTTCACATTTAGATGAGACAAATGCACAACTATTACTTAAAATTGTAAACCAATTTGATATGCAGTTTTTTATGACTGGAACAAATAAAGATTTATTTTCTTTTTTATCAACAAATACAAACTTTTGTAATATAAGTAATCGATGAACCAAACTTATTCTTCAGAATCAATAAAAGTATTAAAGGGCTTAGAGGCAGTAAGAAAAAGACCCGGAATGTACATTGGAGATACTGATGATGGCTCTGGCTTGCATCAAATGATTTATGAGGTTGTTGATAACTCTATTGATGAATCTCTAGCTGGTTATTGTGATAAAATTGAAGTTATATTGAATTCAGATGGCACTGTTACAATTTCAGACAATGGCAGAGGAGTGCCAGTTGATAATCATAAAGAAGAAGGAATTCCAGCAGCTCAATTAATTATGACAGAGCTCCATGCTGGTGGAAAATTTGACCAAAATAGCTATAAAGTTTCTGGTGGTTTGCACGGTGTAGGAGTTTCTGTAGTTAATGCTCTTTCTGAGAAATTATTATTAGAAATTAATCGCGATGACAAGATCCATAAAATGGAATTTGCCCATGGAGTTGTTACAGATTCACTAAAAGCTGTTGGGGACTCTGAAGTAATTAACGGAAAAAAATATACAGGGACGAAAATAATTTTTTTACCTTCAACAAAAATTTTTAAAAATATTGAGTTTAATTTTTCTATAATTGAAAAGAGATTAAGAGAATTAGCTTTTCTTAATACAGGTGTAAATATTGTACTTCAAGACAATAGATCTACACAGAAAAAAGAGATTATATTTAAATATGAAGGTGGAATAATAGAGTATGTAAATTATCTCAACAAAGGTAAAAACTGTATAAACAATACTCCAATATATTTTTTAGGAATAAAGAATAATGTTAATGTTGAATGTGCATTGCAATGGACTGATGCTTATCATGAAAATACACTATGCTTTACTAACAATATTGCCCAAAGAGATGGTGGGACGCATCTTGCTGGCTTTAGAGGAGCGTTAACTCGCTCTATAGTAAATTATATAAATCAAAAAATTAAGAATAGCACAAATATTTCAGGTGATGATGCAAGAGAAGGTCTTACTTGTGTAATTTCAGTTAAGCTCCCTGATCCAAAGTTTTCAAGTCAAACTAAAGATAAATTAGTTTCTTCTGAAGTCAGACCTGTAGTTGAATCTGTGAGTTTAGACAAAATAGAACAGTGGATTGAAGAAAATCCTAATGAAATTAAAAAAGTAGTTGAGAAAGTTGTAGAAGCTTCTGATGCTAGAGAAGCAGCTAGAAAAGCAAGAGAACTTACTAGAAGAAAAACTGGACTAGAAAATTCATCTTTACCTGGAAAGCTTGCAGATTGTCAGGAAAAAAATCCAGAATTATCAGAACTATTTATTGTAGAGGGTGACTCAGCTGGAGGATCTGCTAAGCAAGGTAGGGATAGAAAGAATCAAGCAATTCTTCCACTGAGAGGTAAAATATTAAATGTTGAAAGGGCAAGTCCTAAACAAATTCTTACAAGCAATGAAATAGGTGTTCTTATTACTGCAATTGGAGCTGGCGTTGGTAATCCAACTGGCAATGATGATCAGGATCTATCAGAAGGTAAGTTTAATTTAGATAAAATGAGGTATCACAAAGTAATAATAATGACTGATGCGGATGTAGATGGAAGTCATATAAGAACATTATTACTTACTTTTTTTTATCGGCATATGAGGCCAATGATAGAAAGTGGTAGATTATATATCGCACAACCTCCTTTATTTAGATCAAAAAAAGGTAATTCAATTCAATATTTAAAGAATCAAAATGAAATGGAAGATTATCTAATTCAAGAAGGAATAAAAAAACTAACTTATGAAGTGCCCAAAAATAACAATCTCAAACATCAAATTAGTAATTTAGAATTAATAAATTTGTTAAAATTATCAAAGAAAGTTCAAATGTTAGTTGAGCAACTTACAAGAAGAGTTGATAATGAGTTAGTAATTGAGCAAGCTGCAGTTATTGCAGCTTTAAAAGAAAGTTCTTTAAAAGATCAAATTATTGGTAAAGAAATTGCAAAATATTTAGAATTGAGATTAAATACTATTGAAAATAATCAATGGAAAGTAAATTATAAAAATTCATCACTCACTATAATCAGGCTAGAGAGAGGGGTTAAAAAACAATTTGTTATAGATTCTGATTTTTTAGTAACCCCTGAAGCTAAATCATTAAATGATATGAGAAAAACATTAATGGATAATTTTGGTATTTTAAAAAATGGCTCAGCAGGTAATTTAAAATCTGGTGATTTAACTTTTAAAATCAATGGACCGATAGACTTAATAGAAAAAGTTTTTGAAATAGGAAAGCAGGGTACTCAAATTAATAGATATAAAGGACTTGGCGAGATGAATCCAGATCAACTATGGGAAACAACTCTTGATAAAAATTACAGATCACTCCTTTCTGTTAAAATTGAAGAATTAAATGATGCTAATCAGATTTTTGAAACTTTAATGGGCGATTTAACCGATGGCAGAAAACATTTTATTCAAGAAAATTCATTAAAAGTTGCTAATCTAGACATTTAATTTTTAAGTTAGTGAACACAATATTACTTACAAATTTAATAAAAATTAGATGGACTGCGATATTTGGTCAATTTGCAGCAATATATTTTGTTGAAAAAATACTAGAAATAAAAATATTATTTACTGAATGTTTGATAGTAATTTTATTGTCAGTATTAATTAATCTCGGCGCTTTTTTTTTTCAAAAAAAGGATAATATTTCAGATAAGAAAGTATTTTTCTTTTTATTATTTGATACATCTCAGCTTGGAGTGTTATTATTTCTAAATGGAGGCATATTAAATCCATTTTCAATATTAGTTTTAGCTCCGGTAATTATTTCTGCGACATATCTGAAATCATCGTGGACAGTTTTATTATCTTTATATTCAATATTTCTTGTTCTAATACTTAAATATTATTTTATTCCATTAAATTGGCGTAATGATTTTATAATTCCAAATTTATATAATAATGGATTGTTAATATCATTAATTATAACAATAATTTTTATTGCTGCTTATACATACTTATTTGCTAATTCTTCTAGAAAGATATCCAAAGCTCTTGAAGAAACAAAACTCCAACTAAATAACCAAAAAAAAATTACAGAAATAGGTTCATTAAGTGCTGCTGCAGCCCATGAATTAAGCACACCATTAAATACAATTTTTTTGATATTAAATGATTTATTAAAAGAAAAAATTTTAATTAAAAATAAAAATTTATTTAAAGATGTTATGTTACTTAAATCTCAAGCAGAGAGATGCAGAGATATTTTATTAAGTCTTTCAAAGAGCCCACATTTACTAAAGGATAATTTTTTTGAAAAAATTAAAATTCAAGATTTAATAAACCTAAGTTTTGAAAAGTTTAATACAAATAAAGTACTTAATATTATTTTTGAGCAAACAAGTAGAGAAATATCTATTTTATACAAAGATGAAATTAACTATGCGTTTAGCAACATTATACAAAATGCAATACAACATTCAAAAAATGAAATTACCATAGCAATATCCAGTGATTTGGAAGAATTATCAATCAAAATTAGTGATGATGGTAAAGGTTTTTCAAGAGATATTCTTGATAAGCTAGGAGAACCATATATTACAAAATCTAAAAAAGGTATGGGGTTAGGAATATTTATTGCAAAAAATTTAATAGAAAACGTTGATGGAAAGATAAATTTCTATAATTCATCTAACGGAAATGCAGTAGTTGAAATATTATTTAAAGGATCTATTTTAATAAAATGAACAAAACATTACTTGTGGTAGATGATGACCTCCCTTTTAGAGAGAGATTATCAAGATCTATGGAAAAAAAAGGATTTAAAGTTAATACAGCAGAATCTTTTTCTTCAGCATCTGAAATAATTGAAACTAATCAGTATGACTATGCAATTGTTGATATGAGACTTTCAGATGGATCTGGTTTAGAGCTTATAAAAAAAATTCAAAATAAGAGTCCCTTAACTAGATCTTTATTGCTTACAGGTTATGGCAATATAGCTACAGCAGTGGCAGCAATAAAAACAGGAGCAATTGATTATTTGCCTAAGCCAGCTGAAGTAGATCAAATTTATGATGCACTAACTAACTCAAAAGAAGTTCTACCTCCCCCACCAGAAAATCCTATGACTGCTGATAGAATTAGATGGGAGCATATACAAAGAGTTTTTTTTCAATGTAAGAGAAATGTTTCTGAGACAGCTAGAAGGTTAAGAATGCATAGAAGAACATTGCAAAGAATACTTAACAAGCATGCTCCAAGAGAATAATGAATACCGAAGCTTCAATAGTTGTTCCAATTTATAATGAAATTGACTCATTAAAGTCTTTATGCCTATAATTAAAAAATAAATCCCGAAAAATTTATAATTATATCAGGTATTGCTGGACCAGTTTTTATTAAAATAGGAACTAATAGCAATAAAAAGCAAAATATTTTTTTAGTTATTTCCATTAGATGAGATTAATTTTTTAAACACATTTTCAAGATTACTCTCATATGTGCTCATTTCTAAAAATATTATATTGTGTTTGTTTAATATGTTAATAATACTACTTAAGGAAACTTTACTCTTATCATATGATAATGTTAGTCTATTTTTTTCTACTTTAGGATTAAATTGTAATAATTCTATTGGAATTTCTTGTTTACTTTCAAAATCAAATCTAACTGTTTTTGTCGAAATAATATTTAATAAATTTATTTTAGTATCATCTTTTATTACTTGCCCTTTATCTAAAATAGTTATGTTTTCACATAATTTTTCTGCTTCCTCTAAATAGTGCGTCGTCAGACATATAGTGGTGCCTTGATTATTTATATCTCTGATATAATTCCATAACATACTTCTCAACTCCACATCAACACCTGCAGTTGGCTCATCTAATATTAGCATTTCAGGGCTATGCACTAATGCTTTTGCAACTAGCAATCTTCTTCGCATGCCTCCTGATAAAGTTCTTGCATATGCATTTTTGTTATCAAGCAATCCAACATTATCTAAAATTTCTTCGGTCTTTCTATTTTTTTTTGGAATACCATATAATCCTGCTTGCAACTCAAGTAGTTCAAAGGGAGTAAAAAAAGGATCAATATTTAGTTCTTGAGGCACAATACCAATTTTAAATTTTGAAAGTTTTTGATTTTTATCAATATCTATCCCACAAATATTAATATTGCCTTTATTCTTTTTTACTAAACCACCTAAAATATTAATGAAAGTAGATTTTCCAGCCCCATTTGGTCCAAGCAATCCATGAATGCTTCCTTTTTTTATTTTAATATTAAAGTTTTTAAGTGCATTAACTGCAAGATTTTTTCTCTTATATGTCTTATTAACGTCTTTTGCTTCAATAGAATAAATATAATCTGTCATTATTATAAAAGTGTTTATATATTTAAATTTTATATGAATAAACAAAATAGATTAATCTTAATTGATGGATCGGCATATATCTTTAGAGCTTATTATGGTTTGCCACCCATGAATCGATCAGACGGGATACCTATTAATGCAGTTTTTGGTTTTACAAATATGTTAGTAAAACTAATTGAAGATTATAGAGAAGATAAGATGATTGTTGTGTTTGATGCTGCAAGAGAAAATTTCAGAAATAAAATTTTTAAAGATTATAAAGCTAACAGAGGAGAAACTCCTGAGGATTTAATACCACAATTTGAAATAATCAGAGAATGTGTTGATGCTTTTAATATTCCTCAAATAGAAATAGAGGGTTTTGAAGCAGATGATATTATTGCAACATATTGTCAATTAGCTAAAAAACAAAATATTGAATCAATAATTGTTTCTTCAGATAAAGATTTAATGCAATTAGTTAATGAAGAAACCACTATGCTTGACCCAATGAAGAATAAAAAAATTGGTATAGATCAAGTAATTGAAAAATTTGGCCTTCCGCCAGAGAAAGTAACTCAAATACAAGCCTTAACAGGAGATAAAGTAGATAATATCCCAGGCGCTCCTGGTATCGGACCTAAAACAGCCTTACAACTTATTGAAGAGTTTGGTGATGTTCATACTTTAATTAAAAATGCTAATAAAATAACCCAAGAAAAAAGAAGAAATGTTATACTAAATAATAAGGATGAAATTTTAATCAGTCTTGAATTAGTTAAATTAAAAAAAGATATAAAGCTCCCTCTAACAATCGATAATATTCATACTTATTCTTCAATAGATACAAATGAGAATTTATCAAAATTTTTATCTAATCAAGGTTTTAAGAGTATAGCTGAAAGATTAAAAAATAACTCATTTATCATTAATGAAAGTTCAAACGGTAAATCTCAAGAAAAAAAATTTAAAAAAAAATACTATCTAATTAATAAATTAAAGGATTTAGATAGTTTAATTAATCTTATAAAAAAGACAGGACTTTTTGCTATAGATACTGAAACAAATTCTCTTAATATAGAAGAAGCAATTTTGGTAGGTGTGTCAATAGCTGTTGATGAAAATTCAGCATATTACATACCCATTAACCATAAAAATATAGAAGATAAAATAAGATTAAAAGAACAAATTAATGAAACTGAATTAATTAAAGCACTTCAATCGATTTGTTATGATAAATCTATTTTAAAAATCGGGCATAACATAAAATATGATCTTAGAATTTTAGATAAGTATAATCTTAAATTTAATTCTATAGCTGATACAATGTTGTTGTCATATGCTATCGATAATGGGGTTACAAAACACAATATGGATGACTTGGCATATTTGCATTTAAATCATACAAATATTAAATTTAAAGAACTTGTTGGGTCTGGAAAAAAAGAAATAACGTTTGATTATGTAGACATAAATCAAGCACTTGAGTATGCTGCCGAAGATGCTCTTGTTACACTAAAACTTTATAATATTTTAAATCATAGATTAAAAAATGAAAAAAGTAATTTTGTATATAATGAAATTGACTTACCATTAATTAATGTTCTATCTTCAATTGAAAAAAGTGGTATCAAAGTAGACACTAAATATCTTAATAAATTAAGCAAAGAATTTGAAAAAGAAAGTTTCATTTTAGAAAAAAAAATTTTTAAATTAGCAGGTAAAGATTTTAATATAGGATCACCAAAGCAGTTAGGTGAAATCTTATTCGTAGACTTAAGTATTCAGGGAGGAAAAAAAACTAAAACTGGAACCTTTTCAACAGATTCTTCTACTTTATCTAATTTGTCAGAACAAGGATATGAGATTGCAAGTTTAATCTTAGAATGGAGAGAATTAACGAAACTAAAATCTACTTATACTGATGCTTTGCAAAATCAGGCAACTAAAGATAACTCAAGAGTTCACACCTCATATGGTATAGCCAATACTCTTACTGGTCGATTAAGTTCTAATGATCCAAATCTTCAAAATATTCCCATACGCACAATTAATGGTAGAAAAATTAGAAAAGCCTTTGTTTGTGATTCAAAAAAAACTTTAATGAGTTTCGATTATTCACAAATAGAATTAAGACTTGCAGCTGAAATTTCTGGTGATAATAATTTTATAGAAGCTTTTAAGAATAATGAAGACATTCATAGTTCTACAGCCTCTCAAATATTTGGAACTAGTTCAAAAAAACTTAATTCAGAAATGAGAAGAAAAGCAAAAGCCATAAATTTTGGAATTTTATATGGAATAAGCCCCTACGGTTTAGCTAAACAATTAGATGTCACTAACAGTGAAGCAAAAATATATATAGAAAATTATTTTAAAAAATATCCAAAAATCAAAAAATATATGGATAATCAAATTGCATTTGCAAAAACAAATTTTTATGTTGAAACAATTTTTGGCAGAAGATGTAATATAAAAAATATAAATGATAAAAATTTTGCAGTGAGGGGTTTTGCTGAGAGACAAGCAATTAACGCTCCTATTCAAGGTACGGCTGCTGATATAATTAAATTAGCAATGATAAAATTAAATAAAATGATTATTAACGAAGAATTAGAAGTTAAAATACTTCTTCAAGTGCATGACGAATTAATTTTCGAAATTATGGAGTCAAAAAAAGATACTTCAGTTGAGAAAATTAAACATGTAATGGAAAATACTCATTTAGAATTTAAGGATTTTCAAGTGCCACTTATAGTTGATTATGGTATCGGAGAAAATTGGGGAGACGCACATTAAAAATCTTCATTAAATGAATTCATTGATAGCCATTTTTCAAGCTCATAATATCCCCCAATACTTTCACCATTTATGATTATCTGGGGAAAAGTCCGTGCATTAGGAAATTTTTTGAAAAAATCTTCTCTAGTGTAATCTTCATCTAACATATGTATTTTTGGATTTTCTTTAGATAAGCGCATCTTAGCTTTATCACAAAAAACACAGTTAGTTTTAGAATATATCTCTACTTCCATTTAAAAAGCATCGTCAAAGCTAAGAGCTCTATCAGTTGGTCTTTGGTATTCAGATACTCTTTTTTCAAAGAAGTTTGTTACATTTTGAACATCTAAAGCTCTCATAAAATCAAATGGATTTTCAGTATTAAATACCCTTTCAAATTCAAATAAGTCTGCAATTCTATCAGCAACAGCTTCAATATATTGACACATTAGGTCCTGATTCATACCAATCAAGTCGACAGGAAGTGCATCTCTAACGAATTCTTTTTCAAATGAAACAGCTTCTCTTACAATTTCCTCAAATTGTGATTGAGGAACATCATTTGGGATTAATGATAAGTCGGAAATATCTGCATCTGTTAGAGTGCTATTATTATACTTATCTCTAAGAGTTTTAAACATCAATGCTGAAAAACTAAAATGCATACCTTCGTCTCTTGCTATCCAATCGTTTGATAGAGCTAAGCCAGGTAAAAGTCCCCTTTTTCTAAAATAATAAATTGCACAAAATGAACCTGCAAAGAAGAGACCTTCAACTAAGCCAAAACCAATAAGTCTTGTTAATAAATTTTGACTTCCGTTAAGCCACTTAGATACCCACTGAGCTTTACGATTTATGCAAGGAACATTCTGAATGGCATCAAATAAGTGATCTTTTTCAGTCTGGTCTTTAACATATGCTTCAATTTGTAAACCATACATTTCTGCATGAATAGACTCATTTAGCATTTGCATAGAAATAAAACATCTTGCTTCCGGTATTAATATTTCTTTGTAAAATCTACTTGCAAGGTTTTCATTGATCATTGCTTCCGAATTTGCAAAATAAGCTAGTACATGTTTTATAAAATGTTTTTCTCCATCGTTAAGTGTCTCTAGATCTCTTAAATCATCATGAAGAGAAACCTCTTCTGGTGTCCAAAATGCTTGAATATGAAGCTTATATTTATCCCAAATATCTTGGTGCTTGATTGGAAAGATTGACTTAACACCTTTTGATATCATTATTTATACTCCTTTATGCACTACAAGTTAAACAATCTTCTGGCTCGTTATTATTTATTTGTGATTTAACGAACTCCTCTTTTGCTACTTTTTCTGAAGATACGGTTACTTTTACGGCATCAACAGCTGATCTACTCCTTAAGTAATACATTCCTGTCTTTAGACCTTTTTTCCATGCATACATATGCATCGAATTAACTTTTCCAAATGTTGGTGTTGATAACCATAAATTCATTGATTGTGTTTGATCAATAAATGGAGCTCTATCAGCAGCCATATCAATAACTGATTTTTGTGATGTTTCCCAAACAGTCTTGTATGTTTCCTTGAGATCTTCAGGAAAATTTGAAATATTTTGAACTGATCCATTTTCTAATATAATTTTATCTCTCATTTCTTTATTCCATAGATTTCTTTTG
>CACFLO010000026.1 GCA_902567135.1 uncultured Alphaproteobacteria bacterium | reverse complement strand
ATTAAATGGTTTAGCTCTTCTGCAAAAATGTTTAAAAGACTATCCTCAATGTATAAGGCTCAGTTAGAATTATGATATTTAATAAAAATAATTTCTCTATTTTGTCTCCTTCAATTATGGGTATTTGTAATGTTACTAGGGATTCGTTTAGTGATGCTGGTAAAAATTATAAAACTTCTAATGCTCTAAAGTCCATAAAGCAGATGATTAAAGATGGTGCTCAGATTATTGATATAGGTGCGGAGAGTACAAGACCAGGAAGTGACCCAATAAGCTATCAGCAAGAAATTAGAAAACTATCACCAATTTTAAAAAAATTACCTAAGGATCAATTTTTAATATCTGTTGATTCTTCAAAGATTGAAACACAGGAATTTGCTTTAGAAAATGGCGCACATATTATTAATGATATCTTTGGTGGCTCCAATGATCTTTTCCATTTGACTAAAAAATTTAAAAATGGTTTAGTTTTAATGCATACACCGGCTCCCCCTAAAATTATGCAATCTAAGGTAAATTCATATAAGAATGTAGTCACTGATATAAAAAAAATCTTTCACAGAACGCTTAAACAAACAGATAAATATAAAATACCACAGTCTAAAATTTGGTTTGATCCTGGAATCGGTTTTGGTAAAAATCTTGCCCAAAATTTAGAAATTATGCAAAATATCCAGAAGTTTAAAATAAAGAAATGTGGAATAATATTGGGCACTTCTCGTAAAAGCTGGATAAACGGAATAGATAAAAGTGATGTCAATAATCGTCTTGGCGGGTCAATAGCCTCTGCTCTTTATTGCTATAAAAAAGGAGTGAATATGTTTAGAGTGCATGATGTAAAGGAAACATATCAATCCTTAAAAGTTTATAAAAATTTATGTTTGATGTAGAAATTAAAAATCTAAAAGTATTCGCTAACATTGGTATAACTTCAGATGAAAGAAAGAAAAAGCAATTGCTTAAAGTTACCCTGAATTTTAGTTATAGTGTTCTCAAAAACAAAAATTTAGAAGCAATGTCTAATCTAAAAGATTATTCTAGTGTAACGAAATCACTAAAAAAATTTATAAATGAATCAAGTTATAAGACTCTAGAAAAACTCATTATATCCTCTTCGCAAATGTTAGAAAAAAAATTTAAGATTAAAAAAGTTAAAGTTAAAATTAATAAAACTGCAGTTGCTAAGCGTTATGGATCAGAAACAGTAAGTGTATCCAACTAGTTATTATATCGCGCTGGGAACTAACGTTGGCAATTATAGAAATAATTTTTCAAGGGCAGTTTTTGAACTAAGTAAAATAGGTAGTATTTCCAAAATAGCTAATATCTATAAATCAAAGCCTTATGGTTATTTAAAACAAAATTATTTTTACAATACTATGGTTTATCTAAAATCAGAAATTCATCCAAATGAGTTAATAAAAAAAATACACTTGATAGAAAGAAAGCTACATAAAAATAAAAGAATTATTAATGGCCCAAGAAAAATAGATTTAGACATCATTTTTTGGGACCAAAAAATTTTTAAAAACAAAAATGTGGTTATTCCTCATCCGAGAGCGCAAGAAAGAGATTTTGTCTTATGCCCACTTTACGACATAGCCCCCTTTTTTAAACATCCAGTTTCAAAGTTGTCTGTAAAAGAGTTAATTAAAAACCTAAAAGATCACTACGTTATTGAAAAATTAAACTACCGTAACTTGTTTTAAAAAGTTTTTTAGCTTCTTTGAAGAAATAATATTTTTAGAATTTTTAAGACTTCGAGATACATCAATACCCTCAGGTTTTAGTAAATTAATAATTTCCTTAGCTTTTTTCTCATTTATTCCGCCCCCAATAAAAACAGGGATGGAAAGATTTTTTATGTATTGAATTTGTTTTAAACACTTTACTAAAGCATAAGTTTTAATCCTTTTTGCCTTATACACATTCATATCATAATAAATTACATTGATAATTTTTTTTATATTTTTAAGATATTTCATATTAAAATTTTCAGGATTAATTGCTATGCCAATTTTTAATCTTTTAAATGTGTTTCGCAAAACTTGTAATTCATTTTTACTAAAATGATATGAACAGGAAATAGTTTTAGGTTTAGTAAAATCTATTTGCTTAATTAATTTATCTAAGGACACATATCGAGTTAATAAAACCGACTCAATTTTATGAGTTTTACATTCTTTAATTAATATTTGTATTTTTTTATCAGTAGCTGTATTTGGGCCATTGAGGTTATTACTAGCAAAACCAAGAGATTTTATTTTATTTTTATAGGCCATTTTAATTGACTGTGAGTTTGTGATACCACAAATTTTTAGAGATACTTTATTCATTTACTAATATTATAATTTTTATTTTTTACTAAATATAGCACTAATTTTTTTTACATGCTAAACAATCATATGATTTCAGAAAACTTTGACAAACTTTTTCAAGCAGCAAAAGATGTTAGGGATAAGGCCCATGTTCCTTACTCAAAATTTAAAGTAGGTGCGGCATTTTTGACAGAAGGTGATACAATTATATCAGGTTGTAATGTTGAAAATGCAGCTTACCCTCAATCACAGTGCGCTGAAGCGAGTGCTATAGGTAATCTTATAGCAAATGGTTTTACTAAAATTAAAGAAGTAGTTGTTATTGGCTCAGGTGATTTACTATGTTCGCCTTGTGGAGGATGCAGGCAAAGATTAAGAGAGTTTGCTGCACTAGACGTTAATATTCATATGTGTAATGTTAATGGACATATTAAAACATCAACACTAGAAGATTTATTACCTGATTCATTTGGTCCAGAAAATTTATAATGCATTCATCATCAAAAGTTTTTTTAGAACAAACAAATACACAACCAGAAGTTGCTGTTATCTTGGGATCTGGTCTAACTAATTTTTTTGAAACACAAAATATTATTAAAGAAATACCGTATACTGATCTTCCAGAATTTCCTCAACCTACAGTAAAGGGACATGCAGGCAAATTAGTGTTAGGTGAGATAGCTAATAAAAAAATAGTGTGTATGTATGGTCGATCACATATTTATGAAGGTCATGAACCAAACAGTCTTGCCAAACCAATTCGTGTATTAAAAGACATAGGATGTAAACTTTTAATAGTTACTAATGCTGCAGGAAGTCTTGATGAAAATATGCCAGCTGGAAGTTTAATGGCAATATCTGATCACATTAATTGGAGTGGCTTTAATCCCTTAATTGGAAAAAACCAAGATGAGTATGGGCCTAGATTTCATGATATGAGTGATGGTTATCATAAATTTTACCGTGATCAGTTGCTGGAAATTGGCAAAAAAACTAATCAACAAATCTTCGAAGGGATTTACTGTATGTATTCTGGTCCAAATTTTGAAACACCTGCAGAAATCAATGCTCTAAAAGTAATTGGTGGTAATGCTGTAGGCATGTCAACAGTTCCAGAAGTATTAGTAGCTAATCATTGTGATCTTCCTGTTATCGCAATTAGTGTTATAACGAATTTAGCTGCAGGGATGAATAAAACAAAACTTAGTCATAAAGAAACATTGGAAAACGCTAGTCTTGCTGAACAAAATATTGTTCAACTAATTAAAAACTTTATTACAGAAGTAAAATTTAATGATCCCACAGGAAATAATTAGAAGAAAGAGAGATAAGAAAGTTCTTTCGAAAGAAGAAATCTCTCTTTTTGTAAAAGGTTTAACAGACGGATCTTTTTCAGATTCACAAGTTGCTGCGATGAGCATGGCTATTTTTTTAAATGGCATGATACCAGAAGAAACAGTTAATTTAACTGAAGCAATGACAACTTCGGGTGAGACAATAAATTGGGAAGGTGTCGTTGATATAGATTTAGTATGTGATAAACATTCTACTGGTGGTGTTGGAGACAAAACCAGCATTATTCTTGCGCCTATTTTAGCAGCTTGCGGATTATTCGTTCCAATGATTTCAGGACGAGGCCTTGGACATACTGGAGGGACTCTTGATAAATTTGATTCTATCCCAGGGTATAATACTCAACCTGACCTAGACACATTTAAGAGAGTGGTTAAAGAAGTTGGCTGCGCAATTATAGGACAAACTGCAAACTTAGCACCCGCAGATAAAAAACTATACTCAATTAGAGATATTGTTGGCACCGTAGAATCTTTGCCATTAATTACATCATCTATTTTATCAAAAAAAATTGCATCAGGCTTAAGAACATTGGTATTGGATGTAAAAGTTGGTAATGGTTCATTTAATAGTACTATAGATATAGCAAAAGATTTATCCCATTCTCTTGTGAGAGTAGCAAAAGGTGCAGGTTTACAATGTGAGGCTATTATAACTGATATGAATCAGGTTTTAGGAAAAAGTGCAGGTCATATTTTAGAGATATCAGAGTGTATTAATTTTCTAAAAAACCAAGAAAAAGAAACAAGACTTGAAAAAATTACGTATGAATTAATAGCTTCAATTTTAATGATGTCACAAAAACTTTCCAAAGAAGCTGCTCTTGAAAAAATTAATAGCGTGATGTCAAATGGAGAAGCAGCAGAAAAATTTGAAAAAATGGTCCATGCTTTAGGAGGCCCTTCTGATATTTTATCCTCACATGAAAAACATTTAAAGATTAACGCCATAAAGAAAGATATTTTTCCAACAAAATCTGGTTGGGTAGAGAAAATTAAAACAAGAGATCTAGGATTGATTCTTATTGAGTTAGGTGGAGGAAGAAAACAAACTACGGATAAAATTAATTTTAATGTAGGGTACAATAATATTTTAAGAGTTGGTGATAAGGTTGATCCAAGCTCCCCTATTTTAAGTGTTTTTACAAAATCAGAAGATGATTATGAAAATGTTAGCAAAAAAATACAGGACTGTTTTATCATAACTGATTCTGCAGTATCTGAACTTCCACCTACTTACGAAGTGATAAACTAATGAGCACACAGATAGAGATTAATCAAGATCTTATAAAATATTTACAAAATCTAGGGTACCGAAAAGATACTGTTGTAGATAAGTTAGAGAAAGAGACCAAGGCACTAGGCAGTGTTGCTCAAATGCAAATTGCTAAAGAGCAAGGTCAATTTTTAGAAATCATTGTTAAAACATCGAAAGCAAAATCATGTTTAGAGATTGGAAGATTTACAGGTTTAAGTACATTATATATGGCGCGAGGACTTCCTTCTGATGGCAAAATAATTGCGGTTGATAATTCTGAAGAATTTTTACCATTAGCACAAAAATATTGGGACGAGGATGGTCAGACTTCTAAAATTGAATCAATAATTGGAGCAGGCACTGATGTGATGCAAAGTTTAATTGATCGTCAACATACATTTGATTTGATATTTATTGATGCCGATAAAAATAATTATCCAAATTATTATGAATTGTCTTTAAGTTTAGTTCCCTCAAATGGCATTATTATTATTGATAACATGCTATGGCACGGAGATGTGGCAGATACAAAGAAAACTGATTCACAAACGAGCACTATTCGTGATTTAAACCTAAAGATTAATCAAGATGATAGAGTGGAGTTTTCTTTATTACCACTGTCTGACGGCCTCTCGTTTGTTCGAAAAAAGTAATATCTTACTTGAAATAACTTCATTAATCCCCATATTTATAATGTTAGTATGCCATTATGGGTGCTGACATTTAACTTGCTTAATAAGGAGTTTTTATGACAAGAAACCTATCCGTATGGAATTCGCTTAGACCATTTTCAGTTGGATTTGACTCAATTTTTGAAGAATTTGATAGAATGCTAGAGTCAACTGAGCGGCACAATTCAAATTATCCACCCTATAATATTCACAGAATAAATGAGAATAATTATAAAATTGAAGTAGCATTAGCTGGGTATTCAAAAGATGATATTGAATTAGAGCTTAAAGAAAATAATCTTACTGTTCGCAACAGACAAAAAGAGAAAGTTGTGAACGAAGAAGGAAATGGCGTTATTCATAAGGGAATTTCAACCAGACAATTTGAAAGATCATTTACTATCTCAGAAGATATAAAAGTTAAGAATGCTGAATTATTGAATGGTCTGTTAAATATTGATTTAGAGCGCATCATCCCTGAGGAAAAAAAGGCTCGGTTAATAGAAATTAAATAATTTAGAAGTATTATAAATATTTTTAATAAGGATAGGGGCCCAATGTGGCCCCATTTTTATTTTATTGGAAAATGACAAAAGCTAAACTATAATTAATTAATGAAGTTAATTGTAATTATTATCTTTTTATTTAGTTCCCATCTATTTGCCCATCAGCCAAAGTTAATTAATTATTCACCCTCAATTGATAATCCGCATCAAGTTATAGATCCAGAAATATCTAAAGCATATTATGGTAAGCTTGATGGTGAACCGCACTATTATATAATTAATAGTGAAGAAGAATTTTTATTTTATACTGGAATTTTAAGTCCTAAAGTTGATGATGATCACTTATGGTTATCGATTGCTGTGTATTCGATAAATGAAAAAAATAATAAAATTTTAAAATTTTTTGCAGATGGTCAGAATTTTGAATGGGAAGCTTGGTATGAACCGTATGCAAGAGATTGGTATTGGAAAGGTCCTGAAATAGGAGCTGACGTAAATGAAGATACAGGTTTTAAGAGAAGTTTTAATTTGGATGCAGGCTCTTACATAATACAAATTTTTAATCAGAATAACACAGGCCATTATTCTCTTGCTGTAGGAGAAGCGGAATTTTTTGGATCTAATTTGTGGGAGCAAATTTTAACATGGACGCCTATCCTTTTATATATTGGGCCTTTTATGGATATAGTGCATTGGCAAAAATTTGATATTCGCGCTTATATTCCTCATATAGCTCTGGTAGTTATAATATTCCTAATTTATTTCATTATTAAAAAGTTATTTTTCAGAAAACAAAAAAGATTTGTATGAAATTAAATTTAATTTTATTTTTTTTATCTTTTGTATTTTTTACCTCTTCAGTTCATGCACACACTTTTACCGGTATGGTAGGTTTTTATGATGGTCTTTCTCATCCAGTATTAGGAATAGATCATTTTTTAGCAATGGTTAGTGTTGGTGTTGTAAGCGCCCAAATAGGAGGGAGGGCAATTTGGACAATTCCTGCAACCTTTGTTTTAATGATGATTGTTGGTGGAACCATTGGTATGCTTATTGAAGTTTTCTTTTTTGACTTTGAAGAATTTGCCTTTGTAGTTGTTGAATACGGAATAGTATTTTCTGTTATATTATTGGGCTTAGCAATTGCTATAGAAAAAAAAATTGCCACTAATATTATAATGATTTTCATTTGCATTTTTGGAATGTGTCACGGATTAGCTCACGGTATGGAGATGCCATGGGCTGTAAACCCAATTTTATTTGCACTTGGCTTTGCTTCAGGAACAGCAACGTTACATTTATTTGGTGTGGGAATAGGAAGTCTAGCTATTAAGACCAAATTTTCATCGATTGTTCTAAGAATTGTTGGATTCGGATGTGCGCTGTTCGGTTTTTCTTTATTAATTTAAATTAGAATAATTCTAAAAAAGTATGTTTTTTAGCAATTACTGTGATTTTCTAAATTAAATATTAAATTACTATTTTTTAAGAATATTTATTCATAAGATTCTCAATAAGAGAACAAGAGGGTTGATGATGTTAGGTATCAGCAACCCTCCAACAACATATAATTGAAAGTTTAATTATGAAAAACTATTTTCTCAAACTCTTAGCAACTTTTTGTTTTATTTTTTGTTTTACTGAGACTGTTTATGCAAAAAGTGAAGTAAATGTATATTCTTACAGACAACCAATACTTATAGACCCTTTTTTTGATGAGTTTACAAAAACCACTGGAATAAAAGTAAATGTTCTTCATGCTAAAAAAGGTCTTTTAGAAAGGGTAATTTCAGAAGGAGCTAATACGCCTGCAGATTTGGTTTTGACAGTAGATATTGCTAGATTGAGTCAATTTGTTCAAAAAGATTTATTAATGGAAGTGAGTTCTGATATTCTAAATAAAAATATTCCTTCACATCTTAGAGATAGTAACAATAAATGGTTTGCACTATCAAAGAGAGCAAGGATATTAGCAGTATCAAAAGACAGAGTTTCTAGTAATTCTATTAAGAATATAGAAGACCTCGCTGATCCAAAATGGAGAGGAAAAATATGTACAAGACCTGGCAGTCATGACTACAATAGATCTTTATTAGCATCAATTATTGCTGCTAATGGAGAACAAAAAGCAGAAGAGTGGGCATCGAATTTAGTTTTAAACTTAGCAAGAAAACCAGAAGGAAATGACAGAGCACAAGCTAAGGCAGTCCATGAAGGCGTTTGTGACATTGCTGTGATGAATACTTATTATTTTGGTAAGATGAAATTTAATGAAAAGAATCCAGAACAAAAAGAATGGGCAAAATCCATTAACTTAATATTTACTAATCAAGATAACAGAGGAAATCATATAAACGTTGCAGGTGGTGGTGTTGTAAAATATTCAAAAAATAAGGATAATGCTATAGCTCTACTTGAGTTTTTAACTCAGCCAGAGGCACAAGTATTATACTCAAAAATGAATTATGAATATCCAGTAAATCCAAACGTTGAACCCTCTGAAGAGCTAAGCTCCTGGGGAGTTTTTAAAGAAGACCAATTGCCCGTTGAGCGACTTGCAGAACTTGCACCTACTGCACAAAAAATTATTGATAGAGTTGGTTGGTAGCCTATAAGGGCTTTATAGTGTCTAGTTGGAATATTTGGTCAGTACCGGTTGGAATTATATCTTTAGTTATAATTTCTCCAGTACTGGCTATTTTTTATTCAGCCCTTTTGGGGGACACAACTTTATGGCCACATCTTTTTTCAACAGTCTTACCAAGATATCTCCTCAATACTTTATTATTAATGTTAGGTGTTGGAAGTTTAAGTTTGCTCTTTGGTATATCTACCGCATGGCTTGTATCCAGATATGAATTTCCAGGAAGGTCTATTTTTGAATGGGCCCTTTTATTTTTATGTAGCTTTCTTTCTATCAAGTGTATTTTTTTTATTAACTCATTTGGATGAATTTCTGATTTTAGATAAACCATAGTATTGTAAAAATAATTTTGTTTTAAATAACCATAAGGCTTTGATTTATAGATATTAGCTATTTTGGAAATACTACCTATTTTACTTAGTTCAAAAACTGCCCTTGAAAAATTATTTCTATAATTGCCAACGTTAGTTCCCAGCGCGATATAATAACTAGTTGGATACACTTACTGTTTCTGATCCATAACGCTTAGCAACTGCAGTTTTATTAATTTTAACTTTAACTTTTTTAATCTTAAATTTTTTTTCTAACATTTGCGAAGAGGATATAATGAGTTTTTCTAGAGTCTTATAACTTGATTCATTTATAAATTTTTTTAGTGATTTCGTTACACTAGAATAATCTTTTAGATTAGACATTGCTTCTAAATTTTTGTTTTTGAGAACACTATAACTAAAATTCAGGGTAACTTTAAGCAATTGCTTTTTCTTTCTTTCATCTGAAGTTATACCAATGTTAGCGAATACTTTTAGATTTTTAATTTCTACATCAAACATAAATTTTTATAAACTTTTAAGGATTGATATGTTTCCTTTACATCATGCACTCTAAACATATTCACTCCTTTTTTATAGCAATAAAGAGCAGAGGCTATTGACCCGCCAAGACGATTATTGACATCACTTTTATCTATTCCGTTTATCCAGCTTTTACGAGAAGTGCCCAATATTATTCCACATTTCTTTATTTTAAACTTCTGGATATTTTGCATAATTTCTAAATTTTGGGCAAGATTTTTACCAAAACCGATTCCAGGATCAAACCAAATTTTAGACTGTGGTATTTTATATTTATCTGTTTGTTTAAGCGTTCTGTGAAAGATTTTTTTTATATCAGTGACTACATTCTTATATGAATTTACCTTAGATTGCATAATTTTAGGGGGAGCCGGTGTATGCATTAAAACTAAACCATTTTTAAATTTTTTAGTCAAATGGAAAAGATCATTGGAGCCACCAAAGATATCATTAATAATATGTGCGCCATTTTCTAAAGCAAATTCCTGTGTTTCAATCTTTGAAGAATCAACAGATATTAAAAATTGATCCTTAGGTAATTTTTTTAAAATTGGTGATAGTTTTCTAATTTCTTGCTGATAGCTTATTGGGTCACTTCCTGGTCTTGTACTCTCCGCACCTATATCAATAATCTGAGCACCATCTTTAATCATCTGCTTTATGGACTTTAGAGCATTAGAAGTTTTATAATTTTTACCAGCATCACTAAACGAATCCCTAGTAACATTACAAATACCCATAATTGAAGGAGACAAAATAGAGAAATTATTTTTATTAAATATCATAATTCTAACTGAGCCTTATACATTGAGGATAGTCTTTTAAACATTTTTGCAGAAGAGCTAAACCATTTAAT
>CACFLO010000025.1 GCA_902567135.1 uncultured Alphaproteobacteria bacterium | reverse complement strand
TTTATCCCAATTCAGACCTAGCCAAGTTAAATTTTCTTTAATTTTGTTTTCATATTCTTTCTTTGATCTTGATTGATCAGTATCATCTATTCTTAATACAAATCTTCCATTATTTTTTTTACAATAAGCCCAATTTAAAACTGCAGACCTTGCATTACCAACATGCAATAAACCAGTTGGGCTAGGAGCAAATCTACATTTCATATTAGTCTTTTGGGAGAATGCATACAGGAATTGGTTTCATTTTATGTAAATTAGGTTCTCTTATTTTCATATATTTTTCAAAATAGCTACTAGTAGGATTATTCATTGCTTCTTCAATTTGTTGATAAGTGAGACCCAATTGAGATTCATCATTTCGACTATCATCCCATAAACCGTCAGTCGGAGCTGCTTCTATTATTTCATTGATTACACCAAGAGACTTTCCCATGTTCCAAACATCAGTTTTATTACAATCTGCAATTGGAGAAATATCAACTCCTCCATCACCATATTTTGTATAAAATCCTACTCCAAAATCTTCAACTTTATTTCCTGTCCCAACAACAATTCCATTGTTAGCTTGTGCAATCTGATAAAGAGTTACCATTCTTAATCTTGATCTCGAATTAGCAAATGCCAATTTGTTATTAAAATCAGTCATAGTTTTTTCAAAAGATTTAAACACATCATCAAGCTCTATAATCATGGTATCAACATTATTAAAATTAGCATTTAACCAGTCTAAATGCTTTAAACTCAAATCATGCTGTGAAGCATTTTGTTTAATTGGCATTGAAACAGCAATAGTTCTGAAACCTGTTTTACAACATAGCGCACTAGTAACAGCAGAATCAATTCCTCCTGAAACTCCAATTATTAGGCTTGGAGATTGAAAGTTAAGAGAGCTTATATATTCCTTAATCCAATTTGATATATGTTCAATTTTTTTATCTGAATTCATGATATTAATGTATATTTAAATTTAAATTTGAGAAGACTTTAAAGATAAAATTTTTTCATCTTTTAAATATTCAGATATTAAAAAAGCTATTTCTAATGATTGAGATGCATTCAATCTAGGATCACAAAAGGTATGATATCTATTTTTTAAATCTTCATCAGTAATTTGTTGTAATCCTCCCATGCATTCTGTAACATCTGAGCCAGTCATTTCAAGATGAACTCCGCCAGGATAAGTTCCAAGACTTTTATGAATAGCAAAAAACTTCTGGATTTCACTAAAAATATTTTTTACTGGTCTAGTTTTAAAACCAGTTTTAGATTTTATAGTATTTCCATGCATTGGGTCGCAGGCCCAGACAACATTCTTACCTTCCTTGAAAACTTTTTTAATTATTGCCGGCAAATGATTATCTATTTGGTCTGCTCCCATTCGGCAAATTAAAGTAATTTTTCCTGCTTCATTATTTGGGTTTATATGATCAATAATTTTTAATAATTCATCTGGATCTGAAGTAGGTCCAACTTTAATACCGACTGGGTTTTCAATACCTCTCACAAACTCAATATGCGCACCATCCAGCTGACGAGTTCTATCACCTACCCAAAGCATATGTGCAGAAACATCGTACCATTTACCTGTAGTACTATCAATTCTGGTTAATGCTTCCTCATAATCAAGTAACAAAGCTTCATGACTTGTAAAAAATTCTGTTTCATAAATTTGACGCACATTAGTATCATTGATACCGCATGCCTTCATAAAAGCAATACATTCGTCAATCCTATCAGCAATTTCTGTAAATTTATTAGCATTTTCTTCTTCTACAAAGTTAAGGTTCCATTGATGTATTTTATTTAAATTAGCATATCCACCTTGTGAGAATGCTCTTAATAAATTTAATGTAGATGCAGATTGATTATATGCTTGAATAAGTCTTTTAGGATCTGGTAATCTGTCAGCTTTAGTAAACTCAATACCATTAATTATATCACCTTTGTATGACTCTAACTCAATTCCATTAATTGTTTCTTTTTCAGATGATCTAGGTTTAGCAAATTGGCCAGCTATTCTTCCTACTTTTACAACAGGGCAGGAAGCTCCAAATGTTAAAACTACTGCCATTTGTAGGATCACCTTAAAACTATTTTTTATATTATCAGGATGAAAATCTGCAAAACTCTCAGCACAGTCTCCGCCTTGCAATAAGAAAGCTTTACCATTTGATACTTTTGCTAGTTTAGATTTTAAAGATCTAGCTTCACCTGCAAATACTAAAGGTGGAAATTTTTTAATTTTATCTAATGAGTCATTCAGCTGAGCTTCATCTTTATAAATAGGCTGATGTTTTGCTGTTTTTGAACGCCAAGAACTAGGTGACCACTGAGTTTTCATATTAATTGAGGCTAATAAACTCTATAGAATCTCTAAACAAGTTTATTATATGTAATAATTTAAGAAATTAGTAAATTTTAAGAGTAGATCGTCTGATAGCAAGCTTATTATTAGGAATATCCTTATTTATTACAGTACCAGCACCAATTTTAACATTATTTCCTATTTTTACTGGAGCAATTAATGAACAGTTTGAGCCAATAAATGCATTATTGCCTATATAAGTTTTATTTTTTTTAACTCCATCATAGTTGCAAGTTATACAGCCAGCTCCAATATTAACTTTGCTTCCAACCTTACTGTCACCCACATAAGATAAATGGCTTATATTTGTATTACTTCCAATTATTGAATTTTTAACCTCAACATAATTGCCTATTTTACAATTTTTTTCAATTTTAGAATTAGATCTAATTCTTGCATGAGGGCCAATCGAACAATTTTCTTTAATTACTGCACCCTCTAGATCAGAAAAGCTTTTTATAATAGTGCCAGACTTAACAATAACATTTTTACGAATACTAACATTTGGTTCGATGATGACTTTCTTTTCTATTTTAGTATCATAGCCAAAATAGCAACTTTCTGGTCTCTTTATTAAAACACCTTTATTTATAAACTTATCTATCAATCTTCTTTGAAGTAGATTATCAACTTTAATAAAATCAAATAAATTATTAATACCAGTCAGTTCTACCTCAGAAGAAACTGTGAATGAAAATGGAATATTTTTTTCAAAATATATTTCAAAAATATCTGGTAAAAATTTTTCTTTTTTAATTTTACTAAATTTAATGAGTTTAATATTTTTAAAAAATATAGATTTTTTAACAATCATTATTCCTGAGTTACATAACTCAATTAATTTTTCAGATTTTGTTGCATGAATTTCCTCTACAACTTTTACTACATTGTTTTTCTCTAAAATAACTCTTCCATATCCATAAGGAGTGGAGGATTTAAATAAAATCATACTAGCATTATTATTTTTTTTAAAATTTCTAATTAGTTTCTTAAGAGAAGCGTCTGTTATAAGAGGAACATCTCCAAATAATATAATAAAGTTTTCTGTTTTAATATATGGTCTTGCAGCTTCAACAGCATCAGCTGTACCTTTTTGAGATTTTTGAATAACTAATTTGCAACCATTTAAAATAGAATTGAATTCAGCATGATTATTTTTGTTACATACTACAACTATATTTTTTCCTGATATTTTTTTAGCAGTATTATAAACATGAGACACTATTGGAAGACCAGCTAGGTCATGAGTAAGTTTTGATTTATTGGAGATAAAACGTGTACTTTTGCCTGCAGCTAAAATAACAGTTGTAATATTTTTCATTAAATTAGAGATTTCTTAAAATCTCATTTCCAACATTAATAATCTCTCTGGATGCATCAGACGTAACATTTATATCAATTACGCCCCTACCTACAGCAAAGGTCTCTGCAAATATAACTTTGCTAGAAATTCTTGATCTTGCTACTTTTGCACCTGAGTATCTTAAACGCAAAACCATAGCGTCTGTAAGTCTAGCCCTTGGCATAACTCTATTCAAAATAATTAAAGGTTTTTTTCTCTCATCTCTAGCAATTTGCAAAAAAGGTAATGTTGCCATTAAATCTAGAGGGCTTGGTTGTACAGGCACAAAAATTCCATTTGATACCTTTACAATTTGAATTGTCTCAAATGTAATAGCGGGTGGACTATCAATTATTATATAATCATATTTTCTTTTAATTTGTTTAATTTCATCTGGAAGATTCCTGATGTCAAAATTATAAAAATCTATACCGATATCATCTTCACCATAATATTTTTTTCTTTCAGTTAGCCAATAGCTTAAACTTTTTTGTGGATCAGCATCAATAACTGCTACTTTATATCCACTATTACTCCATAATACGGCTATATTAGCAGAAAGAGTTGATTTACCAGATCCACCTTTTTGATTAGAAAATGCTATAACTTTACCCATGAGAAAATTTTACTAAGATAATAACAATTTTAATACTATATGAAACAAATTTTAAAAAAAATATGCACGAAAAAACTATTGATGAGGCAAAAAAAAGACTTTTAGGAGGGCAACTTGTTATTTTTCCCACAGAAACTGTGTATGGAATTGGTGGCAATGCAATAAACGAAAATGCAATTAAGTTAATATATCAAGTGAAAAAAAGACCGTTTGATAATCCACTGATATGTCATTTTGCGAATATTAACGAAATTGAAAAAAATTTTACCTTACAAGAAAAAGATTATGAGCTAGCCAATACTTTTTGGCCAGGGCCATTAACTTTAATATTAGAAAAAAATAAAGAATCAAAAATTACACCTTTATTATCCAATAATCAAAATTTGGTTGGATGCAGAATACCAAATAATGAAATAGCAATAAATATTTTATCAAAAATAGATTTTCCAATAGCAGCCCCAAGTGCAAATATTGCGACAAAAACTTCTGTAACTTCTATAAAAGATTTGGATAATAATTTAAAAAAAAATTTTTATATTGATGGTGGCTCTTCAGTTCTAGGATTAGAATCAACAGTTATTCAAACAACAAAAGAAGGTTGTAAAATACTAAGATTAGGCAGTCTTACAATTGAAGAAATAAAAAATAAGTTTAGTCATTATAAAATTGAAATTATACATTCTAAAATTTCCCCTGGTAACCAATTAAAACATTATTCTCCCAATAAGCCTGTTAGATTAAATGTGAACAACGTTAATAAAAATGAAGCTTTATTAAATTTTGGAAAAAATGATTTAATATCAAATATAAAAAATCTTAACCTCAGTATTGATGAGGATTTAATTGAAGCTAGTCATAATTTTTATAATTATCTTAATATATTAGATCAAAGTAATTGCATTGGTATTGCAGTCGTACCAATACCTAATAATGGGTTGGGCAAAACGATAAATGACCGCCTTAAAAGAGCTACTTTCTATGATAACAAATAATTTATTTAATGATTTAAAATTAATTGTTGGTGAAAAAAACATTATCACTAACTCTAAAGATTTAGAAAAATTCAATAAAGATTGGAGAGGTTTTTATAATAATAAAAGTTTATGTGTTTTATTTCCAAAAAATACTAACATACTTAAAAAAATTACCGCTTATTGTTATCAGAAAGATATTAAAATTGTTCCTCAAGGAGGTAACACAAGTCTAACTGGGGCTTCAGTGCCTAGTTATAACAGCAAGGAAATTATAATAAATTTTGCAAAAATGAATAAAATTTTAGAACTTGATAAAAGTAACTTAACAGTACTTGTTGAGCCTGGATTAATATTAGATGATCTTAAAGAATATCTTATTAAAGAAAATTTATATTTTCCAATTGATTTATCTTCTTCAGGTTCATGCATGATTGGAGGTAATATTGCAACTAATGCAGGAGGAATTAATGCTCTTAAGTATGGCAGTATTAAAGAAAATATTATTGGCCTTGAAATTGTAACTGCTGATGGATCAATAATAACCTCATTATCTAAAATGAAAAAAAACAATACTGGCTATGATTTAAAATCAATTATTTGCAATTCTGAGGGAACACTTGGTTTGATTTCAAAAGTATTACTTAAAATACATCCGAAACCTCTAGATAATTTTACTTTTTTTGCAGCTTATAAGGATTTAAAGATATGTATAAAATCTTTTAATGAAATCAGATCATTGTACTACGATAAACTTGAAAGTTCTGAGCTTATACCAAATTTATCTTTTGAAATATGCATTAAAAATAATTTTTTAAAAAAACATTTTTTTCAAAATGAAATGCCTTATTATATAATCTATAAATTAAATCTCTATGAGGACAAAGTTGCTTTTCAAGATAATTTTGAGAAAAAATTCCACTTAATATCAGATAATATAAGTGATATTTTAATTCCAAATTCTATTGATCAAGAAAAAAAAATATGGAAATTTAGAGATGATCTAGTTGAAGCTTATAAGATGGAAGGTGAGATTATTACAAATGATATATCTATACCTCTTGATAAGATGGAAGATTTTTTTAATGTTGCTAAAAAAAATATTAAAAAAATGAATTCTAAAATTAAATTACATACTTTTGGCCATATCGGGGATGGAAACATTCACTATAATATGATTGTACCTAAAAAATATTCCAATGAATCGTATTTGAGTTTGAGGGATAATATTTATTCTTATGTTAATAATTTAGTTCAAGAGTATGGGGGAAGTTTTAGTGCTGAACATGGTATAGGTCAAATTAAAAAAAATAGTTTATTAAAATTTAAATCTAATAATGAAATTAAATTTATGAAAAATTTAAAGAAAGCTTTTGATCCTAAAAATATTTTAAACCCAGGTAAAATATTTGATATTTAAATTAACTATTAAGATAATCTCTAATCTTATAATATAAAATTGCACTTGAATAGACTGGTCGTCTAAATAAGCTTCCAAAAGGAATTGACATATGATTGATATCACTAAAAAATTTAAACCTTTCGGTATTACCATTTATATTCTCTGAAATTAATTTACCCGCCAAAACACTTAAGGCTAATCCATGACCAGAATAACCAAAAGCATAAGATAATTTATTATTCATCAATGTGCCAAAATGAGGAAGTCTATTTACAGTTATGGCCAAGGTTCCACCCCAAGAATAATCTATTTTCACATTTTGTAATTGAGGGAAAACTTTAAGCATTCTTTTAGTAACAAATGATTTAGAATTTTTTACAAAGTTAGATGTAAATGTTTCCCCTCCTCCAAATATCATTCTCCAATCTTCAGAAAATCTATAATAATCAATAATAAATCTAGTATCAGATACTGCATAATTATTTTTTATAATTTCTTTAGCTTTTTTTTCTCCTAAAGGCTCTGTTGCTACAATGTAATTATTAATTGGAATAAATTTATTTTTTTTTGATCCCAATAGAGAGTCTAAGTAACCATTACAAGCAACTACAACTTTATTTGCTTTTATAGATCCTTTATTAGTAATAATTTTAACTTTATCACCTATTTCATGAATTTTTTCTACAGGAGTATTTTCAAAAATCTTCACATTATTTTGTTTAGAAACTTTAGCTAAACCAATAGTTAACTTTAAAGGATTTAAATGATAACTCCCTGAGTTAAGCATTCCTGCTAAGTACATTTTAGAGTCTATCTCTTCTCTTATTTCAGCCTTGTTATAAATCTTATAACCTTTAAAATTATAATTTTTATACATATGTTCTATTTCATATTTATATTCATCAATATCTTTTGCAAAACATGCAGTTGACATAACTCCATTAACAATATGGCAATTTATGTTATGTTCTTTAATTAAATTCTTTACTTCATCAACAGACTCAAGACCTAAATTCCATAATTCTTTAGCATGATTTAAGCCTAATTTTTTCTCAATAGTAAATTGATCTTTTCTCATGCCAATACCAAGTTGACCGCCATTCCTTCCAGAAGCTCCCCAACCTATTTGTCTAGCTTCACATAAAACTACTGAATATCCCTTTTTGCTTAAATTAAGAGCACTTGATATTCCAGTTAATCCCCCACCAATTACACAAACATCGACATTAATATCTGAGTTTAATTGATCTTTAGAATTTAAATTATCAATTGAGTTCCTATAAAAACTAATTTTTTCATTATCATGTTGTTCATAGGTTTGATTTTTGTTAAACATATAGAATATATGTATTTATCTAATTTATTCCTCTAAACAAGAATAAGTATAATTAAATAATCCCTATGAAAGAAAATTTTGAAAAATGGCTTAATGATAACTCAATTACAGAAGTAGAATGTTTAGTTCCTGATTTAGGAGGAATTGCAAGAGGAAAAATTTTACCTTCTAAAAAATTTATACAAGGTTTAGAGAATGATAGTCATCGACTACCACAATCAGTATTTATCCAAACAATTTCAGGTGGTTATGCGACTGAAGATGAAGAATTGCCTGTAGATGTATATAATCCAACCGACATTGATGTTATTTTAAGGCCCGATTTTAATACAATTAGAAATGTTCCTTGGTATGAAGATCCTACTGCGCAAGTTATTTGTGATGCAGTTAATCTTAACGGAACTAACGTGATAAATTCCAGCAGATCAGTTTTAAAAAAAATATTAAAGTTATTTGATGATATAGGTTATCAACCAGTTGTATCACCAGAGGTTGAGTTTTATTTAGTCAAACCCAACCCTGATGCTGATTATCCATTAGAGGTCCCTATAGGACAATCAGGAAGAGAGGAGACAGGTAAGCAAGCATTTGGTATTGATGCAGTTAATGAGTTTGATAATTTATTTGAAGATGTATATAATTTTTGTGAGCAACAAAATATTGAAATAGATACAATTAATCATGAAAGTGGATCTGCTCAAATGGAAATTAATTTTCAACATGGTGATCCCTTGGAATTATCTGACCAAGTTTTCTTATTTAAAAGAACTTTAAGACAAGCTGCTATAAAACATAAGTTGTATGCTACATTCATGGCAAAACCTATGGAAAATCAACCTGGTAGCTCTTTACACTTACATCAATCTTTAATTGGGAAAAAAAATAAAAAAAATGTTTTCTTTAGCAAAACAAGTACAGTTTCAAATTTAATGAAGAATTATATTGCAGGTCTTCAAACTTATACACCAATCCTTATGCCAATTCATGCACCTAATATTAACTCATACAGAAGGTTATTCGCAACATGGGATGCACCAAGAAATACTAATTGGGGCTTAGGTAATAGATCTTGTGGCTTTAGAATTCCTTCTAATGAAGAACATAGTATGAGAATTGAAAATAGAATATCAGGAGCGGACACAAATCCTTACTTAGTTTTTGCAGCTAATTTAGCTGCTGGTTATTTAGGTATAAAAAATAAACTTAAACCAACTCCTGAAACAAAAAAAAGTGTCTTTGGTAAAGATAAAAGTACGTTACCTAAAAATGTTGAAGAAGCAATTTCATTCTTTGAAAATGATGAACAAATCAATGAGGTATTTAATCAAAAATTTATTAGAACAATAGCTGCAATTAGAAGAGTTGAAAATCAAGCATACTTAAAAGTAATTAGTTCGTGGGAAAGAGAATATCTACTTCTTAATGTTTAACTAATACTATTTTCTAAGTGTCTTAAATACCAAGATTTAAACTTCTCTAATCCTTTTTCCATTTTAGATAAAGGCCCAGGTACATATTTTTTTGACAGTACACCCTTTTGATTATCTTCAATTATTCGTTTGTCAGCTATTGTTGTAACATCCCACATCCATTTCATTTCTTCAAGGTTGTAATCTTTTCCCTCTTCTGCATCCTTATGCACTAACCACATCAATTCTACCTGAGTAAATAATGGGTTCACCGGAATAAATGTAAAGAGAGTAGCAAAATCATTACACATAAGAAGACTATTAAATGGAGAAGTTCCAACAGATGTATAACCACAGTCATAATCTTTAAAATTACCCATTAAGATAGAAGCAGGTTTTCCTGATTTTGTTTCTGTAAACATACCTTCTTTCAATGGTGTTCTTTCAGCACTTCTAGAATAATCATTAAATTCTCTCTCTGTATATTCACCAGTAAGATGACCCATTTTTTCTACTTTTTTATTCCAGTCATTTAAAATCTTATCAAATTTATCAGAAGAAGGTCCCGTATTACTTCCAGCACCATAAGCTATAATATAATCTTTATCATGTACCTGGCAGTATTCTGGGTGAGATGGCTGACAATGATAGCATTCATGAAAATTATCGAGAGTAAGTTTCCAATTCCCATTTGTAGGGTAATACTGTCTGTGTGCAATTTTGGCATCTGATAGTCCATGAAATTCTATAAATTTTTTAGTTGGAGCAATAAATTCTTCAAAATCGTTTGGGTTTTCAGATAAATTAATAAATATTAAACCTTCAAATATTTTTGAATGGCATTTATGTAAATGCCATTCACCTTTATTGAAACCTTTATCCATTAGTCTAGCGCCTCTTAATGACCCATTTAAATTGTATGACCAAGCATGATAAGGGCAGGTTAGAACTTTTGCATTACCTTCGTTTTCTAAACATATTTGAGAGCCACGATGACGGCATACATTGTAGTGAGCATGTACGGAATTATCATTATCACGAATAATAATTATTGATTCTTTTCCAATATTAAAAAGAAAGTAATCACCGTGATTTGGTATCCTTGAAATATGACCGACAAAAACCCATTGTTTTGAAAAAATATTTTTAATATCTAAATCAAAAATATCTTGATTTACATAAAATTCCTGATCTAGAGAAAAATTGAGTTTTTGCTTGTGAATTAAGTTTTTTAGATCAGTATTATTCATATCTATTATATAATATTGATTGAATAAGCATTCAATGAAATTTATACTAACTTATGGCCAACTTATATCACGATGACATTTATAAATTTGAAAATCCTGTAAATAGTTACTGGGAATCTACAGTAGGCACAAAAGATAAATATAAAACTTTAGATAAAGACATTAATACAAATATAGCGGTAATAGGTGGAGGATATACTGGATTGTCATGCGCATTATCATTAGTGAAGAAATATAATGAGGATGTAGTATTACTTGAGGCAGGTCATATTGGCTGGGGTTCTTCAGGTAGAAATGCGGGATTCTGCTGTATTCCACCAGCAAAAATGTCTGTTAAAAAAATGTTTAATAAATATGGAAAAAATGAAACAAAAAAATTTTTTCAAAATACTATTGAGGGTTCAAATTTTACAAAAAATATAATTCAAGAATACAATATAGATTGTGATTTAACAGGTGATAGTAACTACGAAGTAGCCCCTCATCCAAGCTATTTTGAAGGGATAAAAGAAGAAGCTGCAACCTACAAAAAAGAATTTGGTATTGAAACAAAAGTTTTTTCTAAAGAAGAGTTTAATGAAATTGGTCACGGTGGTAATGAACAATTTGGAGCTATGTCTTATAAACCTGGATTTGCTATTAATCCTTTAAAATTTTTACTAGGTATTGCCAATGTTGCAAATAATTCAGGAGTTAAAATTTTTCAGAAGAGCAAAGTAACAAAAATTGAAAAAACAAATGGTAAATATAAAATAATTTCAAATGGAAATATAATTAATGCAAATAAAATAGTAATGGCAACTAATGGTTTTTATAAAGATGATTTATTTCCGAAACTGAACAATATGATATTACCCGTAATATCAAATATAATAATTACTCGACCTTTAACGGATGATGAAATTAAGTCTCATAATTTTATAACTAATAATCCAGTTTTGAATATAAGAAATCTTTTATTTTATTACAGATTATTAAAGGATAAGAGGTTTATATTTGGAGCAAGAGGAGATTTAATTGGTAGTGAAAAATCTTCATTAGAAAAATCAAAACATATGGAGAGACAAATGAAAAATGTATTTCCTAACTGGAAAGATGTAAATATAGATTTTCATTGGAGGGGGTTAGTTGCTGTTACAACTAAATTTTCA
>CACFLO010000024.1 GCA_902567135.1 uncultured Alphaproteobacteria bacterium | reverse complement strand
AATTAGCAGGAAAAATAAAAGCCTGCTCTTTATCTATCTCTATGCCTACTGCACTGGATTGATTTGGTAAAAAATTTGGTGGCATGTGACTATGAACATGAACAATTTCATTATCATTATTTAATACTGATAAATGAACAAAACTATATCCGCCCATTAATTTTGAAGCCATTACCGTTCCTTTAATTCCATTAACAGGAGTTTGTGCTTGATTTAATTTTACTGCTTCAGGCCTAATGTATACATCTACATTTTTAGACTCTAGGCTGTCATCAACTTTAAACTCTCCAACAGGTGTTTCAACGGTTTTGTTTTTTACTATTCCACTAAATTTATTTGTTTCTCCAAAAAAATTTGCAACATATGATGAGTTTGGAAGATTATATAATTCTTTTGGAGATCCAGATTGTACTATCTTGCCTTCTTTATTCATAATATAAATTTTATTAGAAATAAACATAGCTTCAAAAGGATCATGAGTAACAATTAAAACTGAAATATTAGACTTTTGAAGTAGATGTAAAGTATCATCCCTAACCTCTTCTCTTAAATTTAAATCTAGACTTGAAAATGGTTCATCAAGTAACAAAATATCTGGTTTTGAAATAATTGAACGTGCCAAAGCTACTCTTTGTTGTTCACCACCACTTAATTCGTGTGGATATTTATTTAAAGAATCCGATAGTTTAATTACATCTAGTATTTCCTGAATTGTATGTGAGGTAGATTTATTTTTGATAGCAAATTGCAAGTTTTCTTTTACTGTTTGGTGTGGAAACAAAGCATAGTCTTGAAATAAAAAACCTATTTTTCTTTTTTCTGTTTTTAAATGAACATCATTTGAACTTACTAGATTGCCATTTAAAAAAATTTCTCCATTTTGGACATGCGATAAACCTGCAATGAGTTTTAATAAAGTTGTTTTTCCACACCCTGAAGGGCCAAGAATGCAGGCAATAGAATCTTTTTTTAATTCAAAATTAACATCATTTAAAATTGGTTTATTATTAATTTTGTGACTAAGTTTTTTTATATTTACTGCCAACATTAAGCGCTTATAGCAGGGTACTTTGCGTTAACAAGAGGTATCCATTGTTTTAAATTATTTATTCGATTATCAGGTGATGGATGAGTGCTAAAAAATTCAGAAGGCCCAGAACCACCCATATCTTCTTTCATACGCTCCCATACTTTATATGATTCATTAATATCATAACCCGCTAAACTTGAAAAAATTAAACCCAGATAGTCTGCTTCTGATTCTTGTTTTCTATTAAAAGGAAGATCTAATCCAAATTGACGAACATATCCTGCTGCCTCAGGAAGTCTTTGTCCTAAAACAAATGCCTCTAAGGCCATTATTCCAAGATCAGTTACCATTGCAGTGCTTGCTCTTTCAGCTGAGTGTCTTGCTACAGCGTGCGCTATTTCATGACCCATAACAGAAGCCACACCATCAGCATTTTTTAAGATGGGTAAAATGCCAGAGTAAAATGCTATTTTACCACCAGGCATACACCAAGCATTTTTTGTTTGATCATCATCAACTAAAATAAATTCCCATTGAAAGTTTGATGTAGGGTCTTCCTGAGAATTAGTTTGATAATAAACATTAATTGCATCACGAATTTTAAAACCAATATCAACAATTTGATTATACTCTGATGTTCCTGTTATAAGTTTAGATTGGGATTTAAAATTGTTGTACGCAGGAAAAGTTCTTGAATATAAAAAATCATCCGACAAAATATTTAATTGTGGTCGGTCAGATAAAGCCACTTCTGTACAAGCAGGTAGAATTAAAGATGAAGCACACACGCATGAGCATCCATAAATAAATTTTCTTCTTGATATGTTATTAAAAACTGACATTAATTTCTAAATATAAAAAAAACATAATGAACTCAACTCTCCATATACCAAAAGCAGAAATTCATGTCCATCTTGAGGCAACAATAACGCCTTCTTTATGTAGAAAATTTGCTGAGCGAAATAAAGTTAAGCTATCTGAGGATATTTTTGGCTCTGAGTATGCATATCAATGGGAGGATTTTTATGATTTTATTAAAAGATACGACATTGTGACCGGCGTTATTTATACTCCAGAAGATTATTATGAATTAACTTATGAATATCTAAAAGAATGTGCTTCTTACAATGTGCTTTATGTTGAGGCGATGGTTTCCTCAACACATGCTAAAGCCAAGGGGATGACTTATCATTCTTTTTTAGACAGTGTTCATCAGGCATCTCAAGATGCGGAAAGAGATTTCGGGATTGTTTCAAGATATTTAATGAATGGAATAAGACACCTAGGCGCTGATTCTGTTCAAGAAACAGCAAAAGAAGTTCTTAATAATCCTCATCCAGCACTTGTGGGATTTGGTTTAGCAGGTGACGAACTACATTTTCCACCCAATTTATTTACCAAAACATTTGATATGTTAAAGCAAGAATCATATCCCATCACTGTTCATGCTGGAGAATGGGATGGTCCAGAAAATATACGTAATGCTATTCATCTTTTACATCCAACCCGTTTAGGCCACGGTGTTCGTTCAATAGAGGACTTAGATTTAGTAAAAGAAATTGTGGAGAAAGATATTGTTTTAGAAACTTGTCCTACAAGTAATATCGCAACAAAAATTTATGAGAATTATGAATCTCATCCTGTGAAAAAACTACATGATTTAGGGGTAAGAGTAACTGTTAATTCTGATGACCCTCCCTTTTTTAATGCAACTATCCAAGGTGAGTATGACGCTATGGCTGGTATAGGTTTCTCTGAACCAGAACTTTTATCAATGACACGAAATGCAATTGAATCTTCTTTTCTCTCAGAAGATAAAAAAACAAAAATATTAACTAAATTAAATTAGATAGTTTAACTAAAGGTCTTGCACCATAATGGGAGATAATCTCCGCTGCTGCAATGGACGCATAGTTTCCGCAGGTAGCAAGATCTTTTCCTTTTGCCATGCCAAATAAAAAACCACCTGCATATAAATCTCCAGCACCAGTTGTATCCACAACTCTGTCAACTTGCACAGGCTTAACTTCAATAACTTCATCATTGTTAATAATAACTGATCCATCTGCAGCTTTTGTGATAGCAACAATCATGTTTAGTGACTTTGCATATTCAACAGCTTTATCAAAACTATCACTTTCACATTGGGCTTTAATTTCATCTTCATTGGCAAATAAAATATCTACATCATTTTCAATAAGCTCTTTGAATGAGTCTCGATGTCTATCAACACAAAACAAATCTGATAAAGTAAAGGCAATTTTTTGATTATCTGATTTACATATATCAACCATTTTCTTCATAGCCATTTTAGCATCTTGATTGTCCCACAAATAACCTTCTAGATAAGCAATTTCATGATTAGTTATGTGTTCTGGATGAATATCTTCAGGTCCAATTAAGGTTCCTGCTCCTAAAAATGTACACATAGTTCTTGTTCCATCGTCTTCAACAAAAATAGTACAACAACCAGTGGAGATATCAGGAGAAGTAAAACCAAGAGGGAATTGCAAACCTTCTCTAATCATATCTTTTTGAAGAAATACTCCTACTTCATCATTTTTTATTTTTCCTATAAAGCTTCCGTTCCCACCAAAAGAAGTTATACCAAACATCGAATTTCCTAGAGAGCCGCCCCCCTGCCATTTCTTTGATAGAATAGTTTTGATGGAGAGAATTTTTTAAATCTTCATCGATTAAATTCATGGAGTCACGATTTAATTTATTTTTTTCAACCTCTTCTTTATTTGATGGAATAATGGCATCAACCATAGCATTTCCAATGCCTACAATGTCTAATTTTTCACTCATTTTTGTTTAATAATTATTGGTACTAATTGCACTATAATGACTCCCGCAAATATTGCAAGACATCCAAGTATTTTTTGAGTGTCTAAAACTTGATTTAATAATATCCAACCAGCAATTACTGCAAAGACTGATTCCATCGATAGAATTATTGCAGCTGGCGCAGGATTAACTTTATGTTGTGCTATAATTTGAAGCGTATAACCAATGCCTGCAGAAAAGATTCCTGTATATAATATTTCAAACCATTCAATTTGCATATTTGATAATTTTGGATCTTCCCAAGTAAAAGCTAAAAGCATTGAGAGAATAAAAACTATGAAGTACTGAATACTTCCAAAAAGAAACGGACTATTTAATTTTTTTATAAAAATATCAATACAAATAATATGTAGAGCAAAAAATAAAGCTGCAATAAATAGAAGTGAATCTGATTGCTGCATTTCTATTGATTGGTTAGAAGATAATAAATATGATCCATAAAGACAGAGTAATATGGCGATCCAAACTATCCAATGAACTTGTTTTTTAATAATAAATCTTGAGATAATACCAACAAAAGGAACATAAAGTGTGCTTAAAAAAGCAGCATTAGAAATCATTGATTTTTGTAAAGCATATTGCTGTAAACCCATCCCACCGAATAAAAAAAAACCAGTTGCTAAACAAAGATAAACTTTTGTCCTATCACTTAATATTTTAGAAACATTGTTCCTTTCTAAATAAATTGCAAATGGCAACACTGTAAGAAAGGCAAAGAAGAATCTTCCAAAGCTAAATGTAAAAGGTCCGATAGCACCCATACCTGTTGTTTGACTTACAAAAGCAGTTCCCCAAATTAAGGTAGCAATAAGCATAAGAATATTTGCTCTAGTGTGACTCATTGAAAATAATTAAAAAATTTATTGTTTGTCTTTATTAACCCACCAGGATTCAATTACAATTCCATAAAGTGGTATTTCTTCTGGATATTCAAAAAAATCCCAATAAGCAATCCTATCTTTATTGCTATGATATAAAGGCACAACATAATGTCCCCATAACAAAACTCTATCTAGAGCGTGGATTGCAGTTGTTAACTCTTCTCTATTTTTTGCACTAATTAGTTTTTCAATTAACGCATCAACGGCAGGACTATTAATACCAGGATAATTTCTACTGCCATCTTTTTTACCTACCTCTGAGCCCCAATAAAACTGTTGTTCGTTTCCTGGGCTCAAACTTACACCCCAGTATCGTTTAATCATATCAAAATCATAGTTTAGAAGTCGCGCTTGATACTGAGATGAGTCAACCGTTCTAACTTCCATAGTAATACCAAGTTTTTTTAAATTACTTTGGTAAGCTAGTGCTATTTTTTCATCGGATGGACTTACAATTAAAAATTCAAATTTAAATTCCTTACCATCTTTTGTGAGTTTGTCATTTTTAATAGTCCACCCTTCTTCTTGCAAAATTTCTTTTGCTTTCAGCAAATTTTTTCTTGCATTACCACTCCCGTCTGTTTTTGGAGGTGTAAATGTTTCTGTAAATATTTCTGATGGGATTTGATCTTTCCATGGATTAAGTAATTCAAGTTCAGCATCAGAGGGAAGGCCAGAAGAAGAAAGAGGAGAATTATCAAAGAAACTATCTGTTCTTACATAAGCATTTTGATAAATTGTTTTGTTAATCCATTCATGATCATAAGCATAACTTAGTGCCAATCTTACATTCCTGTTATTAAAGATATTTTTTCTTGTATTCATGACAAGACCATTCATTCCAACAGGTCTATCGTTATTCATTTCTTTTAATATAACTTCACCAGAGTCTACTGCTTTAAAATCATACTCGGATAACCATCTCTTAACATTATATTCTCTTCTGAAATCATATTCTCCAACTTTAAATGCTTCCACTAATACATTAGAGTCTTTGTAGTAATCATAGATTATTGTATCAAAATTATAGAGACCTTTATTTACAGGCAAGTCTCTTGCCCAATAGTTTTCTACTCTTTTATATTTTATTTGACGTCCTGGATCTAAACTTTCAATGGTATATGGACCACTTCCTAGAGGAATATCTAAAAATGTTTTTGTAACATCAATATTTTCATAATATTTTTTTGGAATTATTGGTAAGAAACCTGCTACAATAAGTGGGAGTTCTTTATCTTCATTATTAACAAAAACCATTTTGATTCCATTATTACCAATTAACTCTGTTGAAATAACCTTCCCATAAGTTTTTTTCTGATTAGGTGTTCCTTTTGTTTGAAACGTTTCAAGGCTAAATAATACATCATCTCTCGTGATAGGTGACCCATCATGAAAAGTTGCCTTAGGATTTAAATAGAAAGTGACAGAAGATCTATCTTCAGGCATTTCAACAAATTCAGCAATTAGTCCATATAATGAAAATGCTTCATCCCAAACTCTACGCATTAATGTATCATTGACATAACCAAGACCTGCAGCTTTTGACCCTTTAAACGCTACTCTATTTAAATTATCAAATGAACCATATGATCCAAACCGCACAACACCACCTTTGGGAGCATCAGGATTAACATAATCTAGATGAGTGAAACTTTCTTCATATTTTGGTTTACCATGCATGGCAATACCATGTGTTTTTTCAGCGAATGATGCAGAGGTAAAAAAAGTAATAAATAATGTAACTATTAAAAGATGTCTATGATTCATCGTAACTTTCTATCAACTAAATACGGTATTTTGAAGAGGAAGTTCTTTGAAACTACTCTTTTTATAAATACGATATATATAGAAAAAGATGAAAATTTTACCCTCAGAAATAACTCCCTATAAAAATTACTTGAATAGGAGAAAATTCATAAAATCTTCTATAGCAACTAGCCTAGTATTAGGAGCATCAACAGGCCTTGAAGCAAACCACATATCAAATCAGAATATTTATAATAATCAACTTGATGAAAATGATTCTTTAAATAGCTTTGAAGAAATAACTACTTATAATAATTTTTATGAATTTGGCATGGGGAAAACTGATCCTGCTGAAAATTCTGGTGACTTTAAACCTAAACCATGGTCGATATCTCTAGAAGGTTTGATTAACAATCCTCAACTTCTTGATTTGGAAAAACTTTTACAAAACGTAACAATTGAAGACAGGGTATATAGATTAAGATGTGTTGAAGCTTGGTCTATGGTCATTCCTTGGCAAGGTTTTCCTCTAGCAGAAATAATTAAAATGGCAGACCCTTTGTCTTCTGCAAAATTTATACAATTTGTAACAGTCTTTAGACCTGAAGAAATGCCTGGTCAAAAAAGAAAGTTACTTCCTTGGCCTTATGTAGAAGGTTTGCGTATGGATGAAGCGATGCATCCTTTAACCATCTTATCAACTGGATTATATGGACATGATTTACTTAATCAAAGTGGGGCACCTTTGAGATTAGTTGTGCCTTGGAAGTATGGCTTTAAATCTATTAAATCAATTTCCTCTATAAGGTTTGTTGATAAACAACCTGATGCTACTTGGTCAATGTTAGCACCTAGTGAATATGGTTTTTATTCGAATGTAAATAATCTAGTTGATCATCCAAGATGGAGTCAGGGCACAGAAAGACGTATAGGCGAATTTAAAAGACGGAAGACTATGATGTATAATGGATACGAAGCAGAGGTTGGTCATTTATATAAGGGAATGGATTTGAGAAAATATTATTAAATAATGATATCCACACAATTATTTAAAAAAATTAAACCTCTAATATTTTTTGCTATTTTTTTACCGAGTCTTTTCTGGAGTTATCAATTTATTAACGGTGCTTTGGGAGTAAATCCCATAGAAAAATTAATGGATAATATGGGAGAGATGGCACTACGCTTAATTGTTCTAACTTTATTTATTTCTTCTTTAAGTGAGTTTAAAAAATTCCGCTTTTTAATAGAGGTGAGAAGAATGATTGGATTGTTTGCCTTCTTTTATGTGACTTGTCATTTTCTAATCTATATAGCCCTTGATCATTTCTTTGATATGACTTTTATAATTAAGGATATTATAAAGAGACCCTTCATCACTTTTGGATTTATAAGTTTTATTTTTTTAATTCCTTTAGCTATTACATCACCAAAAATAATGCTAAAAAAATTAGGATTTAAAGTATGGAAAAAAATTCATTATTTGATTTATCCAGCTGCAATTTTATCGAGTGTACACTTTTATATGTTAGTTAGAGCAAATAAAATTGAACCAGCAATTTATATTTTCTTAATTTTAGTATTATTGCTTTACAGACTTTATTATAAAATTATTCATCCTCAATTGGTTCGGTAATAGGATTAAGCTCCATACCTGCTGGTGTAATGTTGCGTGGAAGAGGCACATATTGAGATTCGCTATCAGCAGGAATAGCTCTTTTTGTCATACGATATAAACCAAATAAACCAAGTAAACCGTGAATTAATAATAAATAAACATGATAACCGTTAGGGCCAGTTATGCTCATAATTCCTGAAACAAAAAGTGGGCCAAGAATAGATCCTATCCCTAAGAGTTTAGCAAAGGCAGAACTAGCAGCAACAATTTCATTTTGCTCAAGAAAGTCATTAGTATGTGCAATTGCTAAAGAATACATTGGTAGAGACATGCAGGAATAAAGTGCGGTTAAAATAAAAAATAAAGTTAGAGAAATATAGGAAGATACTACTATTAGAATACATAAACCAGATGCGGCAAAAGTAACACCTATTAAAATTAGCCTGCGATCAATTTTATCTGATAGATAGCCAATCGGCCATTGCGAAAGTGCACCAAAGGAAGTTATTATAACCATAAAGATAGAAACCTCTAGAACGCTCAATCCTTTTGCCGTTGCATAAACAGCTCCATACCCAAATACTGCACTGTGGGCCAGACCTACAGATAATGCCCCGACAAATCCTAAAGGAGAAATTGCATAAAACTCAGAAAGAGAAAAACTTTTTGTATCAGAGGTATTGGGTTGTTCAGTATTGGAGAGAAGTATAGGAAGTAAAGCAAATGATAATAAAATTGACACTAAGATAAACAAGTCAACTTTAGCTGGATCACTTATATTTAAAAGTAATTGACCTAAGCCAACAAAAACAAAAGTGATAATCATATATACCGATAGTAATTTACCACGTGTTTGGTTTGTTGATTTATCATTTAACCAACTCTCCATAATAATAAAAATTCCAGACAAACTGATCCCAGTAAAAATTCTAATTAAAAACCAAGAATAGGGATCAAGAAATATTGAGTGTAACAATATTGCGATTGATGCCAAAGATGCTAGAGCAGCGAAGACCCTTATATGACCAACACGTTTTAAAAAGACAGGGATTATAACAGAACCTGATAGGTAGCCTACATAATATCCAGCAACAACTAAACCTGCTGAAATAAAACTAAATCCTTCAATAATAGATCGAACACCAATTAATGATCCTTGTAGACCATGAGCTAAACTAATGATTCCAAAACCAAAAAAAAGGGCCCAAGTATTGCGTAGGACAGTAAACATATTAGTTATTTTTTATTTAAAATTAATATTCTTCTTCACCTTCATCAGGTGTTTTTATGCCTGCATCAGCAGCTGGATCGATTTCTGTTTCATCTTCTAGAAGAACTGTATCATCCTCTAAATTATCTTCATTATTATCAACATCCAAACTCTCAATATCTAATTCATCATCTTTTTCTTTAGGCTTAGTTGGAATTGGATTTACTAAAGGAGCGGCATTAGTACTACCAGGTTTTCTTCCTCGTCTAGGTCTAGACATTGTGGTAACTTCAATTTCTTTACCGCATTCAGGACATTCTAATTCAGATCTACCAAGATCGTAGTATTGCTTACTACACATTGGACAAATCCTTTTTTCTCCCCAAGATTCTTTATACATATTAGCTACTCTTTTTCTTTTACGTAAACCTTACCACAATACCCACAGACAACCTTATCTTGACTATCAAAACTATAATAAACTGCGGGGTGTCCTAAACCATCTTGGCCACCATCGCAACATATAGTTTCAGTATTTGCTGGTACTTTTTCTATTTCTTCCATCTTTGGATTTTTATAGAAAATTTATGATTTGATGTCCAACAATATTTAAATTCTATTGCTAAATTTGAAAGTAGAGAATGGATATTCCTATAACCACAAATATCGAGGGTATTATTCTTTTAGAAGCTGTTTTTTCCTTCAATAGAATCAAACCAATCAGAGCGGCAAATATGATGCTGATTTCCCGTATCGAAGAGACGTAGGCAATTGGTAAAAATTGCATACACCAAACAGCCAATCCATAGGCTAACGGAGCAAGAATGCCAAAAGCAACTCCTGTTAAAACCAGATTTTTATTTAATATTCGAAGACCATTATTTTTAAAAAAGAAAGAAGCAATAAGCGCTGGAGTACCGTTTAATAGCAGCATCCAATATAAAAAGCTGTAGGGGTTTGAGGAGTGTCTAACACCAATTCCATCAACTAACGTATAAGTCGTTATCATAATAGCTGTTAAAACACCTAAACCAAAAGCAGAATAATTAAATTTTAATCTATCGGAGTAAGAAATTAAGAATAAACCCATACATACGATCATGATTGCAATAAATCCCCATAAAGAAATTTTATCAGTTAGATAAATTAAACTTATTATTGCAAGCAATAAAGATGAGCTTCCTCTTGCGATGGGATAGATAAAAGAAAGGTCTCCATAATTATATGAAAAGATAACGAGCAATCTATAAAAACCATGTAGCAGAGCAGATGTTATAATTAATATCCAAATATAAGGTGTTGGAAAGGGAACTGTTAATACAAGAGGGGTAAAAATAATTATCTCAAAAATAGATGTTATACCTAAAATTCCTAGAGGATTTTTATTGTATTTAAGAATACTATGACAGAGCGCATGAGATAAAGCTGCAATTAATAAAAGTAAAAATAAAAAATAGTCAGGCATGCAATATGAATGACTTAACTATTTTACTTCATCCCTGTTAGCGTAATTCCTTCAATAAATCTTTTTTGTGCAATTATGAACGCAACAATTAAAGGAACTGTGACAGTAACAATTGATGCCATCATTGGTCCAAATTCATCACTATCTATTCCACCTCTAAATTCTCTAATTCCAAGAGGAGGAGTAAATAGATCTCTATTGCCAGTTATAACCATACGTGGCCAGAAATAATCATTCCAATGGGCTACAACTGAGAATATTGCAAAGGCAAGTAAGGCAGGTATTGCAGTTGGCAACATTACTTTCCAAACTATAGAATATTCTCCCATGCCGTCCATTCTGGCGGCGTCAATTAATTCATCTGGAACTGTCATAAAAAATTGCCGCATCAGAAAAATACCAAATACAGATATTGTCCAGGGGAGTATTAAGGCGGAATAGGTATCAACGAGCCCGGCCTGGGCTAGCATTACATAAAGAGGAAGTGCAATGCCGTGCACTGGTATTAGAAGACAAAATAATACCATAGAAAATACAAATTCCCGTCCATAAAACCGAAGTTTGGCAAGCGCATAAGCACAAGGTAAGGCGACAAGAACTTGAATTATAAAAATTGATAAAGTTACTATAACTCCATTCATTAAGTATCTAGGAATGGGGGCTTTTTCAAAAGCAAACCAGTAATTATAAATATAAGGCTTTGTCGTACATGTTTCTTCGGAATAACCAGTTTTGACACAAACTGGAAATGTTTGAACTTCTTGTGCTCCTATTAAACCTCCAGAAATTGATTGAATCTCTTGTTGAGATTTTAGTGACATTGAAACCATCATATAAAATGGAAGTAAAACAAGGATTGCTCCAATTATTAAAATGCCATGTTTCCAACTTTCACCAATATATTGTTTAGCTTGCATTAATAATGAACCCTCTTCTCAATGATATATCTCTGGAAAAAAGTTAATATCAATATGAAACCAATAAAGACAACAGTAATAGCCGCTCCTATACTCGTTAAGTTTTGTTGGATTGCTTTTTCAAAAATTGCATACATCATAACGTAGGTAGTTTTAGAGGGGCCGCCCTTAGTAAGTATTTCAATTGTATCAAAAACTTGAAATGTTCTAATTGTTGTAATTGTTACTACAAACAAAGTGGTGGGTCCAAGCATTGGCCAAGTTACAAGTTTAAATTGTTCCCAAGTTGATTTAGCTCCATCCATTTCTGCTGCATGATATAACTCTCGAGGTATACCTGTTAGGCCTGCTAAATATAAAACCATATTAAAACCAAATGCTTGCCAAATTCCTATAAAACATATTGTCCAAATTGCTGTATTTTTTTGCTTTAGCCAATAAGGAAAATCCATGTTATTTGCACATGCCACATGATACCAGCTTTGTTGTGAGTCAACCCATGGTAACCAATGAAAACCAAGAATAAATTCTCTTACACCTCCGCAACCATTAGCTAAAAAACTATTTACTATACCAAGTGTTGGGTGAAGAGTGAATTCCCATGCAATTGCCATAGCAAGAAGAGTTGCCATAACAGGAAGAAAGAAAATTGTTTTATAAATATCGGCTCCAAACCTTAGTGAATTTAAGAGCATAGCAGCACACAAACCAAGTACAACGGAGATAGGAACTACAACAATTACATAAGTTGCTGTAGCCCAAATCATTTTTACATATGTTTTTCTTGAAAACATTTTTTCATAATTTTCAAGACCGATCCATTCGAGAGATTTATTACCTAAATTATAATCAGTAAAAGAAATTCCACCTGCAAGAAATAAAGGAAAAATTAATATAATAATCATTAATATTATTGCAGGTGCAATAAACCAAATATGTGCTTTGGAATTATGCATTATTAATTTGAACCCTTTTTCCTTCTTTATTAAATAATAAAGCTTTATTAGAAACTCTTCTAATGTTTACTTTTGAACCACTAGAAATCTCATGTGTTAATTGCGGTATACCTCTGACAATTATTCTATTCATTCCATCTTCTGTATTTACATGAAAGAAAATATCTGACCCTAAATTCTCTCTATAAGAAACTGTTGCACTAAAAGTATTTTCATCACTTTGATTTGTAATTTCTAAATGTTCAGGTCTAATACCAATATTTAGCTCTAGATTTGTTTCTGAACTTTTTCTTTTTAAGGTGAGATTTAGTAAGCTTACAGTCCCACTTGAATCTGATGAACCTCTAAAAATATTAATTTTAGGACTTCCTACAAATTGAGCCACACTTAGCGATGAAGGATTATCATATACTTCTTGAGGGGTATCAAGTTGTAATAAATTTCCATCAATCATAACAGCCATACGAGAAGACATTGTTAATGCTTCAGCTTGATCATGTGTTACATAAACAAATGTAGTTTTAAGAGAATTGTGAAGCTCTGATAACTCTGATCTCATATGAACTCTAAGTGCCGCATCTAAATTTGACAGAGGCTCATCCATCAAAAATGCAACAGGCTCTCTCACCATTGCTCTACCAAG
>CACFLO010000023.1 GCA_902567135.1 uncultured Alphaproteobacteria bacterium | reverse complement strand
TAACTGGTTCTATTTATAATATAGATGGTGGTATGAGTCTTTAATGAATGGAGTAAAAATATTTGATTCAATAAGAAATATTGAAATAACAATTAATAATCATAAGGAGGAAATAGAAAAATTAGATCAAGAAATTGGTGATGGTGATCATATATTCAATATTTTAAGAGGTTTACAAGAATTATTAAATTTAAAAGATAAATTAGTAGACGAAACTTCAGATCAAATATTCAAACAATTAGGAATGAAAATAATGACAACCGTAGGAGGATCGTCAGGTGCATTATTTGCTACTTTATTAATAGGAATGTCAAAAAAATTTAATCCTGAACTAAATGGTTTAAATAATTTATCTGAAATGTTTTATGAAGGAGTTGAATCAATGAAAAAAAGAGGTAAGTCAGATATAGGTGAAAAAACAATGTTAGATGTATTAATTCCTGTCTCCAAAACCTTAATCAATCTAAAAGATGAATCAAATATTAGCAAAGTTGCTGAAAAAATAATTATTGTAGCAAAAGATGGAATGTTATCAACTAAGGATATTATTGCAACTAAAGGTAGAGCATCATTTTTAGGTGAAAGAGCTAAAGGACATATAGATCCTGGTGCTAGATCATCTCAACTTGCTATTGAAGCAATCTGTAATCAGTTTATAAATAATTAGTATGAAAAAATTTGTTAATGAAGTAGATAATATTTTATCAGAAAGTTTAATAGGCTTTGGTAAGGCTCATTCCGATATAATTAATGTAAATTTATCACCTGATTTTGTATCTAGAAAAAATAAACCCAATAAAGACAAAGTTTCTTTAATTTCTGGAGGTGGATCTGGTCATGAACCTTTACATGGTGGTTTCGTAGGTTATGGTATGTTAGATGCTGCTTGCCCTGGTCAAGTATTTAGTGCTCCTACACCTGATCAAATGGAAGCAGCCTCAAATGAAGTTTATAATAATAAAGGAATACTATTTATAGTTAAAAATTATTCTGGTGACATTATGAATTTTGAAATGGCGGCAGATATGATTGACCATGCAAACCAAACAGTTATAGTTAATGATGATGTAGCTGTTGAAGATTCTACATATACAACAGGAAGAAGGGGAGTTGCTGGTACTATGATTGTTGAAAAGACCATTGGTAGTTTAGCTGAAACAGGAGCTTCTTTAGATGAATGTAAAAATTTTGGAGATCATGTAAATAATATGACTGCTTCTATGGGTGTTGCTTTTTCAAGCTGTACAGTACCAGCAGCGGGTAAACCTACTTTTGAGTTATCAGCTGATGAAATGGAATTTGGAGTAGGTATTCATGGAGAACCAGGTAGAAGAAGAGAAAAAATAAAATCTGCTAATGATCTAACTAAAGAAATTTTAAATAATATTTTAGAGGATTTAAAACCAAATAATAATCAAGAAGTCTTACTGCATGTTAATGGTTTTGGAGGAACTCCCTTAATGGAGCTTTATCTTTTATTTGAATGTGGCCAAAAACTTTTAGAGAAAAAAAATATTGTTGTCACTAGGTCGCTTGTTGGAAACTATACAACATCTCTTGAAATGGCTGGAGCATCTTTTACCATTACAAAACTTGATGAAAATATTGTTAATCACTGGGATAGTCCTGTACATACATCATCATTAAGATGGAAAATATAGTTACAAATAGTTTAATTTAAATATCTAAAAAATTAATAATTAAATTTTATTGTAGACTTAATTAATCTAAATAACTAATGAACTCGAATAAAATGAGTAAAATACAAATAGCCAAAGCAAAAAGACTTAGATCAACTCCTTATACTTCAAGAATAGAAAAGCAAGGATTGAAAGCATACACAACTTATAACCATATGTTATTACCCGCAGGTTTTGAAGATTCATTAGAAGACTCTTATTATCATTTAAAAGAAAATGTTCAGGTTTGGGATGTAGCTGCTGAAAGACAAGTGGAAATTTCAGGCGAAGATTCAGCAGAACTAGTTCAACTGATGACTTGTAGAGATTTATCTAAATCGAAGGATGGTAGATGTTATTATTGTCCAATCATTGATGACCAAGCAGGATTAATTAATGATCCAGTAGTTCTAAGAATAAATCAAAATAAATGGTGGTTATCTATTGCAGATTCTGACGTAATCTTATTCGCTAAAGGAATTGCGATTGGAAAAAACTTTAATGTTAAAATTATAGAACCCAATGTTGATATAATGGCAGTGCAAGGTCCTAAATCTTTTCCTTTAATGGAAAAGATTTTTGGCAAAGCCATTACGGATCTTAAGTTTTTTGGATTTGATTATTTTGATTTTAGAGGTACTAAACATTTAATTGCTAGATCAGGATGGTCAAAGCAAGGGGGATATGAAATATATGTTGAACATACAGAATCAGGATTAGAATTATATGATCATTTGTTTGAAATTGGCAAGGAATTTAATGTTAAACCTGGTTGCCCTCATTTGATAGAAAGAATAGAAAGTGCTTTATTATCTTATGGTAACGATTTTGATTTAAATGACAATCCTCTTGAGTGCGGGTTTGATAAATATGTTAATTTAGATTCTAATGTTATTTTTTTAGGTAAAGAAAAATTAAAAAAAATAAGATCAGAGGGAATTAAAAAGAAACTAATGGGAGTTATAATAAATCTAGATAAAATTAATATGTCACAATCTATTCAATTAAAAGATAATGAAAATAATATTATTGGTGAAATGCGCTCAGCTGTATTCTCTCCTACATTTAAAAAAGTAATAGGTATTGCTATGTTAAAGAAGCCATATTGGGATGTAGGATTAGAATTTAATATAAATATCGAAGGTGTATCTACAAAAGGAACTATTTGTAATATTCCTTTCATTTAATTAAATATGTCACTTAAGGATACTTTCCTTGCTTTACTTGTACCTATAGTTTTAGGATTTGGTTTTGTTATTGCGAAACCTGCAATGGAATCATTTCCTCCACTTCTTCTAAATGGCTTACGCTGGTCTTTATCAGGTTTAATTATGTTTTATTTTTTCCCTTTTCCAAAAAAATTCTTTAAACAAATGATCATCATATCTTTCGTAGGCTGTACCCTTCAATATGGTTTAAGTTATTCAGGTTTGAATATAATTGATGGAACTTCTGCCACTCTTTTTGTACAGGCTGAAATACCTTTCGGTATTTTAATTGCCTTTTTTTTATTAGGTGAAAAACCTCCATTAAAAAACATTATTGGATTAATAATCGCATTTATTGGAATTTTTATACTTTCAGGCAATCCAAATCTTGATGGAAAAATGATTGGTGTTATATTTATTCTTTTTGCTGCTTTTCTTTGGTCTTTTGCACAAGTTTTAGCAAAAGATGTCTCTGAAAAAATAGGCGGATTAGCCTTAACCGCATGGCTTGGTATATTTGCTGGTCCACAAGCAATTATAGCTTCCTTTCTTATTGAAGGTAATACTTTTGAATTTATTTATAATGCAACTCCTAAAGCTTGGATAATTTTAATTTATTTAGGTATTGGCATGAATGTAATAGGATATAGTTGTTGGTATAGTGTTCTCTCAAGGAATCCAGTCAATAATGTAATGTCAGTTTTATTACTATTTCCCATTACAGGATTATTGACATCTATATTTATTCTTAATGAGACACCCAATACTTACGCTTATATTGGAGGAGCAATAATAATTTCTGGTGTTGCTATGATATTAATCAATAAAAGAAAAATTTTTCATAAAAATATTTAAGTTCTTTTATATATTGAAATTTGCAATTAATTTTTAATAGTTTTATTAAAGAGAATCTCATTTAGATCCTAACAATTGTTAGGAGATAATTTATATGATTGAAAATTTTGGTGGAAGTATAGTTTATTTAATATTATTTTTAATTCAATTATTAGGTTTGGCTTTTTATTCATACCTAATTCTGTTTACACCAAAAACAGTTACTTCAGATTATGGTTTTGGTGAAAGTGCAGTACCTGTTGTAAGGTTGATTGGTTCATTTATTATACCTTTTGTTTTAATTGGAATATATTTAATGTTCACATCAATTGAAGGTTCATGGGTTTACTTTGTATTTGGTTTGATGCTCTCAATCTATCAATTAGCTTATGATCTTTTGACTAGAATGGGAATAGTAGATAAGGAATATAATGTTGTCAATAAAACACAAGATACAGTTCTATCGATTGTATTCATTGTTATTAATCTTATTTTGCTTAACGGTCTTCAAGATAGGTTATTTATTTAACTAACTGTATATAAAAAGCTGAGCTTATTATTACTCAGCTTTTTTTATTTATAAAATTAATTTTTTATTTTATATATATAAAATAAATGACTCTAATAGTTTTAAAATTTTTCCATTATTTAGCGATAATATTTGCAGGTGGTGTACTTGTTGGTGGAGGTTTAATACAGTCAGTATTTGCCCGTTCTAATCAAGTACCTGATAAAACTATTGGTAAAGTTTTAAAAATTTTAGGGTATCTTGGTTTAGCCTCTTTAATTATTTTATGGATCACTGGTATTTTATTATCTAATTTAATTTATGGAGGATTTTCAATTAATACAGCGTTTACAATTAAAATTACAGCTGCAGCATTTTTATTAATAATATCATTTATAGTTAATATTCATGTCTATAACTCTAGTAAGAATAATCAGTCACCAAAGAAATCTATAATGAAATTTTCAACAATGTCTGCAAGAGGTCTAATAATTGTAGTATTATTTGGCGCTGCGATTGCTTTTAGTTAATTTCAAAATTTTATTATTAAAATTTTAATTATCTGTTAATTTAACTAGCTCATTTTATTTATGCGTCACAAATATCATTTAACAATAAGTATTGCTGTGTTTTTTACTTCAGGTTTGTGGGGTTTATATTGGATACCTCAAAGAGCTCTTGAAAACGGTGGCTTAACCGGAGGGTGGGGGACAGTATCTCAATACGCGATTCCACTAATAGTTTTAACACCTTGGATGATTTGGAAATTTTTAAAAGGTAAATCAACTGGACTAAATTTACCTATGATAGGACTATTTTTTGGTGGAGGAATAGCATGTTACGCAAATAGCTTTCTATTAACAGATGTAATGCGAGTATTTATATTATTTTATTTAATGCCTGTTTGGACAACTATTTTTGAAATGATTTTTTTTAAACAACAACCAAAATGGCAACGTGGTGTAAGTCTTTTTTTGGCATTGTTAGGACTATGGATAGTTTTTGGCAAAAATGGCAATTTACCATTTCCAGTAAATGTAGGCGATTGGTTAGCTTTACTTGGTGGTTTTTTGTGTGCAATAGGAGCTATTAAGTTAGAAGAAGCTAGGTCTGAAGATATAACTTCACTTATGTATTCATTCTTCTTTTACGGTTTATTAGTAACTTTATTTACATCCTTAATATTTTCTGATGCTTTTGGTGCATTTCCTGAATTTGCATCATTGGTATCAATGTTACCTTTTCTTTTAATTCTTTCTTTGGTTTTTTTTATTCCATCTAACATAATAATACTATGGTCTCCCAGTAAAATTGGAGCAGGTTTATTTTCTATTTTAGTTCTCTCAGAAATAATTTTTGGAACCATAAGTGCTGCTTTTTTTGCTAATGAGCCTTTTGGTTGGAGAGAAACTGTAGGTGGCTTGTTAATGTTAATTGCTGGTTTTTCAGAGATTATTCTTACAAAAAATAAAAATTAAATTTTTACCCATTTTTTTGTTTTAATGGATTTAAATAAAGACTCTATAATTTTAATATTATTTTGAGCATCTTTTAAATCATAATCAATAGGAGTTTTCTTAAGAATATGATTTGAGAAATTTGTAACTTGTTTTTCGTATTGATCAACTTTAGGGAAAATTTTTATTGTATTATCTTTTCTGTATATTGAGTTTCCATTATATATAACAACAGTTGTTTTTTTATGTGCCTTTGCATTAAAGGGATTTTCAATACATATTGTTTTTTTTGAGCCTAATATTAATACCTGTTGACTAACAGTAGAACATGTAGAAATTATAAAGTTTGAATAAACTCCATTAAAATCTAAAATGGCTGAAGTTAAGTTATCAGTTTTAAATTTTTTATCAAAATTTGCTTCACAAATAACTTTCTTTGGTTCTTTGTTAAATAAATAACGTGATATTACTATTGCATAACATCCAATATCATAAAGTCCGCCACCGCCAAATCGCTTAATATTTCTTATGTTTTTTGGATCTAAATTTTTATAAGAAAATAAAGTTGTTATACCATATACTTTACCGATTTTATTAGAATCAATATATTTTTTTACCCACTGCCATTGAGGATGGTGCCTAACCATAAAAGCCTCTTTAACAATCTTTTTGTTTTTCTTTGCAGCTTGAGCAATAATGTTAACTTCTTTAGACTTTAGAGTTATTGGTTTTTCTAATAAAACATGCTTGTCATTTTTAATTGCATTTACAGTTGAATTTACATGTAAATGGTTTGGAAGGGGATTATAAATAATATCTATGTCTTTATCTTCACATATTTTTTTATATGAGTCATAAAATTTTTTAATTTTATTTTTTTTTGCAAATTTAGCAGCCTTATTTTTATTTCTAGACGCTACAGCTACTAACTCAGAGTTTTTAGATTTTTTTATTGCAGGGATTAAATCTGTTTCTGCTATTTTAGCAGTGCTAATGATACCCCATTTAATTTTTTTTTTCATTAAAGATAACTATAGCATAAAATAAAAAAAATATTTAAAATTAATATTAAAAAATTATTGAGAAAATTCTTTAATTTTTTCAAAACTAAAATGATGACCTATATCTCTACCATATTGCACTTCAACAACTTTACCAGACTCATTAATAAGAACATCAGTAATTACTATATCCATGTATCCTTTAAATTGTAATGGAATAAAACCTTTTAGACTAGCTGATAAAAAACTTGGAAGTCTGTATATTAAAGCTAACAAAGTTTTACCAATTGATCTTTCTACATTATATTTATTAAAATATTTATAATCTTTATCAGCTAAAGCTATGAACGGTATATTATGTCTGTCCATATTTTTTTTTAAAAAATCTTCTGGAGCATGCCAAATAGAAACATGTTGAAAATTTGAACCAAATTCACTCCACCTCTTAGTAATTTGCGAAACTCTTAAATTACAAAGACTACAAGATGCAATTCTATAAAATGTAAGTAAAACTTTTTTTCCTTTAGTTTCACTAAGATTAAATATTTTTCCTTCAGAAGTTGGTAGTTCAATATCTAATGTATCACCTTTTTTTATTTTCATTATTATTTATTAATATAAAAAAGTTATTAAAAAATTATTAAATTCTAATAGCTATATTTTTTTAGCAGCGCTAGTTTCTCTTATGTTTGAGAGTTTGGTATATCGATCAATCATTTGAGTAGTTTTATGACCACTCTGTGCCATTATCTCATGTGTAGGTACACCATTCATTCTTGCTTGTGTTATTGATCCAATGCGGAGACTATGTCCGGATATTTTATTGCAGTCATCTATGCCTGCTGTAGTTGCTCTTTTTTTTAAGATTAGAACAAAACTGCTGTCATTTAAACTAACTTTTTGATTTTTATAATTCATTGTATATTTTTCAATCGTATTAGATTTATTTATTTTGTAGAAGAGGGGACCATTCTCAATCATAGCTATTTCAAGCCAATGATTTAGAGCTTTAACTGGGCAGTAATTATCATTAGTTGATGGCAAAAAGATCATTCTCCCTTGTCCCGTTTGATCAGTTTTAGAAAATGGAATAAGCACCTCAACGCCGTCTTCAGAAAAATTCAAATGCTCAAATTGCATTCCTAAGAGTTCAGATCTTCTACAAAAAGAATAAAAACCAATTAAAATCAATGCTTTATCTCTAATATTGCTATAATCATTCTCATCATTTGGAATTGAGTCAATAATCTTAACAATATCTGATTTAAGAAGTTCTTTAGCTTGACCTGATTTGTTATTTTTTTCATCTCTTACAATAGCGCTAATAGTTTCAGCTATATTTGGATTTTTTCTATCAAATTGAAATCCATTTAATCTGTATTTGTATGTGATTGATGCAAGTATTCTTTGAATAGTTGAAGCTTTATAAGGAGATGCAGAGTAGGGGTTATTATTTAATTTCTCTCTGCCAGGAATATTGCTTGAACCTTTAAATACTTTTGCTTCTGGATCTTCATGTAACCAATCCATATAATTAGCAGTTAAAGCGTAAGCTGACTCTAAATCATCAACATCAATAGGATTGCACAAATACTTGTTTTGACAATAATTAATGAACTTTAACCAGTCACCTTCATACTTATCTTGAGTGTTTTTTGCTTTTGATTTTTGTTTAAGTTTAGCAACATTATCATTTATAGTGATTTTAACCATATTTATATGATACGATAATTACAGTTATCGTAACATATAGTCAAGATAAATTATTAATCGATAAATATCAATAATTTATATTGATAATATTAAGTTAATTATTAATCTAATACCAACATATTGATTTTCATGTGAAACTATATACTGTATCTTGTGTATGAATAATGAATTTTTATTGCAGATTCCTGCCAATTCCCAGATCTTTGTGCTAACGGGTGCTGGTATAAGTAAAGAGTCTGGAATACAGACATTCAGAGATAGTGATGGTTTGTGGAATAATCATCGTATTGAAGATGTAGCTTCTCCAGAAGGATTCTATAAAAACCCTACTCTTGTCTATGATTTCTATAATAATCGAAGAAAAGAACTCAATTCGGGTACTGAAGCAAATAAGGGTCATTTTGATCTATTTGAATTAGAAAAAACCTTTAAAATCAATATCATAACGCAAAATATTGATAATTTACATGAGAAAGCAGGGAGTTCATCCATTATTCATATGCATGGCGAGTTAAATAAGGCTAGATGCATTATAAATGATAGTCACGTCTTTGACTGGTTTGAAGACCTAAATGAGACCCATAAATGCCCTGAATGTGACTCTCAAATGCGCCCTCACATAGTCTGGTTTGGTGAAATGCCACTTCAAATGGATGAAATTCATGATCTAGCAGAGCAATCTGCCCTCTTCGTCTCAATTGGTACGTCTGGTGAAGTTTATCCTGCTGCAGGGTTCGTTACAATGTTCAAAGACATGCGTAAACCAACCGTTGAATTAAATTTAGAGCCATCTCGTAATCAAGATCATTTTAATTTTGCAATTCATAAGCCTGCAACAGTTGCTATTGAAGAATTTAAAGATTTATTAATTAAAAATATTAAATAATTTTTATTAACGTTATTAAATTTTTGTACACGTTTAAATTTTTTCTCATATTAAGAATCAGAAAGAGTTTTTTTATGAAGTAATGATGAATAAACATTCAGAAACTTTTAATATTGCACGTCATCAATACATAAAAGGTTATCAAGATAAGAAACAACACATCTTCCCTACTCTCGATCTTGTTGCAAAAGAATTTAATTTAACTTTATCTACGTTACGTAAGAAAGCTGCTAATGAAGGTTGGTATCAAAAAAGAAAACAATATCAAAATGTTAGAGAAGAATATGAAATGCGTAACCAATTTAAAGGAAAGTATTCAAAATTAGCTCAAATATCGAGAAATACACTCGTCTTTGTTGAATATTTTCAATCGGAAATTCATAAAGAAATTCAAGAAGAAAAAAAAGGAAAAAAAATCCATTCGATAGAAGATAAACAACGTTTAATTACTATGACGCAAAAAATTCAACGTTTATCAAAAGAAGCAAATGATACTTTAACCGATATTGAAAATCCTCTTAATGAACTCATAGATTAATAGGGGTATTTTTAAGTTAACAGATTGACTTAATGAAGCTATAGTTAAAAAATATAGGTAAAAAATAAATGTTTGAGCAAGTATTTAAAAATATTGATGACACACTTTGGAAAGATGCAGGTTGTAGTACTGAGTTAGATTACGCTGAACAATCATCATGGATACTTTTTCTTAAATGGTTAGATGATTATGAAAAAGATAAAGAAACAAAAGCAAAGCTTGAAAACAAAATATTTACACCTGTCCTAGATAAAGAATATCAATGGTCATCTTGGGCCATAGTTAAAACTGATGATGGTAAGGTAGATTTTAATAAAACCAAAACTGGTAGAGATTTAAAAGATTTCGTTGATAATAATCTTTTTTCCTATCTTTCAAAATTTAGAAACAAAGCTGAGAGTTTTGATACGCTTGAATACAAAATAGGTGAAATATTTTCTGAACTGAGAAATAAAATTCAAGATGGCTACACATTAAGAGGTGTTATCGATGAAGTTGATAAGCTAGAATTTAGAAGTAACGAACAAAAACATGAACTAAGCGCTCTATACGAAGAGAAAATTAAAAATATGGGTAATGCGGGTCGTAATGGTGGAGAGTATTACACACCAAGACCTTTAATTAAGACAATAGTTAAGATTGTTGACCCTAAAAATGGTGAAACTATTTACGACGGTGCGGTTGGAAGTGCTGGATTTTTGGTTGAAGCTTTTGACCATGTTAAAAATTCAAAACCTCTTACAACTTCTGAACTAAAAACACTTCAAACAAAAACTTTTTATGGAGCTGAGAAAAAAACTTTAGCTTACATCATTGGAATTATGAATATGATTCTTCACGGTATTGAATCACCAAACATTGTTCATAAAAATACACTTGAAGAAAACATTTTAGAAATACAAAATAATCAAAGAGTAAATGTTGTACTTGCTAATCCACCTTTTGGAGGAAAAGAACAATCTCAGATACAAGAAAACTTTCCAATTAAAACTAGTGAAACTGCTTATCTTTTTTTACAGCACTTCATTAGAATGCTAAAAGTTGGTGGACGTTGTGGGGTTGTTATAAAAAATACTTTCCTTAGTAATACGGATAATGCCAGCATAGCTATTCGAAAACAATTATTAGAAGAATGTAATCTAAATATAATTTTAGATATGCCAGGAGGAACATTTCAGGGTGCTGGAGTTAAGACTGTTGTGCTCTTTTTTGAAAAAGGAACTCCAACTAAAAATATTTGGTACTATCAGCTGAATTTAAATAGAAACTTAGGTAAAACAAATTCACTTAATGAAATGGACTTAAAAGAATTTATAAAATTTTCCAAAACAAGAGTAGAAAGTGAAAATTCTTGGAATATTGAAATTGGAAATATAAATCAAAATACCTGGGAGATAAGTTCTAATAATCCAAATAAAATAGAAGAAGTTGACACAAGAACACCTAAAGAAATTATTAAAGAAATTGAAGAGTTAGATTTCAAAGCAAATAAAGCATTACAGAAAATAAAGGATTTGATGTGAGGTGGGAACACACAACTATAGGAAATGTTTTATCCTTAATTCAAAATGGCGTTAACTGTAAACAAAATAAAAATGGTAATGGCCTCAAAATTACTCGGATTGAGACTATAGCTGATGCAAAAATTAACTATCAAAAAACTGGTTTTGCAAATTTAAACAATATCCAAAAACAGAAAGCAGTTTTAGAAAAAGATGATATTTTATTCAGTCACATTAATAGTCCTATCCATGTAGGAAAGACGGCTATTTATCAAGGAGACGAACCTCTTTACCATGGAATAAATTTGTTAAGAATCAGAACTATCAAAGCTGTTGATGCTAAATACTTTAATTTTTTTCTTAAATCTCTTTTCATAAGTGGCTACTGGAAGAGAACAGCTAAACAATCTGTTAATCAAGCGAGTGTAAATCAAAATGATATTAAAAGTATCCCTTTTTCTTATCCCCCACTCGGAGAGCAGCAACGCATCGTAGCCAAACTTCATACGGCTTTTGCTAAGATTGATGATATTATTTTAAAAACAGAAAAAGTTATTCAGACTGTTGAGCTTGGTTTGGCTAACATGATTGATGCTAAAACGAATAGAAGTGATAGCTGGGATGAGTTTAAGGTTATTGAATTGGGTATGGTTCAAACTGGGAGCACGCCAAAAACTTCACAAAAAGAAAACTATGGAACAGATGTACCGTTTATTAAACCTCCACACTTTAACTCTGATGGTTCAATTATGATTAAGGAAAATGGTCTTAGCTATATTGGTGCTAAAAAGTCACGTGTAGCTCCAAAGAATTCAATTCTAATGGTTTGTATTGGTGCAACAATTGGTAAAGTGGGATTAAATGCACAAGATGTATGTTTCAATCAACAAATTAATTCACTTACACCAAATGAAGAATATGATGCTGAGTTAATTTATTGGCAAATGCGTGCAAAGCGTTTTCAAATTGATGTTAATAAAAATGCTGGACAAGCCACGCTACCCATTATCAATAAATCTAAGTGGCAAAATTTATCTATCTTTTTGCCAAAGTCATTAAATAAACAGGTAGAATTAAGAGAGGGGTTGAGAGAATTAAGTAACAGAACTGATGAATTTGTATCCAATAAAAGAAAAAAACTTATCCAATTATCTTTACTTAAGGCAACCTTACTCTCGCAAGAATTACAAAATAAAGCAGCAGCATGAACGAAGCAGAGACAAGAGCAGAATTAATTGACCCAAAGATAAAAGCAGCTGGTTGGGGTGATATTGAAGGCAGTGTTGTGAGAAGAGAGTTTAACATTACCAAAGGTGAAATTAAACCGGGAAACATTAGAGCTGGAACAATCAGAGCTGACTACCTTTTAATTTATAAAAACAGAAAACTTGCTATCATTGAAGCGAAGAGTGATGAGCTAAGTGTAAGAGAAGGTGTTGGGCAAGCAAAAGATTACGCAGAGAAATTAAAATTGCTTACTACGTATTCATCTAATGGTCATAAGATTTATGAAATTAACTACGGCAAGAATGACAAAGGAGAAATGTTTATTAACTCAGAGGGTGAGGTTGATAAATTTCCTACTCCAGATGAATTATGGAATAAAACATTTAAAGAGAGAGATGAATGGTCGGAAAAATTTGACTCTATTAGTTTTCAACCATTTAGAGGAACGTTAGAGCCAAGATATTACCAAGAAATTGCTATTAATAATGCCCTCGATGCTATTGCGGATAAACAGCAACGCATTCTTTTAACGCTCGCAACGGGTACAGGTAAAACCGTTATTGCCTTTCACATTGCGTGGAAACTATTCCAAACACGGTGGAATATACAACGAGATGGTCAAAGACTTCCAAGAATTTTATTTTTAGCCGATAGAAATATATTAGCAAACCAAGCTTTTAATTCATTCAGTGCCTTTGACGAAAATGCTCTCGTTCGAATAAAGCCAAGTGATATTAAAGATAGGGGTTCGGTGCCAACGAATGCCTCCATCTTCTTTACAATATTCCAAAGCTTTATGTCGGGTCCAGAGGATGAGCCTTACTTTGGTCAGTACCCAGCTGATTTCTTTGATTTAGTTATTATTGATGAGTGTCACAGAGGCGGTGCAAAAGATGAGAGTCGATGGAGAGGTATCATGGAATACTTTTCTTCTGCGGTACAAATTGGCTTAACCGCTACACCAAAGAGAAAATTCAATGCTGATACATATTCATACTTTGGTGAGCCTGTTTATGTGTACTCGCTTAAAGATGGAATTAAAGATGGCTTCCTTACACCCTTTAAAGTGAAACAGATACAAACAACCATGGATAAGTATGTCTACACTGGTGAGGATGATATTTTGGAAGGAGAAAAAGAAATTGAAAAGGGAGAAGTCTTTGAGGAAAAAGATTTTAATACGAGAATAGTTATAGAAGGAAGAGAGAAGAAGAGAGTTGAACTAATGCTTAATAGTATTAACTCTAAAGAAAAAACTTTAGTATTTTGTGCAAACATTGCTCATGCTGGAATGGTGAGGGATTTAATTAATCAGTGTACAGCAAAGCCTCCAACAGATTACTGTGTGAGAGTGACAGCTAGAGATGGTCAAGTTGGTGATACTCATTTAAGACAATTTCAAGATAATGAAAAAACACTTCCAACTATTTTAACAACAAGTCAAAAGTTAAGCACAGGTGTTGATGCCCTTAACATTAGAAATATTGTTTTAATGCGACCGGTTAATAATATTATTGAGTTTAAACAAATCATTGGACGTGGGACACGGTTATTTGAAGATAAATTTTATTTTACCATTGTTGATTTTGTTGGTGCATCTGCAAACTTTTCTGACCCCGAGTGGGACGGTGAACCTTTAGAGCCAGAGGAGCCAAAACCTAAAACAAATGATGAGTTTGAGGATGGAGAAATTATAGATGACGGTTTTGATGAAGGAGATGAAGAAGAAAAACCCAAAAAAGAAAAAATTATAATTAAATTAGCTGAAGGAAAAGAGCTTGCGATTAAATCAACATCGAAAACACTCTTTTATTTTCAAGGTAAACCAGTATCCGCAGAAGAATTTATAAAAAAATTATTCAACACAGTTACACTTCCAACATTTTTTCAAAATGAAGAAGAATTAAGGCAAATTTGGTCTTCCCCTATCACAAGAAATGAATTGTTAAAAAAAATTGAAGATAACGGATTTACAAAAGAAAATTTAAAATCTATTCAAACATTAATAGAGGCAGAAAACAGTGATTTATTTGATGTGTTGGAACACATTGTCTACAGTAGAGAGCCAATACAGCGAGCAGCTAGAGTGTCTGCCGCAGAAAATAAAATACACAGCAATCTATCTGAAAAACAAAAAGATTTTATAGATTTTGTGTTAGGTAGGTATGTTGAGGGCGGAGTCGAAGAACTTGATATAAATAGACTGAGTGATTTAATAGAACTTAAGTATCACACTGTTACAGATGGTGAAAAAATTTTGGGTGATGTGGAAGATATAAAAAATACATTCATTGATTTTCAAAAACACCTTTATCAGCAAGAAATTCGTAACTAATTTTCTTTTTTATTCTTATCTCTAGGCCACTTAATTTCTTTCCCACAATCTCTGCAATCATAAATCACATGTACATCAAAATTTTCATCATCCGGGCTTGGTTCAATATTCATTATACGACTATATTTTTCACAACCACAGTAAGGGCATTTAAAATTATCCATAATCAAATTATACCACCATTCCCTCAAAGGTTAAGAGGGTAATAATTGATATGAAATCTTTATAATTTTCTCTTGCATTGATAATACTTGAAGCCAATCTTGGGGAATATCATAGATAGTTCCTGCTATCTGACCATAAACAGCTCCCGTTGTATCTGCATCATCTCCAAGATTAACAGCTTTTAATGCACCGTCTTTAAAATTATCTTCATGATAAAAAGCCCATAGTGCTGCTTCTAATGATTCAACTACAAACCCTGTGCCTTTAATCTCGGGTGGTTTCTTTGTTTTAAAGGAACCATTTGCCACTTCTTTTATTGCATCACATAAAGGTTCATTCATAAAATAATTTTCTACAGGTGAATACATGGATGAGAGAACAGTTTCCTTGCTCTCTCCATTTAATAAACCTACAATAATGCCTGCCATGTATCTGCATGCATCAACACATAAAGAATGAGCATGAGTTGTTTTAGAGCTTAGTGCAGCATATTTGAGAGCCACTTCTGGTTCTTTACAATAATACATCGGAATAGGTGCAAGACGCATGATAGAACCATTACCACAAGATCTTATATCTTTTTCTCCAGAGTATGGATTATTAGTAATAGCAAAATCATCTAATGCTTTTCTTGTTGTATTACCAATATCAAAACATTCACCTGTTGAAGACATATAACCATCATCATACCACTTAGAATATTTAATCATTTGGTCTTTGGCATCAAAACCTTTGCAATCAATTAAACTTTGCGCAAGACAAAGAGCCATGGAGGTATCATCTGTCCACTCCCCTGCTTTTAATTGATGAACACCTCCACCAATAATATTTGTTAACGGTTCAAAAGTTCCTGGTTTTTTAAATTCTAAAGTACAACCTAGTGCATCTCCAACGGCAAGCCCAAGTAAACATCCTGTTAATTTTGCATTATTGACCATCTAATTATTTATACCATTATTAAACTTAATAGATTAAATATATTCCCAACCTTCTTTGAAAGCTTTAATTACAATTTTTGCACATGCCTCTGCATCTGATTTACCTTTATGATGATCTAGTGGTATTTTTAAATTTCTACATACTGTTGAAAGTTTATTATTTTCAAATGACCAAATTTTACTAGAAATATTTCTATAAGTGCAAATAAATTTTTTTCTGGGAACATTAATAGAATAATAATTACAACAAGCTTCTAAAACATTTCTATCAAATGAAGCATTATGAGCTGCGATAAATTTAACACTTTTCATTCTGCTATTACTATATACAACTGGCCAAATTTCATCAAAAGTAGGTTCATTTTCAACATCTTCCCAAGTGATATTATGTATATCAGTAAAGTAAAAAGATTTTGTGGGAGGTCTAATAAGGAATGAATCACTATCAATTATTTTTTTTCTTGTGAATAAAGCATAACCAATTTCACAGGCACTGGATTTAGAATTGTTAGCTGTTTCAAAATCAATAGCAACATATATATCTTCCTCTTTTGTTTTTAAAATATTTTTCTTATTAGTTTTAGCTTTCTTAATAGAAACTTTTTTATTAGTATTAATATTTTTTTTAAGTAATTTATTTTCTTTGTTTTGTTTTTTTTTATCTTCTATGTCTAATTTCTTGAATTTATTTATTAGTTTTAATTTTCTTATACGTTCTGATTCTTCTGATTTCGCTTTATTTCTTAAACGTACTGATTCTTCATATGATTTCGCTTTATTATAATGAGCTTTCAAATAATTATTTTCACTAGTAATATTATCTTCTTCTTTAGATGTTTGATTTAATGTATTTAGTTTTTGATTATCAATTTTATTTCTATTATATTTAATATAAAAAAAAATAATCAGTCCCAAACAAAATATTATAAATTTAAAGTCAGCATCAGTATGATTTAAGTGTATTAGCAATAATAATGCAGATAAAAATATACCAATCAAATAAAACACATTTAAATAAATAACTTAAATTTTATTAAAATGACTAGTAAAAAAACATATTTTAAGCTTATTTATTTGATATTTATTTAAGTATATTTAAAATAAAATTAATATGTCACCAAAGTGCCCCAAATGTAATAGCGAAATGAGTTTACGTGAAGCTAAGAAAGGAAAATTTGCAGGGCAAAATTTTTGGGGTTGTGATAATTTTCCAAAATGTCGAGGAATTGTAAATTATGATAATAATGTTACAAACAATAAAAATAATTCCTCATCTAACTTTTCAAATAATTCGGATAGTAATGGTAAGAGTAAAGTTAAATCTATTGTATGGAAAGATTATAAATCTAGATCAGCTTGGCTATCAGAATATACCAGCATTGGCTCTTTACCCAGTTTTGCCAGTTATTACTTTGAAGAAGAAGAATTGGAATTAAAAAAAACTATTAGTCAAACTTTACTATTATACAAAAAAGATAGAAAAAGAAACTCAGAACCAGATAGTGATTTTCTTTGCTCAATTTTAATTAAATTTCTTCAAAGGGGATTATTACCATTATGTACTGCGAAAACAGAGAAAAGTATAATTGAAAAGTATGGTTTAGATAATAGTCTTCAAAAAAACACCAATGATGATAGTGATTTAAGTTATAGTTTAACATCTAGACATATTAATCTTAAATTAAAAAATGCAATTATAAATCAATTTAATAATAAAATTGATTTCAAATTAGATTCAGAATTTAAATTTAATACAAATACTGATACTTCATTATTTGATAGTGAGATTGAGCAAAAATTTATAAATGAATTAATTCCAAATTATTTTGGTAGAGATGCATCTCATTGGTTTTTACCTCAAGTTAATTTAGATGACTTATTAAGTTCACATAGTTTTGAAAATCCAGGAAAAAGACGCATTGATTTTCTTTTTTGTCACCCAAGCATAAAACCAATCGCTATAGAAATTGATGGGAGTGAGCATAAAGACAAGCCCGAAATAGATAAACAAAGAGATGAATTATTAAAATCTTGCGATATTGAAACCATTAGAATTCCAAATAGAGAGATTGAAAATGGAAAAGGAGATAATTTAGATAAATTAACATCTAGTTGTGATGAAATTTTTAATAAAGAATATAAAATTGATGAAGAAACAGCAATACTAGCAAAATCAATTAAAGAAATAACATTATTGTCTAAGCTTCAATACTCAATAGTAAAAGCCATTAAGTTTGGATGGTTAAATCATAATGAAGACTGGATAA
>CACFLO010000022.1 GCA_902567135.1 uncultured Alphaproteobacteria bacterium | reverse complement strand
AATATTTGATAATTAAATTTGTTATTTTAACATTATGAGAATTTATTATGCTTTTTTTACTAATATTTGTTATATTTATTTTTTTAATTTCAATTTGTTCATAGAGTGAATATGGGTAACTTTTTTCTTTTAGTATTTTAACTTTATTAATTCCATCTGTTGAAATATAAGAAATATCAATCCCATCCATTGATGTTCCTGTCATAATACCGATGATATTAAATATCTTCTTTTTTTTCATTAACAAAACTTTATAACATTCATAAATTTATGATGTCACTAGATAATAATATTAAAGCTATTTTTTTGATTATATTAGGCATGTTTGTTTTTTCTATTCAAGATACATTGATTAAATTAATGTCTGATTCAATAAATATTTATGTAATTTATATAGTAAGATCTATAGTTGGAATTTTAGTTATTTTTACTTATTGTTGGTTCTATAAAATTCAACTAATTTTCAAAACTTATTATCCTTTTATTACTATTTTGAGGGTAACCATATTTTTTATTGGTTTTAGCTTGTATTATTTTTCTTTATCAAAGATTTCTTTACCTGAAGCAGTTACTTTATTTTTTGTCAGCCCTTTTTTTTGTAACTATAAGTTCAAAATTTATTATGGGTGAAAATATTGGTATATATAGATGGAGTGCAATTTTAATCGGTTTTATTGGAGTGTACTTAGTTCTAGATCCAAATTTTAATGATTTTAATATTTATACTCTATTCCCAATCTTTTGTGCTTTTTTCTACGCGCTAACAGTTGTAATTCAGAAAAAAACATCTGATAAAGACTCTCTATTTACACAAATATTACACACTTATTTATCAGCTATTGTTTTTTCAATTATAATTTATTTTTATGTAAATAATTTAACATTTACTCCGTATCAATTGTTAGAATATAAATTTGTGCTTATTAGCTGGAATATTCCTAGTTTAAATTATTTTTTATTACTAATAATTATTGGTTTTACTGCAGTAATTGGATTTTTTTCCATTTTTGGTGCCTATCGGATAGGATCACCTTCAACCATTGCTCCTTATGAATACAGTTTGATAATTTGGTCGATATTATTTGGTTATTTTATTTGGAATGATTATTTAACAATAAAAGGTATGGCTGGTCTTTCATTAATATTAATTGGGAGTTTTTTTACTTTATATAGAGAGTATCATTTAAGTATTAAAGTTAGTACAGATCAACCAATAAGATAATTTTAAACAGCTTATTAACAAACATATACACATTAAAATTAATATTTTATCTTTTTTATTTGATAATCAATATTTCTAGAGTTAAATTATAAATACTTATTACACGCAAAGGTAGTAAGCAAATTAAATAAAGGAAACTTTATTTAGTTTGTATCGGGAGGAAATGCACGATACATGAAAAAGACCTAGCTTGCTGGGTCTTTTTTTTTGCCTAAAACTCTTTATTTATTGTAAGAGTTAATTGATGAACTTTAAAAAATATAATAAAATTTTAGATATTTTTTTAAATAATCTTATACCAGAAACTAATATCTCTGTTTCTAAAGGAAATAAAATATTTGGGGCCTTTGTATTAAATAAAATTGATTTAAGTTTAGTTGTTACAGGTGTAAATAATGAAATAGAGAATCCAATATATCATGGAGAGATTTCTACTATAATAAATTTTTTTAAATTAAAAAATTTAAATCCAAAAGATTATTTATTTATTTCCTCTCATGAACCTTGCTCTTTATGTTTGTCTGCAATTACTTGGAGTGGTTTCGATAATTTCTATTATTTATTTCATTATGAAGAAACTGAATCTAATTTTAATATTCCTTATGATCTGAAAATTTTAAAAGAAGTCTTTAAGATTGATAAAGGTGAATATTCAAAAAATAACACTTTCTGGCAAAGTTACTCAATTATACAAGAAATTAAAAAATTACAAAATTCAGAAAACGATAAATTATTAGCAAAAATCAAAGAAATTAATAAACTTTATGAGGATATCTCAAATAATTATCAATCAGCAAAAAATTCAAACCATATCCCTCTAAAATAATTGAAAATATACAACAATAGTATAAATTATTATTAACGGGAGATACTGTAATTCTACAGAGCCGAAGGAGCAACGACCCGGAAACTCTCAGGCAAAAAGGACCGTTAGAATAAAAAATCTGGAAAAGAGATTAATCTCTACCGAAGGAGTAAAAACTCTCAGGTAAATATACAGAGAGGGCTTAACAGGAGTCATTTTGACTGAAGAAGCTCTAAAAAATATTTATTTAAAAGATTTTCATAAAAAAAATGATGCAAAGTTTGTTCCATTTGCTGGTTATGATATGCCAATTAATTACAAGAAAGGCATTATAAACGAGCACCTACATGTAAGAAATCATACAGGTATCTTTGATGTCTCTCATATGGGCCAAATTCTTATTCCTTTTAATGAAGAAAATATTTTAGCTTTAGAAACATACATACCTTTGAATATAAAAAAAATAATATCAAACAAATGTCACTATTCATTTATTTTAAATTCTAATGGAGGAATTGTTGATGATATTATGATTTCGAAAATTAAATTTGATAACAATGAATTTTTATATATAGTTTATAATTCATCAAGAAAACAAATACTTAATAAAATCTTTAACGCAACTATTTCAAATTTTAAAATTTTTGAAGACAGATGTTTGATTGCAATACAGGGACCTGAATCTTTTTCTTCTATTAATTCAATATTAAATCTACCTGCATCTATGAATTTTTTAAATATTCAAATTCTTCAATATGATGATAGCGATCTTTTTATTTCTAGATCTGGATATACAGGTGAAGATGGTTTTGAGATATCAATATCAAATAATAAGGCAGAAAAATTAATTAGTGATATTCTTAATAATAATAATGTAATTTTATGCGGCCTAGGTTGTAGAGATTCATTAAGAGTAGAAGCTGGTCTAAGTTTATATGGAAATGAAATAAACGAAGATATAAATCCTATACAAGCAGGTTTGTCATGGGCTTTAGATAAAAACAGATTGCAAGATCAGAATTTAAATGGTTCTGAAATTTTATCAAAGGAATTAAGTTCAATCCCATCAGTAAAAAAAATAGGATTAAGTCCAATAAATAAAATCATGTTAAGAAATCAAATGACTATTCATAATAATAATAAAGAAGAAATTGGATTTATTACGAGTGGATGTTACTCGCCAATTTTAAAAAAATCCATTGGTATTGGTTATATAAATAAACTTTCAAATATTTCTGAAAAAAAATACGTTAATGTTCGTGATAAATATGAGGAAATTAAACTTGAGAAAATTCCATTTGTGAAAAAAAATTATAAAAAAGGAGATTAATATGGGTGAAAAAAAATATACTGAAGAGCATGAGTGGGTTCAACTTAGTGGCGACATTGCAACTGTTGGTATTACAAATCATGCTCAGGAAAGTTTAGGTGATATTGTTTTTGTGGATTTACCCACTTTAGGTAAAGTAGTTAAAGCAAAAGAAGAATTATGTGTTATTGAATCTGTAAAAGCTGCTTCAGATATTTACTCACCTATAGATGGTGAAGTTACAGAAATAAATGATAATTTGTCAAACGATGCATCTATAGTTAATCAAGATGCTGAAAATGAAGGTTGGATATTCAAAATAAAAGTATCTAATCCAGATCAATATAATACTTTGATGTCTTTAGATCAGTATTTAGAATTTTTGGATAAATAAATGATCGATATAAATTCTTTTGCAAGTAGACACATTGGACCTAGAAATGATGATATAGAATCAATGTTAAAATTTATAAAATGTAAAAATCTTGATGAACTAATTCAAAAAACTGTCCCTGATCATATTTTATTTAAAGATAAATTAAAATTAAAACCAGGAATGTCAGAAGAATTTAACAAAGTTAATATGCAACTTTTATCCTTAAAAAATAAATTTAAAAAAACATATATTGGTCTTGGTTATCATAATACTGTGACACCAAGTGTTATTTTGAGAAATATTCTTGAAAATCCTGGTTGGTATACTGCATATACACCATATCAGCCTGAAGTCTCTCAAGGCCGTTTAGAAATGTTAATGAACTTTCAGCAAATGATAATTGATTTAACAGGATTAGATATTGCTAACGCATCTTTATTAGATGAAAGTACTGCAGCAGCAGAAGCTATGATGATGGCATACAAGATTAAGAAAAATAAACAACATACCTTTTGTATTCAAAACTCTTGTCACCCTCAAACTTTATCAGTTTTAAGAACAAGAGCCCATCCTCTTGGAATAACAATTATAGAAGGTAAACCAAACGAAGATACTTTTGGCTGCTTGATACAAAATCCTGATACTTACGGCGAAATTGAAGATTTAGACACACTTATTAAAAGTAATAAATCTAAGGAAATCGTATCCATTGTTGCTGCAGATATTATGAGTATGGTTGTTATGAAATCTCCAGGTTCTTATGATGCTGATATTGTTATAGGCAGTTCCCAACGTTTTGGAGTTCCGATGGGATTAGGAGGGCCTCATGCAGCATTTTTTGCAACTAAAGATGAATTTAAAAGATTAATGCCAGGTAGGTTAATAGGTGTATCAGTTGATAGAAACAATAAAAGATCATACAGAATGGCACTTCAAACTCGTGAACAACATATAAGAAGAGAAAAAGCAACCAGTAATATTTGTACTGCCCAAGCTTTATTAGCAATAATTGCAGCAGCCTATGCTATTTATCATGGGCCGGAAAGGTTAATAAATATTGCATCTACTGTAAATCACAATACTAGATATCTTAAAAAATCATTAGAAAAATTAGATTATAAAATTAAATCTAATAAATATTTTGATACAATAGTCATTCAAGATGCTAAAGCTAGATACTGGTTTAATAAATCTGTGGAAGAGGGAATTAATTTTAGACTAATTAACAACACAACATTTTCGATCACGATTGATGAAACTACAACTTTAGAAGACATCGATAATCTAATTGCTTTTTTTAATACAGCCAATAAAAAAATTGATGCTTACGAAATTGAAAACAATCTTGACCTAATTTTTAATGATGAAAGTATTCTTAGAAAAGATAAAATATTATCCCATCCGATATTTAATATTTATCATTCTGAGACAGAAATGATGCGATATCTAAAAAAATTAGAAAATAAAGATATTGCGCTTAATAGATCAATGATCCCCCTTGGTTCATGTACTATGAAATTAAATGCTGCCTCAGAAATGCTACCAATAACGTTACCAGGATTTGCAAACGCCCATCCTTTTTTAGAAAAACAACAAAGAGAGGGTTATAATCAAATGATGAGAGAATTAATATCTATGCTGAAAGATATAACAGGATTTGATGCAATATCATTGCAACCAAATGCAGGAGCTCAAGGTGAATTTGCAGGATTACTTGCAATTAAAAAATTTCATGAGTCTAATAATGAGTATGATAGAAATGTATGTCTAATACCTAACAGTGCTCATGGAACTAATCCAGCAAGTGCACAAATGTGTGGTATGGAAGTATCCATTGTTAAATGTGATGATTTAGGAAACGTAGACTTAAATCATTTGGACATTAAAATTAAAGAAGCTGGAAATAAATTAGCAGCTTTGATGATTACTTATCCATCTACACATGGCGTATTTGAAGAATCAATATCAAAAATTTGCGAAGCAATTCATAATAATGGCGGTCAAGTTTATATGGACGGGGCTAATTTAAATGCAATGGTAGGAATTGCAAAACCTGGAAAATTTGGTCCTGATGTTTCTCATATGAATCTACATAAAACTTTTTGTATTCCTCATGGAGGAGGTGGTCCTGGCATGGGCCCTATTGGAGTCAAATCACATTTAGAGAATTTTCTACCAGGACATCCAATCGTTAAAAATGAGCTTGGATTAACAGAACTTGATGCGGTTTCTGCCGCGCCATGGGGAAGCCCATCTATATTGCCTATTTCTTACTCATATATTTCGATGATGGGAGACGAGGGATTAAAATTAGCTACACAAATAGCAATTTTAAATGCCAATTATATAAAAGAAAAATTAAGTGATTTCTTTCCTTTGTTATATTCTGGTAAAAATGGAATGGTTGCTCATGAGTGCATAATTGATATTCGTCCAATCAAAGATGAATTAAATATATCTGAAGAAGATATTGCAAAAAGACTTATTGATTATGGTTTCCATGCTCCAACAATGTCTTTTCCTGTGCCAGGAACTTTAATGATCGAACCCACTGAAAGTGAATCGAAAGAAGAAATTGATAGATTTTGTACAGCTATGATTTCAATACATAATGAAATTCAAAAAATTAGAGATGGCACTTATGATGCAGAAGATAATCCAATAAAAAACTCTCCACACACTATAGAGGAAGTTTCAGCAGATGAATGGAATCATAAATATACAAGAGCGGAAGCAGTTTTTCCTCATTCTTACTTATACAATAATAAATATTGGCCACCTGTTGCGAGAATAGATAATGTATACGGTGATAGAAATCTTTTTTGCGTATGTCCACCTATTGAAGATTATGAAGATGTATCCAATGCATAAATAAATGATTTATTTAAATTTACTTTTTGTTTTTATATGCATTGTATTTATTCATGAATTTGGTCATTATCTTTTTGCAAGAATATTTAAAGCTGAAGTTACCGACTTTTCTATTGGTTTTGGAAAACCATTATTAAAATTCACAGATAAAAATAATACTGTTTGGAAAATTTCACCTATTCCTCTAGGAGGTTATGTAAAAATCAAGGGCCTGGATTCAGTTTTTCAAAAAAAACAAAATCAAGAACCTGGCTCTTTTCAATCATTAAAACTTTATCAAAAAATATTTATCCTGCTTGCTGGCAGTTTTTTTAATATATTCTCTGCATGGATAGCTTTGTTTAGCATATTCTTTTTTTTTGGAATTGCTTCATTTGCTCCAATAATAGGTAAAGTTTTAGAAAATTCTTCTGCTGAAAAAAATGATTTACGAGTTAATGATATTATTATTTCTGTAAATGATAGTCAAATATATGAGTTTAGCGATATTCCTAAAGCTTTAGGTAATAGCAAATATATCTCAATATTAATTCAAAGAAACAATGAACTCATAGAAAAGAATTTTGAACTAAATTTTAATGAAGAAATAAAAAGATTTGTTATCGGAATATCAAGTAATAGTGAGCCTGTTGTTGAAAAATTTAATTTATATGAATCAATCCAACAATCTTTATTATTCATTCCAACTTACTATTCTGCATCTATAAATTTTTTAAGGCAATCTTATCAAGATAATACTCTAAAGGAACAGTTAGCTGGACCAGTAGGAATTGTTAAAATGGCTGATCAAATGATGTTAGATAAACTAAGAGGAGTAATGTTTTTATTTATTGTAATTTCTTTATTTGTAGGTGTTTTTAATCTTTTACCCATTCCTCTTCTTGATGGAGGGCATATTGTTTATTTTGTCATAAGTAAGATTTTTGCAAATTCCCTTCCTGAACTTGTAACTAGAATTTATATTACAACTGGATTAACAATTATATCTTTTTTATTTATTTTTGTTACATTTAACGATATTTTTTATAAATAATTTTAATGAAATGAGTGATATGTCAAATTTTAATAAAGTAAAAACTTTTATGAATACCTATGGTCAGGAAGTAAAAAATACTCCCGAATTTCCTGACTCTAAAATTGTTCAATTAAGGATAGATTTAATTCAGGAAGAATTAAATGAATTAAAAGAAGCTATTAATAATAACGATATTATTGAAGTAGCTGATGCTTTAACTGATATACTTTATGTTACATATGGAGCTGGGCATTCTTTTGGCGTTGATCTAGATAGTTGTTTTAATGAAGTTCAGAATTCAAATATGAGTAAATTAGGAGATGATGGAAAACCAATTTACAATGAGTCTGGTAAGGTAATGAAAGGACCAAATTATTTTAAACCAAATATTAAAAAAATTATTGGATTAGAGTAAATTTAAGGAATTCTCTAATGCAGTTTTTAAATCTTCTGGATCTTCAATACCAATTGACAATCTTACCAGAGAATCACTAATTCCAAGCTCATCTCTTATATTTTTATTAATGGAAGCATGAGTCATTATTGCTGGATGTTCTATTAAACTTTCAACACCCCCTAAACTTTCGGCTAAAGTAAAAATTTCTATATTTTCTAAAAATTTGATTGTACCCTTTAAGTCTGTATCTAATTCAATAGATATAATACCTCCGTAACCATTCATCTGTGATGTTGCTAATTCATGATTAGGGTCTGATTTTAAACCAGGGTATCTAACTGTTTTTATCTTTGGGTGATTTTTTAGAAATTCACTAATTAACATAGCATTTGAATTGTGTCTCTCCATTCTAACACCTAGTGTTTTTATGCTACGAATCAATAAATAACAGTCAAAAGGAGAGGGGACTGATCCAACAGCATTTTGTAAGTATTTTATTTTTTCAATTAGTTCTAGGTCATCGTTAATAACTATCGCACCACCAATTAAGTCTGAATGACCGCCAAGATATTTTGTTGACGAATGCAATACAACATCAGCCCCCATAGTTAATGGTTGTTGATTATAAGGAGAGGCAAAAGTATTATCACAAACAATTTTTATATTTTCATTAGAAATTTCAGATTTTATTTTTTTTATATCAACGATTTTTAAAAGAGGATTTGAAGGAGTCTCAATCCAAATCATTTTTGTATTGTTTTTAATTAAACCAGGCCAATTATTTTCTTTATTAAAGTCAGTATAAGTTATTTCAATATTTTGATTTACACTTTTAACTTTATCAAAAATTCTTCTTGTTCCTCCGTAAACATCATCAGAACAAATAATATGAAAATCTTTATCTAAAGCATCTGTTAAACAATTAATAGCAGACATACCCGATGAAAAAGCAAATGCTTGATTACCTTCTTCTATTTCAGCTAATAATTTTTCTAAAATTTCTCTAGTAGGATTGTTAGTCCTTGCATATTCATACTTAAAATCACCTGGACTTTTTTGCTTAAAAGTTGAAGATAAATGAATTGGGGGCATTACTGCCCCAGTTTCTTTATCCTCTTTATGTCCGCTATGGATAACTTTTGTATTAAATAATCTTTTCTTTTGCGCCATATTTATAACCAATCTGGAATAGGTAAATTATTATCATTTAAAAAATTCTTATTAAACATTTTTTCATAATATTTATTTGCATCATCACATAGAATAGTGACTATTGTGTTACCTGGACCTAATTCCTTCGCCATTTTGATTGCACCCATCACATTTACTCCAGAACTAGTTCCAAGAAATAAGCCGTCAGTTTTTATTAACTTATAAAGTATTTCTAAGCATTCTTTGTCATCAACATAATATGACATATCTACTGAACATTTTTCTAAATTTTTGGTAATTCTAGCCTGTCCTATACCTTCAGTAAAAGAAGGTTCTCCTTTTTTTTCTAACTTACCTTTAGTAAAATAATTGTACATGGATGAACCTTGTGAGTCTGTGCAGGCTATTTTAATATTTTTATTTTTTGATTTTAGACCTATTCCAACTCCTGTTAACGTTCCTCCAGTTCCAATAGAACATGTAAATCCATCAATTTTGCCATTAGTTTGATTAAAAATTTCAGAAGAAGTTGTTTTTTCATGATATTTATAATTAGATATATTTTCAAATTGTCCTGCCCAAAATGTTTTTACACCTCTCTTCATTTCTATTTCTTTTGCTAATTTTTCAGAGACTCTCTGATAATTTCCTGGATCAGAAAAAGGTTTAGGTTCTACTAAATGTAGCTCCGCTCCCATATTTGTTAATATATCTCTTTTTGATGGAGCAGTTATATTTGGCATAACTATAACAGTTTTGTAACCTTTAGCGTTGTTGACAAGGGTTAAGCCTATACCAGTATTGCCAAAAGTCCCCTCAACACATATTCCATTTGGTTCAATTAAATTATTTTTTTCAGCATCTAATATTATTCCAAGTGCAGTTCTGTCTTTAATTGATCCACCAGGATTAAGAAATTCAGCTTTTCCGTAAATTTCACAGCCCGTTATTTCAGATGGATATTTAAGTTTAATTAATGGAGTATTGCCTATTAAATCAATAATATTATTTGTTAGCATCAATGTCTCTTACACCATAAGGTTTAAAACTCGTATCTGTATTTGTACTTATATTTTTAGCTGGATTACCAACCATAGTTGCATATTCCGGAACATCTTTAAGTATTACTGTATTAGCTCCAATTCTTGCACCTTTACCAATTTTAATTGGACCTAAGATATGTGCTCCAGAACCTATAATTACATTATCTGAAATTGTTGGATGTCTTTTAACATTTATTTGTTCGTATGATTTTTCTGCAGGAGAAATTCCTCCTAGAGTTACTCCATGATAAATAGTTACATTATTTCCTATCTCAGATGTTTCGCCACATACAACACCTAAACCATGATCAATAAAAAAATTTTTTCCAATTTTAACAGCTGGATGAATTTCTATACCTGTTAAAAATCGGCTAAATTGAGATATCATTCTTCCAATAATTTTTAAGTTCATATTCCAAAGTTTATTAGCAATAAAATGAAAGAAAACAGCTTTCACTCCTGGGTAATTCAAAATAACATTTAATCTACTTCTTGCAGCAGGATCTCTTTTAATTATTGAGTCCAAAAAACTATTCATATTTTTTTATCGAGCGACCCCAGCATATTACAGCAAAATATATAGAAGTTAATACCCACAGTATAAAGATGATAGTACTATCGATCATAAAAATTTTGGAGGAGGGTGTTGTAACTAATTTTAAAGTTGTGGCAGACCATATAATCGTAAAAAAAATTGTTAAATTTCTTAATTCTTTAACTCTTAATGGATGAACAAATTTAATTGGAACAAATGTTAAAAATAAACAAATAATTATTACTCCAGCATTTATGTACTCATGTGTCCCTAATATAAAAAAATATAATACTACAATATTCCATACAGCTGGAAAGCCTCTAAAGTAATAATCTTCAGTTTTCATTTGAAGATTTGCAAAAGTAAAAAGAGATACTAAAAAAATAGCTGCGGGTATAATAATTTCTAATATTCCTGGAACCATGCCAAACCAGTAAATCATTAGACTTGGAATGATTACATAATTTAAATAATCAATGACACTATCTAAAATTGTACCATCAATATTAGGTGTTTGCTCAGTAACATTAACTTTTCTAGCCAAAGTTCCATCTAAACCATCTATCAACAAAGCTAATCCTAACCATAAAAACGCACCTACAGCATCACTGTTCAAAATAGCAATGATTGCTAAAAACCCCAAAACAGCGCCAGAACCTGTAAATCCATGTACTGCCCAAGCTGCTATTTTGTTTTTATTTAATTTATCTAAGTTTAGAAACATTAAAAATTTATATCATTATATACAAAAATGTTAGATAATTTTATATTTATTTGAAGAATCAAATGATATTTTAAATTATGAATATTGTAACTGATGTAATTTTACCCATTGCTTTGGCATTTATAATGTTTTCATTAGGTCTTGGATTGTCAATTTCTGATTTTACAAGAATATTTTTAAAACCAAAAGAATTCTTTGTAGGATTTATATCCCAGTTAATTCTTTTGCCAATTGTAGCTTTGATACTTGTTTATATTTGGCCATTATCGCCAGAGATAGCAATAGGTGTAATGATACTTGCTGCTGCACCAGGTGGAGCGACATCAAATATTTTAACTTCTTTTGCTAAAGGTGATGTAGCGTTATCAATATCTTTAACAGCGGTAATTAGTATATTAAGTGTAATTACAATTCCATTAATCTTGGGCATTTCATTATCCATTTTAGGTACTAATTTATTAAGTGAAGGAATTTCACTTATTGATATTGCATTGAAAATGTTTTTAATAGTAACTATTCCTGTTTTAATAGGTATGTTATTAAAAAACATTATTAGTTCCTTTGAAAATTTAGCAAAAAAAATATCAACCGTTTTATTTTTCTTAGTTTTATTAGGTGCAGTTTTAGCAGAAAGAGAAAATGTAGTTGCATATTTTGCTGAGGCCGGATTAATTACACTTGTTTTAAATATAGTTATGATGCTTTTGGCTTATTATTTAAGTAAATCTTTTATTTCTGATGTATCTCAACAAAAAGCCATTACTCTTGAATGTGGCCTTCAAAATGGAACACTAGCAATTGTAGTTGCGAATGTTTTTTTTGATGGAGGTGCTTATTTAATACCTGCAGCAACCTACAGTTTAATTATGTATGCAACTTCCCTACCTTATATTTATTATTTAAGAAGAAATTAATACTGGAAAAGTTTTAGAGTCCAAAGGATCTCCATTTTTTAATTTTACATATGGAAAAGGTGGAGACATTTCACCTTTTCGTTTAATATAAGTAGCATCATCTCCAGTAAATCTAACAGAAAAAGCTCTGCGTCTATTTTTTGAATTATTTTCTGGAGCACCGTGCACTGTAGAAAAATTAAAAACAACAGCGTCTCCAGGACTCACTTTCCAACTTTTAATTTTATATTTTTTTCTGTTGTTTTCTATGTTTGGTATGTGTTCAAATTCTCCATCTTTTTGCTCATAACTATGTCCAAAGAATTTAGTAGGTAGAAATTGCTTGTTCCATTTATTAGAACCAATAACAAATTCAGGAGAAGATGATTTATTAACTTCATCTAATGGTATCCAAAAACTACAGTTATCTTTTCCATTTACACAATAATATGATTGATCTTGATGCCATGGTGTTCTTTTTTTTGATCCAATTTCTTTAACTAAAACATGTTCATGAAATAAATTGACCTTTAAAGATTGCATCAATTCTTTTGCGACTTCAGAAATATTTGATTGAAATATAAATTGTTTGTATTCTTTTATTCTATTCCAGTTACAATAATCATCATAAAAAATTTCTTTATGATTATTCTTTTCATACACACATTTATATTTACTTGGATTTTCAAAATTTGTTTTTACACCTTTTTTAAGAATGTTTATCCATTTTTTACTTATAATATCACGTAATACTACAACACCATTTTTTTTGTAGTTTTTAATAATAGAGTTTTTAATCACAATCTGTAATTATTAATTTTTAATTTTATATCCTTTTGCAAAAGTATAACTTATTATTAATACGCATGAAAATAAAAAAAATAAAATTGTTATTAAACTTGTTATTATGCTTACATCAGCAATTTCATAGAAACTCCATCTAAAACCACTAACAAGATATAAAACCGGATTAAGAAGTGAAATTTTTTGCCAAAACTCAGGTAACATATTAATACTGTAAAAACTTCCACCGAGGAATACTAATGGAGTGATAATTAAAATAGGAATAAGTTGTAGTTTCTCAAAATTATCTGCCCAAATACCTATAAGAAAACCAAATAATGCAAATGTCACAGATGTTAGAATTAAAAAGAACATCATGATAAAAGGATGTTCAATATGAAGATCAACAAAAAGACCTGCTGTGCATATAATAATAGTCCCAATAACCAATGATTTAGTTGCTGCTGCCCCAACAAAACCTAAGATAATTTCTATGCTTGAGAGAGGCGCAGCTAATAACTCATAAACAGTATTTGTAAATTTTGGAAAAAAAATTCCAAAGGATGCATTTGATATAGATTGAGTAAGAATAGTTAACATTATCATACCAGGAACAATAAATGATCCATAACTTATTCCTTCAATTTCTGTAATTCTAGATCCTATTGCAGATCCAAAAACAACAAAATATAATGAAGTAGAAATAAACGGAGATATAAGACTTTGGAATAATGTTCTTCTCATTCTATCCATTTCATGTAGGTATATTGATTTAACCCCGATCCAATTCATTTTCAGACTCCTTTACTAAATTTAAAAAAATTGATTCAAGTGAACTTTGTTCTGTACTAATATCTTTTAGTTGTATCCCTAAATTCTTAATCTCTGATAGCAATGATGTTATGCCTGTATTTTTACCTTTAGTATCATATATGTAAGTTAATGTATTCTTCTCTTGATTTAATTCTAAATTAAAATTTTTAAGATCTGTAGGTATTCTTTTTATTGTGTTTACTAATTCAATTTTTAATATTTTTTGACCTAATTTTTTAATTAAATTCTCTTTTTCATCTACAAGAATTATTTTACCATTGTTGATAATTCCAACTCTATCAGCAATTTCTTCAGCTTCTTCAATGTAATGTGTTGTTAATATAATGGTAACACCATTCTTTTTTAATCTTTTAACAACTTCCCACATATCTTTTCTTAATTCTACATCGACAGAAGCTGTTGGTTCATCCAAAAAAAGTATTTTTGGCTCATGAGACAATGCTTTTGCAATTAAAACTCTTCTCTTCATTCCACCTGATAATTCACGTAATTTATTATCTTTTTTCTCCCATAATGAGAGTTCTTTTAATAATTTTTCGATATACACATTATTAGATGGTTTACCGTAAAGTCCTCTTGAATAATTAACATTATTCCAAACTGTTTCAAAAGCCTCTAAGTTTAATTCTTGAGGAACGATACCAATTAATGATCTTGCCTCTCGATATTGTTTTTTAATATCAAAATTATTAACTGTAATATTACCATTATCAAAATTTAAAATACCACAGACTATATTAATTAATGTTGATTTACCTGCACCATTTGGTCCTAATAAAGCAAATATTTCACCTTCATTAATACTTAAGGTTAAATTATCTAATGCTTGAAACTTATTTTTATATATTTTTGATACTTTTGATATTTGTAAAATTTCAGACATTTTATAATATAGTTATCAGATTAGGATTATTTTTTTTAATACTTAAAAAGAATATTTTTTGAAAACTGTTAATCTTATTTATCATATTTTTTATATAAATGTACAAAATTAAGAAAAATTATCTAATTGAAATTTTGATTATCTTTTTTTAATAAATGTTTGTTTTTATAAAATAAAAGTAATGCAAAAAATTCATATATCAAATAACCTATATGGTAAATTATAGGTAATTTGGCAAAATTTGATAATAATTTATATTTCGGTATTTCTTCCCAAACTATTAGAAAAGCATCCAAACCTTTATATAATTTTTTATTTTTAATAATATGCAACCTTCTTATAAGATTTTTTGATGATAGTTTTGTTTCATGTAGTGCATCTTTATTATTAATCACATTAACCCAATCAATGCTGTTATTAATTTTTTTATAATGATTAATTTCAGCACGACATATGCTACAAGATTCATTAAAATATCCCTTAATAGTCATAATTATTATCTAGTTTAATTATATAGAAATTCAATTTTACCTATTTTACCAAAATCTGCACTTACTTCAGTCTCAGTAACTAGTTCATGAGCTTTTGTACATGTTCCAGTTGAAATAAATTGTCCTTTTAATAGTGTTTCTCCTTTTTTTGAAATCTTATTTATAAGCCACAAAGCTGAGTTTAGTGGATTGCCCATTACATTTTTTGTATTCCCTGCACCAATAATTTTTTTATTATATGATATATTAATAGAATGATCTTCAAAATTAATTTTATTTAATTTAAATACTTCTGAATTCCTTATCCAAAATTCTGATGCACCATTAGTGGCTATTAAATTTAAGGCACCAATTTCCTTTAATGTTTTATTAAATCTAAAGTCAACAATCTCTAAAGAACAAACAAATCCATCAAATAAATCATCAATATTATTAATTGCGAACGGAGCTTTTGATATATCTATATCTTCTTTGACTCTTAAAGCAATTTCAGGTTCTATAAATGGTTTGCTAAATTTTTTAGATGATATTTTTGTAGGCTCAATTGAATAAAATCTAGAAAATAAGTTTCCATAGAATGGCTCATTAATATCAAGTTGTTTTTGTGCATCTAAACTAGTGCATCCTACTTTTTTTCCTATTGAAATGTTTTCTTTAAGATTAAGATATAGTAGTTTTAATTCTTCTTGAATTAAATAAGCTTCATTGTTTGTTGTGGGTGTTATATGTTTTGGTAAATGATTAATATTTGATCTGTTAAGTCTATGTTCAAATAAAAATTTAGCTGCTTCTTGTATGTGAATATTTAACATTAAATTGAGTATTGATTCATTTCATTATAATATTTCAGAGACTCCTCATATATTTTCTTATATTTTTTTGGAACACTAATTTTTTCTTTTCTGTACTTCGAAAAAGTATTCGATAATTCTACATTTTTATACCAAACTTTTGACCATATTCCATCAGAAGATCTTTTGCCCTTAGGCCAAGATAGCATTTTTTTTGAAAATTTTATTTTTAATTCTCTACACAATTTTTTTATTGTTTTATTTGGATCTATCAAAATATTATCAGCATTAATAACAATAAAATTTAAATTATTTTTTTTAACTTTATTAAATATTTTAAATTGTTTTTTAAAACCGATGTCATCAATATTCCGCAGTGAATTTTTTTTAATATATGAATTAATAACTTTGGCAGGATGTCTTATAAGAAAACAGTTATATCCCATTGTTATCCAATCTAAATTTGTATTTTTTATAATATGTTGGGTCATGTGCTTTTGATAGAAAATTTTCTCATTTTCTGGCTTTGATGTTATTAATTTTATAATTTTGTTTTGTGAGACAGAATAATGATTAATAATTTCTTTTTTCATTGGATGATTTAATCCAGTTTTTTTTAAATAATAAGCGTAAAAGGGCTCATCGATTACATATGTATCCTTCCTATTTTCAAAAGATCTCATTAAAGCAGTACTAAGATTGCGAGGTCCAGACCACATAAAAATAATCATTATCTTTCCATTAATTCTAAATATAAATTTCTTAATTTAATGGTTATTTGATTTTTTCTTAAATTAAATTTTTTACTATTGATTTTTTTTACCGGAATAATATTAGCAAATGTACCTGTGACAAAAGCTTCATCAGCTTTTAGCACATCTTTAAGTTTAAAATTTCTTTCATAAACTTTAATTTTATTTTTTTTACATAAGTCTACAACTTTTTGTCTAGTAATACCTTTTACGCAATATTTTCCTGTAGAAGTATAGACACAATTATTTTTAACATAGAAAAAATGAGTACTATTATTTGTTGCAATGTTGCCATTTATATCAAACATAAGAGCCTCATCTGCTTTTTGTTTTTTTGCTTCAATACAAGCAATAATACAATTGAGTTTGCTTAATGAGTTTATTCTTGGATCTTGAACATTATGAGGACCTCTAATAGTTTTAACAGTTTTTAAAATTAAGCCTCTTTTATAAACAGATTCTTGAGGTTGTTTATATTCAGGTATAATAACAATTGTAGGTTTAGAAATAGTAAATGCAGGATCTTGATAGGGGGTACTTTTTATACCTCTAGAAACAACTAAACGTATATGAACATCAGTTTTCATTTTATTTATTTTGATAGTATTAAATAAAATTTTACTAATTTCTTTTTTAGATAAATGCATTTTTAGATCAATTTTTTTTGCATCATCAAATAATCTATCTAAGTGATCTTTTAAGAACAAAAATTTATTATTATGAAATCGTATACCTGACCAAACACCATCTCCAAGTAAAAAACCTGAATCAAAAACAGAAATATTAGCCTTATCTCTTGTTAAATATTTATTATTTACAAAAATTTTTATTTTATTATTTCTTTTATCCTTAATGTAATCATGACTTGATGGCATGGATATACTAATAATAAAATAAAGGGTAGAAATCTACCCTTTATTCAAAAGAACGAGATATTACAATACAAGGACTCTATGCTACTTCGTTCTTAACTTTATTTTCAAGCTTATTAATAGCTTGATCAATATCATTAATAATGTCGTCAATATGCTCAATACCAACAGATAATCTTATATAACCAGGTGTTACACCAGCTCTGAGTTGATCTTCCGAACTTAACTGGGAATGTGTTGTTGAAGCAGGATGAATAGCCAAAGTTCGTGCATCACCTATATTTGCGACATGATATATTAATTCAAGATTATCAATAAATTTTTTTCCAGCTTCTATGCCACCTTCTAACTCAAATCCAACTAATGGACCAAAACCATCTTCCATGTATTTTTCTGCTCTTTTTTTATAAATATCATATTGGTATTTAGGATGAATTACTCGAATTACATTTTTTTTATCCTTAAGATATTTTGCAACTTTTTCTGCATTATCTTGATGTTTTTTGAAACGTATTGGCAAAGTCTCTAAACCTTGAATAAAATTAAATGCGTTAATTGGTGAAAGTGCAGATCCTAAATCACGTAATAAAACAAACCTTGTCCTAACAGCAAAAGTAATATTAGCACCAAGAACTTCTGGCACAACATTACCTAAAACCCAACCCCAATAACTTGGCTCTGGTTGATTGAAATTAGGTTGTCGTTGAGGTTTTTTTGTCCAATCAAAATTACCTCCATCAACTATTATTCCACCGATTGATGTACCATGACCTCCAATCCATTTAGTTAAGGAATGCACAACTATAGCAGCCCCATATTTAATAGGTTTACAAGTAATTGGTGCAGCTGTATTATCTACAATAAGAGGAATTCCTAATTCTTTACCTAAAGTAGCAACTTCCTCAATAGGAAAAACGTTTAGTTTAGGATTTGGAAGTGTTTCTGCATAAAAAGCTCTTGTTTTTTCATCTGATAATTTAACAAAAGTTATTGGATCTTCAGGATCAGCAAATCTAACCTCTATGCCTAATTTTTTAAAAGTATTCTCAAATTGATTCCAAGTTCCTCCATATAAATCAGTTGAAGAAACTATATTATCTCCAGCTTGACATAAATTTTGTATAGCAAATGCTGAAGCAGCTTGACCAGAAGAAACAGCAACTGCAGCTAAACCACCTTCTAATTGAGCAATTCTTTCTTCAAGCACTGATGTTGTAGGATTCATTATACGTGTGTAAATATTGCCAAGTTCTTTTAATGAAAATAAGTTACTAGCATGTTCCTGACTATTAAATTGATAACTTGTGGTTTGATATATAGGTACAGCAACTGCATTTGTAGATTCATCTTTTCTGTAAGATCCACCATGAAGAGCTATTGTCTCAGGATTTAAAGATTTTGTAGTCATGTTTTAGTCCTTTCTCTTTAGTACTTTTTTTATTAAACGGTGCACAATCTGAAAATCAAATACCGCTAGAAGAATTTTAGAATATTTTTTTATAAAATATACAAAAAATAGTATATAATTCTTAAATTTTCTAATATATATGATTAAAAAAGGATAAATTTCTAAATTATGGATAATATAGATAAAAAAATACTTGAAGAATTACAAAAAAATTCTTCACAACCTCTTTCTGAACTTTCAAAAAAAGTCGGTTTATCCAACACGCCTTGTTGGAATAGAATTAAGAAATTAGAAGAAGAAAAAATAATAAAATCAAAATCTATTATTATAGATAATAAAAAAATAAATTTGTCTATTACAGTTTTTTTATCCATATCTATTCAAAATCATACAACCGAATGGTTAAAAAATTTTCAAAAAGTAGTAAATAAATATGATCAAATAATTGAAGTACATCGTTTAACTGGAAGTAATAGTGATTATAAAATTACTATTCTTTCTCCATCAATAGAAGAATATGATAATTTTCAACAACGATTAATTAAAGAAATTGAATGTACTAATATGTCATCACATATATCTTTGCACACAATTAAGAAAAATTACAAATATCCATTAGATTTTATTTAATAAATTTATTTGTGTAATTTCTTTTAAAATATAAGAAGACTGCATGTTAAATAAAAATTTATTTATTTTATCTGTTGGTCAGATATTTTCTTTTACATCACCTGTTGTTAGCGTTTTGTTAAGTGGAATTATAGGATCTTCCATGACAAATATTAATTATTTAGCAACTCTTCCAACTGCGCTAATGATAGTAGGCACTGCATTTGGCTCATTAATTGCTTCTAAAATAATGAAAATGAATGGGAGAAAATTTGGTTTTTCACTAGCAGCCATAATAAATAGTTTGTTTTCTTTATTTTGCGCTTATGCAATTTTAATTAATAGTTTTGAATTATTTTGTTTAGGAAATTTGATTATTGGACTCTCTGTTGCTTTTGCTCAACAGTATCGTTTTGCTGCTAGTGAATCTGTAGAAAAATCAAATATACCTAAGGCTATTTCTCTAATACTTTTATTGGGTATAATAGCTTCACTACTAGGTGCCAACATTGTCTCAGTTACTAAAGATTTTCATCAGACAACATACGTAGGTTCTTATATTTCAATGTCTCTTCTAACAATTATTCCATTTTTCTTCTTTGTATTTTATAAAAATGAAGAAAAAATTGAATCAAAAATAGTTAAATCACAAAAATCAATATTTGAATTATTGTCGAATAAAAATATCCAATTATCAATTTTAAGTGCAGGAATAGGATATACTACAATGAGCACTTTAATGACTGCTACACCTATTTCAATGAATATGATGCATGGATTTAGTCTTTTCTCTACGGGGATTGTCCTGCAAATGCATGTTGTGGGAATGTTCTTGCCATCCTTAATAACTGGAGACTTAATAAAAATTTTTGGACATAAAAAAATGATTTATTCTGGTATTATTATATTATTAATCACCATTATTATTCATTTTAATTTTGAAACCTATTATGGTTACATGATAGGTTTAGTATTACTTGGCATAGGTTGGAATTTTTTATTTGTCACAGGTACAAGTCTTTTAGTTGTATCTTACAATAAAGAGGATAAATTTTTAGCTCAAGGAGTTAATGATTTCGTTGTTTTTTCATCACAGGCTCTAGGTTCTTTGTCTGCTGGGATAATATTATTTTCTACAAGTTGGCAGACTCTTAATTTAATATGTTTACCCTTGTTAATTATTCTTCTATTATTTTCTTTATTTAATAAAAACAAATTAAAAAATGAACAATAAAAAAGTAGGTTTTATAGGTGCTGGTTATATGGGTTATGGTATGGCTAAAAACCTTATCAAAGATTTTGATGTATTTATAACTGCCCACAAAAATAGAGAACCAATTGATAAGCTTATAAAAAAAGGTGCGACAGAAGTTTTTTCTTATAAAGAATTGTTAAATCTTAATCTTAATTGTTTAATGATGTGTGTAACTAATACACCAATTGCTATTAATATTGCTGAAGAATTAGTTTCTTTAATTAATAATGAATTACTTATCATTGATTTAACAACGCATAATAAAAATGGTACAACAAAAATGAAAAATATTTTTAATTCTTCAAAAATTAAATACACCGTTAACCCAGTAATGGGAGGTCCAACTCAAAGTGAAGAAGGTGTACTTGGCGGTATTTGGGGAGGAGATATTAATGACTTTGATAACTCAAAAATATTTCTTAAATCTTTTTGTAAAAATGTCTTTAATTTTGGCTCAGTTGAGAAAGCTGCACAGGCGAAATTATTATCTAATTTTTTATCTCTACTAACTACAACAACTGTAATAGAGTTTTTTCGATCTGCTAAAAAGTTAAATATAGATATTAATCTTTTATGTGATGTAGCTAAATTAGGTTCTGGTAATTCCGGTGCTTTAAATAGAATTGCTGATAAAGCTCTTCAAGGTGATTATAAAGGTTATATATTTTCAGTAAATAATACTCTTAAGGACTTAACTTATATTAATGACTTAATGAAAGACTCAAATAATGCAGAAGAATTATCAAAGTTAGCGATAAATTTTTATCAATCTGCTAAAGATAAAGGAATGGGGGAACTTCTTGTTAGTGAACTTATTGAAAAGGAATACTAGCAGATATTTATGAGTAAATTAATTCCCCTCATATACATGATTGGCGTACTTTTATTAGTTCTTCCAAGTTTTATTAAATCTAATCAAAATTTAAAAACATTTCTAACTAATCTTAGTTTATGGGTAGCATTAATATTAATAATATTTTCATTATATTATTTTTTTAAATTAATTGCTTAACATATAATTTATGAACAAGATTATTCAGAATACACTTTTTTACGTTGTTGTATTTTGTGTTACTTATTTTATTTATATTTATCCATTTGAGATTCTCAACGAACTTCTCTTTAACGAAAAAGTAAATAGAAGAAGTTCATTTTATTATACAATTATTATTTCAATTTTAATAATTTTTTATTTTCGATCTTATACATCCTTAAAACCACTTAAAATATTT
>CACFLO010000021.1 GCA_902567135.1 uncultured Alphaproteobacteria bacterium | reverse complement strand
CCATCAGTTGAGCATTTTAGACAATATGTAGAAAATTCATTTCAAGCATCTGCAAACTAATAATGTTTGATGCATATGATTTTGTCGATTCAAATAAATTTGCTGGTAAAATAGTTTTAACTTCTTTTCCTGGTTTAAATGATCAAGGAAAATTTGATGACAATATTCTTGCATCACAACTAGAGCTATTTTCAAAAAACCAATGTAGTTCAATTACTTCTTTTGTGGAAGATAAAGAATTTGAAAAGTTATGTGATAAAAAATTGTTTGTTGAAAAAATTTACCGACAACATTTGAAATGGTATCACTTACCCATTCAAGACTTAGGCGCGCCCAATCAGGATTTTAAATTTAAATGGGAGACAACAAAAGTATTACTTAAAAATGAACTTATGGAGGGATCAAATGTTGTTTTTCATTGTCGAGGTGGCAAGGGAAGAGCAGGAACAATTGCTGCAATATTGTTAGTTGATTTTGGCTATGAAAAAAAAGATGCAATTCAACTTGTGAGAGAGAGAAGAAAAGGGGCAATAGAAACGAAAGTTCAAGAAGATTTTATCACTGCGTACCGAGCAGTAAATTAAAACGATACGGTTAAGTTAAAAATATTAGAGAGAATAAATAAAAGTATCATTGATATTAATGCTGCAATTATAGGAAGCGTAAACCAACCAATTGTAATTCTGCCAGCAACAGACCATTGCACTTCTTTTCCTCCTTTTAATAGACCAATCCCAATCACAGCACCAACAACAGCCTGCGAGCTTGAAACGGGAACCAAGGGAATAGAAGGTAAATTAATTGATTGCAAAAAATTACTAATACCTTGAGAGGCAAATAAAAATAAAACAATAGAGTGGGAGATAACAACAATAAAAGCGGCAACAGGTGACATCTTTAATAAATCGTTACCCACAGTGAACATAACTTTTTTAGAATATGTAAAAACACCAACGGCAATAGCTAATCCTCCAAGTAAAAATAATTGCTCCTTCGAACTAAAAACAAAAAAACTAGAAATAGAAATATCCGTAAACGGCGATATAGGAACAAATACACCCATCACATTAGCAATATTGTTTGCTCCTAAACTATAGGCACCAAAAGCACCTGCTAATAAAAGAGCTGTTCGTGTGTATGCATCTAGTCGCAGAATATGCAATTTTCTCTTTAAAATAAAATTTTTTGTTAGGGTGAAAAAACCCATGGCGATTAGTCCTGAAATAACTGGACATAATACCCACGTTCCTAAAATCGTAATGAGAACTTTTATATTAGTTGCTGATCCTGTGTATAAATTCCATCCAACAATGGCCCCAACAATAGCTTGTGTTGTGGATACAGGTAAGCCAGCTTTTGTCATGAGGTACACAGATATTCCTGCAGCAACACAAGCAGCAAAGGCACCAGGCAGTGCATTGATGGAACCTAACTTACCTAAAGTTTCAGTTGTCCCTGCCCCACTAATGATAGCACCGAGTATAATAAAAATACTACACACAATAGCAGCGGTTTTAAAACGCACCATTCGTGTTCCAACTGCTGTTCCAAAAACATTAGCCGCATCATTTGCACCTAAAGACCATCCAAGAAATAATCCACCTAAAAGAAAAATAATGATGGAGATGTCCATTAATTATTAAACGGATCGTTTAATTGCATAGATCTGAACTTCATCAGCAATATCTTCTGCTTGATCACAAATGCGATCAATTTTTTCAACAAAATATCGAAGATGCATTTTTTGATCTAAAGGAAGTTCGGAATCAAAAATTCTTCGTGCTAAGGCACTAAATTTTATATCTGATTCTTTTTCATAAAAGGTAACTTTATGTCCGTTATCACGCACACTTTTAATATCACGAAAAAACGAACGTACTGTTAAGCATAAAGCTTCTACACAATTCACAACTGTTTCTGTTAATTCGATAAGATCTTGATGAAACTCTTTTGGAAAATTTGGTTTTTGAATAGAGAAGTGATAACAATTACCTTGGTACATACCAATTAATTCATCCATATGTTCGAGGAGACGTAATACATCACTTCGTGCATCAGGGATGAGTGTTTCCTCATATAATGTGTGCTCCACTTCTTTTGTTATTTTATCTGCTTTACTCTCCATTTCTTTTACTTTTTCAACCATTTCATCAAATTTACCATTGGCTGAATGGTTGAGATAGGTTGGCACAATACTTTTAAATACTAAGCCAACCTCAGAGAGAATATCGACAAATCCATCAATTTCTCGCTCAAGTTTTTTTGTATCACTAAATAAAGAGCTACTTTTTAATCCAAACATCGGGGGCTTATAGAACTTTTAAAAAAAAAATAAAGGAATGTTACAAATTTGTTACATTTAAACAAAATTTCAAATTACTGTAATATAAGAAATATATAAATAAATTAATTTTAGGAGCATCAATGAGTCTTATTACAACAAACAATTTAAAGTGGTTAAGTACAATTTTAATTTTAACTGGAATACTTCTAACCAATCTAAATAATTATCCTGTCAATATTTTTATTCATGGTTTGGGGGCTATCGGTTGGTCTATTGCTGGCTTAATAACTAAAGACAGAGCGTTGATGACTAACTTTGGTCTACAAATTCCACTTTTTATAATTGGATACACTTACTACTTGTCATAATTTATTAATGAAAAAAATTTTATTTATGTGTGTTGCAAATTCAGCTCGTAGTCAAATGGCTGAGGGCATTGCAAGAGCACTTTTCCCAAATATTGAATTCCAAAGTGCAGGTTCAATGCCGTCAAGGGTTAACCCCCTTGCAATTGAAGTTATGAAGGAAATAAATATCGATATTTCTAATCACTCTTCCAAAGATTTTGAAAGCTTGAATGATGATTTTATAAATAATTTAGATTACGTTATTCCTTTATGTAAAGAAGAAGTATGCCCTTTATTAAATTCTGATGCTATTGTTATCCCAATCCCACTTGAAGACCCTGCATCAGAAAATTTTTCTGATCATCAATTAAATAAATTCAGAGAAGTAAGAGATTTAATTAAATATAAATTAAAGGAATTAATAATTAATTTTGGAGATTAATTTCAAATATATAATTTTATTTTATAAAAATTTAAATAATAATATTTTGTTCATATTTTTGTAAAATTAAATCATTATTAAATTAACATCACTCACACTATTCTTTTTCTGCCGTATATTTTGTTGATATAGTTGTGAGTGATTTAATATTTTTTTGAATATATAAAAAATTTTCCAACAAATGATGCAACTAGTGCTCCAATTACCTGTGCTAGAATAAAGTATAAAACACTCGCGGGATGAATGCCTGTAAAAGTATCTGTAAACATTCTTGCAATTGTAACTGCAGGATTTGCAAAACTAGTTGAAGATGTAAACCAATAGCCAGCTGTTATGTACAATGCAACCGCTACAGCTAGTTTTTCTTTATTTTTTGCGCCTATAATAATAATAGTTAATATAAGACCGAATGTGGCTACAATTTCAGATATAAAAGTTGAAAAACTATAGCGCTGATTAGTTGACCATTCAAAAATCTCTTTTTCAAAATAAATATTAGAAAGTAGGCATCCTAAAACTCCTCCTATTATTTGAGCAAGTATGAATATTGTTGATATGTTTAGAGATATTTTTCCATTAATATAATCACTAATAATAACAACAGGATTAAAGTATGCACCTGATATATTTATAAACATTGTAATTATAACAAATAAAATTGCACCAGTTGCAATAGAATTACCAAGAAGAGTGAGAGCTAAATTATCAGATAAATTTTCTCCCATGATCCCACTACCAACAACGGTTAATACAAGAAAGAATGTGCCAATAAATTCAGCTAAAACTTTACTGAAGATAGTATTTTTCATATCCTAAAATAAATTTATTTTGTTAAACTTTTATTTCATTTAAAAATAACCAGTAATTTCTTGAATATCAAATAAAAACATCTAATAAATCTCTATGCAAAAAGTATGGTATAAAAAAAAATCATACCTACATGGCTCTGGTCTTTTTGCTTTATCTAATATTAAAAAAGGTGATCAAGTTATCCAATATATTGGAGACAAGGTTACAAAAAAAGAAGGTGATCGCCGTGCAGATATTCAGTTAAAAAAGGCTGAAAAAAATAAGAAAAATGGCATGGTGTATGTTTTTGAACTCAATAAAAAATATGATATTGATGGCGGTGTTTTAAGGAATTATGCAAGATTCATTAATCATTCTTGTAATCCAAATTGTGAAGTGGAAATTACTGATAATCAAATCTGGATATATGCCATAAAGAATATTAAAAAAGATGCAGAGCTAACTTATAATTATGGATATCCTTTTGATAGTGATTTTGAGGATCATATTTGTAAATGTGGATCAAAAAAATGTGTAGGATATATTTTAAGTGATGATGATTGGCCCAAGTTAAAAAAATATGAAAAAAAACATAAAAAGGGCACTAGATAAAACACCTTTAATTACAATTGTTATCGATATTGATAGGAATGTCACTTACTATAATAATTTTGCTAAACAAAAATTTCTTTTTCTTGAAGAAGGAAGGGATATCAATACTGTAATTAGATCTACAGATCTAAATATCTTTATTAATAAAGCGTTTAGTGAAAAAAAAGATTTCAAAGTTGAATTTCAACCATCTAATTTTGAAGATTGGTATTTTATAGCTGATCTTGTTTTTTTTCATGAAAATGATGGCTCAGATTCTGAATTAACTATGATGCTAACAGATCAAACAATGCTCTATAGTTATGAAAAAATGCGAACTGATTTTGTTGCCAATGTTAGTCACGAATTACGAACACCCCTCTCCTCTATTGTAGGTTATATTGAGACTATAAAGAATGATATTAATCTTGATAAAACGACCACTCATAAATTTTTGGATATTATGGAAGATCAAGCATGGCGGATGACAAGGTTGGTTGAGGATTTATTGCTATTAAGTAAATATGAAACTGAAGATAAGCCTCTTCAGTTTAAAGAAGTAGAAATTGTAAAAGTTGTTCAAAGCGCCATTGATAACTTAAATAAAAAAATAGAAGATAAAAATTTAAAAGTAAATTTAGATGATCATTATAATAAAAAAATCATCTCTCTTAACAGTGATTCTATGATTCAAGTATTTATTAATATTATCGATAATGCCATTAAATATTGTCAGGAAGGCAGTAATATCAATGTTGCTCTTAAGGAGGCTATGGTGGATGACAATATATATGTTCAAGTTCAAATTGAAGATCAAGGTGAGGGAATTTCAAGTGAGCACCTCGGTCGTTTAACAGAGCGATTTTACAGAATTGATAAAAACCGCTCTAGAGATTTAGGCGGTACAGGATTAGGCTTATCAATTGTTAAACACATTATAAATCGTCATAATGGAAAACTAACAATTGAAAGTGAGCTTGAAAAAGGGAGCACTTTTAGTGTTTACTTACCTGCACTAAATTAACAAATAAAAAATAAATCTTTAATATTTCTGTAACAATAGACTTCTATTAAAAATTTAAATTTATTTATAAAGAGGTTTAGAATGAAAAAAATTATTGTTAGTTTACTTGCTCTTTCTTTTGCAGTAACCAGTTCAGCTTCTGCAAGAGATTACATATCTATTGTTGGATCTTCGACGGTGTATCCTTTTGCAACATTGGTTGCAGAAAAGATGGCTTCAGAGGGCATGAAAGCACCTGTTATTGAAAGCACTGGTTCAGGTGGTGGGCACAAATTATTTTGTGCAGGTGTTGGTGTAGAGCACCCTGATATTACAAACTCTTCAAGAGCACAGAAAGATAAAGAATTTGCACTTTGCCAAGATGGTGGTGTAACTGATATCGTTGAAGTTCGTGTAGGGAATGATGGTATAGCATTTGCTTACTCTGCTGATTATGAATGGAAATATACAAATGGTGCATCTATGGCCGGTGGTATTGATCTTTCTAAAGAAGAAATTTGGCAAGCAATGGCTAGAGATAATAAAAATGCGCCAGAAACTTGGTTTGATATTGATAAAAGATTACCAAAAGTAGAAATATCTATTATGGCACCTCCTCCTTCTTCAGGAACCAGAGATGCATTTGACTCGCTTGTTATGAAAAAAGGCTGTGTTAAGGATATGTTAGTTGCTGATGGTGACTGTAAAGCTTACCGTGAAGATGGGCATGTTATTGAAGGTGGTGAAAACGATGAACTTTATGTTGAACACATTTCAAAAGAGCAAGGTGCATTTGGTATCTTTGGATACAGTTTCTTAGCTAATAACGAAGATAAAGTAGCTGCTGCTAAAGTTAATGGTGTTGAAATTTCAATGGAAGGTATTCAAGATTATTCATACCCAATTGCAAGACCATTATTCTTCTATATCAAGAAAGCACATGTAGGTGTAATCCCGGGTTTAATGGATTACGTTAATGAATTTGTAAGTGAAGAAGCAACAGAAGGTTATCTTTTAGATGCTGGTTTGGTTGAGTTAAGCCCTGCTGATAGAGCTAAAGTTCTAGATGACATTGCAAATTTGAAAAACTACAAATAATTTTAATTGAATTGAACAAAAAGAGGGGAAATCCCCTCTTTTTTTATATCTTAATTTTATTGTAATATAATTGTAACAAAACTTTAGTATTCCATTCTTTTATTTGCATGTTTTACTGGTCTCTAATAATCATTTCACTTGGTATTTACTCTGCTTATATTTTTGGCAAATCACGCATAACTTCACATTCTAGACAATTAGAAATTAAGACAGCTTCCCTGCCAACGTATTACGCGCAATACATTATGGTTTGGTGCTTACTCCCTGCTCTTATAGTGTATTTTGGTTGGATTATTTTTGAAGATCAGATTATTCAAAATCTTGTCCTTGCTAATTTTGATTTTGATTTGAACCCTGCCCTTAATGCAAGCTTATTAATTGCAGAAATAAAAAATGTCGCTCTTAGTGACTCGTTTGCCGAAGGCAAGGCAACTGAAATATTAAATGCTGCTGAACATTACGCTTCAATTAAATATGTAAGCTCAATTTCTTTTTATTTATCGATTTTAATTGTTATGATTTTGGGTGTGATGTTTGCTTCTAGAAAACTGCAACCTTCTTTTCGTGCACAACAATCAATTGAAAATTATGTTAAATATTTTTTATTTTTTTGCTCCTCTGTTGCAGTGTTAACAACTGTTGGAATCGTCTTTTCATTATTATTTGAAAGTTTACGATTTTTTTCTGATGTATCTGTATTTGAATTTTTATTTGGAACAAAGTGGTATCCTTACATTCCAATTCGCGAAGGACAGTCAGGATCACAAGGATCATTTGGTGCAGTACCAATTTTTGCTGGGACATTTTTAATAATGATTGTTGCCATGTGTGTAGCTACGCCTATTGGTTTATTTACTGCTATTTACTTGGCAGAATATGCATCACCAAGAGTAAGAAGAATTATCAAACCTCTTTTAGAAATTTTAGCTGGCGTACCGACAATTGTTTATGGGTTTTTTGCATTTGTCACTGTTGCGCCTTTTGTAAAAACATTTGGGCAATCAATTGGTATTGATGCTTCACCCACTAGCGCTCTTGCAGCAGGGTTAGTGATGGGGATTATGATTATTCCTTTTATATCGTCATTATCAGATGATGTTATCAATTCTGTTCCTCAAAGTTTAAGAGAAGGCTCTTTGGGCATTGGTGCAAATAAAGCGGAAACAATTAAAAGAGTCATCTTGCCAGCAGCACTGCCTGGAATTGTTGGTGCTTTTTTATTAGGAGTTTCAAGGGCTATAGGAGAGACAATGATTGTCGTTGTGGCGGCTGGAACAGCTCCAAATTTAACAGCCAATCCCTTTGAAAATGTTACTACTGTTACCGTCCAAATTGTCATTGCCCTAATAGGTGATCAAGAATTTGATGATCCTAGAACTTTATCTGCTTTTGCTTTGGGATTAGTATTATTTGTCATTACATTAATTCTTAATATTTTTGCTTTAAGAATTGTGAAAAAATATAGAGAGCGCTATGAGTAATCAATTCTCACATGAAAAAATAATTCAGTTACGAAAAAAAAGAAGCGCAGCTGATCGTCGTTTTAAAACCTATGGATTAATAGCCACCGTAATAGGAATGGCAATTTTATTTTTTTTATTATTTACAATTTTTTCTAAGGGATACTCTTCCTTTCAAAAAACAGTCATTGAGCTAGACGTAACGTTTGATCAGGAAACATTAAAAATTACACCCAACGCAACTTATGAAGAACAAGTAGAAGCTAAATTTTTTAAAGTAAAGAAAAAGGCCATAGCGAATGCGCTACCTGACTTAAGTAAAAAAGATATTAAGTTAATGAAAAAAATGTTTTCAATAAATGTTGATAAGGAAATTAAAGAGTATTTTTTACAAAATCCAAATATCCTAAACACTACGCAGAAGCTTTTAGTAACAGCGCATAGTGATGTAGATCAAATGTTAAAAGGAAATGCTAAACGTAATATTGAAGAGAAAAAAAGAAAATTGAATGATAGACAGTTGGAATTTTTCGATGAATTTGTTTTTACTGGAAGATTAAAATCAAAATTCAATAATTTCTTTTTCACCAATGCGGATTCTAGACATCCTGAGCTAGCGGGTATTGCAGGTTCTTTTGTAGGATCCTTATTTACTTTAATCACAGTTTTTTTATTAGCGTTTCCAATAGGCATTGGGGCGTCAATTTACTTGGAAGAATTTGCACCAAAAAATAAATTTACAGAACTCATAGAAGTCAATATTGCAAATTTAGCAGCAGTCCCTTCTATTGTGTTTGGTTTATTAGGATTGGGAATCCTGTTAAATGTTTTTGGATTTCCAAGAAGCACTCCTTTAGTAGGAGGAACTGTTTTGGCATTAATGACACTCCCAACGATTATTATAGCATGCCGAGCATCTCTAAAAGCTGTTCCACCTTCCATAAAAGAAGGCGCTTTAGCAATGGGAGCTTCAAAAATGCAGGCAGTTTTCCATCACCAAGTACCCTTGGCATTACCGGGCACATTAACGGGGACAATAATTGGTTTAGCTCAAGCCTTAGGAGAAACGGCGCCTTTAATTATGATTGGTATGATTGCTTTTATTCCCAATATTCCAACAGGTTTCACCGAACCCTCAGCTGCTCTTCCTGTTCAGATATATCTATGGGTAGAAAGTGCAGAAAGAGGTTTTCAGGAAAAAACAGCTGCCGCAATAATGATGATATTAATTTTTTTATTTTTAATGAATGCTATAGCAGTATTCTTACGAAGTAGATTTGAGAGGAAGTGGTAATATGAACAATGTAAAAGTGTCTACCAAAAATGTGAATGTGCATTACGGCACTAAGCAAGCGCTTCACCGAGTAACACTTGATATCAATGAAAAGGAAGTTACAGCACTGATTGGACCTTCTGGTTGTGGTAAATCTACTTTTCTAAGATGTATAAATAGAATGAATGATTTAATTGATATTTGTAAAGTAGATGGATCTATTACGGTTGATAATGAAGAAATTATTTCGGATGAAGTTGATGTCGTAAGTCTTCGATCCAAAATTGGTATGGTTTTTCAAAAACCAAATCCTTTTCCAAAATCTATTTTTGATAATGTAGCTTACGGACCAACTATTCACGGTATCGTCGAGACTAAAACAGATTTAGAAGAGATAGTTCATTTATCTTTAAAAAGATCAGGACTGTTTAAAGAAGTAAAAGATCGTTTGCATGAACCAGGGACCAGTTTGTCTGGCGGTCAGCAACAACGGTTATGCATCGCTCGTGCCATTGCAGTTAATCCTGATATTATTTTAATGGATGAGCCTTGCTCAGCATTAGATCCAATTGCAACAGCAACAATAGAGGAATTAATTGATGAACTTAAAAACAAATATACAATTGTAATAGTAACACACTCAATGCAGCAAGCAGCAAGAGTATCGCAACGAACAGGTTTTTTTCATTTAGGTGAACTTGTGGAGACTGGAGAGACACAAAAAATTTTTACAAATCCTGAAAACGAAAAAACACAAGGATATATAACAGGAAGGTTTGGATAACATGGAACAAGATAAACATATTGTTAAATCTTATGACGATGAGATGAAAGAAATTAATAATAACATCTTAGAGATAGGAAGCTTAGTGGAGAATCAATTAAAAAGAGCCTTAAGTGCGTTAAAAAATCAAGATACAGAATTGGCAGAGAAAGTGACAGAAGATGATAATTTAATTGATGAAAAATTTAGAGAACTTGATCAAAATCTTGTTCTTATATTGGGTAAAAGACAACCTATGGCAACCGACTTACGGACAATTTTCTCAGCTATTAAAATGAATAAAGATCTTGAAAGGCTCGGTGATCACGCAACAAATATTGCAAAGCGAACAGCGATGATTGAACTTGTTTTACCAGAAAAACCTGTCCGTGATATCTTAAGAATGGGTGAGCATGTACAGGTTATGATCGGAAAAGTGATACAATCATTTGTTAATTTTTCTGCAGAAGAAGCTAAAGTTGTATGGAAAATGGATGAAGAAATAGACGATGAATATCTTGGCATTCTGAGACAACTTCTTACCTATATGATGGAAGATCCAAAGAGAATTTCTGCATGCACAAATCTTCTCTATATGGTTAAAGATTTAGAGAGAGCAGGTGATTATGTGCAGAATATTGCTGAAGATATTTACTATGCGGTATCAGGAGAACCTCTATACAATGAAGGACCTGATAGAGAATGGGAAGCGATAAAACCACTAAAGAAAAAAAAATGATTGTAATTAAATTGTAATAAAAATTTATTAAAAAATAAATAATGAAATTAAAAGTCTTAATCGTTGAAGATGAAAACTCTCTACTAGAGTTATTAAAATTTAATTTTACCAAAGATGGTTTTAAAGTTGATACTGCAATGGATGGAGAAACAGCGCTTGAAAAAATTTTAAATAAAGCTCCTGATCTTTTAGTTTTAGATTGGATGTTACCAAAGTTATCTGGAATTGAGTTATGTCGACGTATTCGAAAAAATAAAGAAATAAAAAATCTTCCTATTATTATGTTAACAGCAAGAGGAGAAGAAGATGATCGTTTACGAGGATTAGAAACAGGTGCGGATGACTATATTACAAAACCTTTTTCAGTGAATGAACTTATGGCAAGAGTAAAAGCAGTGCTAAGAAGAATTCGTCCCATGTTTGCCGAAGAAGTATTATCATACAAAGGTATTGTTGTTGATTTAGTATCTCATAGTGTCAATAGAGATAATGAAGCGCTTCATCTTGGGCCAACTGAATTTAATTTACTAGTTTTTTTTATGGAGAATATCGGAAGAGTATTTTCTAGAGAGCAGTTACTAAATCACGTTTGGAAAGATGAAGCTTTTGTTGAACCAAGAACAGTAGATGTCCATATACGAAGACTTCGAAAAGCAATTAATAATGATGTTAAAGAAGATTATATAAGAACAGTTCGTTCTGCTGGGTATAGTTTTGGTTCGTAAGATTATTTATTAGTTTTTATTTAGTGCAGTCTTTACACACACCATAAATTTCTAAATTATGTTTTGCGTATTTAAAATCAGCCTGCTCGCTTTGTTTTGCAAAATAGGAAGGTAAATTCTTTTGCGTTAATTCACTTACGTGATCACATGTTTCACATATTAAAAAAGCGGTATTGGTTGAAGAGTTACAATTCTTATGTGTACATGCAATGTAGGAATTTCTACTCTCTATTTTATGAACCTTACCAATTTCAATGAGCTTATCTAAAGCACGGTAGACTTGGGGTGGTGCTGTAATTCCTTTTTTTTGTGTATCATAAAGAATGGCATATGCTTTTAATGGTTCTTTTGATTTTTCTAATAAATCTAGAACTGTTTGTTGGTTGTTTGTTAATTTTTCTGCTGAAAGAGCCATACTATTTAGATATCAAATTGTTTTCATTTTTGCAATGCGCCGCTTCTTTTAAATGATATTAATGAAAGAATAAATAACACTAATGCGGCAACAATGATTGATGGACCTGAGGCTGTATTAAGCTCTAACGAACTAAATAAACCCAATATTACTGAAATAATTCCTACTAAAATTGATATTATGACCATTTGACGTGGATTACTACTTAGGCTTCTTGCCGTAGCAGCAGGTATTAAAAGTAAGCCTGTTATAAGTAAGGCCCCAATCATTTTTATCGAAATAGCAATTACACCAGCTAGGAGTAGAGTAAAAATAAAATTAGATAGATCCGGCTTCATTCCCTCAGCAGCTGCTAAATCATAATTAACAGTCGCTGCAAATATTGATTTCCAAATATAAAATAAAATTCCTAAAATGATTAATCCACCAAACCAAACAATAAAAATATCTTCAACAGTGACGGCCAATATGTCTCCAAATAATAATCCCATTAAGTCAAAACGAATGGAGGATAGAAAACCAATTAATACAAGACCTATCGCTAGAGTTGAATGCGCAAGAAGCCCAAGTAATGAGTCTCCCGCTAACTTTGTTCTTTTTTGTAAACTGAGTAGAAGTAATGCCACTGTTCCAGATATGATAAATACTGACAGAGATATATTAATACTAAAAGCATAAGCTAGTGTCACACCGAGTAAGGCTGAGTGTGATAAAGTATCGCCGAAATATGAGAGCCTTCGCCATATAACTAGACATCCAAGCGGGCCAGTTACAATAGCAATGCCGATACCTGCAATTAATGCGCGCATAAAAAAATCATCAAACATTATTTAGATATACTCCCATCATGATTGTGTGAATGATCGTGTTGATGTTGATAGTAAGATAAGGTCTCTGAGTTATGTTCACCAAATAATTTTATATACTCTGGATTTTTTACAACATTGCTTGGTGATCCAGAACAACATATATGTCCATTTAAACAGATAACGTGATCGGTAGTAGACATGACAAAATGCATATCGTGTGAAATTAATAAGATTCCACAATTTAAGTTAACAGAAATTTCTTTGATAAGATTATAGAGGGCTATCTCCCCATTAAAATCAACTCCCTGAACAGGTTCATCTAATACTAATAGATCTGGTTTTTTTGCTATTGCTCTTGCAATTAACACACGTTGAAATTCACCACCTGACAAACTATGGATTTGATTATAAAGTAATTTATCTACACCTGTCATAACTAAGGACTCAGTGATCTGCGTATTATTAAGGCTGCTTGTGATTTTCATAAAATCAATAACACGGAGAGGCATCGTCCAATCAATATTAATTTTCTGAGGAACGTATGCCATCTTATTGGCATTTCCTGTAACAAGACCTTCATCTGTATTCAAAATATTTAAAATCATTTTGGCTGTTGTTGTTTTTCCAGAACCATTGGGACCAATAAGCGTTACAATTTGACCTTGATTTATTTCAAGAGAAATTCCTCTTACAAGCCATTTAGATGATCTAAAGACACCTGCATTCTCTAGTTTAACAAGTAATTTTTTTTGATCCATTTTCTGTTTACAATTTGATATGTTATATTATAACACTTTTTAATTTAACAACCTATATCTGAAAAGAAATAATATGAAACAGAATAATTATCTACTAAACTTATTAAAAGTAACAATTTTCTCGTTTTTGCTTATTGCTACAGCGCCTGTAAGAGCAGAAATAAAAGTTGTAACAACTATCAAACCTCTCCACTCATTAGTTGCGAATGTTATGGATGGAATAGGTGAGCCTGGACTTATAATTGACGGAAGTATATCGCCACACAGCTTTACTATGAAACCGTCCCATGCGAAAATGCTTGAAGAAGCAGATGTCATTTTTTGGATTGGAGAGGGCATTGAAACATCTATGGAAGGACCTTTAGACTCAATAGCAAAAGGTGCGGAAGTAATTGAGTTCATGGAATTAGATTCAATCACTAAATTAAAATTTAGAGAAGAATCTATTTTTGGTGATCACGACGACCATGATGATCATGATGATCATGATGACCACGATGACCACGACGATCATGATGACCACGATGATCACGACGATCATGATGACCACGACGATCACGATGATCACGATGATCACGATGAAGATCATGATGGACATGATGACCATGATGGACATGACGATCACGACGATCATGACGACCATGCTGGTCATGAAGGTCATAACCATGGAGAGTTTGATGCTCACATATGGTTAGATCCAAGCAATGCCAAAGAAATGGTTCATGAAATTGCACATGAGTTAGGTCATTTAGATCCTTCAAATAAAGAGAAATATGAAGCAAATGCAGAAGCAACAATGAAAGCGTTAGATAAGTTGATAAGTGACGTTGGTAAAGATATCAATTCTGATGCAAAATTTGTTGTGTTCCATGATGCTTACCAATACTTTGAAGAAAGATTTGGCGTAAGAGCTGCTGGGGCACTGACATTAAACACTGATGTCTTACCGGGAGCTAAGCAAATTGCTGACATACAGGATGTAATTAAGGATAAGGGAATAAAATGTATTTTCTCAGAACCACAATTTAATCCTAAAATTATCTCAACAATTGCAGAGGACACCAACATCAAAACGGGTGTCTTTGATCCGTTAGGTGCAAATATTGATTCAGGTAAATCACTTTATTTTGAGTTGATATCTAATCTCGGTAACGAGCTTAAAGGCTGTTAGTTTAAAATATTTTAAAAAATTCCACCTTCTATTAAGGTGGAATTTACACAACTAATTAAAAAGGAAATTAAAAATGGAAAATACTTCTCAAGTTCCTGTTACCGTTTTAACAGGGTTTCTAGGAGCAGGAAAAACAACACTTTTAAATCGTATTTTAACTGAGCAACATGGTCGAAAATATGCCGTTATAGTTAATGAATTTGGAGAACAGGGAATTGATAATGATCTTGTTGTTGATGCAGACGAAGAAGTATTTGAAATGAATAATGGTTGTATTTGTTGCACTGTTCGAGGAGATTTAATCCGTATTCTGAGCGGCCTTATGAAGCGAGCAGATCAGTTGGATGCTATTATTGTAGAAACAACAGGTCTAGCAGACCCTGCTCCAGTAGCACAAACATTTTTCGTTGATGAAGATGTTGCTGATAGAACTAAATTAGATGCTATCGTAACAGTTGCTGATGCAGTACATCTTAGTTCTCAATTAGCTGATCATCATGAAGCAGAAGAACAAATTGCTTTTGCTGATGTAGTTTTATTAAACAAAGTTGAACTTGTGGATGAGGATGCTTTAGAAAAAGTTAAAAATCGTATACGAAAAATAAATCCGTTTGCAAAAATAATAAAAACTACTCGTTGCGATGCACCACTAGATGAAATTGTAGGTTTAAATGCATTTAGCTTAGATCGTGTATTACAAATTGAACCTGACTTTCTTGAGTCGGATCACGATCATGAACACGATGATGATGTGACAAGTGTTTCATTTATCTCTGATACACCTCTTGATATGGAGAAGTTTCAAGCGTGGTTTGGTGATCTTTTACGAACAAAAGGTCAAGATATCCTGCGATCAAAAGGAATACTTGACTTTAAAGGTGAAGAAGAACGATATGTCTTTCAAGGTGTCCACATGCTTATGGATGCATCACCAATGGGATCTTGGCCTAAAGGAAAAGATAGAAGTTCTCGCATAGTATTCATTGGACGTAATCTTGATAGTATGAATCTTGAGGAAGGTTTTAAAAACTGTAAAATCGGATGATTCCAGAACTAGATCAACTTAATGGATCTAATCAAACCGAATTAGAAAAAAATGGTGAACACTTTGAGTTCAAAGCTCCAGTTACGGAAGCAGTCTCCATTGGTGATACAATTATCGTTGGTTTTGGTGATGGGAAAATAAGATTTTTTAAACCTGATCATAAACCCCATGATATTCAAGCTCACTCAGGAGTAATCCTTTGCATGGTCAGGTCTGAAAATTATATTTTAACTGGTGGTGACGATGGACGTTTTTTACAAATATCTATTGATGGAGATATAGAAGAAATTGCTAACTTTGGATCAAGGTGGGTTGATTCTGTTGCAGCATACAAAGGAGATAGAGTTTGTTCCTCTGATAATGTTGTTTATATCTGGTCTGAAGAAAATGAAAAAAAATCATTTAAACATCAAAGTACAATAAGTGGTTTAAGTTTCAGTCCTAATGGAAAACATTTGGCAGTTTCTCGCTACGGAGGTGTCACAGTTTGGGAGCGCAAAAAAAATAAATGGACTTCCTCAAATTATGCTTGGAAAGGCTCTCATGGGAAAGTAACTTTCAGTCCTGATGGTAAATATTTAGTTACATCAATGCAAGAAAACCAACTACATGGTTGGCGTTTGAGTGATAAGGGTGATCTAGCGATGTCAGGATATCCCTCAAAAATTAAAAGTTTTAATTGGGTTGGTGACACACCATACTTAGTAACTTCTGGAGCAAGCGAAGCTGTTTGTTGGCCATTTGATGGAAAAGAAGGGCCAATGGGTCGTAAACCGGTTTGTGTTGCAAGTGGTGGTAAACAGTACGCTACATTTGTAGAATCTTTAAGTGAAGAGAATGCTGTCTTCGTCGGTTTTAGAGATGGTTTAGTTTTATTATCAGAGATAGATGAAAAAAAGAATTCTATTACCGTGCGATATCCAACTGGTTCAGAAGTATCAGCGATTGTAGTTTCCGAATCTCGTGAAGATATTCTTATAGGGGACATTAAAGGAAATGTATTATGGAGTTCTATAAAGCCAAAAAAAAATGTAGGGAAAAATGTTTAATCGTAAAAAATCAAATGTAGAAAAAATTAGAAATTTAAAATTATTAATTTCAGAAAAATATAAATTGCCTGACACAGCAATTATAAGTATTGCAGAACTGACTTGTCATGAGCCCAATTGCCCTCCATTAGAAACGGTTATTACAGTTAGATTTGAAAAGGGTTTAACAAAAAATTGGCGTGTCGCAAAACCAATTAATGAAATAGAGGAATCTAATATTAATGATCTAGAGAGTCATTCTCACTAAATTATTCTTAATCAGTCATATAAATATGAAACAAAAAGAAAAAAATATTATCTTATCAGTTTGTCTTACTTGTAATAATACAAGTGAGGAAAATTCTAAGATATGTGAAGGACAAAGACTTGCAAGCAATTTAAAAGATGCTTTTAAAGATGAACAAAATTTAATTTTACGAGGCGTTAACTGTATGAGTAATTGTAAACGTTCTTGTATTATATCTTTGACTGCTGAAAATTGTTTTACGTATGTATTTGGAGATGTAGATCCAAAAAATCATGAATATATAAATTCATTAAAAGAACTAATAATATCTTATAAGAACTCACAAGAAGGTTTTTTAAGACGAAGACACAGGCCTGAAATTTATCGTTCCAATATTGTTGGCAGATTCCCTCCTATTAATAGTGAGTCAGAGCTAATCACTAGTTTTGAAAAAGAGTTGAATAAAAAATAAATATTAAAATGGTAAATTAATAATTTTAGTTAATTTGAAAAGAGTATTGAGTTTATTTGCTTAACAACAATCTTCACCTTCACAAGTACAACAGCAGCTACAGCTACAGCCACACTTAGGTGGGTTAGGATTTTCATTTTTCATACCATTCTTAATACTAATGAAATCTCTATTTTCAAGGATATATTTGAATGAGATTATAAAAAAACAATAGATTTAGTGCTTTTTAACTAAATTGGGACACAAATAAAATTTATACAAATCACTCATCACAATATAAAAATAGATAATGCAGTCACTCTTCAGGTCATTTTTTACTGTTAGTTTTTATACGCTTCTAAGCAGGATTTTAGGCTTTGTTCGTGACATATTAATTGCACGTTTTCTTGGATCGACCGTAACAGCAGATGCGTTCTTTGTAGCTTTTCGTATTCCTAATTTCTTTCGGCGTGTTTTGGCAGAAGGTGCTTATAGCGCTGCACTAGTCCCTGTTTTCTCTGGTATTGTGATTGATTCTAAAGATGATCATGAAGCAGCTGATTTTGTGGAGAACACCATGTCATTGTTAATCGTTGTTACGGTCGGTTTAACTATTATTTTCTTTTTTGGGATGCCCTATATTATACAAATACTGGCACCAGGTTTTCCTGTAAATAGTGAAGCTTTTGATTTAGCTGTCTATTTTGGGAAAATAATTTTTCCATATTTAATTTTTATTTCCTTAGCTGCACACTTTACTTCAATCCTCAATGTGCATGAACGATTTGCTGCAGGTGCTTTTGCTCCTGCTATTTTAAATATCAGTTTTATTCTCTCTCTTTATATTATTACACCGTATGTAAGTTCTGCTGGCCATGCTCTGTCGATCGGTGTTTTAATAGGAGGCATTGGACAGTTTTTATTTTTGTACCGATCTACTTTATATTTTTATAAACCTAAATTAAAATTTCCAGAATTGAATCAGAGGTTGCGAAAGTTTTTTAGATTATTTATTCCAGGGGTTATTGGGTCTGGCGTCATTCAATTAAATATTATTATCGGAACAATCATTGCCTCTTTCCTTCCTATCGGAGCGATAAGTCATTTGTATTATGCAGATCGTTTGAATCAATTACCTTTGGCAATATTTGGGATTGCCCTTGGTATAGTTTTATTACCGGGTTTATCAAAAGCTATTAAGTCAGAAAATAATGAGATGACAAAAAAATTACAAAATAGATCTTTAGAATTTGCATTATTAATATCTATCCCATCCGCTATTGGTTTATATATTTTATCCTTACCTATTGTTCATATCTTATTTGAGCGAGGCGCCTTTACCAAAGAAGATACTATTTATACCTCTAATGTTCTTGGATATTTTGCTCTTGGTCTTCCAGCATATGTACTGATTAAAGTTTTGATTGTTTGTTTTTTTGCTAGAGAAGATACAAAAACTCCCTTGTATATTTCAATCATCAGTGTGATTACCAATATTGTTTTATCCCTTGTATTAATAAGCACAATGAGAGAGATGGGTATAGCCCTCGCAACAGCCATTAGTGCTTGGGTAAATGCTATTTTACTTTTTATATTACTGATCGGTAGACGAAGCTTAGATTTAGATGGTCAGTTTTTGATCAATATACTCAAATTACTCCTATCCTTAATTATACTTGTTTTTATTATACGGTATTTAGAAATTTTCTTTTTTGCTCAATTATATTCAGTAGATATTCTAAATAATATATTCTATTTGGTACTTACTATTATTATCACTGCAGTAATTTATGGAATAATAATATTTATATTAAAAATAATAACAATTACTGATATTAAAAACTATTTGAAAAAATAATATGGACAAAGTTACCAAAAGAATTTTATCAGGCGTTCAACCTTCCGGTGATTTGCATTTAGGCAATTATCTAGGTGCAATTAAAAACTTTGTATCTCTTCAAAAAGAATTTGAATGTTTTTTCTGTGTTGTTGATCTACATGCTATTACAGTTTGGCAAGATCCAAAGCTATTGAAACAAAAAACAAGAGAGGTAGCAGCCGCCTTTATTGCCTCTGGTATTGATCCAGAAAAAAATACATTATTTGTACAGTCGCAAGTTCCACAACACGCACAATTAGCATGGATCTTTAATTGTGTTGCACGTATGGGATGGCTTAACCGCATGACACAATTTAAAGATAAAGCTGGTAAGAATAGTGAAAATGTATCGGTGGGATTATTTTCTTACCCAACCTTAATGGCAGCAGATATTTTAATATATTTAGCTACACATGTTCCTGTAGGTGAAGATCAAAAACAGCACTTAGAATTAACAAGAGACATTGCACAAAAATTTAATAGTGATTTTAACACAGAAATATTTCCTATCCCTGAACCTCTCATTTTAGGTGAAGCAACTAGAGTAATGAGTTTACGTGATGGTTTAAAAAAAATGAGTAAATCAGATCCATCAGATTATTCTAGAATTATGTTATCTGATAGTGAAGAGGAGATTGTAAAAAAAATAAAAAAAGCAAAAACAGATCCACTACCTTTGCCTGAAAATATAGAAGAAGCTAAAAAAAGACCTGAGGCTATTAACCTTTTAACTATTTATGCTGCTTTAAATGATTTAGATGTAAAAGATGTAGTTGATAATTATGCAGGAAAAGAATTTTCTCAATTTAAAAAAGATTTAGGAGAACTTGCATCCTCTAAATTATCCCCTATTTCTTTGGAGATGAATAAGTTAATGAAAGATGAGAAATATTTAGACACAATAATTAGTAACGGTAAAGATCGCGCTATTAACATTGCAAATCCAGTATTATCAAAAATTTATGAAATAATTGGCTTTTTTAGCCAATAATATCCCAAATTTTTGAATTTTTTTAATCAATTTTCATACGAAAGTCATATTAATAACTATATAAGGACAATATGTTTATACAAACTGAACAAACACCAAACCCCCAAACTCTCAAATTTTTACCTGGGAAAGTGGTTATGGAAGAAGGAACAGCCTTTTATCAAAATATTGATGAAGCTGGGGATTCTCCATTTGCAAGAAGATTGTTTGCAATAGAAGGGGTTTCAGGAGTATTTTTTGGTAGTGATTTCATCACAATAACCAAAAGTGATGCATACGAGTGGCAAGTTATGAAACCTACTGTCTTAGGAGGTATTATTGATCACTTTAACTCTGAAGATAAAACAGTTGAAAAAGAAGACGAGAAAGAAGCAAAAAAAAGTCTTCAAACAAATGAGGATGACTCTGACATTGTTAAGCAAATAAAGGAGCTTCTTGATACAAGAGTCCGACCAGCTGTAGCTATGGATGGAGGAGACATTATTTATGATGATTTCGCAGATGGTGTAGTATATTTAAAAATGCAAGGAGCATGCTCAGGGTGTCCTAGTTCGACTGCTACTCTTAAAATGGGAATAGAAAATATGTTAAAGCATTATATTCCTGAAGTTCAAGAAGTAAGGCCAGTTGATGCATAAGCTTTTAGGTTTAAGCACTATAACTGGTTGTTTACTCTTAATAACATCAATAACATCTATTGCTTTTGAGAATAATAATAAAGGTGAAAAAATAAATATTGTATACGAAGTTAAATCAATACTTGATGATTATGTTTTAAATTACTGCAGTACTTATGATTCATACACAGTTAATAGGTTATATTCACAAAAGAAAATTTTTGATGAAAAAAATAATATTAACTTAAAAAACAAATTTATAGTTTCTATAAAAAAGAAGCCAATAAATCCAAATATAATAGAATTTATAAATGAAAAGCCAAATTTTAACATTGCAAACCTCAATATAAATGAAGTTGATTTAAATTATCTTTCTAAATCTAAAAAAGATTTTGTAAAAACTCTACTTCCTTTAATTTCATATGAAAATCAAAATATTTTATTAGAAAGATCTAAGTTAGAAAATATGAAAATTTTTTTGGATGATAATAATACTTTATCAAAAGCTGACTTGGATTTTTTATACAAAATTTCAAAAAAATATAGAATAAAAACTAATGATAGGCACAAATATGATTTAGTAAATGAATTGTTATACCGTGTTGATGTTATTCCAAATTCTATCGTACTTGCACAAGCTGCAAATGAAAGTGGTTGGGGAACCTCTAGATTTGCAAGAGAATTTAATGCTCTATTTGGAGAATATACCTATGATTTTTCTGATGGAGTTGTCCCTCTTTTAAGAGAAGAGGGAGAAAAACATCTAGTTAAATCATTTGACTCAGTAAATAAAAGTGTTCAATCATACTTTAATAACCTTAATTCTCACTATGCTTATAAAGATTTCAGGGAAGTGAGAAAGATTATGAGAGAGAAAAATAACTTTAGTAATTTAAAGTTATTGATTGAAGAACTCGACTCATATGCTGCTGATGTAAATTATATTAAAACAATTAATTCAATAATTGATGCTAATCAGTTTAATAAATTTGATTCGTTTAATTATTCAATAAATAACTCATAAATAAAACTGGTGTCCAAACCAGCGCCAGAAACCATCTTTACCTTTAGCTGTACAATTTACTCTTGATCGACCCTTGGTTAATTTTCTTTGGAGCCTAATTTCTATTCTTTCATTAAATTTGAATATTTCCTTTTCCACTTGACCCTTACTGTCAAAAATAAAACAATCAATAGAAGGAGCTAATTTTTCATCAAGTAATGAAAAACCAATGAAAGGTGGATTATCTTTAATACTAGGATCAGTTGGTATAAAATCATAAATACCCAATCCTTTTGCATTAGCTGCAAATTTTACACGATCAATTTCTCCATATCTTTGATTGAGAGAAAATCTAGGTAAATAATATAGATTTGATGTTTCGTTTATAACGCCAGAGTGCTGACCAAAAGCCACCTTATATTTATATTCTTTTAGCAAATTTATAATTTCTTCATTTGTTTCACCATAAGGAAAAGCAAATAAAGGAGGTATATTACCTAACTCTTTAAGAAAAATATTATTTGAAATTTCTATTTCATTTCGTACTTCATCAATTGATAAATCAGACATATGATAATGACTATGAGAGTGAGCACCTATTGATACCCCCTCATCTCTGAGTTCTCTAATTTGATTCCAATTTAAGTAATTTTTATTATTTTCATGAATTGTTGAGGTATTAACAAAAAGTGTAACAGGAAAACCCCTCTCTTTAAATTTGGGCCAACC
>CACFLO010000020.1 GCA_902567135.1 uncultured Alphaproteobacteria bacterium | reverse complement strand
CAGACTTACCTGAAAAATATATATCTATAGTTGAGCAGGCGAATTTAGATTATCAGATTGAAAATAAACCTATAGAGCAAAGTGAAGACGAAAATTTTGTTAAATCAGAAATTGAATTAAGTGCATCGAGTGCAATTGCTTCTTTGCCAAAAGATGAAAAATACAAACCTATAATTATTACTCTAAAAATTTTAAATGACACTTGGTTACAAATAAGAAATGAAGATGATGAAATTATATTAAGTCAACTTATGAATAAAAATGATGAATACTCATATGATTTTGAATCAAATTATTCAATTACATCTGGTAATGGTGGCCATATAATGGTTCTAATTGACGAAAAAGTAAGAGGGAAAATTGGAAAAAAGGGACAGGTAGTTGACTCTTTAGTTTTGAGTAAAGATTTCAGTAATTAGCTCATGTTAAGATCATATCAAAAAATTCATAGAAGAAAAACGCGTGTAGTAAATGTTGGCGATGTATTAATTGGAGGTGATAATCCTATTTCTGTTCAGACCATGACAAACACTTTAACAACTGACATTTTATCTACAAGTAGACAAATTGATAGAGCAATAAGTGCTGGAGCAGATTTAGTTAGAGTGTCAGTTCCAGATAAAGAGTCTACATTTGCTTTAAAAGAAATTATAAAACATAGTAAAGTTCCAATTATAGCTGATGTTCATTTTCATTATAAAAGAGCAATAGAGGCAGCTGAGAACGGAGCCAGTTGTCTAAGAATTAATCCTGGCAATATTGGCTCAAAAGAAAAAGTTAAAGATGTTATTAAAGCTGCAAAAAATAATAATTGTTCAATAAGAATTGGAGTGAATGCTGGTAGCTTAGATAAAAAATTATTAGATAAGTATTCCGAACCTAATCCTGATGCTTTAATTGAAAGTGCTCTGGATAACATAAAAATATTAGAGGATAATGATTTTTTTAATTTCAAAATTAGTGTCAAATCTTCAGATATTTTTATGTCAATAAAAGCATATGAAGGTCTTGCAAAAAAATGTGATTACCCACTGCATATTGGGATTACTGAAGCAGGAGGTAAAAGAACAGGATCAATAAAGTCTTCAATAGGTATGGGCAATCTTTTATTAAAAGGTATTGGAGATACTATCAGAGTTTCTTTATCCGATGAACCTGAAGAAGAGGTTAAAGTTGGCTTTGAAATTTTAAAAAGTTTGGGAGTTAGAAATAGAGGAGTTAAAATAGTTTCATGTCCATCATGTGCAAGACAACAGTTTCAGGTAATTGATCTGGTTAAAAAATTAGAAAAATCACTTGAAGATATTCAAAAACCCTTGACTGTTTCTATTATTGGTTGTGTTGTAAATGGGCCAGGAGAAGCAAATATGACTAATATAGGTATAACAGGAGGAGGAAATAATACGCACATGATATATGTTGATGGAAATAAAGACCATATAGTTAAAGATAAAGATTTAGCTCCATATCTTGAAGATATAATTAGAAAAAAAGCTGAAAATAAGAGTATAAAGAAATAATATGAAAATAAAACCAATAAGAGGAACTCACGATCTATTTGGAGAAGAATTAAAAAAATTCAATAAAGTTGTTTATGAAGTCAAAGATAAGGCTAAAAAATTTGGATTTAATGAACTTATAACCCCTATATTTGAAAGTTCTGAACTTTTTAAAAAACCCTTAGGTGAGCAAAGTGATGTTGTTTTAAAAGAGATGTATACTTTTAAGGATAGGAATGAAGATGAAATTACTTTGAGGCCAGAATACACAACACCTATGATAAGAGCAGCTATGTTTAACGGATTATTAAACAATTTACCTGCTAAATTTTTTGGAACTGGGCAAATGTTTAGAAGGGAAAGGCCACAAAAAGGAAGGTACAGACAATTCAATCAAATTAATTTTGAAAATTTTGGTACTGATGATATTTTTTCTGATATTGAAATTATAAATTTAGCAAACACAATATTAAAAAATATCCTTCCACACAGAAAAATAACTTTACATTTAAACACTTTAGGTAGTAGAGAAAATTTAAAAGATTATAAAAATACCCTGTCAAAATATTTTAATGATAATAAAAATTTATTATCTGCTGATAGTGTTAATAAAATAAATGCTAATCCATTAAGAATACTAGATTCAAAAAATATTGAAGATAAGGATATAATTGAAAAATGTCCAAAGCTTGTTGAGTCACTTTCAAAATCAGATTTAAACTTATATGAAGAAATTAAAAATTGTTTAATTGATCTAAATATTGCTACTTATGAAGATCCAAAGTTAGTAAGAGGCTTAGATTATTATTGTCATACAGTATTTGAGTTTAAGACAGACGATATTGGAAGTCAGGACACACTGATAGGTGGAGGGAGATATAACGGACTAATTAAAGCCCTTGGGGGTAAAAATCTTCCTGGAGTTGGTTGGGCAGGTGGAATTGAAAGAATTATGTTGTTAATGAAAGATATAGTTTCTGATGAAAAGAATATACATTTAGCAATTCAAGATCCAACATATAAAAAATATGCCTTAGCAATGTATGATTTTTTAATTAAAAACAATTTTGGAGTATATTGGAATTATAAATATAATTTAAAAAAATCATTATCTTTAGCTAGTGATAAAAAAGCGCAATATATTATAATTGTTGGTGAACTAGAAAACACAAACAACAAATATGCTTTAAAAAATTTAATTAGTGGAGAACAAAAGATTGTGGATTTAAAAAATATTTTAGATCACATTAAATGATTAATTTTGAAAAACAATTTGATAATATTGAATCAAAATTTAAAGAAATAGAAAGTAATTTAAATAATCAATCAAATCTAGATACTGAAAAATTAATTAAACTAAATAAAGAATATGCTGAATTAACTCCAATAGTTGAGACAATAAAGCAGTATAAAAAAGAAAAAGGTGAGATAAGTGAACTATCTAAATTGATTGATGATGATGACAATTCAATAAAAGAAATGGCTGAAGTAGAATTAAAAGAAAAAAAGAAATCAATGATCATTCTTGAGAATGATTTAATGAGACTTTTAATTCCAAAAGATGAAAATGATAAAAAAAACTCTATTCTTGAAATTAGAGCCGGAACAGGAGGGGATGAAGCTTCATTGTTTGCAGCAGATCTATTCTCTATGTACCAACGTTTTTCAGATTTAAATAACTGGAATTTTGAAATTTTATCAATATCGGAAACAGGTCTTAAGGGAATAAAGGAAGTTATATGTAACATTTCAGGATATAATGTTTTTTCAAAATTGAAGTTTGAGTCAGGAGTTCATAGAGTTCAAAGAGTTCCTACTACTGAAAGTAGTGGAAGAGTGCATACTTCTGCCGCTACTGTAGCTGTCTTGCCTGAGGCTGAGGAAGTAGATATTAATATCGAAGATAAAGATTTAAGAATTGATGTTTTTAGATCAAGTGGACCTGGAGGGCAGTCTGTAAATACTACTGATAGTGCAGTAAGAATTACTCATATTCCAACAGGAATAGTTGTTTCACAGCAAGATGAAAAATCACAACATAAAAATAAGGCAAAAGCACTTAAAATTTTAAGATCAAGAATATTAGATAACGAAATTCAAGAAAAAAATAAACAGAGATCAATAGAAAGAAAAAATCAAGTAGGTTCTGGAGATCGTTCAGAAAGAATTAGAACCTACAATTTTCCACAAGGAAGGGTGTCTGATCACAGAATAAATTTAACGCTTTATAATCTTACAGAAATATTAGAAGGCAATTTAGATGAATTAATTAACCCTTTAATTGCTGATGAGGAAACTAATAAATTAGCTGAATTAGGTAATGAATGATTTTATACTTAATAATTTAAAAAAATTGAAAAAAAATAAAATACCAAATCCAGAAATTGATTTGAGAATTCTACTTAATTATTCAAAAAAATTTAAAAATGAAATTATTTTAAGTAATTTTAACATAAATAAAATTAATCTTAAAAAATTTAATATGATGCTAAGTAGAAGGCTTGCAAATGAACCTATTTCAAAAATAATCAACAAAAAAAGTTTTTGGAAAGATGATTTTTATGTTGATAAATTTGTATTAGATCCTCGACCTGAAACTGAGACTATTATTGATGAAAGTCTAAAAATTTTTTGCAATAAAAAAAATAATCTTAAAATTCTAGACATTGGCACTGGTTCTGGCGCTATAGCTATTTCCTTAGCAAGAGAATTTGAAAATGCAGATATACTCGCAATAGACATATCAGAAGATGCAATAAAAATAGCAAATAAAAACATAACAGATAAAAAATTACATAATCAAATTAAGTTAAAAAAAACAACTATTAACGATATTAATGAAAAATTTGATTTAATAGTTTCTAATCCACCTTATTTAGCAACAAAAGAATTGGAAAATATCTCTCTAGAAATCAGAAATTTTGAACCTTTTGTATCCCTAGACGGTGGAGAAGATGGGCTCAATTTTTATAGAGAATTTGCTAAAAAAATCCCTAAAATTATGAAATCTAATGCTTATTTCATTATAGAGATAGGGGCGAAACAATATGATGATTGCAGGGAAATTTTTAGTGTTTCTTCATTAAAATTTCAAAAAAAAACTCAAGATTTGCAAAAAAAAGATAGAATTATAGTTTTTTCAAAGCTATAGGGGTAATATATAAAGAAAATCGTAATTTAAGAAAATATTAAATTTTAGAATTTTCACTAAATTAACTAAAAACTTATGTATACCAAGAAAAATGGTCGTATGACCTTTAAATCGAATAGAAGGCCAAATTTTAAGAGAAATAATAATTTTGCTTCCAAGTCTAGAAGTAAGGGAAATATTACTCAACAGTATAATAAATATCTAAAACTTGCAAAAGATACCTTTAGTTCTGGCGATAGAATTCAAGCTGAATACTATTATCAATTTACAGATCATTATTACCGATTAATGATGGAATTTGGGATTAATCTTGATGATCAAGACTCATCTGAGGATGTAAAAGTAGTAAACAATGAAAGTGTTAATTCTGATGAAAATAAAGAAGCTTCAAATGCAGATAGTCAAAAATTAGAGGAAGAAGAAACCAAAGATAATGATGTAGATCAATCTATAGAATCTGTTCCCTTTATTTCTGAACCAGTTAAAAAAAAAAGATCTAGAAGCTCTAAATAATTATTCAAACAAGTTGTTTAAATGATTTGCTAAAATTAATTTATGATTTTTTTTAAATCTTTCCAGTTCTTTACCTTCTAATATTTTACCAGACGGTAATTTTAATGTAAGAGGATTTATTTGCTTATTTTGATATATAATTTCGTAATGTAAATGAGGACCTGTAGATCTTCCCGTACTGCCTACATATCCAATTACCTCTCCTTGATTAACTCTAACACCTTTGCTTATACCTTTTTTAAAACCACTCAAGTGAGCATAAGCAGTTTTATATTCATTATTATGACGTATTCTAATATAATTGCCATAACCACCATTTCTTCCAGCCATCTCTATAACACCATTTCCACCAGCGTATACGGGGGTCCCTTGAGGAGCTGCAAAATCTATTCCTTTATGCATTTTATTAAAACCTGAAATTGGGTGTTTTCTCATGCCATAAGTAGAAGAAAGTTTTGCTCCATCTAATGGAGTTTTAAGAATTGATTTTTTAACATTTTTTCCTTCACGGTTAAAGTAATCTATATACCCATCATCTGTAAGAAATTTAAAATATTCTAATGTATTATTTTTAATTGTGACTCGTGCATATTGAATATCACCAAAAAAATATTTATTTTCATTTTCAGTAAAAATTTTTTCATAAGAAACAGAAACTTGAGTGTCCTTTCTAATATCTCTTTGAAAATCTAAATCAAAACTAAATAGTTGTATTAGCTTTATTAGAATTTGATTTGGTATATTGTTATTTATTCCATCTGAATATAGAGAATTTGTTATCAAATATTCTTTTGACTCAATTTCTGAAAATGTCTCTAATTCTTTTTTAATAACATTTATATTAGAGTCAAGATCCACAATTAAATTAGTTTTATAATCTAGCTCAAAAATAATTTGTTTTACAATTTTTTTATCATTTACTAAAAAAATAATTTTTTGATTTACATTTAGTCCTCTTAGATCAAATATTTTATTTATAGAATTAATAATTTCAAATTTTTTTTTGTTTTCAAAATTAAAATTATCTAAAATTTTTGAAAAAGTTTCTCCTTTTTTTACTATTACAATTGTTTTTTTATATTTAATATTATTTTTTGTTTTAGTAAATTCATCAAATAAATTTTCAGTTTTATTTTTTGATAATTGTTTTTGTTCTTTTGGAGATTCAATAAATTGAGTTGGATTTATTTCTTTTAAAGAAATATTTTTATTATATGAATTTAATTTATATGCATTCAGAGAAAAGATTAAAAATCCAGTAATAACTAAAAATAATAATGTTGTATTTTTATAATTTAGAGCCATTCATTACTGATATTTAGAATTGTAATAAATTAGAGGTTTTAATTTATTATTATTTAAAACTTTTATAACTTTACAAATAAATATTATATGATCTCCTTTTGTTAGCTTATTTTCTATTATGCAATCTAGATTTGAAACACAATTTTTTATTATAGGGTTTCCATTTTTTAAAACATCATAGTCAACTTCTTTCCAATTTGGATTTTTCTTTGCAAAGTTATTAGAGATCATTTCTTGTTTATTACTAAGAATATTTATTGAAATTGTTTTTGATTCTTTAAATATTTTTAATTTAGTTGATTTTTTATCTAATGAAAATAAAACTAGAGGAGGGGATAAGGATAAAGAAGAAAAAGAATTAATAGTTTTGCCATATAAAATTGAATTATTCTTTGTTGCAACTACTGTTATTCCTGTCGCAAAAGTTGATAGTGTTTTTTTAAAATTTGCTTTATTTATTTTTTTCATAAATTTTTTTGTAAAAAAATCGAATCTATCCACTTATTTTTTTTAAACCCAACCTTAGTTAATTTTCCTACTTTTTTAAATCCTAATTTTTGATGAATTTTTATAGAACTTTGACTATCTATACTACCTATCACAGCAACTATTAATTTAATTTTTTTATTTTTTTTTGAACAATCAATAAGCGCTTTAAGTAATTTAGATCCAATACCCTGCTTAATATAATTATTATGAATATAAATAGTATTTTCAAAAGCAAATCGATAACCACTTTTTTCTCTAAATTGATTTAAATAAGCAATACCTACTACTTTTTCATCATAAAGAGCAACTAGATAAGGTAATTTTTTATTAATTATATTTTTATAATTTTTATAAAAATCTTTAAAGGTAAGTTTTTTTTCTTCAAAATTAGAATAAGAATTAGTTATATAGTAATTATAAATTTTAAGAGCAGATCCCAAGTCTTTTTTAGATATTTTTTCAATTCTTAATTGCATTTGCTTTTTTTATAGATTTATTTTTAATTTAGAATAATTAATTAATTTTTTGGGTGCGTAGCTCAGCGGTAGAGCACTGCCTCGACACGGCAGGGGTCACAGGTTCAAATCCTGTCGCACCCACCAAAGAAAGGATGTTTTTTTGTCCTTTAATATAGATATCAAAAATCAATGATTTTGATTTTTCTTTGTTGAAAACTAGATTATCTAATTTATTATTTAATGATTTAATCATATGAATTAGTAATATAAAAAATTAAAAATATGGAGAAAATCAGTATCAAATATAAACACATGAGATATTTTTTACTGCAGAGAAATAACTACCTTTCTCCTTTTCAAAAAAAAATAAGAAAATTATTTGGTAGGTTTTTGTTTACAAATTTTTTTATTTTTTTTAATTCTATATCACGCATAAATTCAAAACTTGATAAGGAAAGTAAAATTGAATTTAATGAATTAATTAATTTCTTACCTTCAAAAATTAATAATGTTGTTGATATTGGTTCAGGACTAGGAATAATAAATATTTTTTTGGAGAAACATTTTACAAATAAAATAAATTTCACTCTAATTGATAAGAATCGCATTGAAAAAAAGGTTACCTATGGTTTTTGTACTGAAGGTGAATTTTATAACAATTTTAGTTTAACTGCTGATTTTCTAAAAAATAATGGAATAAATATGAATCAAATTAAACTAATTGATTCTGATGACAAAAATATTATTAATAATAAGTTTGATTTAGTTATATCTTTGTTATCTATGGGTTATCACTATCCTATAAACCAATATCTAAGTTTTTTAAAAAAAAATACCCACATAAATACTATTTTTATTTTTGATGTTTCATTAGAGAATGAAGAAATAAATAAAATTTCACAATTATTTAAAATTGTTGAGATTATAAAAAAAAGCAAAGAAGTCAGACATAATTACATAAGAGTATGCTGTAGAGAGTTGCTATAAAAACTTTTTAACCATATTAATTTCAAAAAATTGTAAGAGATATAAGTTTATGAATATATAATAATATTCTTAGACTAATTACAGTATAGCTGTTTATGTAAACTTATATAATTAAAAGATTTATTACTTAAATATTGGTTGCTTAACGCAGCGGTAAAGCCGGCCCCGACACGCCATGGGTCACAGTTTCAAATCCTGTCACATCCACAATTTATTATTAAGATCTTTTATGATAAAAATAATTACATAAAATTAAACGGTATTTACAAACTTAAATGTAATGAGAAGAAAAAATAAAATGTGTTATAAGATGTATAATAATTATATGTTACCAAACTAAATCAATGTTTAAAAAAAAATATATAATAATACTGATAATTTTTTTTACATTTAATATCTTATCATTTTTTCCTCTTATTAATAAACATTTATTGACTGCATTAATTTATTTAAAAATTTCTAAAAATGTTATTGTAGAAAACAGTATTGATCAAACTTTAGAAAATTTACATAATTTTATTATTTTTAATGTTGATAAAAACCTTGATTCAAAATTTTATCCAGTTTTTGACAAATATACATATAACTCTTTGATAGATGGATTTACAGATTGTAGTGGTAGTGCAGCGATTTATCTCTGGATCTTAATGTTTTTAAATATTAATTCCGAATTAGTTCCTCTTTATGATAGTGAATACAAAAAATCTCCTCACACAATTTTATCAGCTAAGAAAAATGACAAAAGCTTTATAATAGATCCGTTGTACAACTTTACTTTTTTTAATGAAAATTTAGATTTTGCAAAATTAAATGATATTTGTGATAAAAAAATTAATACTAAGCAATTAAATTTATTAAACCATGAGGATTATAATTTCTTTAAAAATTTTTGCTTTTTAAAAACATCATCAATGAGAGCTAGTTATAAGATACCATCATTTGTATTTACATTAATAAGGTATACTCCTAATTTTTATATTGATTTTGTAATTAAAAACTCGATCAATGTTAAGTATTACAATAATAATTATTTGAAAGGTAGAATATATTATATTATTGGTAAGTATGAAAAAGCATTAAAGGCTTTTCATAAAGTTCAAGAAAGTCAAATTATTTATTATGATTTTTTTGAAGGAATAGATGAAACAGTTAATGATTATGAAATAAATAATCTTAAAAAGTTATCTGTGCAAGATTTAGCAATTTACTACAAAACATTAATAAATATAAAAATTAATGATCAATTATATTATGGAGATTTTAATAATAATCACCTACATATGCGATATCTAAATTTTTTACAATCCTACAATTTACAAACTAATATTCGAAACATAGTTAAATAAATAGAAGTGCAGTAGCAGTTATTGTATAATTTTTTATTCTTATTTGTGCTTGCCACTTTCCATAATGTTTAGAAATAGTCGCCATATTATTCTCCTGTTGCGTAATTATTACGAAAATAATTTTAGGTTAAATATTTAAGGACTATATTGGAAAGTGCCTAAGGTTATCATGCCTTGACACGGCAGGGGTCACAGGATCAATCACTATCGCACCCACAAATATTGATATTTTAAGCTATTGAAATTTTGTAATTTAATATATTTATAAAATATGTTTAAATGTTTTATTGTAGCTACCTTTTTAGCTTCAATTATATTCTTAATTATAGATGTAATCTGGCTATCTTTTGCTACAAAATCTTTTTACAGACCATTATTAGGCGACCTTATATCTGATAAACCTGTTTTGTGGGCAGCTGGTTTATTTTATGTTTTATACATGTTTGGTATGGCAGTAATAGTTATCCAGCCTTGCATAGAACCAAGTGGTTTAAGTAAATCTTTATATACTGGTTTTATTTTTGGGTTAGTTGCTTATGGTACCTATAATCTAACTAACATGGCAGTTATTAAAGATTGGTCTTCTACTGTAGTTTTCGTTGATATGTTTTGGGGAGCATCACTTACAGCTATATCTTCTACTTCAGGTATTTATTTAGCAAAAAAAATAGTTCATTTTAGCTAATCTATTTTAATCTTTTTATATTAAAATATAATAATTCTTCAAGTATTGGGTATTTATTAAATTCATATTTATTATTTTTTATAAAATTATAAATTTTTTCTTCACAAAAATTTATTGTATTTTTTTTACCAATTATACTTAATAAAGTTCTTTTACCTTGTTTTTTATCTTTTCCAGGTGTTTTCCCAATTTCTTTAAAAGAATTTATTTCATCAAATAAATCATCCATAATTTGAAATATTGTTCCAAACAATAAACCATAATTTTTACTAAATTTTATTCTTTTATTTGTTTCTCCTTTAATTATAAATGGAGCAGCAAAAGAAAATTCAAATAATTTACCAGTTTTTTTGTTATACATTTCAATAATTTTATTTTTATTTAATTTTTTATTCTCGTAAAAAAGATCTAGTGATTGACCACCTGCCAACCCATTATAACCTGTACAAATTGTTAAATAGTTGATTAATTGTAAATTTTTTGATGGTTCTATATGTTTTAAATTTCCAGATAATAATTGAAATGCAAAATCATGTAATGAGTCTCCTGCTAAGATAGCTGTAGCTTCATCAAACTTTTTATGAGTACTAGGCTTTCCTCTTCGATAATTATCATCATCCATACTTGGAAGATCGTCATGAATAAGTGAATAAGAATGTATCGATTCTATTGAAGATGAAATTAAAAATGAATTTATAGATGATAAACCTACAATTTTAGATGCTTGCGATACTAAGAAAGCCCTTATTCTTTTTCCTCCTTTGATTGAGCTATATTTAATTGCTTTAGCTAGCAAGCTCTTATCAAGTTTTTTTTGCAATAGATTATTATAAAATTTGTCAAATTTTAACTTGTTGAGATCTATTAACTTATTTATATCCATAATCGTTTTTTATATTTGTTTTAATCTCTAAATTATTTATTACAATAGACTAATTAAAATATGCGAATTGAAGAGGAAATTAAACTAGACTATTCAGATGTGCTTTTTAGACCTAAAAGGAGTACTTTAAAAAGCAGAAGAGAAGTTAACCTTAACAGACAATATAAGTTCAAACACTCAAAATTAAGTTGGGAGGGTGTCCCAATAATAGCATCTAATATGGATGGAGTAGGAGAAGTCGGTATTGCAAAAAAATTAGCATCCTTCAAAATGATGACGGCATTAACGAAACAACACGGTAGTAAAGAAATTAAAAATTTAGAAACTAGTAAATCTATACATAATTATGTCGCCCTAAGTTGTGGAACAGGTAAAGATAGTTATGCAAGATTAAAAAATCTTTTAAAAAAAAATTCAAAGTTTAAATTTATTTGTATTGATGTTGCAAATGGATATTCAGAAAACTTTAGTTATTTTGTAAGCGAAGTAAGAAAAAAATATCCAAATAAAACTATTATAGCTGGAAATGTAGTAACAGCAGATATGACTCAAGAATTGGTTCTTAGTGGGGCAGATATTGTTAAGGTTGGAATAGGACCTGGAAGTGTTTGTACAACAAGAATTCAAACAGGAGTAGGTTATCCTCAGCTAAGTGCAGTTCTTGAATGTGCCGATGCTGCTCATGGTCTTGGAGCACACATAATTGCTGATGGTGGTTGTACAAGTCCAGGGGATGTAGCTAAGGGATTTGGAGCAGGTGCAGATTTTGTTATGTTGGGAGGCATGTTAGCTGGGCATAAAGAAGGTGGCGGAAATATTATTAAAGATAATAGTAAAGATTACATTGAATTTTATGGGTCAAGTTCTGAAGAAGCAAATGAAAAACATTATGGTGGTTTAGCTAGCTACAGATCCTCAGAAGGAAAAAAAGTTAGAATTGAGTATAGGTCATCTTTAGAAAAAACAGTGAAAGACATTTTGGGTGGCATTCGTAGTAGTTGCACTTATGTTGGAGCCCCAACTTTAAAACAGCTTAGTAAATGTACAACATTTGTTAGAGTTAATAATCAATACAATGATGTTTTTGGTAAATTATAATTAATATCCAATTGCCAAGCCATCTTTTCTTGGGTCTGAGCCCCCAATTAAAATACCATCTTTTCTGTTAATTATTATTCCTTGTCCACCACCAATACCATCTTCAACTACCTGAATATCGTGACCTAAATTGGAAAGTTTATTAATCAAAGTTTTAGAAAATGATTTTTCAATTTTAAGCTTTCCATTCAATGCAAATGCTCTTTGTGTATCAATAGATTCTTGTATATTCATTCCAAATTCGAAAATATTTTGCAAAAGATGTGCCTGACCTATTGGTTGATATTGACCACCCATTACTCCGTAAGACATTACTGTCTGATTTTTTTCATTAGTCAGTAAGCCTGGAATTATTGTATGTAAAGGTCTTTTATTAGAGTCAATACAGTTTGGATGACCTTCTTCTAATCTAAAATTTACGCCACGATTTTGAAATAATACACCTGTATTCTCAGAGCAAATACCACTTCCAAATGCATGACAAATTGAATTTATAAATGATACGGAGTTCAAATCTTTATCAACTACAGTCAAATATACAGTTTCTGGATGAGAGGTAACATAAGCTTCTTTTGCATCATAAGCCCTATTCAGACTAATTTTATTGAACATATTGTTAATTGAGTTTTCGCTAATCAATTCATCGAAATTAATATTTGAAAAATTAGGATCACCAATTATACTTTCTTTAATTTCAAAACATACTTTTGTTACTTCAGCTTGAATATGAAATCTTTTAGGATCTAAATAATTCATATTACTCCAATTAAATTTTTCCAATAATTTCATCATTAAATGAACGATTACACCAGGTCCATTTGGAGGGCATTGATTTATAAAATTCTCTTTGTATTTTGAAATTAATGTATCAGAAAATATTGTTTTTTGGTTATAAAAATCTTCTTCTGTATGAGTTCCTCCAAGATGATTTAAACTATTAACCATATCTTTAGCAATATCACCTTCATAAAATCCTTTAGCTCCTTTTCTACCAATTATATTTAAGGTATCAGCTAATTTTATATTTCTATATTTGGAAGCAAATTTTGGCGCTTTATTGTTAATCAAAAATTCATTTTTCGTTATTTTATTTTTTTTTAATTTATCTTCATTTTTTTTCCAATGATATGCTTCAATTTCATGAACTGGGAAACCATTTCTAGCATAATTTTCTGCTGTGATTAATAATTGTTCAAAATCTAATTTTCCAAATTTTTTATGCATTTCAAACCATGCATCAACAGCACCCGGTATTGTTACAGAATGAGGACTTAATAGCCCAATTGAGTCAATTTTATTTTTTTTAAAATAATTAAGATTTGCATTTTTAGGATTTATACCAGAGCCATTAACAGAAATAGGTTTCTTATTTTCCATTTTTACAATCGCAAAACAATCTCCACCAATTCCTGTTGATCCAGGTTCTGTTACTGATAAGACCGCTGAAGCAGCGATTGCAGCATCAATTGCATTACCTCCAATTTTAAGTATATTAATCGCTTCTTGTGAACTTAAGGGCTGTGAAGTTGCGACCATTGCATTATTTGCTAGTACATTTGATCTCCCTGACTCATAAATTCTTCTCATATTCAGCAAGTTTTAATATATGTTTGACAAACTAATGCATAGAATTTATTAGCCCTTTTATCATGAAAGTTAGATGTTCATTAAAATCTGCAAAAACTAGGGATAAAGACTGCAAGCTCGTAAGACGAAAAGGCAGAATTTATGTTATTAATAAAAAAAATCCTAGAATGAAAGCTCGTCAAGGCTAGTAATTTTCTGCAATATATTTTTCAGCCTCTAATGCAGCCATACAACCTAAGCCTGCGGCTGTAACAGCTTGTCTAAAAATTTTATCCTTTACATCTCCAGCTGCATATACACCTTTTACATTAGTTTCTGTGCTATCAGGTTTTGTAATTATATAATTTTCAGTATCCATTTTGATTTTATTTTTAAAAAGAGATGTTGCAGGATCATGGCCAATAGCAATAAATGCGCCTGTAGCCTTAATAATTTTTTCGCTTTTATTATTTACATTTTTTAATTTAATTTCTTTAAGAGAAAGTGGTTTATCGGAACCTATAAATTCTTCAACAACATGATCCCAAACCACATCTATTTTTTTATGGTTTAAGAGTCTTTGTTGAAGGATTTTTTCAGCACGTAGTTTGTCACGTCTATGAACTAAAGTTACTTTAGAGGCAAAGTTTGTTAAGAACAAAGCCTCTTCAACTGCGCTGTTTCCACCACCAACAACAATTATATTTTGATCTTTAAAAAAAAACCCATCACACGTTGCACATGCAGAAATTCCAAAACCTTTAAATTTATTTTCTGATTCTAAATTTAACCATCTTGCTTGAGCTCCTGTTGCAATAATTACAGATTTAGCTGTAAATTCTTTACCTGCGTCAGTTTCAGCATAAAAAGGCTTTTTTTCAAAACTAACTTTATTCACAATATCATTATGAAATTCAGTTCCAACCTTTAAAGCCTGTTCTTTCATTTGCTCCATTAACCATGGACCTTGAATGACATCTCCAAATCCTGGATAATTTTCAACATCAGTCGTAATTGTAAGCTGTCCACCAGGCTCTAATCCCGATACAAGGTGAGGTTTTAAATTTGCTCTAGCTGCATAAATTGCAGCTGTATATCCTGCTGGGCCTGATCCAATGATTAACACGTTACTCTCAATTTTTTTCGTCATTATTTAAATATTGTATAAATAAATCAATTTTCAACCGGCCAATCTGTTTTGAATGAGACGTAATTAATTTGAATACATCGTCTCTCCTTTTTTATTTCTTTTAATTCAAGTCCATGCCAAGTATCTTCACCTGAAGAGAAAAAATATCCATTATTATGCAAATACTTAATAGTTTTTACTAGTTTAAAATCTTGATCATAAAGATCAGTACCTAAATTGTTAGATTCTTTATATGGATTAGCCCAAATCATCATAGTCATTAGTTTTTCTGAAATATCTTTATGCGGCTTTAACCAAAAACCTTTTTTATCTCCAATTATTTCTAATCTTACAAATGAATTACTAAGATCTTTATTAATTAAATTCCCAATTTTTTGATATATTTCTTTTGTTTGAAGTTCTTTTATAACTTTTGTTAAATATGGAAAAGAGCTACAATTTTGTAAATCTAAAAAAAGTCGTAATTTACCATCCACCCCTTGACCTGTATAATCAGCGGCTCTTGTACCATCGTAAGCTCGATTACCATTTGGTAGATTTGAATAAGAGATTTCATCTAAAGCATTTGCATCTAAACAATTTGATATTTCCCAATGTTTAAAGGGATAGTCAGCGGAGCTTAATTTATCCAAATTCATATTTTGTCCTCTATTATTCTTTTTTTTATTATGCTACCAATTCTATCTGATTCATTCAATACATTGTATTCCCAATTTTCTAAATGTTGCACATTTTTCAAATCTCTTGTTATACCTATTTTGCTAAACTCATCATGAAAATTTGATATTCTTGCACTTTTTCTTTTAAAAGGCAGATGATAAATATAAATTGGTCTTCCTGATATCGCAGCTTCGCTTATCATTGAAGTAGAGTCAGAAGTAACGATAAAAAATGACGAACTTTTAATGGCTTCTTCATAAGGATTTTTCCCCTCTCCATTCCATATAGTAGCAATATCTTTCAATTTCTTATTTAGTATTTCTTTAATAGGTTTTGAAGTTCTTCTCGATGTTATTACTTTTAAATCAATATTTAGATGATTTTTTTTTAATTCACAAAGTTTATCACAAAGTTTATATGCATCTTTATAATTAAAATGATAATGTTGATTGTCTCCACCAACTATACAAGTTAATAATTCTGAATTTGTACTTTTGTTAACTTTTTCAAAATGATGTAATGCCCCAACTGAATTTAAGACATTACTTCCAAAAAAATTATCATGATTAGGGCTCACTATATAATTAAAATTTTTTGCTGATATTTTTGGATTTTGTATATGTATATTAAACAGTTTATTATATTTTTTTTTACAATATAAAGAAAAATAGACACTTTTTCTACCACATGAAATTAAGATATCAGGTTTTTCATCATGAGGAATTTTGTTTTTAAAAATCCATTTATATATTGGTAAAAAACCAGGTTGAAGTTTATTCCAAGGAAAAATAAGATCTATTCTAATTTCTCTAATATTGGGACTTATTTGTTTTGATAATCCCATAGCTTGACTGATCATCCCTTGTGAGCCATCAGTTACTGACCAAATTTTAAGCTTATTAAGGTTCAAACGTACTTTACTGATTTAATTGTATAGGATTTTTGGCCTTTTGGACTATTTATTTCCACCACATCTTCAATTGATTTATTAATAAGACCTTTAGCTAGAGGGCTACTTACTGAAAGCTTGTTATTTTTAATGTCTGATTCATATTCCCCAACTATTTGATATGTTACTACCTCTCCACTATCATCATCTTCAATTTGTACTGTTGCACCGAACTTAATATCATCACCTTCTAGACTTTTTACATCAATTATTTCTGCACGGCTTATAGCACTTTCAAGGTCTACAATTTTTCCTTCTATCAAACTTTGTTGTTCTTTTGCATATTGATATTCTGCATTTTCTGATAAATCACCATGACTTCTAGCCTCAGCAATTGCTTCTATAATATTAGGTCTATCTTCATTTAGTAATTTTTTAAGCTCTGATTGAAGATTTCCATATCCATTAGCTGTCATTGGTATTTTATTCATGAAAGTATGATGATATAATTTTTTTTTAAGTCAATATATTTAAATTAAATCTTGCAAACTATTAACTTTTAAGGAATTAATTTTCAAGTGCTCAATAGTATCTACAGCGATTTTTGCTCCTGCTATAGTAGTATAATAAGGTATATTATAAGTTAGTGCAGTTCTTCTTATACTATAACTATCTCTTATGGAACCTTGGGTTTTAGTTGTATTAATTACTAAATTAATTTTATTTGCTATTATTGCATCCACAATATGAGGTCCTCCTTCCTTAACTTTATTTATTGTTTCAACTTTTAAATTATTATTACTTAAAAATTTTGAAGTGCCCTTTGTGGCAACAATTGAAAAATCTAAATTTAATAATTTGTTAGCAATAGCTAAAATAAATTTTTTATTATCATCATCTACTGAAATAAAGACTTTGCCTTTAGAGGGTAAAATAGTTCCACAGGCAATTTGGCTTTTTGCAAAAGCCGACAAAAATGTAGAATCTATCCCCATAACTTCGCCAGTTGATTTCATTTCAGGTCCAAGCACCAAATCTACACCATCAAATTTATTGAACGGAAATACTGATTCTTTAACGTTAAATGTTTTTAAATCTTTTATAGTTATTTCTTTAAGAATATCTTCTAAAAAATCTCCAGTCATTACTTTTGCAGCTATTTTTGCAATAGGTATACTTCTAGATTTTGCAACAAAAGGTACTGTTCTGCTTGCTCTAGGATTTACTTCCAAAACAAATACTTGATCATTTTTAATTGCTAATTGCGTATTCATTAAACCAACGACTTTAATTTTTTGAGCAATTTTAGATACCCATTCTACTATATTATTTTGAATTTCTTTTGAAATTGAAAAAGGTGGTAAAGAGCAAGCGCTATCACCTGAATGAATTCCTGCTTCTTCAATATGCTCCATTATTCCTGCTACAAAAATTTCACCTTTACTGTCTCTAATAATATCTACATCGACTTCAGTTGCATTTTCTAGATATTGATCTACCAAAATTACATTATTCGATGAAACTTCTAAGGCACTTTTTGTAAATGCAGCTAAGTGTTTTTCATTATAGGCAATTTCCATTGCTCTTCCTCCTAAGACATATGAGGGTCTAACTAAAACAGGATAGCCAATTTCATTAGCTATAGTAGTAGCTTCATTCAAATTTTTTGCAAAACCATTTTTTGGTTGTTGAATATTTAACTTTTTTAAAGTTTCACTGAATCTATCCCTATCTTCTGCTAAGTCTATCGCCTCGGTAGTTGTGCCAAGAATATTGACTCCCTCATTTTCAAGTTCGTTTGCAATCTTAAGAGGAGTCTGCCCTCCAAATTGTACAAATATTCCAAGTACTTCTCCATTTTCTTCCTCTTTTTTATAAATTTCTAAAACACTCTCTGTTGTTAAGGGCTCAAAGTATAATCTGTCAGCTGTATCGTAGTCAGTTGATACAGTTTCAGGATTACAGTTTATCATTATTGTCTCAATTCCTTTTTCTTTAAGTGCATAAACAGCGTGAACACAACAATAATCAAATTCAATACCTTGGCCAATTCTATTAGGACCTCCACCTAGTATTATTACTTTTTTATTTTTAGAAGGGTTTGACTCACAGAATGGTGTGTTATGAAAATTCCAATCATAACTTGAATAAAGATAAGGTGTTTTGGAACTAAATTCACCTGCACAAGTATCTACAAGTCTAAATACAGGTTTAATATTATTTTTATGTCTTAAATTTCTGATTTCTTTTTCAGATTTATTTTTTATTTTTGCAATTTTTTTATCTGTAAATCCATTACATTTAGCTAAAAGAAAAATTTCTTTTGATAATTCACTTTCTTCGATCAAATTCTCAATTTCAATTATCTTTTTAAGCTGATAAATAAACCATTTATCATATTTAGTTATATTATTAATTTCATTAGGTTTTATTCCTAAGCGAAGAGCGTGGCCAATTGTTAATAATCTTTGTGAAGATTGAATTTTTAATTCATCAAGGATTGTTTGTTTATTTATTTTTTTGTTTTGTGGTGTATCTAAACCATCTAAACCGTACTCAAGTGAACTAAATCCTTTTTGAAGACTTTCAGTAAATGATCTTCCTATACTCATTGTCTCCCCAACTGATTTCATTGATGTTGTTAAATTAGAGTCAGCTCCAGTGAATTTTTCGAAAGTGAATCTTGGAATCTTAGTTACAACATAATCTATTGTTGGTTCAAAACTTGCGGGTGTGGTTTTTGTAATATCATTTTTAAGTTCATCAAGTGAATAACCAACAGCCAATTTAGCAGCAATTTTTGCGATAGGAAAACCTGTTGCTTTCGAAGCTAAAGCAGAAGATCTACTTACTCTAGGATTCATTTCAATAACATTTATCTCCCCATCCTCGGGGTTAATAGCAAATTGAACATTGGATCCACCCGTATCAACACCAATTTTTTGTAATACTTTAATGCTAGCATTTCTTAAAATTTGATATTCTTTATCTGTTAAAGTTAAAGAAGGTGCTACAGTTATGCTGTCTCCTGTATGAACACCCATTGGGTCAATATTTTCAATTGAACATACAATTATACAATTATCCTTGTTATCTCTTACAACTTCCATCTCAAATTCTTTCCATCCAGATACTGATTTTTCTATTAATATCTGATTTGTTGGACTAGCATTTAATCCTCTTTGGCAAAGCTCTTCAAATTCTTTATCAGTATAAGCAACCCCACCACCTGTTCCTCCAAGTGTGAAGCTTGGTCTTATAACTAATGGTAATTTCAATCTTGTTTTTACCTCTATAGCTTTTGGCAATTTTTCTACTATAAAACTTTCAGGGCATTTTAAACCAATTTCTCTCATCGCATCTTTGAATTTTTGACGATCTTCTGCAAGTTCAATAGCATCTGGATTAGCGCCAATCATTTTTACATTATGTTTTTTAAGAATTCCTAATTTAGCAAGTTCCATTGATACATTTAAAGCAGTTTGACCTCCCATTGTTGGTAATAGAGCATCAGGCTGTTCAAGTTTAATTATTTGCTCAACAAAATCTTTAGTAATTGGCTCAATGTAGGTTTTGTCAGCCAAATCTGGATCAGTCATAATAGTAGCTGGGTTAGAATTAATTAAAATCACTTTATAACCTTCTTCCTTAAGTGATTTACAAGCTTGAGCTCCTGAATAATCAAATTCGCAAGCTTGACCTATAACAATTGGACCAGCACCAATTATTAATATTTTTTTTATATCTAATCTTTTAGGCATGTTTTTTAACTAGATTATAAAATTCTTCAAAGAGGTATGCACTATCATGAGGCCCAGGACTGGCCTCTGGATGATATTGAACACTAAAAACAGGATGTATTTTATGTCTTATACCCTCATTAGAGCCATCAAATAATGAGATATGTGTTTCCTCAACTTCATTAGGTAAGCTTGATCTTTCAACTTCAAAACCATGATTTTGTGAAGTTATTTCAACATTATTGTTAATTAAATTTTTAACAGGCTGATTTGCACCCCTATGACCTTGATACATTTTTTTTGTTTTTCCTCCTAACGCTAGACTTATTAGTTGATGACCTAAACAAATTCCGAATATAGGAATTTTAAGATCGATTAACTCTTTTAAAGTCGGAAGTATTATTTTTATTGTTGCGTCTGGGTCTCCAGGACCATTTGATAAAAAAATCCCTTTGGGTTTTTTATTTAAAATCTCTTTAGTAGGACTAATTGCTGGTAAGATTGTCGGATTAAAATTTAAATTTTTTAAATTCCTAAGAATATTCTGCTTTATGCCAAAATCTAAGCAAACTATTGGAAAATTATCATACTTTTTATCTTTAACATTTTGTTTCCATAAACCATAATTCCATTGGTATTCATTTGTTGCAGATACTGATGTTGCAAGATCTAAATTTTCCAACCCACTCCATTGTTTGAGTTTTTGTTGCAAATTATCGAAACTTTCTTTTTTTTCACCGAAATGAATTAACGCTACTTTTTTAGCACCATCTACAGCTAACTTTCTTGTTAAATATCTTGTGTCAACTCCAATAATGCCTGGAATATTATTTTTTTTTAGAAAAGAACTTAGGCTATCCTGTGCTCTCCAGTTTGAATATTCTTCAATAGATTGATTAATAACACACCCTTCTGCATAAATTTTATTAGACTCTAAATCTTCATCATTAATACCAACAATACCAATGTGAGGAAAAGTAAATGTAATAATTTGTTTGGCATATGACGGGTCAGTCAAAGTTTCTTGATAGCCTGATTGTGATGTATTAAAGCACAATTCAGCTATAACAGATTTAAGTGCACCTAGGCCATGACCCCACAATATTTCACCATCATCGAAAATTAAAGCAGCTGAAGGAGGGCGTAGGTGTTGATTTTTAATAATATCCCGCTGCATTATTTGATAAGAAATGATGGTTTACTAGGCATTTTGAAAAGTTTAGTCAAGGATTAGTTGAATTTGTCCATAACCATTATAATAGTGATAAAAATAAATTTAATCGATTCTGACAGGTAGATAATTATGAGCTTAAGAAACAACATTGACGAAGATTATAAAAAAGCAATAAAAAACAAGGAACAAGATAAAATTAATGCTTTAAGATTAATAAGAAGCGCTATCAAAGATAAAGATATTTCATCGAGATCAAGTGCAAACAAAGAAGTTATAAGCGATACAGAAATACTAACTTTATTAATCAGTTTAATAAAACAAAGAAAAGATTCAATAGAACAATTTCAAAAAGCTAATAGGGATGATTTGCTTAAAATTGAACAAAATGAAATTGATGTTATAAATCAATATCTACCAAATCAAAAAACTGAAGAGGAAACTGAAATAATTATAGATAACTTAATTAAAGCTAATAATTTAGAAAATTTAAAAGACATGGGTAAACTTATGGGTTTTGTAAAAAAAGATTATCCTGGGGAAGTTGATATGGGATTAGTAAGCAGAATTGCTAAATCTAAACTTGGAAATTAATGGCATTCAATAAGATTGATTTAGATAATATAAAATCTAAGATACTTATCTCAGAAGAATTAGAAAAAAAAACAAAAGTAATCAAAAAAGGAAAAGATTTATGGTGCTGTTGTCCATTTCATAGTGAAAAAACACCATCATGTAAAATAAATGACGATCAAGGTTCTTTTTATTGCTTTGGATGTGGTGCCAAAGGAGACATTTTTACAATTTATCAAGATTTATTTAATTACACTTTTTTAGATGCGGTAAAAGAATTAGCTAATAAGGCTGGCATTAAAATTAATTTCGATAGCAATTTAAAATATAAACCAGATGATAATTACTTCAATATTTTAGAAATCTCTACTAAATGGTTTCAGGAAAATTTACATATAGAAAATAATTTATGCTTAAAATATCTTAGTAATAGAAAATTGTCTGATGAAACAATAAAAACTTTTAGGCTTGGATATTCTTACAATAAGCATACTTCTCTTTATGAGTATTTAAAAAATCTTTCTTATAAAGATGCAGATATCTTAAAAAGCAATCTAGTTAAATTAGATAAAAATAATAATTTTAAAGATTTTTTTTATAAGAGATTAATTTTTCCTATCACAAATGTTAATGGAAAGGTTGTAGGTTTTGGTGGTCGTGTTTTAGATGAATCAAATCCTAAATATATAAATTCTCCAGAAAGTAATTATTTTAAAAAAAGAGATATGTTATATAATTTAAATTTAGCTAAGAACTCTGCAAGGCAGAAAAAAAATCTATTAATTTGCGAAGGATATATGGATGTTATATCTTTATATCAAAATAATATCAAAAGTGTAGTAGCGCCTCTTGGAACATCTTTCACAAATGAACAATTAAAGCTGTCTTGGAGATATACAGACAAACCAACTATAATGTTTGATGGTGATGATGCTGGAAAAAGAGCATCATATAAAGCGGCAATAATGTCTTTACCTATGTTAATTCCAAACAAATCACTTCAATTTGTTAATTTACCCAAAGATAATGACCCTGATAGTTATTTAAAAAATAATCAATTAATAGAACTTGTAAATCTTTTAAAAAAACCTTTAAAATTATTAAATTATATTTTTGATGTATCAAGTAGTGGAGTCTCACTAGATGATGCTGATCAAAAAATTTCCTATGATAAATATCTTGATGATTTAATTGCAAATATAAAAGATAAAAAAATACAATATTTTTATAAAAATGAATTTAAATCATTATTTTTTAAAAAATTACGAGCCATAAATAATAATAACAATAATCAAATTAAAACAGCTCCAAAAAGAATAAGTTCTTTGCAAAAGAAACAAGTATACTCTTTTATTGCCAGTGCAATTAATCATCCAAAAGTAAGAACTCAAATAATTGAGTGTATTTTGCAAAATATTGAACTTAATGAAATCGAAAAAAATCTTCTTATGATTTTAAAAAAAGACGAAACTAATAGTAAAAATACATCTGATGTTCTTAATTTATTTGATAGAGAAATCAGGCAATTTTTAGAATCTAAGATATTGCACCATAGTATTTATAAACTTTTCCCCTATTCTAGCCAAAAATATGAACCAGATGCAACATTAAAAGAAATTCAAGAATCTTCAAAAAACTTGAATACAAGGCTTTCAAATTTGAAAAAAATAAATAAAAGCCTAATTACCTTTGAAAAAAATAATACTTCATTGAATTGGGATGACCTTCAGAAGATATCTATTGAATTAGAGGAAAATTTTAAAGATAATTAAAATGGCAAAAAAAAAGATAGTTAAAAAAAAGAAAAGCCCTCTAAAAAAAACTTCACAAAAAAAGAAA
>CACFLO010000019.1 GCA_902567135.1 uncultured Alphaproteobacteria bacterium | reverse complement strand
ATTTTTAAGAAACATTATATTTGTTTTGATTATCTCTTTATTGTTGATTTTTCTGCAAGCCTATATTTTTAAACTAGCTTTATTAATTTTTGAATTAACACCTGAGACAATAAAATATTTTAAAGATTATTTTAGCATACGAATTTATTCTTCCTTTGGTGAACTCACCATATTTGTGATTACAGGTTTATTTATTGGTCTACAAAAAACAAAAACCTCTAGTATTGTTGTTGGGTTTTTTTCCATTACAAATATTATTTTTAGTCTAATTTTTGTAGTTTATTTTAATTTGAATGTTAAGGGAGTTGCGCTTGGCACCTTAGTATCTTCAACTCTTACATCAATTATTTTTCTATTTTTTACTTTTTTTGAATTAAAAAAAATTACACCGTTAGAATTGCATTTCAATAAAATTTTTAATTTTAATAAAATAAAAAATATATTTAATATTAATTTAAATATTTTTATTAGATCAATACTTCTTACGTTTTCTTTTTTATTTTTTACCTATCTTGGTAACTCTATTAGTGAAGATGTGGTGGCTGCCAATACTATATTAATCAACCTCATCATGCTTTCAGCATTTATTCTTGATGCATATGCATTTTCAACAGAAGGACTAGTAGGTTATTCAATTGGATCTAAAAATAAAAAATTATTAAAAGAAATTATCAAAAACTCGTTTATTTTAAGTAGTGCTACAGGACTAATAATTTCATTTGGATATTTTTTAGGCAAAAATTATTTTATAGAAATAATGACTGACTTAGAGAGTATCAAGATTATTTGCATATCGTATTCAGTATGGATTGTGATAATTCCTTTTATTTCTTCTTTTTGTTACCAATTCGATGGCATTTTTGTTGGGGCATCTAAAACAAAAGAACTTCGAAATGCTATGATCATGTCTGTTGGTATTTATTTATTAACAGCTATTCTGCTAGTTAATATTTTTGGCAATTTAGGTTTATGGATTGCATTAAGTGTTTTCTTTAGTTTAAGAGGGTTAACTTTATTTTTATACCTAGGCAGAATTTACAGAGCGGTAGTATGAAAAATTTTAGATTATTTTTTTATAATTAATAAAAGATTAAATTTTAATAAGGAAAGCTAAATATGAATAGCTCTTCCTACAATATTCATCGCCGCTTCTTTAACAGCTTCACTCGTAGTTGGGTGAGCATGACAAATACGTGCGATATCTTCAGAGCTTCCACCAAATTCCATAGTAGTTACTATCTCCGCAATTAACTGACCAGCATCATGACCGATTATATGAGCACCTAAAATTGCATCAGTCTTGGTGTCTGCTAAAATTTTAACAAAACCTTCTGGGGATGAAGTTGTTAACGCTCTACCATTCGCCATAAAAGGAAATTTACCAACCTTGTAATCAATCTTTGCATCTTTAAGTTGACTCTCTGTTTTGCCAACAGAGGCAACTTCTGGATTAGTATAAACAATAGCAGGAATAATATCATAATTAAGATGTGGCTTTTGACCATTAATAAATTCCACGCATGCTACTCCCTCTTCCTCAGCTTTATGGGCTAACATTGGTCCTGGCACTACATCACCAATCGCAAAAATTCCATTAATGTTTGTGTTGAATTTACTGTTAATTTCAATTGATTTTTTTTCATTTAATTTAACACCAATACCTTCTAAATTTAATCCGTCAGTATTTGGTTTACGACCAACAGACATTAAAACAACATCATACTTTTCAGTAATTTGTTTTTTATCTGATGACTCCATTGATACTTCCACGCCAGACTTACTTGCTGTAGTGGATATTACTTTGTGAGAAAGTTTAAATTCTAATCCTTGCTTTTTAAGAGATTTCATAAACTCTGTTGCAATCTCTTCATCCATTGTTGGAACTATTCTATCAAGCGCTTCAACAACTGTAACTTTAGACCCAAGTCTATTCCATACTGAGCCCATCTCTAATCCTATATAACCACCGCCAATTACAAGAAGTGATTTAGGTACCGACTCTAATGCTAATGCACCTGTTGATGTTACAATTTTTTTTTCATCAATTGGTATTGCATCAATAGCAATAGAAGTAGATCCAGTTGCAATAATATAATTTTTTGCTGAATAATTTTTATCTCCATCACTGGAGGATACTTTTATTGTTTTGGTGTCCAAAAAAGATGCAGCACCTTGTATGTGAGTAATTTTATTTTTCTTAAATAAAAACCCAATTCCAGAAGTTAATTGTTTTACAATTTTGTTTTTACGTTGCATAAGTTTTGCTAAATCTATAGAAACTTTTCCAGTTGAGATACCATGCTCTTCTGCATGTTTTGATATTTCTGCAAATTTTTCTGATGAATTCAATAGAGCTTTTGATGGAATACAGCCAATATTTAAACAAGTACCTCCGAGTGTTTTTTCCTTTTCAACACAGGCAACTTTCATTCCTAATTGTGAAGCTCTGATAGCTGCAACATATCCTCCAGGTCCAGCTCCAATAACAATTAAATCAAAATCTGCCATCTATACCCCTAAAATTAACTTTGATGGGTTTTCCAATAAATTTTTAATACTTATTAAAAAACCAACACTCTCTTTTCCATCAATAATTCGGTGATCATAACTAAACGCAAGATACATCATTGGTCGAATAACAACTTCATCATCAACAACCGCGGCTCTTTTCTGGATATTATGCATACCTAAAATTCCTGATTGAGGTCTATTAATTATTGGTGTACTTAACATTGAACCATATACGCCGCCGTTTGAAATAGTAAAGGTACCACCTGTTAAATCATCCATTGTTAAAGTGCCTTCTTTTGCTTTTGAGCTAAGATCAACAATTTGTTGCTCAATATCACCAAAAGTCATTGTGTCAGCATCTTTTAAAACAGGTACAACTAAACCTTTTTCTGTTCCAACAGCAATACCTATATCAAAGTGATTTTTATAAATAATATTTTCTTCACGAATTTCAGCATTAACTGCAGGAAATTCTTGAAGACTTGTAACAACAGCTTTAACAAAAAAAGACATCAGGCCAAGCTTTACATTATAGCGTTCCATAAAGTCTTCTTTTTTTGTTTCACGAACTTTCATTATCTCTGACATATCAACTTCATTAAAAGTCGTTAGAATTGCTGCTGTATTTTGAGATTCCTTTAATCTAGTTGCAATTGTTTTCCTGATTTTAGACATCTTCACCACTTCTTCTCTTTCTTTTGAAGTTTTGTCAGTCGTCGATGGGTTATTAATAAAATTCAGCACATCGCTTTTAGTTAAACGACCATCTGATCTTGATGATATAATTTTATCTGAATCTAAATCATTTTCATTAATTAGTTTTTTTACTGCTGGTGATAGTTTGCTACTTTCCCCATTATTTGAAGTCGAAACTATTTCTTCTTTCGTTGCTTCTTTTTTAGTTTTTTCTGTAACAGGTTTTTTTAGCATTGAAGATTCATTTTTATCTTTCTTATTTTCTATAAGAGCAAGCACTCCTCCAATATTAACATCAGCACCTTCATGCACTTTTATTTCAGATATAGAGCCTGCACTCGGTGCTGGAACTTCTACAGTAATTTTATCTGTTTCAATTTCAACTAAAGGTTCATCAGCTTCAAAGGATTCGCCAACTTTTTTTAACCATTTAGAAACAGTTGCTTCTGTAATAGACTCGCCAAGGGTTGGTACAATTAACTCCATAGTATTTATCTTCTATTTAACATGTTAACTCGTTTATTCAATTGGCAGTTTATATTTAACAAGAGAAACACCTGATTTTTCATTTTCAATTTCATCAAGTTTTGCTTCAGTTGCTAATCGAATAATATTTTTTTGATTTGATAAGTGGCGATCAAATACGCCAGTTGCAGGAGAAGCGGCTGCTCTTCTTCCAATAAAATGTAATTCATTTTTAGCGCCTACTAAATGCAAAACTGATTTAAGTCTCTTTTCAATAAATTCCCAGGCTCCCATATTTTTTGGCTCCTCTTGGCACCAAATTAATTCACAATTAATAAATTTTTTAATTCCTTGTTTTAATGCTTCATAGGGGAAAGGGTACAATTGCTCTAAACGAATTATATAAACATTATTTAATTTAAGTTCATTTATATGATCTTGTAATTCAAAATAAATTTTTCCTGAACAGAATACAATACGGTTAATATGTTTATAGTCATCTTCTGAAAGTGGGTTGCTCAGTACTCGGTGAAAAGTGGAACCATTTACAAAATCTATTAATGCAGATGTGTTGGCTTTGTGTCGAAGAGTAGATTTAGGAGTCATCAAAACTAATGGCTTCCGAAAGTCTCTCATCATTTGTCTTCGTAAAATATGAAAATAGTTTGCAGGACTAGTACAGTTTGCTACTTGAATATTGTCTTCTGCGCACATTTGTAAAAAACGCTCTAATCGTGAACTTGTATGCTCAGGACCTTGTCCTTCATGACCATGTGGTAATAACAAAGTCAAACCAGACATTCTTAGCCATTTTCTTTCACCGGTAGTGATAAACTGATCAATTATTGTTTGAGCGCCATTGGAAAAATCACCAAATTGAGCCTCCCAAAGAACTAATGTTTTTGGATCTGCTTGTGAATAACCATATTCAAAGCCAAGGACACCAAACTCAGATAAAAAACTATCAACAATTTCGAACAGTGCTTGTTCTTTTCTAAAATGACGAAGAGGAACGAATCTTTTTTCATTCTCCTGATCATATAATACAGCATGACGATGACTAAAAGTCCCTCTGCCAACATCTTGTCCTGAAAGACGAACACCATAACCGTCCTTAAGTAATGTTGCAAACGCAAGAGCTTCTGCTGTAGCCCAATCAATATTTTTGCCATCATTAATTGATTCTTGACGGTCATTATAAATTTTTTGTATTCTTTTATGAGGAGTAAAGTCTTTAGGTATAGAATGAATTTCTTTGGCCAAAGCCTTTATATCTTCTTCTGTAGATGAAGTTTTGCCTCGTCTTGCATCAATGGATGCTATCTTTATTCCTGTCCAAGTTCCATCTAACCAATCTGCTTTATTTGGTTTATAAGATTTTGATAGCTCAAACTCACTATCTAAAAATTTTTTAAAATCAGAAATTTTACTTTTTGCTTCTTCCTCAGTTAATACTTCTTCTCTAACTAATTGTTCTTTGTATATATTAAGAGTTGTTGAATGATTCTTAATTTTTTTATACATTAAAGGTTGAGTAAACATTGGTTCATCCGCTTCATTATGCCCTGATCGTCTGTAACAAAACATATCAACAACAACATCTTCTTTAAATAGATTTCTATACTCTGCTGCAAGTCTACAAACATGAACTACTGCTTCTGGATCATCACCATTTACATGAAAAATTGGAGCTTGAACCATTTTAGCAATCTCTGTGCAGTAAGGGGCAGAGCGTCCATAATGAGGAGTGGTTGTAAAACCAATTTGGTTATTTATAACAAAATGTATAGTACCACCTGTTCGGAATCCTCTAAGTTGCGACATTGCAAATGTTTCCGCAACAATACCCTGTCCAGCCATAGCAGCATCACCATGAATTAAAATTCCAAAAACTTTATCATTGGTTTTGTCCTTTGTTATAGTTTGCTTTGCTCTTACTTTACCTACTACAACTGGATCTACTGCCTCAAGATGTGAAGGATTCGGAGTTAGAGATAAATGTATTTTTTTTCCATCAAACTCTCGGTCACTTGATACACCTAAATGATATTTTACATCACCTGAACCTAACACTTCATTAGGGTCATTTAAATCTCCTTGAAATTTTGATAAAATTCCTCTGTAAGGCATCCCTAGGACAGTAGATAATAATGTTAATCTACCTCTATGAGCTGTTCCAAAATAAATATCTTCTACTCCTAATAAACAAGATTGTTTAACCATTTGCTCAATACCAGGCATCATAGATTCACCACCTACAATTCCATATCTTTTGGTTCCTAAAAATTTTTTATCTAAATATTGTTCAAATAATTCTGACTCAACCAATCGTTGAAAAATTGCTTTTTTACCCTGTTTGGTAAAGTTAGTTTTATTATAAGCTTCTTCTATTCTTGCTTGTACCCATTGTTTTTGTTCAACTGATTGAATATGTAAAAACTCAACACCTATCGAAGATGCATAAGTTTTATTTAAAATGTTGATTATTTCTTTAAGACTTGCTGTTTCTAAACCTAAACTACCATCAATGAAAATTTCTTTATCTAAATCATTTTCATTCAAGCCATATGACTTGTAGTCTAATTCTGGATGATAATTTTTTTCATGTAATTCAAGTGGATCTAAATTAGCAATAAGATGGCCATTAATACGGTAGGCACGAATTAAGCGAAGGGCACGTATTGAGTCTAAAGTAGAAGTTTTAAAACTATTAAAATCTACCCCTGATGATGCGCGGATAACTTTATCAAAAGAAATATCATTAATAACATTGGTATCTCTTTTCTTCCACTCAGGTCCCCCAAAATCTGCAATGATTGATATTTCATCTTCATTTAATGAAGAAAAAAAACTCTTCCAACTCTCATCAATACTTTTAGGATTCTGAGTATACTTAAAGTAAAGTTCTGCTACGTATGGAGCATTGGCACTATTTAAAAAACTATCATTCATTTTTTATGTTTATACACTGATAAATTCTATAAGTATTATTAGATTTCAAATTTAATTATACCCTTTTTGCATCTCTAATAACATTGTTTCGCCCATTTTAGCAGGAGAGGATGCTACAGCAATATTAGCTGATTGCAACGCATCAATTTTTGATTGCGCAGTTCCTTTATTACCAGATATTATAGCTCCAGCATGACCCATTCTCTTCCCTTTTGGGGCTGATACACCTGCAATAAATGCAGACATCGGTTTTTTTATTATTGATTTAGATATGAATTCTGCAGCATCCTCTTCAGCCGTTCCGCCTATTTCACCTATCATTAAAATCCCTTTTGTATCGTCATCCTGTAAAAACAAATCAAGACAATCTATAAAATTCATTCCATGTACTGGATCTCCACCAATACCAACACAGGTTGTCTGACCAAGCCCAACTTCTGATGTTTGCCATACTGCTTCATAAGTAAGTGTGCCTGATCTGCTTACTATTCCTATTTTGCCCGGCTTATGAATAAAACCTGGCATAATTCCGATTTTGCATTCACCAGGTGTTACTAATCCAGGACAATTAGGTCCAATAAAATAGGTTTTTTGTTCAATAATTCTTTTTTTTATCTCCACCATGTCAAGCACAGGAATACCTTCTGTAATGCAGGTAATAATTTTAATATTAGCATCTAATGCCTCATGAATAGCTTGTGTTGCAAATTTAGCTGGAACATAAATTACAGTTGCATCTACTTTTGTATAATCTTTTGCTTCTTTAACTGTATTAAATACAGGCAAACCTAAATGTGTTGTTCCTCCTTTTCCAGGAGTTACACCTCCGACCATTTGAGTTCCATAATCGATAGCTTGTTGAGAGTGATAAGTCCCTTGTGACCCAGTAAATCCTTGGCATATAACTTTAGTATTTTTATCAATGATTATTGACATAATTATCCTTTAGCCAAATCCACTACTTTTTTCGCTGCTTCTGTAAAATCATCAATAGAAACTAATTTTAGATCAGAATTATTAATTACATCTCTTCCCTCACTTGAGTTTGTTCCTTGAAATCGAACAACTAAAGGTAGTTTAAAATCTAATTCTTTTACTGCCTCAACAATTCCATTAGCAATCATGTCACAATGTATGATGCCGCCAAAAATATTAATCAATATAGATTTAACATTTGGATCCGATTGAATGATTTTAAAGCCCATTATGACTCTATCTTTATTTGCTGTGCCTCCTAAATCTAAAAAATTTGCAGGCTCTTCTCCAAATTGTTTGATAATATCCATTGTTGCCATAGCTAAGCCAGCACCATTAACCATACACCCAATTGATCCATCAAGCTTAACATAATTCATATCATGTTCTGCTGCTTGCAACTCCAAAGGATCTTCTTCAGTTAAATCTTTTAATTCTGCTAATTCAGGATGTCGAAAAAGTGCATTATCATCTAAACTAATTTTTGCATCTAACACAACAAAACCTCCTTGCTTATTTAAAACAAGCGGATTAATTTCAATTGTTGATGCGTCAATAGAAGTAAAAATATTTAATAATTTATTAATAATAGAAGTTAAATCATCAAATTGATTTTTAGTAATTTCAAGTTTTGTCATTAAACTTTCATCTAAAGAAACATCTTTGTATGTTAGAAAATGAATATTTATAATTTGTTGAGGATTAGTTACCGCGACTTCCTCAATATCCATACCGCCAGCAGAAGAAATCATCATCATTATTTTAGAATTATTTCTATCAACCAGGAGACTAAGGTAAAACTCTCTATCAATATCACATCCTTCTTCAATAAAAATGCGGTTTACTATTTTACCTGCCTCACCTGTTTGTTTTGTTATAAGCACGTTACCCATCATTGATTGTGCAATAGAGGGAACATCTTTTTTTTCAAAAACAACCTGGACACCACCTTTATCATTAAAAGAATTTTTAAAATGTCCAGCACCTCTTCCACCAGCATGAATTTGTGATTTTACAACCCAAGGTGGGCCATTTAAGTCTTCTATATCTGCATGAAGTGTATCGAGATTTTTACTGTAGGATTTACCTTGAAGAACAGGTAGCCCAAAATTTTTAAGAATTTCTTTAGCTTGGTATTCATGAATATTCATTGGTTAATCTTTAAACAATAACACTTGCATTTTATTGACGTTATATATTTTAAATCCTTATTTTGATGTTAATTTTTTTGCTAAGGCTGTAAGATTTTTCACTGATTTGACAGAATTATTGAATTGTTTTTTTTCTTCAGCATTCAGCTTTAACTCTATCACTTTTTCTACACCTTTTTTCCCAATGATAACTGGAACACCAACATACAAACCTTTGACACCGTATTGTCCATTTAAATAGGAAGCACATGGCAGAACTCTTTTTTGATCTTTTAGGAAAGACTCAGCCATGGCAATAGCTGATGAAGCTGGAGCATAAAAAGCAGAAGCTGTTTTCATCAGTCGTCCAATTTCACCACCACCGTCTCTTGTTCTATCAATAATTGCATTTATTTTTTTTGTAGTAGACCATTTTAACTTAATTAGTTCTGGAACAGGAATTCCTGCAACAGTCGCATATCTAATAATTGGAACCATCGTATCACCATGACCCCCGAGAACAAAAGCACTTACATCTTCTACAGAAACTTTAAACTCTTCAGCTAAGAAATATTTTAATCTTGCACTATCAAGTACGCCTGCCATACCGACACACATATTAGTTTTTAAGCCAGCAACTTTTTGTAAAACACTTACCATCGCATCAAGTGGATTAGTTATACAAATCACAAATGCTTTAGGGCAATTTGTTTTTATTCCTTTTCCTACTGTTTGAATAATTGTGGAATTTTTTTCAACTAAATCATCTCGCGTCATTCCAGGCCGTCTTTGAAAGCCTGCTGTTACAATTACAACATCAGCATCTTTCATATCACGGTATTTTGAAGAGCCACTTAGGTTTGTATTAAAACTTTCAATAGAAGAAGATTGGGCTAAATCAAGGGCTTTTCCTTTTGTCATACCATCTGCAATATCTATAAGAACAACATCGCCTAGCTCTTTTAGTCCAATCAAATGTGCAAGTGTTCCACCGATATTTCCTGCTCCGACTAAAGCAATTTTCTTTCTCATGAGGAACCTATACAAGAATTATAATTCTGTAACAATAGCCTTCTTTAAATCTGCAATTGCTTTTGCAGGATTGAGTCCTTTAGGACAAGAGCGCGTACAATTCATAATCGAATGACAACGATATAGCTTCATTTTGTCGTTTACTGCTTTCAATCTATTCTTTCTCTCAGAGTCTCTGGAGTCGTTCACCCATCTAGCTGCTTGCATTAAAACTGCAGGCCCTAGATACTCTTCGCTATTCCACCAATAGCTTGGACATGCAGTTGTGCAACAAAAGCATAAAACACATTCCCATTGACCATCTAATTTTTCTCTATCTTTTGGTGTTTGTTTTTTTTCCTGACTTATACTTGCTGTGGCACTAGAATTATCATAAGAGCGTTGCAGCCAAGGTTTAATAGAAGCTAACTGTTCGTAAGCTTTACTAAGATCAGGCACTAAATCTTTAACAACAGGCATATGAGGAAGCGGATAAATTCTAATCTCACCGTTTACCTCTTCAATAGGTTTTAAACATGCTAAGGTATTGACCCCATCTATATTCATAGCACAGGAACCACAAACGCCCTCTCGGCAAGATCTTCTAAAGGTTAATGAAGAGTCAATTTCATTCTTTATTTTCATTAAAGCATCCAAAACCATTGGGCCACATTTACTTAAATCAATTTCATAACTATCTAAACGGGGATTATCTTGATCTTCAGGATTCCAACGATAAATTACAAGTTTCTTTGGTTTTTTTGATACTTTCTTCACTGGATGAGCAATACCTTTTTGTACTTTTGAGTTGGCAGGTAAAGTAAATTCAACCATCTTTAATAGACTCTTTTCTTTGGTGGAATAGGTTGAACATGATTGGTTAAGGTATTCATGTTTACAGGTCGTGTTCCCATTTTAACACCACCTTTATTATCAAGCCATGATAAAGAATGGACCAGCCAGTTAGAGTCATCTCTTTCTTGATGATCTTCTCTTGCATGTGCTCCTCTACTTTCTGTTCTATTTAAAGCGGAATGGAGAGTAACTTTTGATTGTGCCATTAAATTATGTAACTCAAGAGACTCCGTTAAGTCTGTGTTAAAGATCATGGATTTATCTTTCACATCTATGTTATCCATTGAGCTTTCTATATGAGTAAATTCCTCAATGCCTTTTGAAATAAGTTCATCCGTTCTGAAAACTGCACATTTTTCTTGCATAATTTTTTGCATCGAAGTTCTCACTTCACCAGTTGAGCCATCCCCTTTGTTAAATCGGATTTTATCAAAACGATCTAATATTGGGTCAACTGTGCTTTCATCGATATCAATTGGCTTACTGTTAGGTTTCACTTTTTCTTTGGCAGTAATACTAGAGGCTTTTCCAAATACGACAAGATCAATTAAAGAGTTTGTTCCTAAACGGTTAGCCCCATGTACAGATACACATGCCGCCTCACCAACTGCCAATAATCCTTCACATACATTATCAGGATTAGTTTCTGTTGGGCGGAGTACTTCAGTTCTATGATTTGTGGGTATGCCTCCCATATTATAGTGTACAGTCGGTAATACAGGAATTGGTTCTTTGGATAAATCTACACCTGCAAAAATTTTTGCAGTTTCTGAAATTCCAGGTAATCGTTTATGAAGAGTAGTGGAATCAATATGTTCTAAATGTAAAAGAATATGATCAGCGTCTTCTCCACACCCTCTATTTTCATTTATCTCAATTGTCATAGCACGACTAACTACATCTCTTGATGCTAGGTCTTTGGCATTTGGTGCATATCGCTCCATAAATCTTTCACCATCACTATTTGTTAAATATCCACCTTCACCCCTAGCTCCTTCAGTTATTAAAACTCCAGCGCCATAAACACCTGTTGGGTGAAATTGAATGAATTCCATATCAGATAAAGGTAAATTTTGTCTCAAAGCCATAGCACTTCCATCACCTGTACAAATATGCGCACTTGTAGAAGAAAGATACGCCCTACCATATCCACCTGTAGCAAGAACTGTTTGATGAGATAAAAAACGATGAATTGTCCCATCCTCTAAACACCAAGCAACAACACCTTTACAATTTCCATCTTTATCCATGACTAAATCTAAAACAAAATATTCTATAAAAAACTCTACATTGTGTTTAAGTGATTGTTGATAGAGAGTGTGAAGCAAAGCATGTCCTGTTCTATCAGCTGCTGCACATGCTCGCATCGCTGGAGCTCCTTCTCCATTATTAGTTAAGTGACCACCAAATGGTCTTTGATATATTTTACCATCATTAGTTCTGCTGAATGGCATGCCATATTCTTCAAGTTCAATTACTGCTTCTGGAGCGTTTGCACATAAATACTCTATAGCGTCTTGATCACCCAACCAATCAGACCCTTTGACAGTGTCATACATATGCCATTTCCAATTGTCGTCACCCATATTTCCAAGAGCTGCTCCAATACCTCCTTGAGCTGCAACTGTATGACTTCTAGTTGGAAATACCTTTGAGATACATGCTGTCTTTAAACCAGCTTCTGCTGAACCTAGAGTTGAGCGCAATCCCGATCCTCCTGCCCCCACAACCACAACATCATAATGATGATCTATTACCTGATAAGCCTTATTCATGAACTAATTATATAAAATAGAGAAATGGTTGTTAAAATCATGGATGTATAAGTCAATATACTTATAATTAATTTAGTAATTTTTTTTAAATTATGTGATGTGACATAATCCTCTACTATAGTATCATTGCCTAATTTTGCATGATAAAGCATTGACATTATCAAAATAAAAAAGAGCGAAGCGTTTATTTTTGAAAAGAAAAAAGTTCTAATTTGATCATATTCATAACTTGAAAGAATAACACATTGATAAACAAACCAAAAAGTAAGGGGTATTAATATTACAGCAGTTAGTCGCTGCATTATCCATTTAGAAGCATAATTTTTCATATTGAAATCCATACTAACATTGTCGATAAAATTGATAAAATTATCACGACGTAACCTGATTTGTATACAATGCTTAGATCCATCATTTTGCCATAACTCCAAAATAAATACCTGACTCCATTATAAAGATGATAAAAAATAGTTAGCGTCCAAAGAAATAAGAATATTTTAAAAAAAATTAGAGAACTTAAAGTCTGAAATTTAGAATAAAAAGAAGGGCCAAGTGCAATGAGAATAATCCAAACGCACAATAAGATGGCTCCTAGACTAAGACAGATACCTGTAAATCTATGAAAAATAGAGAAAACTGCTGTTAGGACTTTCTTATGAATAGAGAGGTGTGGGGATAAAGGGCGATTCAATGACATTTTATATAGTAAAACAGAAACTTTATATCTTCTAAGTATATTTTTTTTGCAGAAATTCAAAAAAAATCCTGAATCTCAAGAACTAAAGGGGAATTTCAAGAATGTGCATAAGTCTGTGGATAGATTAGATTGTAATAATAATTTTTCTTTAGAATCCAACAAAATATTAGCAAAATTTTCCTCTAAAAGTTGAATTTTTCGCTCATTGATTGTAATCTATTTATAGTCGGATTGTAACTCACTTTCTTTGCTTCGGAGGAACGCCTAGAAATTGTTTTCATCTTACCCGCCGTTTGATGATAACCGAGTTTTTTTACTAGAGAAGTGTCTGCCAAGGTACAAACTAGCAAAGACAGTCCGACTTTTTTTTATTTTAGATTATCTTCAAAGAAATCTTTCATTTTTTCTGCATATAAATCTGGATATTTAAACATACCATCTACATGATATGAATTTTCAGCTAACCAAAACTTAGATTTAATATTATTTTCCTCTGTATATTTTTTAAAATAATAGTAGTGTCTTACCAACATCCTTTCATCTTTGTCACCATGTGTAAAAAAATAATTTTGGTCACTAGTTAATTTTTTAGCTGGATTTAAATTAACAGGGTCAACACCTGATAATAACTTTCCAAAAAAACTAACAGCTGGTCCAAACTCGATTGATAATCCATATCTAGCAATTTCATCTTTAAGCACCATACTAAATTCAGCTAAAGAACTATCTGCCCAAATAGCTTTAATATCTTTTTCTGCATTAGCAGCAAAAATTGCAGGAACTGCACCTAATGAAATACCATGAAGGCCAATGCTATTACTCTTAAAGCCAATCTTTTTTAAAAAATCATATGCACCTAAAACATCGTTATAAGATTTTAATCCCAAGTCTTCATAATCGCTCACTTTATCGCTTTGCCCATAGTTACGTAAATCTATAGTTAAAGCATTAATTTCTTCCTGTATTAGCAAACTTGCAATTAAATTTGATTCAGGTTTACATTTACCATTTGGAAAAAGACCGTGAATTATAATAACAACTGGACGATCTGCATAATAGTTAAATAACCATCCGTTAATTTGAATTCCATCTTCTCTTGATGGAAAATAGACATTTTTCCATTCGTCAAGATGATATTCATTGGAAGAAAAATTAGATCTCAATCTACTTCTTGATAAGTTTTTATATTCATGAGCATCAATTTTAGTACTCCAAGTATTAGGTTTTGAATTTTCATGCAAACCGCATGTATGATCTATTTTAAGAATACTATATGCAACATAAAACCCTGCTGCTCCATAAATTATGAAACCAAAAAAAATTATAGAAGGCAATAGTATTAAAAGTAATTTTTTCATGATGTTTGTATGATAGTCATTTCATATAATCTGCTTGCCGTTCTCTGAAATTCTTTTGAAAGATTGGTAATTTGGCATAATGAAGAAATAGGATTTTCAGCAAGAATAACAACTGAACACTTATTATCGTAAAGCATGTCTATCAGGCTTATAAATCTTCTACATTGATCAGAGTAATCATTTGTCATTTTTGGAACCTTTTCAATAAATATAAGTTTAAATTCTTTTGCAATTCTTGCATAATCTTCGTGTGCAAGATTAGTATTACAAATAAATTCAAAAGTACAATAAGCTACATTTGCTGAACATTTCGTAAAATTTATTTCTCTACTTTTAACTTCAATTTTTTTAGTAGTGATATTATTAATATCCACTAACCTATTAAAAAGTAAATTAAATTCTTCTTCGGTATCCCTGTTAATAGGAGTAAAATATGTCTTTGATTGATTAAGGGCAAGCCTTCTATAATCAGTTTCACTATCAACACTAATCACATCATAGTTTTCTTTTATGTGTTTTATAAAAGGTATAAAATCTGATCTTTGCAAACCATTTTTATAAAGATCATCTGGCTTAAAATTTGAAGAGGTCATTACGAATATATTATTTTCTTTCAAAAGAAGAAAAATTTTTCTAATAAGAAGAGCATCAACTATATTAAAAATATGCAATTCATCGATAAAAAGAATTTTAATATCTTTGCAGAATTCTTTAATGAAGGTTTCTAGTTTTTTATTTTTATTTATATTTTCTTTTGAATTAATAGCTTCATGAATACTGTTCATAAAGTGATTAAAATGAATTTTCTTTCCAGACTTACTATATTGACAAAATAAACTAAGTAAAAAAGTTTTACCTGTGCCAACAAAGCCATAAACATAAATGCCTATTTTTTTCTTTTTAGAAAAAAAAAGGTTATTTTTATTAAATTTGTCCCAGGCAAAAGAAATTTTTTTTAATAAATCAATTTGACTAATATCTTTTTTTATAAAACTATTTGATACAAAACCTTTATAATGATCAAGAACGGTAAAGCTCATTATATTTTTCCTAAAAATTTTTTTAAACTATTAAATGTCTCTAATTCAGATTTTGATAACTGCCCATCTTTTTGTTTTTTTAATAGTCTTTCATATTCTAACATTAAAAATTTAATACTTTTTGCCACTTTTTCTGTCATGGAAGTTTTTTATAAATAGGAACTAATGTTGAAACAACTATTAAAGTTATACTAATCGTAGCAATGGTTGTAATTCCAAATCCCCAGTCGATTAAGTATCCAAATACTAGGGGGCCAAACGCACTCGCAAATACAGATCCAGCATGGAGCAATGCCTTAACAGTTCCCAAACTTTTCACACCATATATTTCTGCCCATAATGATCCGATGAATGGAGCGCTAATACCCATATTAAGACCATATAAACACATATAAGCCATTAAAAAAAATATATTATCAAATAAGAGAAGTATAATTACTGATAATAATAGAGGTACTAAAACTGTAATTGCAGTTTTTTTAGTGTTAAATTTATCTATGATAGGCCCTCCTATTAAAAGACCAAGTATTGAAAAAAAACCAAATAAAATATAGCCATTTCCTAACATTTCTAAGGACCATCCTTTTTGACCAAAAATATAAATTTGATGAAACATCAGACCTGTAGATATAAATGGCGCTGCTATAGACAGAGGCAAATAAATATAAAACTTTTTATCTTTAATAATATCTCTTGTACGAAGTTTTAAATTTAAAGGATCATTTATTAGTTCTTGATCAAATTTATTATGTCTAGCTTTCTGATCTGATAACGCCAAAAAAATAAAGGGAATAAAAAAAATAATTGAAATAGAGGCATAAAGCCAAAGCTGGCTCATTTCTATATTTTTAAAATAATTTAGAGTTATATAAGGAAGAAACATTACTCCTGACATTCCTCCAAGTGTTGCAACTGATAATGCTTTTCCTCTATTTTTTCCAAAATATCTCGCCATGGTTGTTTCTCCAGCATGAGTCATTGCTCCTTGCCCAAAAAATCTAAGCATAAAAATTATTAGAAAAAGATAGAGAACATGATCAACTAACATAACCATACCGAAGCATGCCAATAAAAGTCCGATTGTAACTATTAATGAATAAGTTCGTAAATCTATATGATCAATTAATTTTGCAAAACTAATAAGAATAAATGAGCTAAATAAAGTAGAGATAGCATAAACAAAACCAAATTCACCATCTGATAAAACATAAAATTCTCTGATATCAGTATTAAACAGGGATATAAAAAAAGTTTGACCATAACTAGCAAAAAAAACAATTAGAAATCCATAAAATAAAAGTTTTGGATCATGAGAGAAAAAATTTTTCATTTACGGTATTTTAATTACATTTAAAAAATTTTGATTAGTTTGAATTATTATTTTTATACTAAATTTTTTACAGAGATTTGTTAGACGTTGTTTTTTTGGAAGATTTACTGTTTTGAAGTTAAGGTTGTCATGACCAAATAATAATCCCTGACCAATGCTTTCATAATATTTTTTATAAATGCTTGATTTTCTCCTTATGGGCATTATCGATCCAAAACTTTCTGAACTTTTTTTAATAATCTCAACATTTTATTTTCATCTATTCTTCCAGTATTTACATTTCTGGGACTTGGATGGTAAGAACCGATTAAAAATTTTTTATCTGGAAGAATATATTTAGCTCCATGATGAAATATATAATCCTTTCTTTTTAAATCATAATCTTGCATATAAAAATTTAGACATGCATCAAATGCAATTTTTCCTAAAGCAACAATTGTATTTATTTTTGTTAAATAATTGATTTCTTCTTTAAAAAACTTAAAACACATTTTTAATTCATCAGGTTTAGGCTTATCTTCTGGAGGAACGCATTTTAATGCTGTAGTTAAATAAAGATTGTTTAGCTTTAATCCATCGTCCCTGGATATTGAAATACTTTGATTTGCAAATCCTGCTTTATGTAGACATTTAAATAAAAAATCAGCAGACTTATCTCCTGTAAAAACTCTTCCTGTTCTATTCCCACCATGTGCCGCTGGTGCAAGTCCAATCATAAGTAATTGAGAATTAATATCACCGTATCCAGTTATTGGTTTACCCCAATATTCTTGATTAATATATTGTCGCCTTTTTTCAGTAGCAATTTTTTCACGAAAATTAACTAAACGCTCACACTGACGGCACTTCGTAATTTTATTGTTTAATTTAATTAATGTCATGAAGGTTGGTCTTCTATATTATAGCTCACATATGAATGAAAGAGCAAAAGCAATTTTAGATTTCTGGTTTATTCAATCTAGTATGGAAGATTGGTTTAAAAAAGATGATAAATATGATGAAAAAATTAAAAAATTATTTTTAGAGGACCTTAAAAAAGCTACTAACAATGAGTATGATGAATGGCAAGATACTGCAAAGGAATGTGTCGCTCTAGTAATACTCTTAGATCAATTTTCTAGGAATCTTTATAGAGACAGTTCAGATGCATTTGCACAAGATTATAAAACTCGCTTAATTGTAAATGAAGCAGTTGATAGAGGATATCTTGAAGAATTAGAACAAAATAAAATCCATTTTCTTTTGATGCCTCTTATTCATAGTGAAGATATTAGTGATCATATCTTTGGACATAAACTTATTGATACTTATCTAAAGTCATTTGAACATTTTGATAAAATTAAAAAAGCATGGAATGATCATACTATACCAATAAAAAAATTTGGGAGATATCCTCATAGAAATAAGATTTTAAAACGTAAGTCTACCCCTGAAGAAGAAGCTTTCTTAAATCAACCTGACAGTTCTTGGTAGTTTACAAATATATAAATAAAAAAATAATGTATAATAAAAATTGGTCTCGTGGTGAAATGGATATCACACGTGTCTTCGGAACATGGATTTGGGGTTCGAGTCCCTGCGAGACCGCCAATTAGTTAAATTGAGATATGTTCTGTATGCTTGGAGATTAATAGCTCAGCAATTTGAACTGCATTTAGAGCTGCACCTTTACGAAGATTATCTGAGACAACCCATAGATTTAATCCGTTATCAACTGAGTCATCATTCCTTATTCGGCTTACATAAACTTTATCTTCACCAGCAATTTCAACTGGAGTTACATACCCCTCATCTTTTCTATGATCAATGACAGAAATACCATCAGAGTTTGATAAAATTTCGCGTGCTTCCTTTTCATCTAATGGAGAATCAAATTCAATATTTACTGATTCAGAGTGACCTATGAAGACTGCAGTTCTAACACATGTAGCAGAAACATTAATACCTTCGTCTAAGATTTTTTTTGTCTCATCAATCATTTTTTGTTCTTCTTCTGTATTTCCATTTTCTAAAAAAGCACCGATGTGAGGGATTGCATTAAAAGCTATTTGTTTAGTAAATTTTTCTTTTTTTAATTCTTGATTTGCATAAACATTTTGAGTTTGGTTAAACAATTCATCCATCCCAGTTTTACCAGCACCTGAAACTGCTTGATAAGTTGAAACAACAACTCTGTTGATGATTGATTTTTCATGAAGTGGTTTTAAGGCAGCCACCATTTGTATTGTTGAGCAATTCGGATTTGAAATAATATTTGTTCTATTTCCATCTTGAAAAAATTCATCAAGCGCATTAGCGTTTACTTCAGGAACTATTAGAGGTACATTTTTTTGCATTCGAAAATACGATGTATTATCTATAACTATGCAACCTGCCTTAGCAGCTTTAGGTGCATATTCTGCAGAAATCTTCCCACCTGGGGAAAATAAACCTATGTGTGATTTTGTAAAATCAAAATCTGCAAGATCTTCAACTAAAATTTCCTTCTCTTTAAATTCAATTTTTTTTCCTTTAGATTTTGATGATGCAAGTAAATATAAATTATCAATTGGAAAATCTCTTTGTTCTAAAATCTGAATTATTTCAGTTCCTACTGCTCCTGTAGCTCCTGCTACTGCTATATTATATTTTTGACTCATTTAATTTCCAGATAAAACTTTCAACTCTTCTATAACAGCAACACCCATTTCTTTAGTAGAAATAATTTTATCTGCTCCATCCTTTATGTCAGCAGTTCTTAGGCCTTTTAACAAAACATTTTGAACAGCCTTTTCAATTAGTTTGCTATCCTCTTCCATATCAAAGCTATATTTGAGCATCATTGCAAAACTCATAATCATAGCAAGTGGGTTAGCTTTTGATTGACCAGCAATATCTGGAGCACTCCCATGAACTGGCTCATACATAGCCGCTCTAGTACCATTTTCTTTTACTGGTCCAAGTGATGCTGAAGGGAGCATGCCGAGTGAACCCGTTAACATAGCAGCAGTATCACTAAGCAAATCTCCAAAAAGATTATCTGTCAAAATAACATCAAATTGTTTTGGATATCTAACAAGTTGCATTGCACAATTATCTGCTAATATATGTTCTAGCTCGACTGAAGTATATTCTTTTTTATGTAAATCAGTAACAGTATTTCTCCAAAATAACCCTGTTTCCATAACATTAGATTTCTCAGCTGATGAAACTTTATTTTTTCTTAATTTTGCTAATTCAAATGCAACTCTTGAAACTCTTTCTATCTCTGATGTAGTATAAACTTGAGTATCAATTGCTTTGCTTTCTGTATCACTAATTTTAGAAATTCCTCTTGGCTGACCAAAATATACACCGCTTGTTAATTCTCTTACTATTAAAATATCTAATCCTTTTACTAAATCTAATTTCAAAGAAGAAGATTCTGCAAGAGCATCTAAAACAACAGCTGGTCGTAAATTAGCAAATAAATCTAATTCTTTCCTTAATCTTAAAAGCGCTGCTTCAGGACGTTTTTCTCTTTCAACATTATCCCACTGTGGACCTCCGACTGCACCAAACATTACTGCATCCGAGTCTAATGCTTCTTGCATAGTTGAGTCACTTATAGAGTCGCCCTCTTTATCATATGCTGTTCCTCCAACTAATCTCTCAGATATATCAAATGACATAGATCGAGTTTTAGATAACCAATCAATTATATTAAGCACTTCTGCCATAACCTCATTACCAATTCCATCTCCTGGTAAAACAAGAATTTTTTTATTACTCATTTAAATAATCCACGGATGTGATAATTTAAGCTGAGTTTCGTATTGGGTTATTTTTTCTTTTTTTTGAAGTGTTAAACCAATATCATCAAGTCCTTCTAATAAACATTTTTTTCTAAATTCATCGATATCAAAATTAATTGAATTGCCATCTTCAGAAATAATTTTTTGTTCTTTAAGGTCTATAGTTAATGTGTTTTTATTATTTGCTTGCTCCATTAAAATATCAACTTTATCTTCAGCTAGGCGAATTGGCAGAATTCCATTTTTAAAACAATTGTTGTAAAATATATCAGCAAAGCTTGGGGCAATAATACATTTAAAGCCAAAATCTAAAAGCGACCAGGGCGCATGCTCTCTACTTGATCCACAACCAAAATTATCTCCAGCAATAAGAATTGATGCTTGTTTATAAGGATCCCAGTTTAAGACAAAATCATTTTTAATATTGCCTTGCATATCATAACGAAGTTCATGAAAAAGATTTTTACCTAATCCTGAACGTTTAATTGTTTTTAAAAACTGTTTTGGGATGATCATATCTGTATCAACATTTATCATGGGTAGTGGAGCAGCAATCCCTTTTAATATTTCAAATTTTTCCATTACAAATCACTTTCTTGAGCAAAAGTTCCTTTAATTGCTGAAGCAGCAGCAATTACAGGACTTACTAAATGGGTTCTGCCTTCTCTACCCTGTCTTCCTTCAAAATTTCTATTTGATGTTGATGCACATCTTTCTTTTGGTTTTAGTTGATCTGGATTCATTGCCAGACACATTGAGCAGCCAGGTTCTCTCCAATCAAATCCTGCATCAATAAAAATTTTATCTAAACCTTCGCTCTCAGCTTGCTCTTTAACCAAACCAGATCCAGGAACTATCATTGAATCAACAGATACTTTTTTTCCCTCAACAACTCTAGCAACTTCTCTTAAATCTTCTATTCTTCCATTTGTGCAAGAACCAATAAATACTTTATCAATTTTTATTTTTTCAATTTCTTGATCTGGCTCTAAGCCCATATATTCTAATGAACGCTCAACAGCTTTTTTTCGATTAAGATCCTCAATAGTTTTTGGGTTGGGAACCTTTCCATTAATTGGAACCACATCTTGCGGACTTGTTCCCCAAGTAATTTGTGGTGAGATCTCTTCAGCTTTAATATTTATTTCTTTATCGTATTTTGCATTTTCATCTGATGGTAATGATTTCCAAAACTCTATTGCTTTATCCCAGTCTTGACCTTTTGGAGCATAAGGTCTCCCTGCAATATAATCAAAGGTAGTTTGGTCAGGAGCAATCAAACCTGCTCTAGCCCCTGCTTCTATACTCATATTACAAATAGTCATTCGACCTTCCATACTAAGTGAATGAATTACATCACCTGCATATTCAATAACATATCCTGTGCCACCAGCTGTACCAATCAAGCCTATAATATGAAGTATTATATCTTTTGCTGTCACTCCAGGTTTAAGATTTCCATTAACTGAAATTTTCATATTTTTTGCAGGTTGTTGAATTAAAGTTTGACTTGCTAAAACATGCTCAACTTCACTTGTTCCTATACCAAATGCTAATGCTCCAAAAGCGCCATGTGTGGCAGTATGACTATCCCCACAAACAATTGTCATACCTGGTTGTGTTATTCCTTGCTCTGGACCAACAATATGCACAATTCCTTGTCTTCTATCTAGAAGAGGAAATATTGTTACGCCAAATTCTTTACAATTATTTTCAAGTGTCTCTACTTGAATTCTACTTTCTTCGTTATCGATTCCTTTAGATCTATCAGATGTTGGGACGTTATGATCAGCAACGGCAAATGTGCTTTCAGGACGATGAACTTTTCTATTATTATCTCTTAAACCCTCAAATGCTTGTGGGCTGGTTACTTCATGAACTAAATGACGATCTATATATATAAGGCATGTTCCATCTTCTTGTTGGTTAACAAGGTGATGATGCCAAATTTTATCAAATAGAGTTTTAGGGTTAGGATTTTTCATCCGTTTTATTTTCAGCATCCTCTGCTGTTGCCTCTTCTTTTTTTTCTTCTACATTAGGCTCTTCAGAAGATTCTTCTTCTTGCTTATATTGGACAGCCTTAACTTCTTTTTCTTCTTTTACTTCATTTGCTGTTTCTTGTTTGGTTTCAACTGAAGACTCACTCTCATTTGAACTTAATTCTTGAACAGGATCTTCTTCAATCATTGCATATTGATCAGCCTCATCTCCCCTATCACGATCAGCTATACGAGCTTTCTTACCAGTTCTATCTCTTAAATAGTAAAGTTTAGCTCTTCTAACATCTCCTTTACGAACGACTTCAATTTTTTCAATCATTGGACCAAATAGAGGAAACACTCTCTCAACACCCTCGCCATGAGAAAGTTTTCTAACTGTAAAATTAGAGTTTACTGAATTATTTTTTCTGGCAATACACATTCCCTCAAATGCTTGAAGTCTCGACTTATCACCCTCGGTAATTCTTATTGTTACCTTTAATGTATCTCCGGTACGAAAAGTAGGAATACGTTTTTTTCCAGTTAATTTTTCTATTTGTTTTTTTTCAAACGTTTGCAATAAGTTGCTCATATTTAATCCTGTTTTTGTTCCTTATTAATATACATATCTGGCCGAATATTTTTAGTTTTTTCAATAGACTTGTTTAGTCTCCATTTTTTTATATTACTATGATGACCTGATGTTAAAACTTCTGGTACATCATGTTTATTTCCTAGAGAGTCCACCCAAACCTGAGGTCTGGTATAATGAGGATACTCTAGAAGATTATTAGAAAAACTCTCTTCTAATAAACTTTCCGGATGCCCTAATACTCCAGGAATGAGACGAATACAACCTTCAAGTAACACTTGTGCTGCAATCTCTCCTCCAGCCAGGACATAATTTCCTATACTCACTTCCTCAAAACCTAAAACATCTATTGCTCTTTGATCAACTCCTTCAAAACGACCACAAAGAATAGTTATTTTCTCAAGTTTAGATAAATTTCCCAGTTTTTCTTGATTCAATATAGTTCCTGAAGGCGTAAGATATATTTTTTTAGACTCCTTGTTATATTGTTCTGGCATAGACTTTAATGCCTTTTCAACCACATCTGGTCTTAAAACCATTCCAGGTCCACCTCCAAAAGGCTCATCATCAATACTCATTCGATCATCGATACCAAATTCATGCAGATTTATTGTATCAATTTTAAAAATATTTTCCTTAAGAGCTTTGCCTATAACAGAATGCTCTAAACTTCCTGGAAACATTTCAGGATATGCTGTTAATATTTTTATATCAATCATAATTAATAATACCTTTGATTGGATTTACTATTATTTTTTTATTTTCAATATTGACTGATAGAACATTTTCATCATTTAAAGGAATATAAATATTATTTTCTTTATATATAGTTTCTATCAGATCTCCCGCTCCAAAATTATCAACACTTATTACATTGCCAATAAAGTTTCCATTTTCATGAGTAATTTTACAACCAATTAAATCATTAACATAATATTCATTAGATTTGTTTTTAGGAAAATTTTCTTTGGTCACGAATATTTTTTTATTCTTTAAAAGTTCAGCATCATCACGATTTTTACAATGCGATGGAAGACCAACACATTTTTGATTTCGCATTTGAATAGAATCAAATT
>CACFLO010000018.1 GCA_902567135.1 uncultured Alphaproteobacteria bacterium | reverse complement strand
AGGGATTAGGCCATTAGATTTACCATTAGTAGATTTTATTCTACTACCACTTCCTCTTATATTATGTGCATGCATTCCAATCCCACCTGCAGTTTTAGAGATTAGAGCACAATCCTTAATTGTGTTGAATATTCCTTCTATTGAGTCATCTTCCATACTAATTAAAAAACAAGAAGACAATTGTTGCATTTTAAGGCCACTGTTAAATAAAGTAGGGGTTGCATGCGTATAATATCCATTAGAAAGACTATCATAAGTCTCCTTAACCTTATCAAAATTGAATTTATTACCTGAGACAGTCAATGCTACTCTCATCCATAAATCTTGCGGACGTTCGATAGTTTTGTTTTCAAATTTTAACAGATAAGCTCTTGTTAAAGTGGTAAAAGCAAAATAATCAAAATTATAATCCCTATCATAATCAATTATTGATTCGATATCTTCTGCACTTGCCATAACTTTATTATAATAATCCTCTCTAAGCAGGCCATCATCGAAAAGATTCTTTGTAGCAATTATAAAACCAGGTGTATCCGTGTGGAGTGAGTTTGCTTTAATTCTTGCTGCAAGATATGAATAATCAGGATGCTCAACAGTAAGAGAGGCAGCTGTTTCAGCTAAATATATGTCAATTTCTGCAGAAGTAATTTCATTGTAAAGCCCAGGAACTGCTTTTTGTACTACTACAATTGGATCTATATTTAGTCCTGTTGATAAAACTGAAACTCTATTAGTAATTTTATCGAGTGATATAGGTTCTTTTTCACCATTTCTTTTAGTAACTGCCATAGAAGATGCTTTTGCACCCACCTGTTCTTTAAGTTTTTTTGTATGATACCTAGAAGCGGCCCTTTGTTCTCTATATAAAACATAAGCCCTTGCAACTTTATGATGTTCATCCCTCATCAATGCCAACTCAACTTGATCTTGAATATCTTCTATATGAATCATATCACCTTCAGCTATCCTTCTTGTAAGAGCTAAAACAACTTTATGGGTTAATTCTTCTACAGTTTTATGAATGCTATCCTCTTGTTCCTTTTCTTTATTTTTATTGTTTCTAATTTTAGTTTGAGCCAAGAAAGCCTTTTTTATAGCTTCTGATATTTTATCTGACTTAAAAGAACTAATGGAGCCGTCCCTTCTAACAACATTGAGACTTAATAAATTAATACTTTTTTCTTTTACTATATTTTGTGATACCTGTGAGTTGTCTGCCATTTATAAATTATCCATTTTAAAAATTTTACTGTCGAAAAACACAATATGTAGTGTCGCCGTGAAGAGACAATACAATATTTGGTCAATATCGCAATAAGAACAAAACATGAACATTAATATATTTATTGCTTATGTCAAACTTTATATTTAAGCGAAAATAAATTTATTCAAACAAGTAATTGAAATTAATGTATTTAGTTATTAACCTTAATCACACTTTATCAAAATTTAGATATAATTTTTTTTAAAATAATAACTTAAATTTGCCATAAAATATAACTAAACTAATGTATGACCACAATAGCTCTTGTTGATGATGAAAACTCGATTCGAACATCTGTTTCTATAGCTCTAGAATCTGAGGGTTTTAAAGTTGACGTATTTAATAATGGAGTAGAAGCTTTACAGGCACTTGAGACTAAACATTACGATTTAGGGCTGTTTGATATAAAAATGCCAAAGATGGATGGTAATGAACTTTTATCGAAAGTTAGATCTAGTAAGTCTGAAACATTAAAACAAATGCCCGTTATTTTTTTAACCTCAAAAGATCAAGAGCAAGATGAAATTATTGGCCTAAGAATGGGAGCGGCAGATTATATAACCAAACCATTTTCACAAAAACTTCTCAATGAAAGAATTAGAACAGTTTTAAGAGTATACAAAAATAGGAAAACAGAAACTCTTACTGAAGATAAGTCAAATCATATTTTTAAAAAAGGGGATTTAGAATTAGACGATTTAAAACAGTTATGTTTTTGGAAAAATGAAGTAATTGAACTTACAGTAGCCGAATTTAATTTAATAAAATCACTAGCAAAATACCCAGGTGTTGTAAAAGACAGAAACCAATTAATGGATGCTATGTATGGGGACAGCATCTATGTTGATGATAGAACAATAGATAGCCATATTAAAAGATTAAGAAAAAAATTTAAATCGTTTGACACAGATTTTGATCAAATTCGCACAAGATATGGGTCAGGTTATTCATGGCGTGAATAAATATAATAAAATAGCTTTATATAATTTACCTCTATCTCTGCAAATTTTAGCTATAAATATTCTGATAGCTTTTATAGGGTTTGTTTTTTTAATTTTTTTTAATTTTTTTTTAATTAAAAATGATGATGGAATTGAAAAAAAAAGAATAAATGCAAATCAAAATCTAAAAGGCATTCAATCATTTCTTGAAAAAAATTCTATAATTAGAGTTCCTCTTTTTAATGATAATTGTACTGTTGAAAATCTTGATACTTGTAACAATGAGAATAATTTTGAATTATCTGACCCAGTTCTGGAGCCCAAGATCACGCAAGAATATATACTTAATAATTATTTAAATTCTGATTTTATCATAAAAGTTTATAATGAGGATTGGATTAGATTAGTTGACACTCTAGATTTATATGATTTATCAAGTGTACAAGAAGCTGATTTAGAAGAAGGAGATTTAGAAAAAAATAATCTTAATTTTATTGATAATTTTAGTCAACAATATCTAAGCTTGTTCTTAAACTATTATGATTATTTGGTTAAAAGTGAATTTTCAGATCAAATTTCCAAAGAAAAAGCAGAAATATCTTATGTTTCTGAGAGCATTAAAGAACAGGCTTTAAAAGAATATATAATTCAAGATAGGGATGGAAACATATACCAATATTTCACAGCACCTATTCTCAGTAATAATAAAGTATATGGTGTTATAATTTTAAATTATCCAATTTCTACTCAGGCAACAAATTTGGGATATGTCTCACTCAATATACTAAGCTTTTTTATTTTATTTGTAATTATTATGATTTTTATGTCACTTATTTTTTCACAAAGCTTGATAAGCCCTATAAAAAAATTATCAAAATTAACAATTTTAGAGAGAGAAAGAGTTAGTGACGATAAAATAATTTATCCAAATAGAAAAGATGAAATTGGTATATTATCCAATGAGATTCAGAACATGTCTACTGGACTTAAATCACAAATTGAAGAATTAGAAAAATTTAGTGCTGATGTATCACATGAATTAAAAAATCCACTAACTAGCCTTCAGTCTGCTATGGAGTTAATTGATAAAGACTCAATAGCAAAAGCAGATAAAGAAATATTAATAAAAAATGTTCTTAATGATTTGAGAAGAATGAACCAATTAATAACAGATATATCTAAGTTTACGCGCCTAAAGGCTGAAATTGAATTAGAAAAAAATCAATTTATTGATTTAAATAAATTTTTTGATGAAATTCCAAAAAAGTTTGCAAATAATGCAAAACAAATTAAAATATTTATAAAAAAAAATAATGTAAATTTACAAGTACTTGGAAATAAAAATAAATTAATGCAAGTTTTTATTAACTTGATTGAAAATAGTATTTCGCTATCACCTAAAAAATCTAAAATTTTAATTGAACTTGATAAGGTTAATGAAAAAACAATTGTTTTCAGATTTTATGACCAAGGCAAAGGTATTAATTTAAAAGATTCAAAAAAAATATTTGAAAGATTTTATAGTGATAGGCAGGAAAATATAAAAAATCATTCTGGCCTTGGGCTGTCTATAGCAAGAGAAATTATAAGCCACATGAATGGCAATATTTCTTTAAATAAATCTAATAAAATTGAGTATTCAGGTGCTTGTTTTTTTATCACTTTACCTGTAAGACATTCTCCAAAACTAAATTAATTACAAATTATATAATAGAAATAGGGACTAAAAATGAGCCAAGATTATAAAGTAAAAGATATAGAGTTGGCAGAATGGGGATTAAAAGAAATCGCTATTGCTGAAACAGAAATGCCAGGATTAATGGCCTTAAGAGAAGAATATGGGAACAGTAAACCACTCGATGGAGCTAGAATTGTAGGTTGTTTGCATATGACAATTCAAACTGCTGTATTAATTGAGACATTAGTTCATCTTGGTGCTTCAGTGAGATGGAGTTCTTGTAATATATTTTCAACTCAAGATCAGGCTGCTGCTGCTATCGCATCAAAAAATATACCTGTATTTGCTTGGAAAGGAATGTCAGATGAAGAGTTTTGGTGGTGTATAGAGCAAACTTTAACTGGTCCAGATGGTTGGAAGCCAAATATGATTTTAGATGATGGTGGAGATGCAACGCAAATAATACATGAAAAATTTCCTGAACTTTTAAAAGATATTAGAGGCTTATCGGAAGAAACTACAACAGGTGTTCATCGATTAAAAGACATGGAAAAAAAGGGGTTATTAAAAGTTCCTGCTATAAATGTAAATGATTCAGTAACGAAATCTAAATTTGATAATTTGTATGGATGTAAAGAAAGCTTAGTTGATGGCATTAGAAGAGGAACTGATGTTATGATGGCTGGTAAAGTGGCTGTAGTCGCTGGATATGGAGATGTTGGAAAAGGATCTGCAGCAAGTTTGAGAGGAGCAGGGGCAAGGGTATGTGTAACAGAAATTGATCCCATTAATGCTTTGCAGGCAGCTATGGAAGGATATGAAGTTGTTACAATGGATGATGCCGCTTCTTATGGTGATATTTTTGTTACTGCTACAGGAAATTTAGATGTAATAACTCTAGAGCATATGAGAAAGATGCGTGACAGGGCGATAGTTTGTAATATTGGACACTTTGATAATGAAATTCAAACTGAAGCATTGCAAAATTATAAATCAGATGAGATTAAGCCTCAAGTTAGAGAAGTAGAATTTCCTGATGGAAAAAAAATATTATTATTATCTGAAGGTCGTTTAGTTAATTTAGGGAATGCTACAGGACATCCAAGCTTTGTAATGAGCGCTTCTTTTTCTAATCAAGTAATTGCACAAATTGAACTATGGGAAAATTATAAAAATTATGAAAATAAAGTATATGTTTTACCAAAAAAATTAGATGAAAAAGTTGCTTTATTACATTTGAAAAAAGTTGGAGCAAAATTAACTGAGTTAAATGAAAAACAAGCTGATTATATTGGCGTTAGTAAAGCAGGACCATTTAAAGATGATACTTACAGGTACTAGGAGGGAAAAATGAGATCATATTTATTTACAAGTGAATCAGTATCTGAGGGCCACCCAGATAAAGTTTGTGACAGAATATCGGACATGGTTGTGGATAGTTATTTAGCTTCAGGCGATCCACAAACTAGAGTTGCATGCGAGACACTTACTACCACTAATAAAGTAGTTTTAGCTGGTGAAGTAAGAGGGCCATCAATATCAAAAGAACAAATCATATCTCAAGTAAGAGACTGTATTAAGGATATCGGATATGAACAAGATGGTTTTCATTGGCAAAATTGTGAAATAGATTATCATCTACATCCTCAGTCATCAGATATCGCCATGGGAGTTGACTCTGGTAGTGATAAAGAAGAGGGAGCTGGTGACCAAGGTATTATGTTTGGTTTTGCATGTAGAGATACAGAATCTTTAATGCCAGCTCCAATTCACTATTCTCATCAAATTTTGTATAAGATGGCTCAAGCAAGAAAAGATGGATCAGCTTCTGGTTTAGAGCCAGATTCAAAAAGCCAAGTAACTATGCTTTATGAAAATGGGAAACCTACTAAAGTTACTTCTTTAGTAATTTCATCACAACATAAAGAAGGATTATCTCCTGCAGATGTAAAAGAAATTGTTAAACCATATGTTTATGAATGTATTCCACATGAGTTACTTGAGGGACTCAAAGATGAAGAATTTTATGTTAATCCTACTGGAAACTTTGTAATTGGTGGTCCTGATGGTGACTCTGGCTTAACAGGTAGAAAAATCATTGTTGATACTTATGGTGGTGCTGCACCTCATGGAGGAGGAGCTTTCTCTGGCAAAGATCCGTCTAAAGTTGATAGATCGGCAGCTTATGCAGCCAGATATTTAGCAAAGAATATTGTTGCCGCCGATCTTGCCGATCAATGCACAATACAACTTTCTTATGCAATAGGAGTTTCAAAACCTTTATCGGTTTATGTAAACACTAATGGGACGAATAAAGTTGATGAGCAAAAAATTGAAAAATCTGTTCAAGATTTATTTGATCTTAGTCCAAGAGGAATAAGAGAACATTTAAAATTAACTAATGCAATTTATGTTCCTACATCAGCTTATGGTCATTTTGGAAGAGAGCCAAGTGATCAAGGGCATTTTACTTGGGAAAAAACTGATTTAGTAGATTCTTTAAAAAGCATAACTTAAATTTGCAGGAAGAAACTCTTAAATTAGATTTAAAAGGTTTAGAAAGTTTTTGTGAAGATGTATCTCTAAATTTAAAACTAGGTGATATTATTTGTTTATTTGGTGAATTAGGATCAGGTAAGACAACAGCTGTAAGAAATTTAATTAATTCAATTTACAAAAGAAATAAATTACAAAAACCAATTTCCATCAAAAGCCCATCATTTCCTATACTACTAACCTATGAAGTTAATAATTTTGAAATTTATCATTACGATTTATACCGCATTTCAAAAAGAAACGATTTATCAGAAATAAATATTTTTGAAGAATTAAATAATTCTATAACCTTTATTGAATGGCCTGAAATTATTTTAGATATGTTAAAAGATTATAATTTTTATTCTATCAATTTAGTTATTGCTGATGAGGATACAAGAATTATAAAACATAATTTAATATTTTAATTAAATGAAATTTAATTTTGATGATGTGTATGAAATTGAAAGTGGAGCATCACATAAAAAAATTTATCGATTTAAAAATAATAATGAAGGCAAAATTATTGTAGATTTTTCATATAAGTATAATGATTATTTATCTTTTTTGGAAATTAACAATTTTTTATCAATGATTAATATATCTGTTCCTAAAATATTTGATACTGATGATACTAACTGTGTTATAATTATGGAAGATTTTGGTAATATTAGGTACGATAAATTAATAAATAGTATTGATCCAAAAGATATTTTGATAGATGCTATAAATTCTTTAATTGAAATTCATAAAGCCCAAAAACCGACAGTAAATAAATTTTTTAAAAAGTATGACTTTTCGTATTTTACAGTTGAGATCGCAGAATTTGCAGATTTTTATTTATCTAAAAAAAATATTGGCAAAGATGTTGTTGATGAATTTTTTGATATTTGGAAATCAGAGTTTGAGAATTTAAATTTTAACTGGGATTCTTTTGTTCACAAAGACTTTGAATTATCTAATTTAATGCATTTATCACAAAGAGACGGCCATTTAAAATGTGGAATTCTTGACTTTCAAAATGCATTTATAGGGTTTTCTGGATGGGATGTTTTTTCCCTTCTTGAAAATCCAAGAATATATTTTGATGACAAAGATAATGATGAATTAATAGAATATTATTTTAATAAAACTAATCAAAATTTGTCTTTTAAGGAATTTTTAACTCAATATTATTTTCTTAATACTGCAAGACAATCAAGAATTATTGGGAGATGGATAAATTTGGATAAAAAAAATAAAAATAATAATTACTCGAAATATCTAAGTGTAACGTTGAAACGACTAGAAAAAAGTTTGTATAATCTTCAAAATAAAAAACTATCTAAATTATATGGAAAAATAATATCTAGATGATCAATTTTAATTTAATGATATTAGCTGCTGGATATGGAAAGCGAATGGAAAATTTGACTGACTCAAAACCAAAACCTTTATTAGAAATAAATAACAAAGAACTACTTCGTCATAACATTGATTTCTTTATGGATTTGGGATGTAATGACATAGTAATAAACACCCATTATCTTCATAAGCAAATTAAACATTTCGTTGAAAAATATTATTCAAATAGCAAAATAAAATTAACTCATGAATCTACATTATTAAATACCGGTGGCGGGATTAAAAATGCTTTAAGTTTGTTAGGAGATAATAATTTTTTAGTTACTAATGCAGATATTTTATGGAAAAAAGAAAATAAAAAAGATGTACTTAACTTTATTAAAAAATATCAAGAAATACAAACATGTAAGTTACTACTTGCTAAAGACATTAATTTTAAAGGTTTAAAAAAATCTATGGGTGATTTTAAATTACAAAATGGGTTAGTGCAAAGATGGAAAAAAAATGACCCACATTTATATTACACAGGTTTACAAATAATTAACCCACATATTTTTAAATTAATAGATGATCAATGTTTTTCTTTAAATGTATTGTGGGATTTACTTATAGCTAATAATAATCTTGAAGCCTATGTATCAAATTCTACTATTGTGCATATAGGAGATATAAATGCATTGTATCAATTTAATAATGAATGAGTCTTGAATATATTCTTAAAATGCTTACTTTGATATTATGAGTACATACACAATAACTGATAGTAATTTTGATGAAGAAATTAAAAATTCCAAAGTACCTATATTAGTTGATTTTTGGGCAGAATGGTGTGGCCCATGTAAGCAAATTGGCCCAATTCTTGAAGATATAGGTGAAGTAAAAAAAGATAAGCTTAAAATATTAAAATTAAATATTGATGAAAATCCACAAACTCCTCAAAAATTTGGAGTTAGGGGGATACCAACATTAATGCTTTTTAAAGATGGGAAGCTAGTAGATACTAAAGTGGGAAGTTTACCAAAGAATATGCTTGAATCTTGGCTTGATCCAAATTTATAAATAATTTTTTCTAATCTTCCCTATCAAATAAAGTGAGCCTGTAACTAAAATATATTTATTAGGATTTTTCATTAATAATTTATTAATAGTAGTTAAATTTTTAATTATTACTGTATCTAATTTGAGTTTTTTTGAAATTATATGAATTTCTTTTTGTGTATAGGCGTTTTGTTCATCAGGTATTTTTATTGGATATAAAGTATCTATATTTTTTTTAAGTATTGATAAAAATTCAAAGATATTTTTATTGTTAAGCATTCCAAAAATTACATTAGGGCGTATTTTAGTTTCGCTCAGGTATTTATTAAGTTTGTCTGCCCCTGATAAATTATGTGAACCATCAAATATGATGTATTTATTTTTAAATTTTACCTTTTCGATTCTTCCAGGCCACTTTGTATTATAAATACTTTTTCCTAATAAACTTAATTTTATTTGGTAATTATTTTCTTTAAGAAGCATAGCAGTAGTTAAAGCTGTTGATGCATTTTCAATTTGATGTAAGCCTTGCAATGATGGCCTTCTTATAGTTTTTTTATTTTTTTGAAATTTAAAAATAAATTGCTTTTTATTTATTATTTTAAATCTATAATCACGATTAAAATAATAAACATTATTTAAATTTTTTAGTTTATTATAAATAAAATTGTCCACCTCTTTATTTTGTTTAGCTATGATAATATTTTTACTATTTTGAATAATCCCTAATTTTTCCTTAGTTATTTTTTTTAAAGTTTTTCCAAGAAATTCTTCATGATCTATACCTATGGCAGTAATTATACTTATAAGTTTCTTATGGATTATATTAGTAGCATCCAATCTTCCACCTAAGCCTGTTTCAAGAATTAAAAAATCTGCTTTATATTTTGAAAATAGTACAAAAGCTGCTGCTGTTGTTATTTCAAAAAAGGTAATAGGTTTTTTTTTATTTACTTCTTTAACATACTCTAAACTTCTTAATAGAGTCTTTGAATTTACTTGCTTATTATTAATATTTATTCTTTCATTAAACTTTTCTAAATGAGGGGAAGTATAAGTATGAACTGAATAATTATTATTTTGCAGAATGTTTTTAATAAAACTCAATGTTGAACCTTTGCCATTAGTTCCTGCAATATGAATAGTCGGAGGTAGATTTTTGTGGGGATTTCCTAGCTTTTTAAGCAGATAGTCAAGTCTATTTAGTGATAAATCAATATATTTTGGATGAAGATTAATAAATTCTTTAAGTAATTTATCTGTTTTGGTAACCACTTAAATTAAGTGATATGATTTATTACATTTTCAAGATTATTTTTTAAATCTCTACGGTGACAAACAATGTCAACCATACCATGTTCTTTTAAATATTCTGCTTTTTGAAAATCAATAGGTAGTTCTTCTCGAATAGTATCTTGTATTACTCTTTTGCCAGCAAATCCAATAGTAGATCCTTGTTCAGCAATAGTTATGTCTCCTAACATAGCGAATGAGGCTGTTACACCTCCAGTAGTAGGCTCAGTTAATATTACTATATAGGGAATTTTATTTTCATTTAATAGTTCAACCGCTGCTACTGTTCTTGGCATTTGCATTAAGCTAATTATCCCTTCTTGCATTCTCGCGCCACCTGAAGATGTAAAAATAACATAAGGACATTTTTTCTCTAATGCTGTCTTAGCACCTTTTACTATTGCACCACCAACTGCTCTTCCCATAGAGCCACCCATAAATGAAAAGTTCATTAGACCACAAATTATTTCTGATTGACCAATTTTTGTATCAAGAAGTATAAACGCATCTTCTCTTTTTGTTTTTTTTCGATATTCTTTTAATCTATCCTTATATTTTTTTTTATCTGAAAAATTTAGAGGATCATCACTAATTTTATCTAATTCAATTTCTTTTGTATCTTCTTTAGAAAACATTAACTTAATTCGATCTTCTGCTGACATACGAAAATGATAATCACAAGTATTACACACTCTTAAATTTTCTTTAAGATCTTTATGATGTAACATATTTGCACAAGAAGGACAGTTTTGCCATAGATTTTCAGGAACATCTTTTCTTTTTACAAGAGCTGAAAGTTTTGGTTTTACAAAGTTTGTCAACCAATTCATTCTTTTAAACCTTTTTTTAAATCTTTTGTAAATTTACCAATCTCAGTAATCATATTATTTTTATCGTTAAGGTTGTTTTTAATAATATTAACTATACTTGAGCCTACAACTACTCCATCTGTAAAAGCACTTATTTCCTCGACGTCTCTTCTATTTTTTATTCCAAAACCTGCAACTATAGGCAGCTTAGTTGATGATTTAATTTTTAGAATTGACTTTTTTAAATGTTCTATATTTGCTGAATTTTGTCCTGTAATCCCAGTAATTGTAACATAATATAAAAATCCAGATGCAGTATTTAGTATAGTTTTAAGTCTCTCTTCATCAGTTGTTGGTGTTAACAATCTAATAAGATCTATATGTTTTTCTTTGGCTTCTTTATAGAGCTCTGAATCTTCTTCTGGTTGAAGATCAACAATAATTAGCCCATCAACACCAACATCAGCACACTTTGAAGTAAAATTTTTAATGCCCATATTAAATATTGAATTATAATATCCCATAAGGATTATTGGAATTTCATTATTAAGTTTTCTAACCTTGTTAACGGTTTCCAAAATATCATTAATTTTGGTTCCATTAGCAATAGATCTAACACTTGACTCTTGAATAGTTGGTCCATCCGCCATTGGATCAGAAAATGGCATTCCAATTTCTATTATATCTATGCCATTGCTGATTATAGTATTAAGAATTTCTAAACTTGTGTCTAAATCTGGATCACCACCTGTGGTAAAAGTAACAAGCTTCTTTTCTTTTTTTTTAAATGCTTTTCTAATTCTTTCCGACATTATAGTTTAATATTTAGCTCTTCTGCTATTGTAAAAATATCTTTATCCCCTCTTCCACACATATTCATCACAACGATTTTATCTTTACTATAATTTTTTGCTATTTTTTTCAAAACTGCAAGAGCATGAGATGGTTCTAATGCTGGGATAATTCCTTCTAAGTTGCAACAGTATTTAAATGCTTCAATTGCTTCTTTATCTGTTGCAGACATATACTGTACTCTTTTTTGTTCAAATAAATATGAGTGTTCAGGTCCAATTCCTGGATAATCGAGACCAGCTGAAATAGAATGAGCTTCATCTATTTGACCATCATTTGATTGTAAAAGATAAGTTTTATTTCCATGTAAAATCCCAGGCTTACCACCACTTAAGCTTGCAGCATGTTTATCAGAGTCAATACCGTGACCAGCAGCCTCTACAGCGATCATTTTAATATGCTTTTCATCAAGAAATTCATGGAATAAGCCTAATGCATTTGATCCACCTCCAATACATGCCATTAATAAATCAGGAAGTTTTTTTTCAGCTTTTAAAATTTGATCTCTGACTTCCTCGCCTATTATAGATTGAAAATCTCTTACCATAGCTGGATAAGGGTGTGGTCCTGCGGCAGTACCAATAATATAAAAAGTATCCCTTACATTAGTTACCCAATCGCGAAGTGCTTCATTCATAGCATCTTTTAAAGATTTTGAACCTGTTTTAACACTTCTTATTTCAGCACCTAACAACTTCATTCTAAAAACATTTGGTGATTGTCGTTTAATATCTTTTTCACCCATATAAACTATGCATGGCAATCCAAATAATGCACACACTGTTGCTGTTGCAACACCATGTTGACCTGCTCCAGTTTCGGCAATTATTCTCTTTTTACCCATTTTTTTTGCTAAAAGTATTTGCCCCATACAATTATTAATTTTGTGTGCACCAGTGTGATTTAATTCATCTCTTTTAAAATAAATTTTTGGACCACCTAAATCTTTGGTAATTCTCTCTGCAAAAAAAAGGGGACTAGGCCTTCCTATATATGTTTCCATGTAATGGTTTAATTTTTCTTTAAACTCATTTTCATGCTTTATTTTTTCATATTCTTTTTCTACCTCTAAAATTAAAGGCATCAGAGTTTCTGAGACATATCTCCCACCAAAGGAACCAAAATACCCTTTTTCGTTTGGGAGGTTCTTGAAAGAATTTTTAATTGTCATAAAATAATCTAAATAAATTGTTTATTTTTTTGTTACTTTTAATACCTAATGACCGTTCTACACCTGATGAAAGATCAATGCCATTAGGATTTATTGTTTTTTGTATATTTTTTATATTTGATTCATTTATTCCTCCAGAAATAAACCAAGGCAGTTTAATTGTAACCCCTTTTAATAAACTCCAATCAAAGGATTTAGAATTTCCTCCAGGAAGTTCATTGGATTTTGGTTTATAATCAAATAGCAAAAAATCAATATTTTCAATATCATTAATTTGATTTAAATCACTTTGATTTTTTATTGAAATTTTTTTAATTATTTTTAGTTTAAATTCTTTTTTTATTTCATTGATATATGATTGATTTTCTTCTCCATGTAATTGGATATATTTTAAATTTAATAATCTAATAATATTTTTCAAATCATTAATTTCATGATTAACAAATACTCCTACTGGTTTTATTGATAAGTTTTTTGAAAACTCAACTAGTTGTCTCGCTTTGTTACGATTAATATTTCTTGGACTTTTTTCATAAAAAACCAAACCAAAAAAACTAACTTTATTTGCTTCACAGCAAATCAATGAGTCTTTTTCTTTTAATCCACAAATTTTGAAAATCACTTCTCTATAATACTCTTATTTATTTCTTTAAGTATTTTTAGTGGGTTATTTGACTCTACAATTGGTCTACCAATAACTAAATAATCTGCTCCTAAATTAATTGCTTGTTTTGGAGTTAGAATTCTTTTTTGATCATCTTTTTTTTTTATTCGCTTTTTTTCTAACCTTATACCTGGCACCACTATTAGCATTTTATTGCCAACTTCTTTTCTTACAGTTGATATCTCAAGAGGACTACAAACTATTCCATCAAGATTATTTTTCTTAGCATTAATTGCAAATTTTTTTACTAATTGATTTACGTTTTGATTATTATAATATTTTTTCGTTTGAGAACTATTTAAACTGGTAAGAATTGTCACTCCAAGAATTTTAGTTTTGTTTTTTTTTAGTTTTGCTGATACTTTTTGCATTTCATCACCACCGCTAATGTGAATTGTAGAAAGTAGAGGTTTTAATTTCACTATAGCTTTTAAAGCTTTCTCTACTGTATTTGGTATATCATGTAATTTAAGGTCTAAGAAAATATTTGGTGAAAGCTTATAAATCTTTTTATAACCTTCTATTCCATAATTATAGAAAAATTCTTTTCCAATTTTAAATCCATATGCCTCAGATTTAGTTTTTTTTACTATAGAAACTATCTGCGTAAGATTTTTATTATCTAATGCAACAATTACTTTATTTGTCATCCCCTGAACTAATATAATTTAGTTTTTTGTGAAGAGTTTTACCAATTTTAAAATGAATTTTATAAGTTTTATCTTTAAATAAAATCTGGTTATTTTTTGGATTTCGTACCTGTTTTTCTTTGTTAATTTTTTTTTTAATTGTACCAAATCCTCTTAGTTCAATTGCATTTCCAGCTTTTAAACTTAAAATAATTTTTTTAAAAAATATTTTTAAGATTAACTCAATATCGTAAGTGCTTAGATTATTATGTTTTTGCTGAAGTTTTTCAATAATTTCAGATTTTAACATTTATTTATTTTTTTTTCTTAAGAACAGACCCCAAAATATCCCCAAGAGAAGCTCCAGAGTCACTCGAACCATATTTAGACATAGCTTCTTTTTCATCGATAATTTCAATTTCTTTTATGGATAAGTTAAGGGATCTAGTTTTTTTATCAACTGAGATTATAATTGAGTCAACTTGCTCCCCTACAGCAAATCTATCAGTTTTTTGTTCATTTTTATCTCTTGATAAATTAATTTTTTTAATGAAACCATAAATTTCATTATTGAGCTCAACTTTTAAATATTTTTCATTTAATTCAGTAATTTTACCAGTAACTTTAGATTTGATTGGATTCGTTTTTATATAGTTTTCAATTGGATCATTAGATAACTGCTTAATACCTAAGCTAATTCTTTCCTTATCAATATTAATTTCTAATATTTTTACCTTAACTTTGTCACCTTTTTTATAACCTGCTAAAATTTTTTCACATTCTTTTTCATCCCAATTTAAATCAGATACGTGAACCATCCCATCTATTTCTTCGTGCACTTTTACAAAAATTCCAAAGTCAACAATATTTACTACCTCAGTCTCAAAGCTGTCATTAACATTAAATTGATCCATCAATTTAGACCATGGATTTTCTTTTGTTTGTTTAATACTACAAATTAATTTTCTTTTTTCTTCATCTATCTCTGTTATTTTGACATTTATTGTATCATCAATATTAAAGAGTTTTGATGGGTGAGGTGGTTTTTTTAACCAGCTAAGTTCATTAATTGTTACAGTACCATCGTATTTTTCATTAACTAAAATATTCAAAGATGTATCATTAATTGAATTAATTTTAGCAGCAACAATGTTATCTATTGATATATTTTCCTCTAAATCATCCCATGGATTTTCTTCTAGTTGCTTAATTCCCAGGCTAAGCCTTGATAACTCTTCATCAAATTTTAAGACTTTAACTTTTATATCTTGACCTAATGTGAGAATATCAGAAGGGTTGTTGATTTTAGTCCAAGATATATCTGTAATATGGACTAACCCATCCATACCACCTAAATCAATGAAAGCTCCATAATCTGTTAAATTTTTTACTTTACCTTCAATAATTGAACCTTCATTAATTGAACTTAGTAGTTCCTTTTTTTGTTCTTTAAGCTCTACTTCTGATATTGCTTTTCTAGATACAACAATATTTCCTCTAAACTTATCCATTTTCAATATCATAAGATCAAGAGGTTTATTTAGAAGCTCTTTAGTATCTTTTATTATTTGTCTTGTATCTATTTGACTCCCAGGCAAAAAAGCAACTACACCGTTCAAATCGACACTCATACCACCTTTGACTCTATTAAAGGGCGTTCCAGTAACAACTTTATTGTTATCAAATGAATCTTGTAGAGTATTCCAAGCTTTTTGTTTTACCGCTTTCTCTCTTGATAAAACAGTTTCTCCATTTGAATTATCAATATTTTCTACATAAACTTCAAATGTATCTCCGACATTTATTTCTGGTTTTTGACCAGGTCTCGTAAATTCAGATAATGGAATTCTACCTTCACTTTTTAAACCAACATCTATTGTTACTATATCATTTTCAAAAGAAATAACATTTCCATTAACAATTGTTTTTTCACGAACAGATTTATTTTCTAAAGATTTACTAATTAGAGCTTCATAGTCAGAGTTAGTTATTTTTTTTTGTACAGTTTTTTCCATTATATTATTTGTCCAATTAATTGGTTTATTTTGATTAATGTTTTTCTAAAAGAGTTAGAATTATCTATAATATGTGCACCTTTTGGCACTACTAAAGGTGAGTTTTTTCTAATTATATCTTGTCTATCTCTCAATTTAATTTCCTTTAAAATTTCGGCGTATATAGACTTTTCACCCAAATCAATCAACTGTTTATGTCTTCTTTTAGCCCTAACAGCAGGGTTTACTTCTATAAATAGCTTAAGATCAGCATTTTTGAAAACAACAGAACCAATATCTCTCCCATCAATAACAAACCCCTTCTTCTTTGTTTTCTGTTTTGTATGAAAAATTTGTTGTTTATTTACATGAATTCTAACAAAATTAATTTTTGCAATTATAGATGATATTTTTCCAATATGCTCGTTTCTTAAATTATTATTATTTCTTAAAGAAAAATTATTATTTTTGATTAGTGTTTGTTTTATTTTATCTAGTTTGTTTAAATTGATTTTATTATCAATTAATAATTTTGCAGTTTTTCTATATAAAAGACCTGAATCTATGTGAATAAAATTATATTTTTTAGCAATATATCTTGAAATACGTCCCTTGCCTGATCCTGCAGGCCCATCAATAGTAATTACAATTTTTTTCAAATTAAATTGCCACCAGCTTTATTAAATTGTTCTTTAAAAGATGGAAAACTAGTATTTATCGAATCTGATTCATTGATTTGAAGCTTTCCGATTTTTGAACCTAATACAGCAAAAGACATTGCTATTCTGTGATCAAAATCTGTTCTTATTGCAGAATTTATAATTTGTTTATTTTTTGTAGGATCAATGAATAGATCATTATCTTTAATTTTACTATAATATCCACATCTGTTTAAATTATCATTTATTAATTCTAGTCTATCACTTTCTTTTATCCTTAATTCATCTAAACCTTTAAAATAACTGGGCGAATTTGCTTGTGATGCTGCAATGGACAAGATTGGAAATTCATCTATCATTAACTTAGCCATTTGTTCATCTAACTCACATCCATTCAGTTCTGAAGATTTTACATTTATGTCCGCAACAATTTCACCAGCTCTATTTTTTTTATTAAATATGTTTATGTTTGCACCCATCTTTTCTAGAGCAATTAAGAGTCCGTTTCTTGTCGGATTAATATTTATATTTTCTAGAGTGATATTTGAATTTTTGTTTATTAATGCTGCAACAATGAAAAATGAACTGCTTGATAAATCGGAAGGAACATCAATATTTTTTGGAGTAAGTTTTTTTTTACCATTTATTATAATTTCAGAAGAATTCCCATTTTTTTTTGTTTCAATATCAGCACCAAATGTTTCAAGCATTATCTCAGTATGATCTCTCGTAATATGTTTTTCATTAATATAACTAGTTCCTTCTGTATTTAATGCCGCTAATATTAAACCTGATTTAATTTGAGCTGATGGTATGTCAATTTCTATTTTGCAATTATTTAAAATTTTACCCTTGATATGTAATGGTAATTTTCCATTTTGACTTATAATCTCAGCACCCATTTCAGATAAAGGATTTGTAATTCTTTTCATTGGTCTTGACGACAGGGACTTATCTCCAGTTAAAACTGATTCAAAGTTCTGAGAAGATAATAAACCTGTTAATAATCTCGCACTCGTGCCAGAGTTTCCAAGATATATCTCTTTGTTGGGCTTTTTAAGAGACCCTAAACCTTTTCCATTTATAATTATTTTTTTGTTTTCTTCTTTTATTTCAACTCCCATTTCTTTAAACGCATGCATAGTGCGAAGAACATCATCTGATTTTAAAATATTTGAAATTTCACAAATACCGGCTGAAATCGAGGGAATTATAATTGATCTATGTGATATTGATTTGTCACCTGGAATTTTAACAGACCCATTAATTCCACTCTTAGTTTGTTCACTGAACATAATTAAATAGAAAAATTACTACCTAGATAAAATTTCTTTATTCTGTCGTCAGAGATGGCTTCATTAGGATTCCCACTGAAAAATATCATTCCTTCGTTTACAATATAAACTTTATCAACTATTTTTAGTGTTTCTCTTACGTTATGATCTGTAATTAACACACCAATATTTTTTTGTTTTAATTTTTTTATTATTATTTTTATCTCTTCTATTGAGACTGGATCAATTCCAGTTAAAGGCTCATCAAGAAGAAGGTATTTTGGTCTTGAAGCTAATGTTCTTGCAATTTCTAATCTACGCCTTTCACCTCCTGAAAGAACTATTGATTTAGATTTTCTGACATGATTAATATCAAATTCATTTAGCAAGGTTTGCAATATTATATTTTGCTTGTTTTGATCTTTTTCTACAATTTCAATTATTGCTAGCAAGTTATCTTCAACATTCATGCCTCTAAAAATTGATGGTTCTTGTGGCAAATAACTAATACCTTGAAGTCCTCTTGAATAAATAGGCATTTTAGAAATTTCAACCTTATCTAAAATGATTGAACCGGTATCTGGCTTTACTAAACCTACAATCATATAAAATGTTGTAGTTTTTCCTGCACCATTTGGGCCAAGTAAGCCAACAATTTCACCTCTATTTATTGATATACTTATATCTCTAACAACTTTTTTATTTCCATAGGATTTGGAAATTTTATTTACCATTAATCCATCATCTAACAGTTGAAATTTATTCATTTGAGTTTTTAATTGTAACCTTTACTTTTGAAGTGTTATCCGATTTTACTTTATATGAATTTTTAATAGTATCAAAATAACCATAATCACCAGTAATTATTTCTTGCCCTTTTACAATTTTTACTTTTGAAAACAATTCAATAATGTTTGTTTGATCATCATATACAGCTTTTTTTGCATTCATCTCAAGATTTTCAGTATTAATTGTTAGTAAATTCTCATCCTCTACATTAAGTTTCTTTATTTGCTTTTTGCCATCAAATTCTGCAAAAACTCCACTTATGTATTCACCATATATATCTAATTCATCATTTTGAAGATTAGAGTTAACACCTCTTAATTCAAAGGTGCCTAACGAATTATTTACTTTAATTGATCCATCTGAGCTCATTTTTGTTTCTTGCAAATTTAGAAATGAATCTTTTCCACGAACAATTATTACTTCTGATTTGATGTTAATATTAATCTCGTCACCTTCTCCAGTAACGCCATATTTTATAGCATTTAAAGTCGAGCTACCTTTTGTTTCAAGAGAAGTAATATCATATAAATCAATTTCAAAATTTGCTTTTACTCTATCTGAGGTTATTTCAAAATCATCTGAGGTAATTTTTACGTTTTTTTTTAATAAATAGTATTTTTCATTTTGAAATACTTCAATCCCATCATCTGTTGTAATCTCAGTTTCACCTATCCCTCTTGATATTCCAGAAACTGCATATGATATCAAAACAAAAGAAAAAATTATTAAATTCGCAATATTCATTTTATTTTTAAAATTGTTTGTCCTTTAAAATTAATTATATTACCATTTTCAGTTATATCAAAGCCCGTTGATATTATAGACGTATTTTTGGATGAGAATTTTGATATGTTTTCACTTGTCGCTACAAAATTTTTTCTGTCAAAAATAACATTATCAGATATTAACTGGAAATCTTTAGATTTAAATTTAACATTGTCTTCTAAAAGAATCTTTTCTTTGCTTAAAAAATTTCCATTTGTCGCTGTAATAAATATTTCACTTTCTTTGCCACTTATAGAAAATTTTGGTTGGATTATGTCTGATTTATTTGTTGTTATATTATTTATTTTTGTAATTGATTTTTCATTATTTAAAAAAATAAAAATGAAAATAAATAAGATTAAAAATATAATAAAAGAAGTAAAAATAATTAGCTGTTTTTTATTTATTGTAAGTAAAAAATTCAATTTAACTACTTAGCCTTAATAAATCATGAATATGAATAATTCCTACAGGTTTATTTTTTTCACATATAAATAAACTAGTAATCTTTTTGTTGTTCATCAAATTTAATGCTTCCCCAACAAGCATATCTTTGTTTCCTGTTGAGGGATTTTTTGTCATAAGGTTTAATGCCTTAAGATTAAAAAGATTGTCATTCATATTTCTTCTCAAATCACCGTCTGTAATTATTCCTATTAATTTTTTATTATTATTTACTACCCCAACACACCCAAAACTTTTTTTTGTCATTGTTAATAATGCTTTTGTCATCTTTTCATTTTCTTTTGATAATGGTAGAGCGCTACCAGTATGCATTATTTCATCAACCCTTTTCAAATCCTTACCTAAATTTCCTCCAGGATGAAAACTTTTAAATTGACTACTTTTAAAACCTTTGAGCTCTAAAAGTGACATTGCCATACAATCCCCTATTACTAACATTACTGTGGTTGAGCTTGTTGGGGCAAGATTATGAGGACAAGCTTCAATTGGTTTTTTATAAACTATCCCAACTGTTGAATTTTGATTTAATGAACTTTTTGCATTACTTGAAATACTCACTAAAGGTATATCAAATCTTTTAGAGTAACTTATTATATTATTTAATTCAGAGGTTTCCCCTGAGTTAGAGATTGCTAGAATACAATCATTTTTTGTAATTCCTCCCAGATCACCATGACTTGCTTCTGTTGCATGAATTAAATATGATGGTGTTCCAGTCGAAGCTAATGTGGCTGAAATTTTATTTCCAATATGAGCACTTTTTCCAACACCAGTAACTATTACTCTGCCTTTAACTTTACTCAGAAGAATAACAGCTTTATAAAAGTTATTATTAAAAATTTTTGATAAATTTTTTAACTCTTTTATTTCTGTAGAGAGAGTTTTTTTTGCCCTGTTAATAATTTTGGATTTGTTCATTTTAATGCTTAAATATATCTACATCATGCCAACCATGCAAATCTAGATCAGTTCGATAGCTTATAAATTCAAAACAAGCATTAGCAATTTGTGTTCTTTTTTCTCTCTTCAGCATAATATCTAATTTATTTTTTATTTTATGAAGATGCAACACATCAGTTGCTGCATATTTTTTTTGATCTTTTGATAGTTCCCCCCCCCAATCTGATGATTGTTCTGCTTTTGAAATTGTTTCATTCAATAATTCTTTACAAAGATCCTTGTATCCATGTTTATCAGTATAAGTTCTAACAAGCTTGGATGCAATTTTTGTGCAATAAATATTCTTGATGTCTATTTTGAAAGCATGTTTTATAATTGCAACATCAAATCTAGCGTAATGAAAAATCTTTGTAATTTTATTATTTTTAAGTAGCTTTATAAGATTTTTTGGTTTTTTTCTTAAATCTAATATTTTAACTAAATGACAAGTTCTATTTCCTGATGAAATTTGTATCAAGCACAGCTTATCTCTTGAAGGATTTAATCCCATAGTTTCCGTATCAATTGCAATAATATCACCTAAATCTATATTTTCAGGCAAATCATTTTCGTAGTATTTTATTTTCATTTGCAATTTATTTGTTCTTTATTTCAAATAATTAAGTTGTTATAGCATCAAATTCTATAAAAATCATGAAATCAATAATTATATTTGGTGGCTCTGGATACGTAGGAAAAAATCTAATTAGAAGATTTGCAAAAGAGGGCTACAAAGTTATTGTTCCTTATCAAAAACAAATAAACGAAGCTAACTTAAGACTTCTTGGCTCATTTGGTCAAATAGTTCCCTTACACTTTAGCTCATTAAAAAACACAAAATTGCTTACTTTATTTAATAATGTAGATATTTGTATTAATTTAAAAACTTCCTGGTCTTCAAATAAAACCGAATTAACTAGGTCTATTTTGGATTTTAATTCTGAGCTAATAAATGAGTTAAAACGATCAACTTCAATTAAAAGATTCATTTTTTTCTCAGGTCTAGGTGCCGAAAATAGATCAACTTTTCGTAATGAAATTATTTCAAAAACAGAAGATCAAATTTTAAACAAAATACAGAATTCTGTAGTGATTAGGCCAAGTGTTATTTTAGGCAATAATGATAAATTTTTATCAAATCTCTTACCAATTTTTAAAATGTCTTTTTTTATTCCATTATTTGGTAATGGTAGTAAAAAATTTCAGCCAGTTTTAATCGATGATGTTGTAGAATTTGTATATAAAACAATAGCAAAGACCAATATTGATAAACAGCTTTTTGAATTAGCAGGACCTGAAATTTTTACCTATAAAGAATTTTATAGTTACATCGCTGATGCTTTAAATAAAAAAAGAGTTTTTGTCCCTTCTCCTATGTTAATTATGAAACCAATAGTTGCTATAGGTGAAAAATTACCTTTTTTTCCTATAAATTCTGAACAATTATCTCTTTTTGAAACTGATAATATCCTAAAAAACAAAGAATCCGGCTTTAATTACTTTGCAATATCTCCAAAAAAAGTTATTTCAGCTATTAAAAAATCGTTGTAAAACATAGAAAATTTTAAAATAAGTATCATAACGGTACTAAATATGTCATTTTTGTATTTATTTATACTTGCATATTCGTTATGTGCATGTTTCTTTAAATATTAGTATCAAAAATGTACAAATGTTAAAATTTACTTCAATAAATAAAGAAAATCCTAGTAAAGTTGAATCTAAGGTAAGATCAAAAAATTTTGATGAAATTTACGCAAATTTTGCCAAACAAAAGGCAGAAGAACAAGCTTCTCGTTGCTCTCAATGTGGAGTTCCCTTTTGCCAGGTACATTGCCCTCTTCACAATAATATTCCTGACTGGTTAAAACTTACAGCAGAAAACAGATTAGAGGAAGCTTATCAAGTTTCAAGCTCAACCAATAACATGCCTGAAATATGTGGGAGAATATGTCCGCAAGATCGATTATGCGAAGGCAATTGTGTTATTGAACAATCAGGTCATGGCACTGTAACAATTGGTTCAATTGAAAAATACATTACTGACACAGCTTGGGATAAAGGATGGATAAAAAAAATTGAACCAACCATTAATAGAGATCAAACTGTTGGAGTTATTGGTGCTGGTCCAGCAGGCTTAGCAGCAGCTGAGGAATTAAGAAAACTTGGTTATAACATTACAATTTACGATAGGTATGACAGGGCAGGAGGACTGCTTATTTATGGAATCCCAAATTTTAAATTAGAAAAAGAAATTGTCACTAGAAGAACTAAACTTTTAGAAGATAGTGGAGTTGAATTTAAGTTAAATTTTAATGTTGGTGAAGATAAAACTTTTGATGATTTAAGAAAAATTCATGATGCAATTGTTATTGCTACTGGCGTTTATAAATCAAGAGATATTAATCTTAACGAAAAAAATTTTTCAAATGTAGTTCCTGCTTTAAAATATTTAACAGCAAGCAATAAAGTTGGATTAAAAGATAAGGTTGAAGAATTTGATAGTGGATTACTTAATGCAAATAATAAAAATGTTATCGTAGTAGGTGGTGGTGATACAGCGATGGATTGTGTTAGGACTGCTGTTAGGCAGGGAGCTAAAACAGTGAAATGTCTTTACCGTAGAGATAAAAATAATATGCCTGGCTCTCAAAGAGAAGTTGAAAATGCTATTGAAGAGGGTGTTGATTTTAACTGGCTAACACTTCCAACACTTTACCAAGGAAATGATAAATTAGAAGAAGTTAAAATTGTAAAAATGGAACTTGGTTCTCCAGATGAAAGTGGTCGAAGAAAACCCGAGACTAAAGAAAATAGTGAAGAGATTTTAAAATCAGACTTGGTTATTGAGGCTCTTGGTTTTGAGCCAGAAAATCTACCAGTGATGTTTAATGAATCCTCTCTTAATGTAACGAAGTGGGGTACACTTAAAGTGGACTATAAAAATTTAATGACATCTCTTGATGGTGTTTTTGCTGCGGGTGATATTGTCAGGGGAGCAAGTTTAGTTGTCTGGGGCATTAAAGATGGAAGAGATGTTGCAGTTCATATTCACCAATTCTTAAACAAGAATATAGAAAAAAATAAAAGAGTTGTTAATGAGTAATTTTAAACAAAATTGGCTTAAAAATAAGGAAATCCTTGAAGAAAATCATGTTTATAGAGAATTAGATGAACATTCATCTTGTGGTGTTGGATTGATAGCATCGCTAGATGGAAGTCACAAACGTGAAATCGTTGAAATGGGTGTTCAGGCTCTTAAGGTTTTATATCATCGAGGAGCTGTTGATGCCGATGGTAAGACTGGTGATGGAGCTGGTATACAATTAAGTATACCACAAGAATTTTTTAAAGAAAAAATAGAGCGAACTGGTAACAAACCTAATGATTTTCCATTTGCAGTGGGAATGATTTTTTTACCAAGAACTGATTTCGCTGCTCAAGAAAATTCAAGAACTATAGTTGAGTCAGAAATAATTAGAGAAGGTCTAAAGATATATGGATGGCGTCATGTTCCAATCAATTCTTCAATCATTGGAGATAAAGCCAAAACAACAAGACCAGAAATAGAACAAATACTAATTGGTAATGATAAAATTGAAGATGAAAAAGAGTTTGATAATTTACTTTATATTATTCGAAGAAGAATTGAGAAACAAATAAGGAAAAGTAATATTAATAATTTTTATATCTGTTCACTGTCCTGCCAATCGATTGTTTATAAAGGAATGTTCCTAGCAGAACAGTTATCCAATTTTTATCCTGATATTCAAAAAGAAAAATTTGTTTCGCGATTTGCAGTTTATCATCAACGATATTCCACAAATACTTTTCCTACTTGGTCCTTGGCACAACCATTTCGTGTTATTGCACACAATGGTGAAATCAATACTCTTAAAGGAAATAAAAATTGGATGTCTGCACATGAGCCAAGATTGGCTCATAAGAATTTTGGTACATCGATAGAAGATTTAAAACCTGTTATCGATGATGATGCCTCTGACTCAGCGGCACTTGATTCTACTATTGAACTTTTAGTTAAATCAAACAAGTCTTTACCAATGGCGAAAATTTTGACCATACCAGAGGCTTGGTCTCATCGCAGAGACTTTTCACAAAAATTGAAAAAATTATATGCCTACGCAACCGCTGTTATGGAGGCATGGGATGGTCCTGCTGCTATATGTGGTGCTCATGATGATTGGGCAATTGCAGGCATGGATAGAAATGGACTTCGGCCTATAAGATATACACTAACATCAGAATATTTGATTGCAGGTTCAGAGACAGGTATGGTTATTTTGCCAGAGAGTGAAATTATTGAAAAAGGTCGTGTAGGACCTGGTCAAATGATTGCAATAAACTTTAAAGAAAAAAAATTTTATTCTGATGTTGAAATTAAAAAATATTTATCAGAGGTTAAACCTTTTGGTAAATGGACAAAAAATATTACACATATCGATAAATTAGTAAAATCTGTTGATGAAGAATTAAGAGAGATTGATTCTAATGATCTAAGAAAAAGAATGTCATCATTTGACTGGTCAATGGAGGATATTGAACTCATACTTCATCCAATGATTATGGAACAAAAGGAAGCAACAGGATCAATGGGAGATGATTCACCTTTAGCGGTACTGTCAAAAAAATATAGAGGTTTACATCACTTCTTTAGGCAAAATTTCAGTCAAGTTACTAACCCCCCTGTTGACTCTCTTCGTGAAAGGGTGGTGATGTCTCTTCGTACAAGAATTGGAAACTTAAGCAATATTTTAGATGAAGATGAAAAACAATGTGATCATTTACAGCTTAATTCACCAGTTTTATCCATTAATCAATTTAAAACGATGAGGCAGTATATGAAAGATACTGTTAAAATTTTAGATACAACAATGGATTTAACTGATGAAAATAATTCGTTTGAAAAATCTTTAATGAGACTGAACAATCAAGCTGAAGAAGCGGTAAGAGAAGGTTATGTACATATAATTTTAAGTGATAAAAATTTATCAAAAGATAGAGTTGCTTTGCCAATGATTTTGGCAACAAGCTCTGTTCACTCCCATCTTATTCGTCAAAATCTAAGAACATACATATCCTTAAATATTCAATCAGCAGAATGTTTAGATGTACATTATTTCGCTGTATTAATTGGTGTTGGTGCAACTAGTGTTAATGCATATCTTGCACAACAAGCAATTGCAGAACGCCATAAAAAAGGTTTATTTGGATCTTTATCCTATGAGCAATGTGTTGAGAGATACATTAATTCAATTAACAACGGTTTACTTAAAGTGATGAGTAAAATGGGTATATCAGTTATCAATTCTTATAGAGGCGGATGTAATTTTGAAGCCATTGGTTTGAGTAGAAATTTAATGAGCAAGTTTTTCCCATCGATGAGTTCTAAAATATCTGGGATTGGCCTTATAGGCATTGAAAAGCGCTCTTTAGAAGCGCATGAAAAAGCTTTTGATGAACAAGTTACTACCCTGACAGTTGGTGGTTTTTATAGATATAGATTTGGTGGCGAACAACATGCTTTTGAAGCAAAATCAATTCATATGCTTCAATCAGCAGTTGGAACTAAAAATTATTCGCTTTATAAAAAATATTCACAGATGATTGATGATATGCCGCCCATCAATATTCGAGATTTATTAGGTTATAAAACGGATACTAAAAAAACTCATTTAACAGAGGTGCAATCTGCCCAAGATATTAGGAAACGATTAGTAGCCCCTGGCATTTCTCTTGGCGCACTTAGTCCTGAGGCACATGAAACCTTATCAATAGCTATGAATAGGATAGGTGCAAAGTCAGACTCAGGTGAAGGTGGTGAAGACTCAAGTCGTTTTAAACTCAGACCAAATGGAGATAATCCATCATCACGCATAAAACAAATTGCCAGTGGAAGATTTGGAGTAACAGCTGAATATCTCAATAACTGTGATGAAATTGAAATTAAAGTTGCTCAGGGCGCAAAACCTGGTGAAGGTGGCC
>CACFLO010000017.1 GCA_902567135.1 uncultured Alphaproteobacteria bacterium | reverse complement strand
TAGTCGAATTTTTTTAACATCAAGCACTAAAAAAGATGTTCTTGATTATCAAAATATTTTTTCAATACATTTGGAATCCTAACATTTCCATCGGCAGTTTGGTAATTTTCCAATATAGCTATTAATGTTCTTCCTACTGCAAGGCCTGAACCATTCAAGGTATGTATATATATATTTTTATCATTTTGTTTATACCTAGTATTCATTCTTCTTGCTTGAAAATCTCCACAATTAGAACAACTTGATATTTCCCTATATTTATCTTCCCCAGGAAGCCACACCTCTATATCGTAAGTTTTATTAGCGTTAAAACCCATATCTCCTGTGCATAATGTAATTACTCTATAATGAAGCTCTAAATCTTGAAGAATTCCTTCAGCACAATTAAGCATTCTCTCTAATTCCTCTTTTGATTGTTGGGGTTCTACTAATGAAACTAATTCAACTTTAGTAAATTGATGCTGTCTAAGCATACCTCTAGTATCTTTTCCAGCAGCCCCAGCCTCAGATCTAAAACAAGGTGTATAAGAAGTAAATCGCATAGGTAATTGATCAATATTTAATATTTCATTACTATGAAGTGCGGTCAGTGGTATTTCAGCTGTAGGTATTAACCAATGATCATCACCGGCAGTAAATAAATCATCTGCAAACTTTGGTAATTGTCCAGTGCCATATAATGTCTGTTCTTTAACCAAGTAAGGAACATGCATCTCAACATATCCATTTACTAAAGTATGTTTATCAATCATAAAATTTGTAATAGCTCTCTCTAATTTAGAAAGTTGACCTTTTAAAATAACAAATCTTGAACCTGATAATTTTGTTGCAGTTTCAAAATTCATTGAATTAGCATTTTCACCGATTTCAAAGTGAAGTTTAGGATTAAAATCAAAAGTAGGCTTATCACCCCAATCTTTATAAAATACATTTTCAGTTTCATTAGCTCCTGCTGGAGTACTCGAGTCTGGTATATTTGGCAATCTACTTAGAATTGATTTTAACTCATCGTCTTTTAATGTTTCTAATTCTTTCAGGGTGTTAACTTTATTTTTTATATCTTCAACTTTTTCCATTTCATGAGTGGCATCTTTTTTTTGACTCTTTAATTGTCCTATAGATTTAGATATTTGATTTCTTTCAGCTAATAAATTTTGCAAAATTGTTTGTGTTTCTCTTTTCACCTTATCTATTTCAATAATTTTTTTAGCTATGGGATTTTCACCTCTTGTTTTCATAAAGTTGTCAAACTCTGTAGGATTTTCTCTAATATAATTAATGTTATGCATTATTTGTCTTTTTTATTTTTTTGAATAATTTTAGCTATGTAAATAGAGATTTCATAAAGTATTATAATTGGTAAAGCTAGACTAATTTGACTGAAAGGATCGGGAGGGGTTAAAAATGCTGCTGATAAAAAAGCAATAACAATTGCGTATTTTCTAAACTTTTTAAGAGACGTATATGTTACTATCCCTACTTTAGCCATCAACCCTAACACAACAGGCAGTTGAAACGCTAAACCAAATGCAAAAATAAATCGCATCATTAAAGAGAGGTACTCACCCATTTTAGCCTCTAATCTTATAGGAACTCCTGAATCACCCATGTTTTGATATGAGAGAAAAAAATTCCACGCAAGTGGGGCTATCAAATAATATACCATAGCACCACCAGCAAAAAATAATATGGGAGTAGCTATTAAAAACGGTAAAAAAGCATTTTTTTCATGTTTATAAAGACCAGGAGCAATGAATTTCCATATTTGAATAGCAATTAATGGAAAAGCAAAAAACAAAGCAAAGAAAAAGGCAATTTTTAATTCTGTAAAAAAAGCCTCTTGTAAAGCAGTATAAATAAACCCTTGCCCTTTATCAATTTGCAATAAATTAACTAAAGGTTTGGCAAGAAAATAAAATAAATCACTTGCAAAATAAAAACAAATTACAAAAATTATAATTATATAAATAAAACTCCACAAAAGCCTTTTGCGTAATTCTGTAAGATGATCAATTAATGACATTTCTTTAAATTCTTGATTAGTCATAATATTTATTAAATTAAATCAGCCTCATCTTGAGTCTTATTTTTATTTTTATTCTGAATATCTGTTTCATCTAAAGTAGATGTTTCCTGTGTTGAATTAGATTCATTTTCTAAATTTTGTAGATCCTTGACTTCTTTTTCAATTATATTAGCTGTTTCTTTTAATGATTTAGCTTCAGATTTAAACTTGTCCTTAATATTTAAATCATCTTTAATATTTTTTGCTTCCATTATAGTTTTATTGATTTCTTTAAATTCTTCTTGATCAGCAATTTCATTTAAAGAATATTTAAACTCTCTTGATAACTTTTTAAGAGATTTTGCGAATGTAGAGAATTGTTTAATTAATTTCGGTAAATCTTTTGGGCCTACAACTACAATGACTACAACAAGAACTAGAAGAATTTCACCCCAACCAAAAGTAAGCATAATTACTTTTCGTTATCTGAATTATTCTCTATATTTTTATCTTCTTTTTTATCTTCGTCGCTCATACCTTTTTTAAATGATTTAATTCCTTTAGCCATATCGCCCATGAGCTGAGGTATTTTACCTCTACCAAATAATAATAACACAATTACTAGTACAATTAAAAGCTGCCAAATGCTTGGTGTCATAAATTATCTCCTTTTCAGAATGCTCATAACGTAAATTTTGAAAAAGTAAAACTCTATAAACGACATAAAATCAAGGAAAATTTAAGATTATTTAATTATGAGGGATTTTCTTTTGATATAAAATCTTCTAAAGTTTCTTCTTCTTCAATATCTGCGTCTTCAGCCGGGTTATTATTAATGGCAATATCAGTAATCGTAGCAATTGCAGATCTTTTTTCAAGAAATCCACTAGCTTTTAATTCATTTTTATTAGGTAAATCTGAAATATTTTCAATTCCAAAATGTTCCATAAAAAGATCTGTAGTAACCCATAAAGCAGGTTTTCCTGGAATATTTTTTCTTCCAGATGGTTTAATCCATCCAATTTCCATTAAATGATCTATTGAACCTCTTCCCATTTGAACACCTCTTATATTTTCAATTTCAGATCTGGTTATAGGTTGTTGATAGGCAATGATTGATAAAGTTTCAATTGCAGCTCTAGATAATTTTCTTTTTTGTTTTTTAAAGATTGTTAATTCGTCTTTAATAGTTTCTGAAGTTCGAAAAGACCATTTATTTCCAGTTTTAATTAAATTAATGCCTCTATCTTCATAAAACATTTTAAGGTCTTCAATTTCTTGTTTGAAATTTTTTTTATTCATCATTTTTGATTTCAAATCTTCCTCTAATACAGGATTACCTGATGCAAACAATATTGCTTCTAAGATTTTTGTATCTCTGTTGATGGTCATAACTGTCTTAATTTAACAAATATATTTCCAAATGCATTATTTTGTTTTACATCGATAAAACCGTTTTTAGCTAATTCTAATGAAGCAACAAAATTAGATGATAAAATTGATTTATTTACTATTTTATTACCTTTAAGTTTTGGGATTAAGTTTAACAAATTTGTCCACTCAGTAATTTGTCCAAAGATATTTTGTAATCTTTGTATTGCATCATCTACCGAATATAATTCAGAATATGCTATAGTTAGGTGACTAGCTTTTTCATCTTTTAGAATAATAACAGAATAAGCTCGAAGTAAATCAAATAAAGATGATGAGTATGTAATATTATATTTTACTTTAACACCTTCTGATGAGCCACCATAAAATGAATCTCTTCCAATAAGTGGTCTAGAATATAATTTTTTTGAAACTGATTGAAAAGCTTCTAATCTTTGGAGCTGGAATTTAAGAGCCTCTTCCAATTCTTCAGGTGTATGATCTTCAGATTTCTCATCTTTTGGAAGAAGGAGTCTTGACTTTAAATATGTAAGCCAGGCAGCCATTACCAGATAATCTGCAGCAATTTCTAAGTGTATATCTTGATATTGATTAATGAAATTAATGTATTGTTCAGCTAATTCCAGAATAGATATTTCTGATAAATCTACTTTTTGCTTTCGTGCTAATTCTAATAATAAGTCAATAGGACCTTCGTATGCATTGAGGGTAATATTAAATTGTTTTGAAGTAGCAGAAACATCAATTTCATTATTAATATCAAGCATATTTTCTTATAATAAATTTTTGTGATTCTGGCTAATTTAAAATTTAGTTGTATCTACTACTAAACAATTATTCATTTTAGGTAAAAATTTTATGCAATAATTTGTAGCATCAAATCGAGTAACAAAATTTTTATATAGTAAAAAGTATTCAATCCCTATCTCTGATGTCAAAGCTAAGATGTAAAAATCATCTATACTATATATTGATTCATCAGAGTTAGTTATTTTTTGTAAATATTGATCCACATTTATCATATGACTATCAGTAAAAAATTGAATGCTAAATAATAAATCATCAGGTTTTTCTATATCATGTTCAGAAATTTCTTTTGTAGTTTTATTAAGACTTTTCTTATCAAGATTTGCGATCTTTTCCCCTCCTCTATCATCAGGGACAATATAAAAAACATCAGTATTTTCTGGAATTACTATAAATTCATTTTCATTTGAGAGTATAAAAAAATAAAGAAAGAAAAATACTATAATCAGAAAAGATAAAGCAATTATTATCTTTCTGTACGATTGTTTTTTCTTAAATAAAGGTCTTGCATTCATTACATAGTTTCGTGATAATCAATACCAATAATATTAAATATATTTTCAAAGACTAACCTCATAGATTGAAGCCATATTAATTTTGTTTGAGTTTTTATGATGTTATTTTCATCAATAAAACGAAGGGATTCATTTTCCTTACCTTTATTCCAGAATGAATGAAAAGATGCGGATACATCTTCAATAAAGTTAGTTAATCGATGAGGTTCTCTTGTGTTAGAGGCTAATTTTACTATATATGGATAAGATAACAATTTTAATATTATTTCTATTTCATCTTTTGTTAAATATGTAATAATTTCATCAAAATTATTAAATGATTTTATATCAATACCTAAATCTTTTGCTTTGTTAATAACCGAAGATGCTCTTGCATAAGCATATTGACAATAAAAAACTGAGTTATCTTTATTTTTTTCAATAACTTTATTTAAATCAAAATCCATAGATGTTTCACTTTTAGTAGATACCATAAAGTATCGAAGAGGATCCTTTCCTACTTGATTATAAACTTCCTGCAAAGTAATAAAATTTCCTTCTCTTTTGGACATTTTTAATATTTTATTATTCTTGATAAGTCTCACTATTTGACATGTTACTATTTCAAGATAATCGTCTTTATTGGAAATTGTTTTTAATACAGATTTCATTCGTGGAATATATCCAACATGATCAGCGCCCCATATATTAATTAACTTATTAAATTCTCTATTATATTTATCTAGATGGTATGCGGCATCATTAGCAAAATATGTCCATTCGCCGTTAGATTTTTTAAACGCCCTGTCTTGATTATCGAGTATTGAAGATGATTTAAAAAGTAATTGCTCTCTTGGTTCCCAATCTTCAGAGTCATCTCCTTTAGGTTTCTCAAGAATACCATCATAAAGTAAGTTTTTTTTATTTAATATATTAAATAAGTCATTAATAATTTTACTATTAACTATATCTTTTTCAAAAGTAAACTTATCAAATTTGATATTTAATAACAGCAAATCCTTCTCAATAAATTCTATTAAATTTTTAACAGCATAGTCTTTAAAATAATCTTCTCTATCAATTGAGTCATGATTTAGCCATTTATCTCCATCCTTTTTTTTAATTAATTTGGCAATATCAATTAGATATTCACCTGGATATTCATTACTATTTAATTCCACTTTCTCTCCGTGTAACTCTAAATATCTTTTAAATAAAGATTTCCCCAATATATCGATTTGAGATCCCGCATTATTAACATAGTATTCTCTTGTTACTTGATGTCCAGAATTAGAAAGTAAAGAAGATATCACATCACCCAAGACTGCACCACGCATATGAGCCACAGTAACAGGGCCTGTTGGATTAGCAGATACAAACTCAACATTGACCCTTTTGCCATTACCTTCATTTGATTTACCAAATTGATTTTGTGAATTAAGTAAAAATTGAATTTGTTCTATTAAAAATTTTTTTTTAATATTTATATTTATAAAACCATTTTTTGAAATTTCACACTTGTCAATAAAAGCAAGATTATGAATTCCAGAGAGTAATTCATCTTTTAAATTAAATTGTTTGTCTAAAATTTTTTTTATAGTTACTAGATAAAAATTGGAAGATATATCACCCTGTCTCGACTTTGATGAAAAATCTATACTTATTGAATTCCTATTAAAATTATCAAGATAATTGTTCTGGATACAAGTGTCTGCAAATTTATTAAAATAAGTAAAAAGTAGATCGATATGATTATTCATATAAATCCTTATGGAGTCTTGATGCATATCTATCTGTCATACCTGAAATGTAATCACAAATTACCCTTTCTATAGGTTCATTTATACTTCGCCAATCTTCGGGAAGTTTGTTAGGAGAATTATAAAAGTATTTAAATAAATCTGAAATAATTTTTTCAACATTTTGTCTTTTATCAAGTAAATTTTTATGATTATAAACATTATCTAATAGAAATGATTTTATATTCTTTGCTTTTGATTGCATAGAAGCGGAAAATGTAACAATAAAATTATTATAATTTTGAAGATCTTCCTTTGATTTAATATCTAAAACAAGAATATTTTTTTTAGTTTGATTATAAATATCCTCAATCATTAAAGACATACTTTTTCTCAAAACTTGAAACATTAATAACTTATCATCAATAATATTATATTCTTTTTTTAATTGATTAATTATATTGTTAAAAAAAATATTTTCTTTAAGTTGATCAATAGATAATAACCCAGCCCTTATAGCATCTTCAACATCATGATTATTATACGCTACATCATCAGATATTGCAGCAATTTGAGACTCCATAAAAGGCTGCTTACTTAATAGTAAATCATGATTATTATTATAAATATTTGTATGAAAGGGGATATTACTTATAACTATTCCGTTGTGCTTTACTATACCCTCTAAACTCTCCCATGTAAGATTTAAACCTCTAAAATCAGGATGTCTCTTTTCAATATGTGTTAAGACTCTAAGAGTCTGATCATTATGATTAAAACCTCCATGATCTTGCATAGCAATATTCAAAGCTTTTTCTCCATTATGACCAAATGGAGGGTGTCCCAGATCGTGTGCTAGGGCTACTGTCTCACCTAAATCCTCATTTAATCTAAGTAATCTACAAATAGATCTAGAGATCTGTGAGACTTCTAAAGAATGTGTTAATCTTGTTCTATAATAATCACTTTCACTTTCAATGAAAACTTGAGTTTTATATTTAAGTTTACGAAATGAACTAGAATGGATTACTCTTGATCTATCCCTTTCAAATGGGCTTCTAGTATCGTCAGAGTCATTTTCTTTAAATAAACGGCCTCTACTAAACTCTGGTCTGGCAGCTAAATGATCAAACATTGCAAATTTTGCTATAAATTTTATTTATAAATAAGTATATATTTATTTATAATGAATAAGATAGAAATAACACACAATGCACAAGATCATATAGCGTCTATTTTAGAGAAAGATTCAGCCGCTTATTTCAGAATTACTGTCTTAGGTGGAGGATGTGCAGGTTTTAAATATAAATTTGATTTTGAAAATCATAAAAATGATGATGATATATTAATTAAAGAAGAAAAAATAAATGTTGTTATAGACGAAACTTCAATGGAATTAATTCAAAATTCAAAAATTGATTATGTTCATGAGTTAATTGGATCATCTTTTAAGATTACTAATCCTCAAGCATCATCATCTTGTGGTTGTGGCACCTCTTTTTCTATTTAATGAAAATATCAACATGGAACGTAAATTCAGTTAATGCAAGAATTGAGCATTTAAAAAAATTTATAAAAAAAGATCAATCAGATATTTACTTACTGCAAGAGTTAAAAACAATTGAAGATGGTTTCCCAAAAGAAATTATAAAAAATGCAGGTTATCACTCTTATGTAAATGGACAAAAAGCATGGAATGGCGTTGCTATTTTAAGCAAAGAAAAATTAGAAATTACAAATACATCAATTCCTAAATACGATGATCCAAACGCTAGATTTATTGAAACTGAGATACAATTAAAAAAAATAAAAAAACTTATTAAATTAATAAATATTTATCTCCCAAACGGTAATCCTATTGAAACAGAAAAATTTGATTATAAAATTGAGTGGATGAAAAAATTTAATAAATATATTCAAGAATTAAAAAATAAAAACACACCTATAATAATCTCTGGAGACTTCAATGTTATTCCTTCAGATGATGACGTATATTCTCCTGAAAATTTCAAAAATGATGCATGTGCTCATCCTTTAACAAGAGAACAATATAGAATTTTAATTAATATGGGTTTTACTGACTTAGTGAAACACTTTGTTGAAGGTAAAACAAATTGGACTTTCTGGGGTTACAGAGGTGGAGGATGGCAAAAAGGAAATGGTCTTAGAATTGATCATTTTTTAACTACTGCAAATATTACAGATTTAGTAAAAAAAGTTGAAGTAAATCGTGAACCTAGAGGTTGGGAGAAAGCTTCTGACCACACACCTGTAACAATTACACTATAGAATTAAATATCAGCGTATGTGTGGGTTTCTTCTTTTGCACCTGGTTGTGTAACTGCACCTGCATAAGCAGGACCAACTGTTTGAGCGTATTTCCAAATAGAACCTGAGTTGTGATTAGTGCTTCTAGGTTTCCATTCTTTTTTTCTTTTTGCAATTTCTTCGTCAGTTAACAAAACATTTATCTCGCCTTTAATTGCATCAATTACAATTTCATCACCATTTTTTAATAGACCTATCATTCCACCAACTGCAGCTTCTGGACCTACATGACCAATGCAAAATCCTCTCGTACCTCCAGAAAAACGGCCATCAGTAATTAAGGCGACTGTTTCTCCCAGTCCTTGTCCATAAATTGCGCCTGTAGTTGAAAGCATCTCTCTCATTCCAGGACCTCCTTTAGGTCCTTCATAGCGAATAATTACTGCATCACCCGCAACAATTTCATTTTTTAAAACTGCTGTTAAAGCATCTTCTTCACAATCAAAACACTTTGCTTTCCCTTTAAAAGAAAGATTTTTTAAACCAGCAATTTTAGAAATTGATCCTTCTTCAGCAAGATTTCCCCACAAACCAACTACTGAACTATGATCACTTATTGGATTATCACATGTATAAACAACATCTTGATCTTTAGGAAATATTACACTTTTATGGTTTTCTGCAATTGTTTTACCTGTAACAGTCATGCAATCTCCATTTATATAACCACCATCTAAAAGAGATTTAATTACAATAGGAACACCTCCTACTTCGTAAAGATCTTTTGCAACATATTTACCACCAGGGGACATATCACCGATGTAAGGAGTTGATTGGTAAATTTCGACAACATCATTTAAAGTAAATTTGATACCTGCCTCATTAGCAATAGCAGGTAGATGCAATGCGGCATTAGTAGATCCGCCGGTAGCAGCAACAACTACTGCTGCATTTTTTAGAGATTCTAAAGTAACTATATCTCTTGGTCTTATATTTTTTTCTATAAGACTCATTACGGCCTTACCACTTGCAAAGCCATAATTATCTCTTTCTTCATAAGTTGCAGGTGTCATGGCAGAGTTAGTTAAAGCTAATCCAAGCGCCTCTGATATACATGCCATTGTATTTGCTGTAAATTGACCGCCGCATGAACCAGCTGTAGGACATGCAACTTTTTCAATATTTTTTAGTTCTTTTTCATCTATTTCACCTGATGCATGTTTACCAACTGCTTCAAAAACATCAATAATTGTCAAATCTTTACCTTTATAATTTCCTGGCAATATAGAACCACCATAAATAAAAACTGAAGGAATATTAAGTCTCACCATAGCCATCATCAAACCTGGAAGTGATTTATCACAACCGGCAAGTCCTACGATACCATCATAACAGTGACCTCTAACTGATAATTCTACAGAGTCAGCAATAACTTCTCGACTTACTAAAGAAGCTTTCATTGCTTCATGGCCCATGGCGATTCCATCAGTTACAGTTATAGTTGTAAATTCACGAGGTGTGCCATTTAATTCACTTACTCCTTTTTTTACAGCCTGTGCTTGTCTTCCTAATGTAATGTTACATGGTGCAGATTCATTCCAGGTTGTAGCAACGCCAACAAAAGGTTGATAGATTTGTTCCTCAGTCATTCCCATTGCATAATACATAGATCTATGTGGAGCACTTTTTGGGCCAACACTAACATGTCTACTAGGAAGTCTAGATTTAATATTTGAACCTTTATCTGTCATTTAATTAATAGTATTCATTATTTCATTAATCTTTTCAATAGAAGATTTAATTTCTTGTTCTTGCATTTTGAAATTTTCTATAACATTATTAGGAGCTTTTTCAATAAATGCTTTGTTGTTTAATTTATCCAGAACTGTATTTAGTTTCTTATTGTAATTAAGTTTTTTTTCATCCAGCTTAGATAATTCTTTTTCTGTATCTACTATACCTTCTAAAGGAACTAAAATTGTAATTTCACTCAATACTATAAAGGCTGATTTTTTTTGATTGGTGTTTTCTTCATAAGATATGGTGTTAGTTTTTATAAGTCTTTTAAATTCTTCTTCATAATTAGAAATAAATTTTTTTAAATAATCATTTTTAGCATCAATAATTAAATCAATTTCATTTTTATATGATATGTTTAGATCTGCTCTAAGATTCCTTAAGGCTGTCATTATTTCAATAATTTTTAAAATATATTTCTTACTTTCTTGATAAGAGTGATCAAAATTAATTTTAATGAATTGCTGATTCATTAAAAAAGTTTTTTTATCTACTAATGAAAGCCAAAGCTTTTCTGTAATAAATGGCATTACAGGATGAAGTAGTTTTAAAATTTGAACGAAAACCCATCCTGAAACTTTAATAGTTTCTTCAGATTTTTCAGGATCTTTAAAATCAGATTTAATGAATTCAATATACCAGTCACAATATGTATGCCATGTAAAATGATACAAAGAACTTGCTATTTCATGAAATTGATATTTCTCAATATTATCAAAATATTTTTTTTGAATTTCTTCAAACTCTTTTAATATCCATTTGCTAGTATCTAATTTAATATTTTCAATATCAATAGTATCTATAAAAGAAACATTATTTATGTTTAAAAAATTTGCTGCATTCCAAATTTTGTTGGTAAAAGATTTATAACCTTTCACTCTCTCTTCAGCTAATTTAACATCTCTTCCGGGGTTTAATAATGCAGTCAGGGTAAAACGGAGAGTGTCAGCTCCGTATTTATCTAATAAAACTAATGGATCTATAATATTACCCTTTGATTTAGACATTTTCTGACCTTTTTCATCTCTAATTAATGGGTGTATATAAACATCCTTAAAAGGTGTCTCTTTCATAAAATATGAGCCCATCATCATCATTCTAGCTACCCAGAAGAATATAATATCAAATCCTGTTACCAGGACATTCCCAGGATAAAATCGATCAAGTTCATATGTTTTATTAGGCCAATCTAATGTTGAGAATGTCCAAAGTGCTGAAGAAAACCAAGTATCTAAAACATCTTCATCTTGTTTTAACTCAACATCTTTACCATAATATTTATTTGCAATTAATTTTGCATCTTCTATTGATAATGCTACAAAAAATTTATTATCTGGGCCATACCAAGCAGGTATTTGGTGCCCCCACCATAATTGTCTTGAAATACACCATGGCTGAATATTTTCCATCCAATTAAAAAAAGTTTTTTCCCAAATTTTTGGAACAAAATTTGTATTATTTTGTTTTACAGAATTAATGGGATCAATTGATAATTTTTTTGCATTACAAAACCACTGATCTGTTAACCAAGGTTCAATCACTACTCCAGATCTGTCACCATAAGGGATAACCATTTCTTGCTTTTCTTCTTTTATGAGAAGATCTAATTTAATTAATTCTTCTAATATTAAATTTCTAGCTTCATACCTATCCAGACCTTGAAATTTAGTTGGCGCATTTTGATTCACTTTAGCAAATTCATCAAAAATATTAACAAATTCTAAATTATGTCTTTTACCTACTTCAAAATCATTAAAATCATGTGCAGGAGTTATTTTAACTGCACCTGAGCCTTTTTCAGGATCTGCATATTCATCGGCAATAATAGGAATTTGCTTTGCAACAATTGGTAGTGTGCAAGTTTTTCCAATTAAATCTTTATATTTTAAATCTTTAGGATGCACAGCTACAGCTGAGTCTCCAAGCATTGTCTCAGGCCTTGTTGTTGCAACAATAATAAAGTTATCTCTATCAATAGGATATTTAATGTGCCAGAGACTTCCTTCTTCTTCTTTTTGCTCAACTTCTAAATCAGAAATAGCAGTTAATAATTTAGGATCCCAGTTAACTAATCTTTTGTCTCTATAAATAATTCCATCGTTATATAAGTCTACAAAAACTTTTCTGACAGCTTTAGATAAATCTTCGTCCATTGTAAATCGCTCTCGAGACCAATCAGCAGATGCGCCCAATCTTCTTAATTGATTGTTAATAGCCCCACCAGAATCTTCTTTCCATTCCCAAACTTTTTTAATAAATTCATCTCTTCCTAATATTCTGCGATCTAAACCTTCATCAGCAATTTTTCTTTCAACAACCATTTGAGTTGCAATACCAGCGTGGTCTGTTCCAGCCTGCCATAACACTTCTTTACCTTGCATACGATGATAGCGAATTAAAATATCTTGAATAGTAAAAGTAAGTGCATGACCCATATGAAGACTTCCAGTAACATTCGGGGGAGGCATCATAATTGCATATGATTCTTTATTTTTTTTTGATGTAAAACTATTTGATGATTCCCAATCAGAATATATTTTTTTTTCATCTTTTAAAAAATCAAAAAACTTTTCAAGCTGCATATTATTTTTTATTTTTAAAATATTTATCAAGAATATTTGGTAATTGATTTTCGAGCATATTGCTCATTTTTTTTTCTAATAAATCACTTAATTTTTTTTCAATTACATTATTTACTTCATCAATATCATTGGATTGTCCTAACATTTTTACAGTTCCATCATCATTAATCTTTTTATTCAAAATCAATACATTGTCATTTTTTTCAGAAAAATCATTTTCATCTTCTAACGCTCTTCTTATTACTTCTAGAGTATCTTTTATGGATTCATTATTTGCCATAATTCTCTTATAAATTAAGTAAAGGAAATACTAAAGACTAATTATAATTAGGAAGGAATTTTTCAAAAGTTGAAATTAAAGAGCCTTCAAGAGCCATAATATTGAAATAATTTAAAATCATATCTTTTTTTGAAGAATGATAATTTACATTAACAGTAAGGAGTTCACTTTCAGCATCAATCAAATCAGTTATGGTCTTGGTGCCAATATTATATTCTTCTCTTATGCTCTCCAAAGATGTTTGAATTGACAATAACTGCTTATTATTTGAGTCAATATTTGATTTACTAATTAAAAAATCTTTATATAGGTTTGATGCCTGTATTATTAGATCTTGTTTTTTATCTTCAAAGCTTAATTCAGCTTGTAAAAGTTGTGATTGATATTTTCTAATATTAGACTTATCATTATTTTGTTGAAAAATTGGTATAGTTAGAGTTAGACCCAAAGTTCCATTAGTTTTTTCTGTACCAGAATCTATTCGCCCAGAATCTGAATATTCAACAGACGTTGATAAATCTAATGATGGTTTATTACTAAGTTTCTCCTTTGAAAGAAGTATACTTGTATTTCTAATGTCATTATCGAGAAGAGCTAAAGTGTAATTATTTTTTTCTATATTTTTAATAAATTTATTTAAGTCAATTTTTTTACTTAAATCAACAACTTCTTCTAAATTAATAGGATCCAATCCAACAATTCTATTAAATGTAATTTTACTCACATCATAATTTTGCTGTGAAATAAATAAATTAGTCTCAGCAATCGCATAAGCTGACTCTGCATTTTGAAGATCATAAAGAGTAGCAGAACCTAAATCAAATTTTGTTTTAGTTTCATCTAAGAAACGTGATACTGAGTCAAAATTCTTTTTACTTGCTTCAAGAGATTTTTCATAATTAATAACAGCAAGATAGCCTTCTATAGCACTTAAAATTAGATTTTGAATAGTTACTTTGAAATTTACAACCTCTTTGTCAAACAATAATTTTGATCTTTCAATTTCTAAATTTTTTTCACCAGCATCGTATAAATTCTGACTAAGTGATAGTTTATATTTATCTGTAAAAGTTTCAGGTGTTGTTGTTGCAGTTGATGTTGAAGAATCAGATGTTGAATATGTCCCTGATATTGTACTAGTTATAGTAGGCAATTTTTGATTGTAAGCATTTTCAATTAATTCTTTTGATTCTTTTAATTTTTCATATGCAATCTTAACTTTAGGATTCTTTTCAATTGTGCTTTTTATTGCATCATCAATGTCAATTGAAAATGCTAATTTAGAAAATAATAGAAAAATACAGAATAATAATTTTTTCATTAGAAATTAAAACCTTCAATTTTTTTTGTAAGACATAAATGAGAAAAAACATCAAATAAGAAATCTTTAGAGTAATTATTTTTATATTTGGTCATCTTATAAGCTTTAGATAGTTCATCATTTATTTTTTCAATATAAACTATCCTACCTCCCACATTTATTTGATTTAGTAAATCAAGATTAATATTATATTGTGGACAGTCAATTATGATTAAATCAAAGGGCCCTTTTTCTGGCAAACCTTCAGAAAAAAAATTTTTAAAAACATATCCGTTAGTAATTTTATTTTCAATAAAATGTGCATTTATATTTTCCACGCATTCTTGATCATTATCAGTTACATAAATTTCTTTGCATAGTTTTGATATTAAGACAGAAAGATATCCTGTTAGGCCACCAATATGTAATACCTTTTCATCATTTTGAATTTCTGAAAAGTTTAAAATTTGAGCCAAATGAAGATTTTTAAGATATCCTCTAGAGTCTTTTAAAGTTATGTCTTGATCTGAATAGCAAATATTCAATTTATCTTCAGATATAAAATTTTCTTTAGAGACTTTATTAAAAATATCTAGAATTGCAATATTTGTTATTTTATTAGGTCTGAGCTGATTTTCTATCATCACCTCACGATTTTTATCAAAATTAATATTCATTAAAGGATAATTTTTAAAGACTCATATACATAATAACATTATAAATTGATATGATTTTTATTTTTTTCATTCTTTAATTTTCATTAATTGACTTGAAGTTAATAACAGATTAATTGTCCAAAAAATTTGGCTCGGTGGCAGAGTGGTGATGTAGGGGCCTGCAAAGCCTTGCACAGCGGTTCGATTCCGCTCCGAGCCTCCAAATTTTACTTGTTTTTTTTTCTTTTTTTTATTAACAGCTAAATTGTGTTCCTCGGTAGCTCAGTGGTAGAGCAATCGGCTGTTAACCGATCGGTCGCTGGTTCGAGCCCGGCCCGGGGAGCCATTCTATAAATTAATTTTTACCTCAACTAAATCATTAAAGCTTGTTGTATAGCACGGAGACACGCTCTCTCTTCTCATTTTCCATGACTTTTCAATACCCTCAGATGCTAATCTAATTGTAGAACTCCCATAACGCTCATTAATTCTATCCATTGTATTCATAATTATGTCTGAGCTTTCTCTATCGTAATCTAAAAGACCTTTAGTTTGACTTGATTTACTTAAACCATATAAAATGACCCCTGCTTTTTTATAACGGTATCCTTCACGATATATTTTTCTTATTCCTTCCAATGTCCGTTTCACAATTTTAATACTGTTATTAGTTGGAAAAGGTAGTTGCAATTTAATGGAGTTTGAATACTGTTTTTCTTTTCTATTAAAATGATTTGTAAGAACAAATACACTCATTGATTCTGCTACTAATCCCTCTTCTCTTATCTTTTCAGAAACTCTTGTTCCATAAGCTGAAACAGATTCTTCTAAATCATAAATTTTTTCTATTGGCTTACTAAACGAACGTGAAACACAGCAACTTTTTTTATCTGATGGAATTAAATCTAATTCAATGCAGGATACTCCACAAAGTTCTAAAAATGTTTTTTCCCCTACTACACCCATATTTTTTCTTACCCATCCTTTATCAAGTTGAATAAAGTCATAAGCAGTGTTGATATTATATCTTTGTAAAAAAGAAGACAATCGCCTTCCAATACCCCAGACGTCTTTTATAGAAGTTAATTTTAAGGCTTCATTTATATCAAACCAAGTTTTTAATAAGCACACACCATCATACTCTTTATTTTTTTTTGCTAAGTTATTTGCAATTTTTGAAAGTGTCTTTGTTGAACTTACCCCTATACTGACTGGAATACCTACCCATTGTTTTATGATACGACGTATGTAACTGCAATACGTACTTAGCTCATAATTTTCAAAACCATTTAACCCCAAAAAAGCCTCATCTATAGAATAAATTTCTATATCTGGAGCAAACCTTGCTAAAGTTTCCATAACTCGCTGAGAAATATCTCCATATAAGGAATAATTAGAAGAAAAAACCTTTACATTATTTTTATCAATAATTTTCTTTGCCTTGAAGTATGGTTCGCCCATTTTAATTCCTAATTTTTTAGCCTCCACTGATCTTGCGATTATACAACCATCATTATTTGATAGAACAACAATAGGTTTGCTTATTAATTTTGGATTAAATATTCTCTCACAAGATGCATAAAAATTATTGCAATCTATCAAAGCGATAGAATTGCCCAAAGAAGAGTGATTATTTTGTAATTGCTTTGTGTATGACATAAGTCACAACCCCCCATATAAAACACTCCATCTCTTCTTTCACTTCAATACTAGGATATTCGTTATTAGCTGAAACTAAAAATAACACAGACCCTTTCTTGCGTAGTTTTTTTACTGTTAGATCACCAAGTACAGAGGCTATAACAATATTATCATTTTTTGGTGTAACACTCCTATCAACAATCAGTAAGTCTCCTGATGAAATCCCCGCCTCTACCATTGAAGGGCCGCTTGCTTTAACAATAAAAGTAGCCGCAGGATGTTTTACAAGGTGCTCATTTAAATCAAGTTTATTTTCCAAATAATCAGTTGCTGGAGAAGGAAAGCCTGCCGATACAGAGTCTAAAAATAAAGGCGTAGTAACCTTTTTGCTGCTTTCTATATTGATAATAGATAATATATTTTTCTCATTCATATTTTTAAAAAATTTATTTAAATAATTGATAAACAATACTTATATTTAATATAAATATATTATTGTTCTTGTTTTGTTCTAATTTATTTAGATTGATAAAAAAGTCAACATAATAATGTGAAAATCTGCTAAAAAAAATTATGGCAAAAATATTTGAAGAAAATGCATATACAAAAGAAATAGAGACAGAAATAATAGAAATAAATACAGAAAATAATACGATAGAATTGAAGGATACAATATTTTATGGAAAAAGTGGTGGCCAGCCAGGAGATATAGGGGAAATATTAGCTGATGGTCAAAAAATAGATGTGATTGAGACAATAAAAACAGGAGGTGATATAAAAAATATATTAGAAAATATTAATGTATTAAGCATAAATCAAAAAATAACAGCAAGAATAAATTGGGATAAGAGATACAAATATATGCGAATGCATAGCGCATTACATTTAATGTGCGCATCAATACCACTTGGAGTAACTGGTGGTCAAATCGGCTATGAAAAAAGTAGGTTAGATTTTAATGACCCAGAAAAGAAAATAAATAAAGATGAGCTTCAAAAAAAAATTAATGAATTAATGAAGCAAGATCATGAAATTATATACGAGTATATAGATAGTAATATATTAGAGAGTAAACCAGAACTTGTGAGAACAATGTCTGTTAAACCACCTAAAATTGAAGGCAAATTAAGATTTGTCAAAATAGGAAATATTGACTTCCAACCATGTGGAGGTACTCACGTAAAAAGTACGAGAGAGATAGGTGAAATTAAAATAGGTAAAATTGAAAATAAAGGTAAAATGAATCGCAGGGTGAATATATTAATTAATGATTAAGAATTTGACTTAAAAATAATTTAGTTCTATCACTTTCAGGATTGTTAAAAAATTTATCTGGCACTGCTTGCTCAACAATTCTCCCCTCGTCCATAAAGACCATTCTGTCTGCTACAGTCTTAGCAAAACCCATTTCATGAGTTACGACTATCATAGTCATTCCACCTTCAGCTAAGTCAATCATAACATCTAAAACTTCTTTAATCATTTCAGGATCAAGAGCGGATGTAGGTTCATCAAAAAGCATAATATTAGGTTTCATTGCTAGAGATCTAGCTATGGCAACTCTTTGTTGTTGACCTCCAGATAGTTGCCCGGGGTATTTATCAGCTTGTTCAGGTATCTTAACAATTTCAAGTTGTTGCATTGCCAATTCTTCGGCTTCAGCTTTAGGCATTTTTTTTACCCAGATTGGAGCAAGAGTAATATTTTCTTTAACAGATAAATGTGGAAAAAGATTAAATTGTTGAAAAACCATTCCAACTTCTTTTCTTACACTATCAATATTTTTTAAATTGCCTGTAAGTTCAATACCATCAACAATTATTGTGCCTTCTTGATGTTCTTCTAATCTATTAATACATCTTATCATCGTTGATTTGCCTGAACCCGAAGGTCCGCAAACAACAATTCTTTCTTTCTTTTTTACTTCAAGATCCACATCTTTAAGTACATGAAAATCTCCAAACCACTTATTTACATTTTGTAATGAAATTATTGAATCTTCTGACATATTAATCTGCTCCCATGTTAATACCTGTTTTAAGCTTTTTTTCCAAATATAAACTGTATCTAGACATTGCAAAAGTGAAAATAAAGAACACTAAAGATACAAAAAAATAAACCTCATAGGCCAAACCTAACCAGGTAGTATCAGCTAAAGCCCCTCTTCCGATCCCAAGCAAATCTAATAAACCTACAATAATAACCAAAGTAGTATCCTTGAATAAACCTATTGAAGTGTTTACAATAGAGGGGATTGAAATTCTAATTGCTTGAGGTAAAACAACTTTTAAATTCATCTGCCAGTAAGATAACCCTATAGATCTCGCTGCCTCATATTGGCCTTGGGGAATTGCTTGCAAACCACCTCTAATAACCTCAGCCATATAGGCAGACTGAAATAAAGTTACTGCAACCAAAACACGAGCTAATCCATCCATATCAATACCTTCAGGCAAAAATAATGGCAGCATAACCATTCCAAAGAATAAAAGTGTAATTAGTGGCACTCCCCTAATAAATTCAATAAATAAAGTACACATCATGCTAATAACTGGAAGATTGGAACGTCTACCTAATGCTAAAATAATACCTAGAGGAAAAGCTAGTGCAATACCTGTGCAACCTAGAACTAAAGTAACAAGTAAACCTCCCCATTTATTTGTAGAAACTGATTCAAGTCCAAGACCTCCATTTAAAAGAAAAAAAGCAATTACTGGAAATATATAAGTAAATTTTAAAAAATGTTTTCTGAATGGAAAGTTATCGAATAACAGAGGGACAACAGCAACTGCTAACATTATATAACTAAGATTTACTCTCCACACTTCCTCTCTTGGATAAAAACCATACATAAACTGATAAAATCTAACATAAATAATTGCCCAGCAAGCTCCCCCATTTTCAGGATCGAGAACTCGTGAACACATCTCTCTATTGACGATCTCTTCACCATTAAAATTATATTTGAAGTCAGCTGCAAATATTGTCCAATTTAATATCCAAGGGATAAATTGAAATAAAATATACAGAACAAATAAAGAAATTAGTGAATTTACCCAAGTTGAGAAAAGGTTCATTCTTAACCAACCCAAAATACCAGTTGTAGCAACAGGAGGTTTTCTTGATTCAGTTATATCATTCATTTTACTTCTCTTTAAATTGTATACTTCTGTTATAAATATTCATAAAAACAGATATTGTTAAACTAATAGTTAAATACGTTGCCATTACTATAACCATGCATTCAATTGCTTGACCAGTTTGGTTTAAACTAATTCCTCCAAAACCGTGGACAAGATCAGCATAACCTACGGCAATACCTAATGAAGAATTCTTTGTTAAATTTAAATACTGACTTGTTAATGGTGGTACTATAACTCTTAAAGCTTGCGGTATGATTATAAGTCTCATAATCCAACTTTTTTTTAAACCTAATGAAGCTGAAGCTTCTCTTTGACCTTTAGTTACTGATAAAATACCAGATCTTACAGTTTCTGAAATAAATGCAGCAGTATAAATAGTAAGAGCTAAAAACATTGCAATGAATTCAGGTCTTATTACCATCCCTCCTTTAAAATTAAATCCTTTTAAAGCTGGGTAGTCAAATGACATTGGTGATCCTATTATAAAAAATAATAAAAGTGGTAATATTATAATTAAGCCAAATGCTGATGATAATACAGGAAATTGTTTACCAGTTTCATCCTGTCTATTTTTAGCCCATCTCCTTATTATAAAACTTGAAATAAAAGCTAAAATAATAGCTATAAAAACATAAGAAAATCCACTTTCAAATACAGGTCTTGGAGAATAAATACCTCTATTAGAAATAAAAAAAATATCTAAAAATTCTAGAGATTGTTTTACACGTGGTAATTGAATTAAGATACTATACCAAAGAATAATTTGTAAAAGCAATGGAACGTTTCGAGTAAATTCAACATAAATGTAAGCTACTCTTACAAGTAACCAATTTGACGAAAGTCGAATAATTCCAACTAGAAAACCAAGAATAGTTGCCGCAATACAACCACAGAAAGAAACTAATAAAGTGTTTAATACACCAACAAAATATACATCTAAGTGAGTGTCAGTTGATTTAAAATTAATAAATGGAGAGAAACTAATATCAAATCCTGCTGGATCTGAAAGAAATCGCCAACCAGTTGCAATATTTCTTTTTTCTAAATTATAACCAGTTGTTTGGACAACAAAATATATACCAAGTGCAAAAAGTCCTATTACTAAAGTTTGAAAAAATATGGATCTAAACTTTTCATCAGAAAAAAAATTTAAGTTAGATCTCATTAGACTCCTATAAAAAAAATTAGGGGGTTTTGAAACCCCCTAATTGAAAAAAATTAACGATTTATCTGAACGGAGGTGCGTATAAAATACCACCTTGAGTCCAAAGAGCGTTAAGTCCTCTTGCAATTTCAAGAGGTGTGTCTGGACCTACGTTAGCTTCGTAAGACTCTGAATAGTTACCAATTTGTTTAATAATTTGGTAAGCCCAATCAGGAGCTAATTCAAGCATTTCACCGTATGAACCTTCAACACCTAGAAGTCTAAGTACTTCAGGAACGTTTGAGCTTTTTTGAGCATCAACGTTTTCAGAAGTAACGCCTAGCTCTTCAGCAATAATCATTGCATTTAAAGACCAACGTACTACGTCACCCCATTGGTGATCACCGTGTCTTACTAGTGGTCCTAGAGGTTCTTTTGAAATGATTTCAGGTAGAACTAACCATTTACCAGGATCTGCTGCTGCAGCTCTAGTTGAAGATAGTCCTGATGCATCAGTAGTATATACGTCACATCTTCCTGCGAATAAGTTTTCTTTACCTTCATCATTAGTTTCAATTGGAAGAGCTTCGTAGCTTATTCCATTTAATCTAAAGAAGTCAGCAAGGTTTAACTCAGTAGTAGTACCAGTTTGAATACAAACAGTAGCACCATCTAACTCAGTTGCACTTGATACACCTAGTGAAGAAGGAATCATAAATCCTTGTCCATCATAGAAGTTAACACCTACGAACTCAAAGCCAAGATTAACATCACGGCTAATTGTCCAAGTTGTATTTCTCGCTAACATATCAACTTCACCAGAAGCTAATGTAGGGAAACGAGATTTACCAGTAGTAGTGATAAATTCTACTTTTGAACGGTCTCCAAAAACTGCTACAGCAACTGCACGACACATATCTGCGTCAAGACCAGCCCACTCTCCACTATCGTCAGGAGCAGCAAAACCAGCTAAACCAGTTGTTACACCACATTTTAGAAAACCTCTATTTTTAACATCATCAAGAGTTCCCGCATTTGCTGAAAAAGCAAAAACAGTAACTGCAAAGATTGATAATAGTTTTTTCATATTATTTCCTTTGTTTTAAATAATTATTTAAACATCTTTTTTCAAAGATTACCCCCCAATAACAAAATAAATTGATCTAAGAAACAGCTAATTTTAAGAGAATGATATAAACATAAATTGTATCATAATTGCAAAATATATACTAGATATAGTGTTTTATGAAAATAGATACTAAACTAACAAAAGTTTTAAGAGATGTAAAAAAGCAAAAAGGTTTTATTAATCCTGGAATTTATAAAGGATCAACAATGATCTTCAATAGTTTTGAAGATTATATTAATGATATTAATAATGATGATGACCGAAGTACTTTATATGGAATTAATAAAAATCCTTCAGTTGAACAATTAGAAAAAGCAATTTCAAGTTTATACAAATGCCATGATACTATTATAGCCCCCTCTGGACTGGCTGCACTTATCATTCCTTTTTTAACATATTTAAAAAAAGATGATGAAGTATTAATTAATGATACTGTTTACAGTCCAACTAGGACATTTTGTGAAAAAATTCTTAAAAATTACAGAGTAAAAATTAAATATTTTCACCCTTTAAGAGATATAAATAAATTTGAAAAATTAATTACAAATAAAACAAAATTAATTTATCTTGAATCTCCCGGTACTGCTACTTTTGAGATACTTGATATTCCTAAAATAACAAAAATTGCAAAAAAGAAAAAAATACCAACTGTCATGGATAATACTTGGGCGTCACCTATTTTCTGCAATCCTATAAAACTCGGGATCAATATTATAATTGATGCAGGTACAAAGTATATAAATGGACATTCTGATGTTCTTATAGGATTTGTAAGTTCTGATAGAAAACATTCAAAAGAAATAAGAATTACAGCCAAAACATTAGGAATGTGTCCAGGTTCAGAAGAGGTATATTTAGCATTGAGAGGGATACCTACAATAAATTTAAGAATGAAGCAAATTGAAACAAATACTTTAAACATGGCTAATAAATTATTGGAACATTCCCTTATTGATAAAGTATATCACCCTGCTCTTCCAAGTTTTCCCAATCATAATATTTGGAAAAGAGATTTTACAGGAAGCTCTGGCTTATTTGCATTCTCTTTAAAGAAAAAACATTCTCTTAAATCTATTAAGAAATTTTATAATAAATTGAAGATATTTAAACTAGGTTATAGCTGGGGAGGATTTGACAGTTTAATTACTTTCCCTCGTCTTAGTAAAAGAACATTTAAGAATGAAGTAAAAGGAAATCTCATTCGTATTTACTGCGGATTAGAAGACTCTCAAGATCAGATTAATGATATATTGAATGCACTAAAAGTTCTTAAATAATTATTAAATGGATCCTATTTTTTTAATTTTTGCATCCTTCGGTGTATTTGTTTTTGGCCTTTCTAAAGGTGGAGTGCCTGGACCTATAGCGATGTTAGCTGTACCAGTGATGTCTTTTGCTATGAGCCCATTGCAAGCTGCTGGAATTCTTCTTCCTCTTTTAATTATAATGGATTTTTCTGCTATCTATTTATATTGGAAAAAATGGATAAATAAAATTTTAAAAATAATTATTCCTGCTTCTATTATTGGTATTTTATTTGGAACATTCACTTTTAAATACACTAATGAAGATCAGATAAGAATTATGGTTGGTATTATTTCAATTTTATTTGTCCTTGTATCTTTTATTCAAAAAAGTAATTTTTTATTAAAACCAACAAAATTAAAAGGTTATTTTTGGTCTTCAATTGCAGGATATACAAGTTTTTTAATACATGCCGGTAACCCACCTATAAATTTTTATGTACTACCCTTAAAATTAGATAAAATTTCATTTATCGGTACAATGACTTTAGCTTTTTTAGTTATTAATCTTGTAAAAATAATTCCCTATTATTATGTTGGATTATTAGCACCATCAAACTTAATGGTCTCTTTACTATTGTTACCACTTGCATTTATTAGTGTTTTAATTGGATATTTTATTCAAAAGAAAATTCCAGAAAAGTTATTTTTTAATATTATATATATTTTATTATTCCTAAGTGGGTGCAAATTAATATTTGATGGTATTGCTTAATTTAAACCCTCTGCAATATTTAAAAAAACGATCACAGACATCATTTTTAAGATATTTCAAACCTTTTCTATATTCATCAGACTCATAAAATAATTCAGCATCTTCCATGGATGGAAATTCAATAACAACTAAGCGATTCATTTCTTTTCCTTCTAAGTTTATAATTTTACCACCTCTACTTAAAATTTTAGCACCAGCAGCTATTAATGCAGGTCCCGCTATATCTGTGTATTTTTTATATTCATCATGATTTTTAATATTAACAATGCCAACCCAATAAGCTTTTTTCATTTATTAACTCCTTTATGAAATTTAGTATTATAATTTGCTCTTTTAGTTTTTCTTGTTCCAAAAGGTCCTGGTATAAATAAAGTCATTGTTTCGGTTTTTGGTTTTAAATCAACTCGATGAAGATGGTCGGCTGATCTAAATCCAATGTATCCGGGAGGTCTCCAAAATTTACCCTTCGATGTAGTTTCCCAATACCCTCCTTTTAATATAATTGTAATGTATGGGCACATATGATTATGAACCCCTTCACCATGATCATCATCTAACATTCTATGGATTAGAATATTGAAAGGAAACCATTTTGGTCTTTTTCTAAATAATACATAATATCTCTCTAACCAGGGCTTTGCTTTAGCAAATTCAGGATGAGATGGGCCTCTATCCAAAACAAGTTTTTTTCTTCCGAATTTTTCTAAGATTTTTAATAACATATTATTTCAAATTATTAATTGATTCATAATTAGCATCAATAATCCCCTTTTCAGTAATTAGTTTAGTTATAAATTTTGCAGGAGTAACATCGAATGCATAATTTGCACAAGTAGAGCCTTCAGGAACTATTTTAATTTTTTTTAATTCATTATTTTCGTCTAATCCATTAATGTGAGACACTTCTTCACTATCTCTCTCTTCAATAGGTATATCACGGACACCATTTTGGATATTAAAATCTATGCTAGAAATTGGTGCTGAAACATAAAAAGGGATTTTATTATCATAAGCTGCAAGTGCCTTAAGATATGTTCCTATCTTATTACAAACATCTCCGTTACTAGCTGTTCGATCAGTTCCCGTTATACAAATATCTATTTTTTTATTCTGCATTAAATGTCCTCCCACATTGTCTACTATAAGGGAATTAGGAATGTTTTCATTTAATAACTCCCAAGATGTTAAACTAAAACCTTGATTTCGTGGTCTTGTTTCATCAACCCATACATGAACAGGTATATTGTTTTTATGAGCTGTAAAAACAGGAGCAAGAGCTGTGCCCCAATCTACAGTTGCTAACCACCCAGCATTGCAATGAGTTAAAATATTTACAGTTTTTTTATTTTTTTTATAAACTTTTTTAATTAATTCATAACCGTACTTGCCAATGCTTTTACAATTATTAATATCATCCTGTCTAATTTGATTAGCTAATTCTAGAATTTTGCTAGGCAATTGATCTTTATTTATATCAACAATATTTGTCATTATTTTATTTAAAGCCCAAGATAGATTTACAGCAGTAGGTCTAGTTGCATTTATTTTATCTGATGCATTTTTTAAAAAATGTAATTCTGAACTTTTTTTCGCAGCAATGTACATTCCATAAGCAGCTGTAACACCTATTAAAGGCGCTCCTCTTACTTGCATTTCTTTGATTGCAAAGCAAACCTCATCAACAGAATTAAGTTCAATAATTTTTAATTCAAAAGGAATTAAACGTTGATCAATAATCTTAACTTTATCTGTTTCTTCTTCATACCAAATGGTAGTTAAGTGTTTATTATCGACTAACATTATTATCTTTAATAAATCTCTTTAAAATATTTGATAATTTAATTTCTGTATCTCTATTCCAATTCTCATATTGAGTAACAATAGATGTATCTAATACTGTTGAGGAAGTATCAGAAGAAAAATCTATATTTGAAAAATATTTATCAGAAAAATTCTGAATAAAGTTTTTAGATTTTTGAACATTTTTATGCATTGTTTCTAATAATATTTGTAGATCTACCTCTTCATGTTCTGCACTCCATGAATCAAAATCAGTTACCATTGCAATAGATGCGTATCTTATTTCAGCCTCTCTTGCTAATTTTGCTTCTGGCATGTTCGTCATACCTATTACATCACAGTTCCAGCTTTTATATAATAATGATTCTGCTTTGCTTGAAAATTGTGGACCTTCCATAGCTAAATAAGTACCACCATATGAATTTTTAATATTAAGACTTTGTAAAATATTTTTAGAAAGATCCATTAAAATTTTGCATACAGGGTAAGCCATCGGCACATGTGCAACAATACCATTTTCAAAAAATGTTTTTTTTCTATTTATTGTTCTATCAATAAATTGATCAATAATAACAAAAGTTCCTGGATCTAAATCGTTCTTTAGTGAGCCGACAGCCGATAGTGAAATAATATCTGTTACTTCAAGTTGCTTTAAACACTCTATATTAGCTCTGTAATTTATTTCAGAAGGAGAAATCTGATGACCAATTCCATGTCTTGACAGAAAAAATATTGAATTACCATTAATTTTACCCTCTATTATTTTACTTGATGGGTTGCCAAAAGAAGAAATGATATCATGTTCTACAATATCTTTAAGTATATCTAGATTATATATTCCACTTCCTCCAATAAAAGCTAATTTATTTTTTTGCATTTATTGGACCAATATTCTTTATCACTTTAATGGTTGCTTTTTTTAATTCCACTATTGAAGGTTTTAATATGCTGATTTTATCAAAATTATTAATATTTTTATTATAACTTTTTCTCAATGATTTACATCCGACCATTCTAAGCTCTGTACCTATATTAAATTTTCCCACATTAGTCATTCTTGCTACTTTCTTTCGTATATTATTAGATATTCCACTACTGCCATGCAGTACTAATGGTAATTTAGTAATTTTCTGAATTTCTAATATTTTATTAAAATCAATTTTAGCTAATTTATTTGTTTGCAAATGAGTATTGCCAACTGATATTGCCATGGCATCAACTTTACTTTTAATAGAATATTCTTTTACTTGATTAATCTCTGTGCCTTTAGAGCTTTTGCCCTTAAAATATCCTACTTCTCCAATTTCTCCCTCTACAGAAATATTATATTTATGAGCTAAATTAGAAATTTTTGAACTTATGTTAATATTTTTATTTAAAGGCATTTTTGAACCATCAAACATTACCGATGTAAAACCACTATCTATTCCCTCTTTACATTCTTTGTAAGAAAAACCATGATCGAGATGACAACAAATAGGAGTTTTTGTTTGATCGGCAAGATGTCTAAACATTTTCCCTAAAATTGATATGGGTGTAAAAGCTCTACATGAAGGTCCAGCTTGAAGTATTACAGGTATACCTGTCTCATCAGCTGCCTCAGTATAAGCTAAAGCATCTTCCCAAGTAATTACAACTAATCCTGCAACCGCATAATTGTTTTTATTGGCTTTACTTAATAATGCTTTTAAATTGACTGCCGTCATTATTTATATTTTGCTATCATATCTTTAATTCCAGGTATTGTTTCTAATTGATAAGCATGGTCAGGTTGAAAATATTGAACAAGAGATCTTTGTGATAAGCCGCCTAAAATTGTAAAGTAATACATTTCATAACCTGGAGCAACTACACATGGATGATAACCTTTATCTATGACTATAGTGGAGCCATCAATAATATGTTCAGCTTTTCCTAATTTTTCATCAACTTGTTGGAATAACTGAAAACCAAAACCATTATTTGGACGAAAACGATAGTTATACGTTTCATCATGACGTGTCTCATCAGGAAGTCTATCGGTATCATGTTTATGTGGAGGAAAACCTGACCACCCTCCCTGTCCTACTGTATACAATTCATTACACAATAAACGGCCAACTTTATCATGATGCTTAGCTCCTAGAATATGTTTTATTTTTCTATGAGTTTTGGTGTCATCAGATCCATATTGAACTGTATCAATTTCATTTGTTCTAACGGCAAAGGGTTCAAACGTTTTATCAAATTTTGCACCTGCAATAAAAATTTCTGAATCATTTAAAGCAACAAATGATGCTTTTATACCTGAGGGAACATAAACACCTTCTGGTTCACCATCCCAAACATCAATTGTGCGTGTCCCTAAATTTTTGACTTCAAAACCTTCAATATTAATATTTATAGAACCTGTAGCAGGTACAATGCATGTTTCGTAGCCAGGTGTAAAATATTCAAAACTTTGATCTTTATTTAATTTTACAATATTAAAATAATTAAGAGGAACTTTTGTATCGTCGATATCAACAATTGGTTTATTATTATTATTAAATGGTGGTATGTGCATTGATTGTCTCCTTAATCTATTTTGTTTGTTTGCATGAATTGTAAAACCTCTTCTAAATTAGGCATAGCTGGTGCACAACCTACTTTGGTAACTACTATTGCTGCAGCAGCTGAGCCTATCTCTAATGATTTATCTAAATCATAATTATTTAGTAAAGCTCCAATTAATGAACCCATAAAAGAATCACCAGCTCCAGTTGGTTTAAGAGGCTTCACTGGATATATTCCTTTATTTATTTCTTTATTATTTGCATAAGTTATGGAGCCCTTTTCACCCATTTTATAAATTACTAAATCATTATTGGATGATAGTTTTTTTGCATAATCTAAACCTTCTTCATATTTACCTGAGAGAACAGCAAATTCATCATCATTTCCTATAACTGCAGAACAATTAATCGCAGCAATATTATATATTTCTTTTGCTATCGATGGTGACTCCCAAGTATAAGGTCTATAGTCTATATCCATAATAACTGGAATATTATTTTTTTTTGCAATTTCTAAAGCATATAGAACAGAACTTCTAGAAGGTTCTGCAGCAAGAGTAGTTCCTGTAATGAGTATACAATTATAATTTTCAATATTTGCATGTTCAATATCAGCATGATTTAAAAATAAATCTGCAGCTTTATGTCTATAAATTATTGATTGATGATCCTCCAATGTAGATTCAACTATAGCAAAAGATATTCTAGATTCATTATCTTCAAACTTAACTAGATTCCTATTAACACCATATTCATCTAATTGATTTAATACAAATTTTCCCAGTGCATCATTTGAAACTTTAGTTAATAATGAACAAATTCCACCATACTTAGTTAATTGAACACCCATGTTAGCTGAAGAACCACCTAAATGAGTAACATAATTCTTTGCATTTTCAGTTTTAGTTCCAGGAGGATCTGGATAAATATCAACACCTGCTCTGCCGATTAGTAGAAAATTATTTTGTTGAATTTTTGAAATTAAAAAATCCAATGACATAAATTTATTTATTTTTCATATCAACAAAACCTGCCTCATATTTAAATGGATCTATTTCATCAATACATCC
>CACFLO010000016.1 GCA_902567135.1 uncultured Alphaproteobacteria bacterium | reverse complement strand
TCCAAAGAGTCTTTAAGATCAGATTCAGAATATCTTTTAAATTCATATGATTCAAATTCACCTTGCTCAACAATAATATCAGGATTGATCCCTTTACCCTGAATTGATTCTCCAGAAGGAGTATAATACCTCGCGGTTGTTAATCGAATTCCTGAAACATTACCTTCTTTTGATCGTTGAAAAGGAATTATTGTTTGTACTGATCCTTTTCCAAATGATTGGGTACCAACTATAATTGCACGGCGATGATCTTGAAGAGCCCCTGCAACAATTTCAGAGGCAGATGCTGAGCCTCCATTAATTAGTACAACTATTGGTTTGCCATTTGTTAGATCTTTATTTTTAGCACGATATCTTCTAATATCTTTTGTGTCCCTACCTCTTGTTGAAACAATCTCTCCGCGCTTTAGAAAAATATCAGTAACTTTAACAGCCTGTGTTAGCAATCCTCCAGGATTAGAGCGGACATCAAGAACAAATCCTTTAATTTTTTTATGTTCATTTTGTATTTTATTTATTGATTTTATAAGACCATCTTCAGTTTGTTCAGTAAAAGAAGTAATTCTCAAATATCCCACGTTATCATAAACTTCATGTTTTACAGATTGGATTTTAATTATATCTCTTATAATGTTTACCTCAAAAGGCTCAGTTCCTTCTCTTGAAATTGTAATTGTTATAGGTTCCCCTTTTTCACCTCTCATTAATTCTACTGCTTCATTAAGTGTTAAACCAAAAACTGGCGTATCATCAATTTGAATTATAAAATCACCTGCTAAAATACCTGCCTCAAATGCCGGACTATCCTCTATCGGCGATATAACCTTTACAAATCCTTCCTCCATAGTTATTTCAATACCCAAGCCTCCAAATTTTCCCTGGGTATCCATTTGCATTTCTTCCCACACTTCTTCATTCATATAACCTGAATGAGGATCAAGACCTGTTAACATTCCATCAATTGCTTTTTCAATCAATTCTTGATCAGTTACTTCTTCAACATATTCAGATCTTACCTTATCAAAAATTTGTCCAAATAAATCAAGATACTCATATGTTTCTTTATTTTTAGAATTGCTGTGCGCAGAAAAAGAAGTCAGAAAAATAATTACAACAATAGAGTTTTTTAAAATTGAGATCATTTAATACCTGTTAATAAGCTAGTTTATTTTTTTCAGATTCAAAGTTTATTTCCCATAATTGCTCTAAATTATAAAGATCACGAGTTGCTTTTCTAAATAAATGAATAATTACTGATCCTGCATCAACTATCACCCAATCACATTTAGGTCTTCCTTCAGGGGCTGGACTTTTTAATCCTAATTTTTTTAATTGCTTTAATAGTTCATCTGCAGTTGCATCAGCATGTTTAGTTGAGCGACATGTGGAAATTATAAAATAGTCCGCTACTGATGATTTACTTCTTAAATCAATTATTTTTATATCTTCAGTTTTAGCATCATCAAGTATGCTAAAAATTGTATTCGTTAATGCTGATGAAGTACTAATCTTTGAACCTCAAAAATTCTCTTTGCTTTCTTATTTCAGTTGAAGATATTCTAATTTCTTTATTTTTAATTATAGTCCAGGCAGGAAGTTCTTTAAAATTTTTGATATGCAAATTATTATTATTTATTCTGAAGTTTTTGTAAAAATTTGATGTGTAGCTTTTCAATGCTTTATTATTATAACCATATCTTCTAAATACTACAATAGGGATTTTACTAAAGATTTTATCTGCATTTTGCCACTTGTGAAAATTAATTAAGTTATCAGCCCCCATTAACCAAAAGAAATTAATATTCTTATAATGTTTGTTCAAATATTTAATTGTTTGATAAGAAAACTTAGAGTTTATTTTTTTTTCAATTTCTTTTATTTTTATTGGTTGATTTTTAATTATTAATTTACAATTCTTAATTCGCTCTGAATAACTAGCTGGTCTATTTACCTTTAGTGGATTTTGTGGAGTAACTAGCCACCAGATAACATCAAGCTTTAAAATTTTTTTTGCTTCCAGAGATATATACAGATGTCCTTTATGAGGTGGGTCGAAAGAGCCTCCAAGTAGACCAATATTTTTCATTTAAGGTCTTGATTGCCCGCTACCATGAACAATATATTTAAAAGTTGTAAGATGTTTAGCTCCAACTGGGCCACGAACGTGCAGTTTGTCTGTTGAAATACCTATTTCAGCACCAAAACCAAATTCTCCTCCATCAGCAAATTGAGTTGAGGCATTTTTAAGAATTATAGCACTATCAATATTGTTGTAAAAATTCATAAATGTTTTTTCATTTTCAGTAATTATAGATTCTGTATGATTAGAAGAGTAACGATTGATATGATCAGTCGCTCCAACGACACCATCAACAATTTTTACAGATATGATTTTATCTAGGTATTCAGTCGACCAATCTTCATCATTTGCTCTCTCAAAATTATTATCTAATGTTACAATAAAATCATCACCTTTTATTACACATCCTGATTTGTATATAGGTTCTATTAATTCAAGCGCTTTATCTTTTATTGATGAGTCTATTAATAATGTTTCAGCTGCCCCACAAATTTCTGGCCTTCTTAATTTACTATTAAAAATAATATTCTTGGCAATTTCAATATCAGCTTCTTTATCGACATACACATGACACAAACCTTCTAAGTGCTTAATTACAGGTATTTTACTCTTTTCATTAATTTTTTTAATTAAATTTTTTCCTCCTCTAGGAATTATAACATTAACATAATCTTTTATTGCTAAAAGATGATCAACAGCCTCTCTATCAGTTGTCGGTATCATTTGAATTATATTTTCTGGAAGATTAGCCTCTATAAAAGACTCTTTTATGATATTCACTAATTGTTTTGAAGTATGGTAGCTATCACTCCCACCTCTTAGGATTAGTGCATTATTAGATTTTAATGCGAGGCACGAGGCATCTACTGTCACATTTGGTCTTGATTCATAGATTACTCCTAATACACCTAAAGGTACTGATATTTTTGAAAATTTAAGTCCATTTGGTTGTTCCCAGTTTTCTAAAACTCTTCCAATTGGATCTGGTTGATTTTTAATTTCAGTTATACTTTTAATTATACCTGATATGGATTCTTCAGTAACCTTTAGTCGATTGATTAGTGGTTTTGATAAATCATTTGTTATAGCATTTTCAATATCCAATCTATTTGAACTTAAGATTAGGTCTGCGTTCTTTTCAATATTTTTTTCTAAACATTTATAAGCCACCATTTTTTTTTCTTTATGTAATACTCTAATTTTAATAGACGCATCTTTGGCTTTTTTACCTAATTCGTTGATTGTTTCTAAGATATTCATCAAATAATTTTCACCAAATCATCTTTATGGATGATTTCATCTCTTCCTTCATACCCTAAGATGTTAGGAATTTCTTTACTTTTTTTGCCTATAATTTTTTTAGCTTCATTAATATCATAAGCAGATATGCCAATGGCAATTTTCTGCTTCTTTATAAAGTAGACACTAATTATATCCCCTCTATTAAAATTTCCACCAACTTCTACAATACCTGCGGGCAAAAGACTTTTATTATTTTTTACAGCTTTTAAAGCTCCTTCATCAATTCTAATAAAACCTGAAGAATGCAAGTGATTTAATAACCATTGTTTTCTAGAGGAAGAAGGGTTTTTATTTGCAAAAAATATTGAAGAATTATTTTGTGAAATAGAAGATAGAGGATATGTTTTTTCACTATGCGTTATGATGGTATCGCATCCATTATTCATACATATCTTTGCTGCTGCAATCTTGGTTACCATTCCACCACTACCTAAACTAGATGTTTTAGCATTGGCCATTTGTTCTATTGTCTTATTTATTTTAAAAACCTCATTAATTTTTTTTGCATCTTTATTTTTGTTAGGATTTTTGTCATATAATCCATCGACATCACTTAGTAGGATAAGCAAATCAGCATCAATCATTTGAGCAACTCTTGCTGCCAATCTATCATTATCTCCATATTTAATTTCTTCAGTTGCAACAGTATCATTTTCATTAATTACCGGAATAACTTTGTTTTGCAAAAGCGTATTTATTGTTTTTCTTGCATTAAGATATCTTCTTCTAACTTCACTATCCTCAAGTGTAATAAGAACTTGAGCAATATCTATTTTATGAATTTTTAAATGTTGTTTCCATTGATGGGCTAATTCTATTTGACCTACAGAAGCAGCGGCTTGTTTATCTTCTAACTTTCTTAAATTTTTATTTTTAATCAAGGGTGAGCCAAGTGCAATAGCTCCTGAACATACAATAATAATATTTTTTTCTTTATGATATTTTTTTATATCTTTACAAAGTTTTATCATCCATTTTGTATTAATTTTTTTTGACTTTGGATTTACAATCGAAGATGATCCAATTTTAATAACAATTTTTTTATATTTATTGATCATCTTCTACTTCACATTTTTTAAATAAATAACTAGTAAGATCTTCAACTCCATTATTATTAAAACTTGATATAGAGAATTTTTTATTTTTATTAAGTTTTGTCATTTCATTGATAATTTTATTTGTTATTTCTGGATTAAGATCCTCTTTGCTTATTGCAACTACTTCTTCTTTTTGTGAGAGATTTTGACCATATTTTTCTAGTTCTTTCCTTATAACATAATAATTTTCTTTCCAATTAGTATCAGAGCTATCAACAAGATGAAGAAGAATTTTACATCGTTCTATGTGTGCTAAAAATTTATCACCAAGACCTTTTCCTTCATGGGCGCCCTCAATTAAGCCAGGTATGTCTGCTAGTACAATTTCTTTATCAAATTTTTTAATTACTCCAAGAACAGGATTAAGTGTTGTAAAAGGATAATCCGCAACTTTAGGTTGTGCATTAGAAATTTTTGATAATAAAGTTGATTTACCAGCATTAGGTAATCCAATTATTCCTACGTCGGCAAAAAGTTTAAGAGATAACCATATCCACTGTTCTTCTAAAGCTTCTCCATTTGTAAATTGTCTTGGGGCTTGATTGGTTGAAGACTTAAAATGAGAATTGCCAAGACCTCCTTTTCCCCCTTTAAGGAATATATGTTTTTGATTATTTTCTAATAATTCTGCAAGTAATACAGATCTATCTTCATTATAAATTTCTGTTCCAGGTGGCACTTTAATTATAACATCATCGCCAGTAGCGCCTGTTTTATTTTTGCTCATGCCATCTTGACCTTTGATAGCTTTGAAGTGTTGTTGGTAGCGGAAGTCTATAAGAGTATTTAAGTTTTGATCGGTAATAAAAATAATGTCGCCGCCTCTACCTCCATCTCCTCCATTAGGACCTCCATATTCTATATATTTTTCTCGTCTAAAACTAACACATCCCTTTCCACCTTTACCGGAAGCAACATATATTTTAGCTTGATCAAGAAATTTCATAAGAGAGAATAGAAATTAATATTCTATTTATTATGCGGGTACTACTGATACGTATGTTCTAACGCGCGTTTTTTTAAATGCAACTTTACCGTTACTAGTAGCGAAAATAGTATGATCTTTACCAATACCAACATTATCTCCTGGATGAAACTTAGTGCCTCTTTGACGTACTATTATATTTCCAGAAATAACTTTTTCACCACCAAACTTTTTTACACCTAAACGACGACCTATCGAGTCGCGACCATTACGTGAACTACCACCTGCTTTTTTTGTAGCCATTATTTATCTTCCTTTGGTGTTGTAGATTTTTTCTTAACTGCTTTTTTTATAGTTGTTTTTTTTGTAACTGCTTTCTTTGGAGCTGCTTTTTTCTTTGGAGCTGCTTTTTTCTTTGGAGCTGCTTTTTTAACTGGTTTGCTAGTTACTATTTCTCTTTTTGTTGATGCAGATTTTTTTCCACCCATAGATATAGACTCTATTTTAAGAACAGTTAAATATTGTCTATGACCTTGAGTTGATCGATAATTTTGCCTTTTTCTTTTTTTAAAAACAATTATTTTTTTATCTCTAATTTGATCTAATATTTTAGCTTCAACAACAGCACCATCAACAAGAGGAGCCCCGATAGTATTTTGACTATTTTCTGAGACAGCAAGAACATCTTTAAAAGAAATATTATCACCTTTTTTTCCTTCGAGTTTCTCAACTTTAAGTATTTGTCCTGCTTTTACAGAATATTGTTTGCCACCTGTTTTAAATACTGCCAACATAAGATCTTTCAATGGGACGGCGTTTATATCTAAGGTATTTAATAGTCAAATAAAAATACTCAGATTCTGTTATTTTTTGCCTAAAAATAGCTAAAAATTATCCTTTTCTTCTCTTAAGTATCTAAAAAACTCTAAATTTGAATAGTTGTTATTTTTTTTTAATTTAGATGCCATTTCACATTTTGGATTTAAAAATGGATTTGATCTTTTTTCATCCCCAAGAATAAACGGAATAGATTTATTTTTTAATTTTAGATCTCTCAGTATTTGTTTTTTTGTATTTTCTAAAATATCATTTTGTACAAAAAGATGTTCTAGAAATTTTAAATTATTTAAAGTGTACTCATGTCCACAATAAACTGTCATATCATCAGGCAAATTTAAAAGTTTATTTAGAGAATTATGCATTTGTTCAATTGTCCCTTCAAAAACACGTCCACAGCCTAAGCGAAAAAGAACATCTCCTACAAATAATAATTTATTTTTTTTGTCACATAATACAACATGATCAAGCGTATGTCCCGGTGCCGCAAAGACTTGGAACTCATTTAATGGCGTCTTTATTTTATCACCATTAGATATTTTATTAATTGTAAGAGAAAATAATTCTGAAGGAGAGTATATCTGTGCTTGCGGATATTCTTTTACTAAACCCAAAACACCAGAAGTGTGGTCATTATGATGATGGGTGATAAGTATGTATTCAAGTTTAAGTTTTTTCTTTTTTAAAACTTTAATTATTTTTTCATCTTCTGAAGGGTCTACAACAATACTTGAGGAGTTGCTATTATTAAATATTATATAAGAATAATTATCACTAAGCTGATTAATAATTTCTACATTTATCTGTGTCATTAATTAGCAATAGCTGAGTTATTAGTAAAAATTGTATTTGTTGATTTTAGTTTAATTGGCTCAAAGTCTTTGTAACTAAGAAGAAAGATTGCTTCATTTGTTATTATATTTGCGGGAATTAATGAACCATTAATTTTAAATTGTTTACCTCTATTTGTAAGTCCAATGCTATTCTCAATAACAATATTCATTTCGCTACATAAATTTTGAAAATCTTTTAAAGTAAAAAAATGTATGTTTGGTGTATCATACCAAGAGTAAGGTAGACCGTCAGTTATAGGCATTTTCCCTTTAAAGAGTAATTGTAATCTAATTTTCCAATGTCCAAAATTAGGAAATGAAACAATAGCTTTAGATCCTATTCTTAATAATTGTTTTAGAATTTTTTTAGGCTCAATCATTGCTTGTAGTGTTTGACTAAGGATCACATAATCAAAGCTATGATCTGAATACTGTAAAAGATCTTTTTCTGCATCACCTTGAGTTACATTTAATCCTTTGGCAATTCCTTTTAACGCTAAGTCTTGACTTTTCTCAATTCCATGAACTTTAGCTTTAAGATTTTTTTCAAGTTGTTGAATTAAGTCTCCCTCTCCACAGCCTATATCTAAAACTCTTGAATTTTCTCTAATTAATGATTCAATAAGGTCCCAATCTTTCCTAATGCTTTTAATATTATTCATTTACTTTTCCAAAGTTGCTTTCAAAAAAACCTTTTATAGCATAATCAAGGTCTGGCTCATCTAGCAAGAAACTATCATGACCTTTATCTGTTTCAATTTCTAAAAAACTTACATTTTTGGATAAACTATTTAAAATTTCAACTATTTCTTTATTCTCTTTAGTGGGAAATAACCAATCGGATGAGAAAGATATTACAAGATATTTTAAATGATTGTTTTGTTTATTAACAAACTCAAGTGTTTTTCTATAGCTTTCAGAATGATCAAAATAGTCCATTGCTCTTGTTAAATACAAATATGAATTTGCATCAAACCTTTCTACAAATGATCTACCTTGATAACGTAAATAACTTTCAATTTGAAAATCTGCATCAAAACCAAATGAAATAATATCTCTTGATTGAAGTTTCCTACCAAACTTTCTGTGCATAGCATCTTCTGATAAGTAAGTGATATGCGCTATCATTCGAGCTACAGATAATCCTCTTTCTGGAATTGAATTATTTTCGAAATAATTTCCCTTATGCCAATTTGGGTCATTCATTATGGCTTGCCTCCCCACTTCATGAAAAGCAATATTTTGTGCAGAATGTTTAAGAGCCCCAGCAATATGTATAATTGATTGAACTCTTTCAGGAAAGTCAATTGACCATTGTAAAGCTTGCATAGCCCCCATAGATCCTCCAACTACACTAAACAATTGATCAATCGCCAATGCGTCCAATAATTTTAACTGAGCACTTACTATGTCTTTAATAGTTACTGATGGGAAATTTCCTCCATAAATATTTTGTTCATCATTTTCTTTTTCTTTTGGTCCAGTAGATCCTGCGCAGCCACCAAGCACATTAGAACAAATAACGAAAAACTTATTTGTATCAATTGGTTTATTTGGGCCAACCATTCTTGACCACCAACCATCCTTTCCTGTAATTGGATTATGTCCTGAAACATATTGATCACCAGTTAAAGCATGACAAACTAATATTGCATTTGATTTATTATTATTAAGTGATCCAAAAGTTTTATATGCTAATTTAAAATTTTTTAATATTGATCCTGACTCCAGTGTTAAGTTTGCGTCTTTAAAAATAGCAAAACTACAATCTAAATTTTTATCATTTATTAATTCAATATTACTCATAATCTCTAAGCCGAATTAAATTTTTGTTTTTGGGTGTGGAGTATCACGCTTTAGCTGTTTCGATACACACCCGCAAGCTGTTTCAAATCGGTGTAGAAAGCTATTTAATTTATATGCTTTTTTTGTCAATATTTGTTCATTTTGACCAATAAATTACTGTTTATTTTGATTTATTCTCATATAGTTTGTAAAGACACCCTCATATTATGGATAATAAAAAATTAGATGTGCTGAGGAACAATATTAATTTACTAGATGATAAAATATTGGACCTACTTAAAGAAAGGGCTGAAATAGTAACTGAGATTGGTGCGCAAAAAAAATCTTATACTGATGTTGTGGACTATGAAAGAGAGCAAAAAGTTTTGGGGAGAATTCTTCAAAAAACTAAAGCCAAATATTCAAAAGACTCAATTGTTAGAATCTGGAGAGAAATTTTTCAGGCATCTACAAAATTGCAAGAAAAAGATAAGTCAATAATAGATGTAAAAAGATCAATTAATTTGATTAATATCTATAAAGGAGGAAAGTCCTCAATAAGTGGCAAAAATAATATTATTAAGTTATCTTCTAATGAAAGCTCATATGGTCCATCACCGAAAGTATTAGAAAAAATAAATTTACAAGAGACACTTTCAAACTCTCATCGTTACCCAAATATTGATGGAGCTAAATTAAGAGAAAAATTAGCCAGTATAAATAATTTAAATGCAAATCAGATTGTTCTTGGTTGTGGGTCTGATGAGACACTTCTGTTTACTGCTTTAGCTTTTTGTCAGGACGGAGATGAAATAATACATGCACAACATGGTTTTGAAATGTATTCAATAATTACTAAAATAGTAGGAGCTACTTCTAAATTAGTTAAAGAAGATGAAAATTTTAAAGTTACAGTTACTTCAATTTTAGATGAAGTAACACCCTCAACAAAAATAATTTATTTAGCTAATCCAAATAACCCTACAGGAACATATTTAACCCGTAATCAAATTATAGATATTTTAGATAAATTACCCAAAAGCATTATATTAGTATTAGATGGTGCATATGCAGAATATGTTACTAAAGAAGATTATGACAGTAGTTTTTCTTTGGTAGATCAATTTGAAAATGTAATAATTACAAGAACCTTCTCCAAAGCTTATGGTCTTGCTGGCATAAGATTAGGTTGGTGTTACTCAAGTGAAAAGGTGGCCTCAATTCTTAATAAAGTGAAAGGACCATTTAATACTCAAAGTTTATCACAGGAAATGGCCATTATTGCACTGGATGATAAAGAATATCTGAGTAAAGTAATTAAATCTAATCGTGACACAAAAAGTTGGTTTGAATCAGAGCTTGAAAAAATCAAAATTAAAACTCGACCATCCGAGGGGAATTTTTCCTTTGTTGAAATGTCTGAGGAAGAGGCTAAAAAAATATTTGCACATCTTGCTAATAGTGGAATTATTGTTCGACAATTAGTCAGCTATGGACTTCCAAACTGCCTTCGTATTACTATAGGCACAAGAGAAGAAATGGAAGCAACTATCAATTCTTTAAAAGGTTTATAATAATGAAAACAAAATTTAATTCAGTTTTAATAATTGGTATGGGCTTAATTGGCTCTTCAATATCAAGAGCTTTGACTGAAAATCATGTCGCTAATAATGTTTATGGCTTAGACTCTAATGATAAGGTAATTAAAAAATGTCTAGAATTAAATTTACTAATACAAGGTGAAACAAATTTAGAAAATTTTAATACACAATTTGATTTGATTATTATTTGTACCCCTCTCAGCAAGTATGAAAAAATATTTTTTGATATAGCAAATTATATCTCTGAGCCTACTCTAGTAACTGACGTAGGTTCAACAAAAATGAGCACCATCAATGATTACAATAAAATAAAGAAAAATAGCAATATTAACTTTATTCCTTCACATCCAATAGCTGGGCTTGAAAAGAGTGGGCCAGAATTTGGCTTTAGTAAATTATTTCAAAACAGATATTGTATACTCACTCCATTTAAACAAGATGATAAAGCGATAGATTCAATCAGCCAGATGTGGAAATCAATTGGTATGACTATAGAGATAATGGATGCTGAAAGACATGACAGAGTACTTGCAATGACTTCTCATATACCTCAACTTATTGCCTTTTCTGTTGTTGGCACAGCAACAGAGCTTGAATCTCATATGCGTGATGAGGTTATAAAGTATTCAGCTGCAGGGTTTAGAGATTTTACTCGGTTAGCTGGAAGTGATCCGATAATGTGGAGAGATGTATACCAAAAAAATAAAAATGCTGTTCTAGAAATGTTAGGTAGATTTAGTGAGGATCTTTCAACTTATCAAAAAGCTATTAGAAACGGTGATTTAGATTTTTTAGAAAACAAATTTAATCAATCTAAAAAAATTCGTAAAGAAATTGAAGATATTGGGCAAGCAGGAAGTTTTGATCCAACAGAAAAGAAAAACTAATCCAGTAATTTATTTGTTGCCGACTCAATAGAATTTTCAACTTTTTCTAAAACTTCTTTTTTATCAAGTCCAATTTGTATCTGGGGCAAAAACTCTATTACGATGTGCCCCTTTTTTATTATTTTTAATCCTTTTTGCCAACAAAGCCCTGAGTTTAATGCAACAGGTTGAAGCTTTCGTTTCGTTGTGTTGTATATTCCAACAAAACCACTTTTGTAATCAGCTTTTTCTCCTGGTTTTTTTCTTGTTCCTTCTGGGAATATTATAATCGTTGATCCATCATCTAATTTTTTTTTGACATCCAATATCATTTTTCGCATTGCTTTAGCTTTTCCTGTTCTATCAATTGATACCATATTGCTCTTCAATAAATATTGTCCAAAAATGGGTATAAAGAAAAGCTGTTTTTTATGAATGAAAAAACTACTCTCTAAGTAATAATAAAGCGCAAAAGTTTCAAAAGCAGATTGATGTTTTGAAACAATAATAAGCGGCTCATTAGTTAAATTTTTATGCCCTTTAACTTGATGCGTAACACCACATATATTTTGCAGTAAAAGAAATATACCCTTTATCCATAATTTAGCTGGAAAACGGATATATTTACTTGGTAAAAAAATGAACGGGAAGCTTAAAATACCCATTAAGATTGTCCATAATGCTAAAGCACTATAAAAAAGAATAGTAAGTAATAACATACAATAAATTTTGTTTTATATACTAACCTCTCTACTCTATATATAGCTTATGTTCATTCAATGTTCAGATTGTGATTATAAATATATAGTAAATTCTGCAGATTTAAAACCTGATGGAAGAATGGTTGAGTGTGCTAATTGTAATCACCGATGGTATCAAGAACCTCTTAAGTCTGAGGAATTTTTATCATCTTCTGTACCCAAGTTATCTTCAGAAGAGAGTGGTATTAATGAATTAAATAAAAAAAATCATGAAAAAGATATTTTAAATAAAGAAATTAAAAATTTACCAAGCACAGTAGTAAGAGAAAAAAAAGTTAGTTTACTAAATACTTTTTTGGTAATCTTTATATTAGTTTTTTTATTTTTTACATTTTGGGCTTTTAGATCTTATGGAACAAATATTTTTGTTTTAGTAAAGTTTTATATTAATGAATTTTTTTTCAACCTAAGACTAATTATTGATGATTTAGCTAAAATTATTTATCAAATTTTAAATTAATCAATCCACTCAGGAATGTGATCCTGATTAATAAATTCTGTTGAGCTCAAAGGTTTGTGAATAACAAAAAAATTATTATCCTTCACAAGTATTTCTTTTGGCAAGCCTCTTGAATTATAATTAGACGCCATGACTTTTCCATACGCACCAGTATCTTTTATAATAATTAAATTGCCAATTTGTTGCTGTGGTAAACTAATATTTTTTCCAAATATATCAGAACTCTCACATATTGGTCCTGCGATAGTATAATTAATTGGTTTCTCTGTATCACCGCTTACTGACTCTATTTCATGATGTGCCTTATAAAGAGCTGGGCGTATTAATGTGTGCATGCCAGCATCTGTTATTAAATAATTAATTCCACCATTATTTTTAATTGTGATCACAGTTGTTACTAGAATGCCTGCATTTGCTACAAGGTATCTTCCAGGCTCAAAAGATAATTTATAGGGTACATCAACATAACATTTATTCATTTCGTTTTTAATGAGTTCTAAATTAAGTATCTCTTGATCTTGGGCATAGTTCACTCCAAGACCTCCCCCTAGATCAACATGTTTAATGGCATATCCTTTATCTAAAAATATTTGGGCATTAGCTTTCATTGTCTGAAAAATTTCAGCAAATACATTTATATTAAATATCTGACTACCAACATGACAACTGATACCAATAAGATTAACATTTTTAGAGACTTCTAGAACTTGAAATAATTCGTTTAGTTTGTCCGTATCAATCCCAAACTTATCTGTTTTTTTCCCTGTAGATATCTTATCAAGCGTTTGACCATCTATGTTAGGATTTAATCGTATACCAATATTAATTTTTTTATTTTGATTAAGAGCTACTTCATTAACTCTCTCTAATTCATCTATTGACTCAATGTTAATGAGACGAATATTTTTTTCTATAGCAAATGCTATATCTTGCTTAGTTTTGCCTATCCCTTCAAAAATTATTTTCTGAGGCTCTACACCAGCAAGTATTGCTCTTTCAAGCTCACCAACTGATACAACGTCAGCCCCAGCTCCTAAAGAAGCCATAAGTTTGATGATAGACTGATTAGAATTTGCTTTAACAGCATAAAATATTTCAGAGTCTAAACTATTTTTTAATTGCTCAAATGTATTGGTAATTTTAGTTTGAGAATAAACATAAAAAGGTGTGGCCTGAGCTTTAGCTATATCTTCTAAAGATACACCCTCTACAAAGGGTCTATTATTATTATAATTAATCATTTTATTCCGTTTGAATAATGACTGATTGCTGCCTTTCTTTCTCAGCTTCAAATCGCTCCATGCAAGCTTCATCACAAGGATAGCTAATAACTGATTTATCCAATTTATCTTCTGGAAGACTTAAAGGACCAACCTTTCCACAACTATAAAGAAAGAATGATATTAATAAAATATATAAAAAATTTTTCATTAAAGATATTTTTTTATAGCATATTTAATTGATTGTTTAACCCTTTGTGGTGATGTTCCACCAAAACTGTTTTTATTTTTTATGCTTTCATTAATAGAAAGAGTTTTTTGAGCATCTTCAGTAATTTTTTTATTAAATTTTTGCAGTTCTTCTAAACTAAGTTGATCCAGTTTTTTATTATTTTTATTAGCATGCGCAACAATTCTACCAGTTAATTGATAAGCTTCTCTAAAAGATAATTCTATATGTTGAACTAACCAATTCGCAAAATCTGTTGCTGTAGCATTAGAATTATTAACTGCATCATTCATAATGCCTTTATTAAAACTAACGTTAGACCATATTTCTGTCATTACCTCTAAAGTGAGGCAAGCATCATCAAATGCTGAAAAAACTATTTTTTTGTCATCCTGAAGATCTTTACTATAAGCTAATGGGAGGCCTTTTAGTATAACTAGCAACCCATTTAAATTACTAATAATACCACTTGCTTTTCCTCGCACTAATTCAGCTCCATCAGGATTTTTTTTCTGAGGCATGATGGAACTACCAGTTGCTAATTCATCTGGCAAGTTGATAAAATTAAATTGTTGATTAGACCAAAGAACAATTTCATCAGCCATTCTTGATAAATGTGTACTTATAAGTGATATCACAAATAAAAATTCAACGGCAAAATCTCTATCAGATACACTATCAAGTGCATTAGCTGTTGGTTTAGAAAATTTTAATAATTTTGATGTTAAATTTCTGTCAATAGGGAATGATGTTCCTGCTAAGGCTCCAGAGCCAAGAGGGCTTTCATTTAATCTTTCAATGCAATCTTTTAATCTTGATCTGTCTCGACCCATCATTTCAATATATGCAAGACAGTGATGCGCTAAAGATATTGGTTGTGCCACCTGAAGATGTGTATAGCCAGGCATTACAGTAGCAGTATTTTTTTTAGCAACATTAATAAGACTTTTTTGTAAGTTTTGAAGATGCTTATCAAGGTTGATACTATTATTTCTTATCCAAAGTTTAAAGTCGGTAACTACCTGATCATTACGTGATCGTGCAGTATGCAATTTTCCAGCGGTTTCGCCAATTTGTTTGAAAAGCAAGGATTCAATATTCATATGAATATCTTCAAGTTCACTTTTGAAATGAATTTTACCAGAATTAATTTTTTGTAAAATGATTTTCAGGCCATTAACAATTTTTGTTTGATCTTTTTTTGATATAATTTTTTGTTTTCCGAGCATTGTGGCATGTGCAATTGAGCCTTCAATGTCTTCTTTGTACATTCTCTGATCAATATCTATCGAGTTATTAATAGATTCTAATAACTTCGAGGGACTTTTCTTTAAATGCGTATTTCTTGACGGATTTTTTTTCATCGCGTGCGCCTATAAATCTATTTACAATATTTTTCACGCAAATACGTTATTTTTTTGTATTTCTTTTGGTGAGATTTGCTAAATTATCTATATAACCTCTTAAAAAATGAAAATATCAAAAGTTGTTGTTATAGGATCAGGAACCATGGGCAGTGGAATTGCAGCTCAGGTGGCAAATGCAGGGTTACAGGTTCATCTGCTTGATCTAACAATAGAGATTGCCACAAAAGCATGTGAGCGAATAAAAAAATCAAGACCACCTCTATTAATGGAAGAAAATAATCTCAATCATATTATTCCTGGAAGTATTGAAAATGATATGGAAACATTAAAAGATGCAGACTGGGTTGTGGAAGCTGTTGTTGAAAGAATTGATATTAAAAAAACACTCTATGCACAAATTGATGCACTTCGAAAACCTGGTGCTTTGGTTTCATCAAATACATCTTCTATTCCTTTGAAAGTATTGACTGAAGATATGTCGAAAGAAATGAAAGAGGTTTTTTGTATTACCCATTTTTTTAATCCAGTTCGTTATATGCGATTACTTGAATTAGTTATCGGGCCACAAAATGATAAAGAAAAAATAAATGATCTTGTGATTTTTGGTGATAAGATTTTAGGAAAGACTGTTGTTGTCTGTAATGACTCTCCAGGATTTTTAGGAAATCGTGTTGGTGTCTATGCGATGCAAGTGGCAATGATAGAAGCTTTTAGTCTTGGACTTTCAGTTGAAGAAGCTGACGCTGTTTTTGGAAGACCTCTTGGTATACCTAAAACAGGAATATTTGGATTATATGATTTAATTGGTATTGACTTAATGGCTGATGTTTTAAAAAGTTTTATTAAAGAACTACCAACTAGCGATCCTTTTCATAAGGTGGGTAAAGAGTTGCCAATTATTAATCAACTTATTGCAGATGGTTATACTGGCAGAAAAGGAAAGGGTGGTTTTTTCCGAATGAATAAGTCTTCTGATGTAAAAGTTTTAGAGTCACTTAATTACAAAGATAATACTTATCATGAATCTAAAAAAGTAGATTTAGGCCTTCCTGATGTAATGGATGTTAAGACTGTGATAGACCGAGAAGACGTGTATGGAAAATACGCTTGGTCTATTATGAAAAAAACAATTTTATACGCATCAAGTTTAGTTCCAGATGTTACTGAAAATTTTAATGACATTGATGACGCAATGAAATGTGGATTTAATTGGTCAAAAGGCCCATTTGAAATACTCAATGAAATTGGAATTGAAAATTTTGTTTCAAAACTTAATCAAGATGAAGAAACTCCTTCTTTTATTAAACAACTCATCGATCAAAAAAAATCGTTATTTAAGACTACCGATAATTCTTTAGAATATTTTCATCCTCAGCACGTTTATACACCGATGCAAAGACCGGATGGCGTCATTTCATTATCAGACATCAAAAAATTCTCAAAACCAATTTATGCCAATACCTCTGCTTCTATTTGGGAAGTGTCTAGAAAATCAAAATTTATTTGTGTTGAGTTTCATACCAAGGCAAATGCTCTCGATGGACTAACTAATGATTGTTTAATGAAAGCTTATGATTTGTGCAATGATAAGTATGATGGAATAGTTATCGCTAATGATGCAATGCAATTCTCTGCAGGTGTCAATTTAAATTATTTTTATGATAAAGCAGTGAATAAAGAATTTAAAGATATCGATATTTTTCTCAATAATTTTCAGCAATCACTTTACCAACTCCAACATGCAAAATTTCCTGTTGTATCTTGCCCTTCAGGATTAGCTATTGGGGGCGGATATGAAGTCATTTCTCAAACAAGTTTTATTGCAGCACATTCTAATTCTGTACTTGGTTTAGTAGAATCACTTGTGGGTCTCATACCTGCAGGAGGTGGATGTAAGGAAATGCTAAGACGATGGGCTAATCATTCTGATATAAAAAATGATCCAAAATTACTATCACTTAAAGTTTTTAATTTAATAGGATATGCTACAACTGCTGACTCACCCATAAAAGCAAAGGCTCAACAATTCCTAGGAGAGCAAGATATTATGGTAATGAGTAAAGATCGATTAATTGAAGAGGCTGATAAAATTATTTTTTCAAATAGAGAAAACTATCAATCACTTGATAGCGCCTCCTTCTCTTTGCCAGGATCAGCTGTAATGTCAGATATGATGGATATTTTAAATGAATTAAAGGATAAAAAAGTAATAGGGAAACATGGTATTGAGGTTGGAAAAAAATTAGGATACATGTTGAGTGGAGGCGCTACCACACCATCAAAAATTTTAACAGAGCAAAACCTATATGATCTAGAAAGGGAAATTTTCATTGATTTAATAAGTCAAAAACCAACACAAGAGCGTATCAGACATACGCTTGATACGGGAAAACCTCTTTTTAACTAATTAATCCTTTTTACTAGGGATTTTAATTATTTTTTTTAATGCTATAAGACAATGCATGAATCAATTTTCTACAGATCTTGATAAAAATAAAGCTAATTTTACACCCTTATCTCCATTAAGTTTTATCACTAGAGCTAAAGATATTTATCCAAATTATGAATCAGTAGTTTATGGAAATAGAAGTTACACATGGCTTCAAACATATGATCGTTGTACTAAGTTTGCCAGTGCTTTGACAAAGCAAGGTATTAGTATTGGCAGTACTGTATCAATTATTGCTGCAAATACTCCAGAATTATTGGAGGCCCATTATTCTATTCCAATGACAGGTGGCGTCGTAAATACAATCAATACACGATTAGATGCTCAGACAATTGCTTATATCTTAGAACATAGTGACGCAAAGATGTTAATTGCTGATACTCAATTTTCACCAACAATAAAAAAAGCATTAGATATTTATGGTAAAAAAATACCCATAATTGATATCCATGATGAGCAAGCAATCCTTAAAGAAGGTGAGGGTGAAAAATTAGGTGATTGGACATATGAAGAGTTTTTAGGAACAGGAGACGCTGACTTTGATTGGTCTTTACCAGAAGATGAGTGGCAAGCAATCTCTCTAAGTTATACATCAGGGACAACCGGGAAACCAAAAGGTGTTGTCTATCATCATCGCGGATCTTATTTAATGTCAACGGGTAGTGTCACTGCTTGGAATATGACAAATAAACTTACTTTTCTTGCAACTGTACCAATGTTTCATTGTAATGGATGGGGCTATCCATGGACAGCTGCATTAATTCACGCCAAAGTAGTTTGTTGTAGATACATTGTTGCCAAGGATATTTATAATCTTATTGATAAACACAAAGTAACACATTTTGGTGGGGCGCCAATCGTATTAAATTTAATTGCTAACGCTGAAGAAAAAGACAAAAAAGCAATCAATCATAAAATTTATGTTCTGACAGCAGGAGCGCCACCAACAAGTGCGATTTTAGAAAAAATGGATAACTTAGGATTTGAAGTTATGCATGTATATGGACTTACAGAAACATATGGGCATGTTTTGCAATGTGCATGGAATCAAGAATGGAATGATCTTTCCAATACTGAAAAAGCAGATTTAAATTCAAGACAGGGAGTGCGTTATCCTAATCTTGAAGAAGCAATGGTTGCTGATCCAGAAACCTATACTCCTGTTCCAAGAGATGGAAAAACAATGGGAGAAATCCTAATGCGTGGAAACGTGGTAATGAAAGGGTATTATAAAAATAAAGAAGCAACTGAAACATCAATGAGAAATGGCTGGTTTCACTCAGGTGATTTAGCTGTTGTGTATCCGGATGGGTATATTCAAATCAAAGATCGCTCTAAAGATATAATTATTTCAGGAGGAGAAAATATTTCTTCTGTAGAAGTAGAGAATGTGGTTGCAAAACACCCTTCTGTATCACTTGTCGCAGTTGTAGCAAAACCTGATGAAAAATGGGGAGAGACCCCATGTGCATTTGTTGAATTAGCGCCTGGCAAAAATGCTACTGAAGAAGAAATTATTTTATTCTGTAAAGAAAATATGGCTGGATTTAAAAGGCCAAAGAATGTAGTATTTGGTGAATTACCTAAAACGTCGACAGGCAAAATACAAAAATTTGAACTAAGAAATAAAGCAAAGGAGATTTAATATGGATCCAAAAACTTATAAATTTGATACACTAAGTTTGCATGCAGGATATATGCCAAGCAAAAATGCAGGCTCAAGACAAGTACCAATTTATCAAACAACCTCTTATATGTTTGATGATGTTGATCATGCAGCCGCATTATTTAATTTGGAGCGTGGTGGTCATATATATAGTCGAATTTCCAATCCAACAGTTCAAGTTTTAGAAGAAAGAGTTGCAGCATTAGAAGGCGGAACTGCAGCTTTAGCAACAGCCTCAGGTATGAGCGCAATATTTTTAACTATTATGACATTATGTAATGCTGGAGATCATGTAGTAGTATCTTCTCAATTATATGGAGGTACAGTAAACTTGTTTCGTTTAACTCTCCCTAAATTTGGCATCAATGCAACTTTTGTTAAACCTAGAGATACGGAAGGTTTCAAAAACGCTATACAAGAAAACACAAAATGTATTTATGGAGAATTAGTTGGTAATCCAGGCAATGAACTAATGAATTTGCCAGAAATATCAAAAATGGCTCACGATGCTGGCATACCTGTTGTAATTGATAGTACGTATCAAACACCATACTTATTTAAACCATTGGAAAATGGTGCAGATTTTGTTGTTCATTCTTTAACTAAATGGATGGCTGGTCATGGATCATCAATGGCAGGAATTTTAGTAGAAGGAGGAAAATTTGATTTTCTAAAAACTGATAAATTTCCAACAATGACAGAGCCTTATGAAGGTTATCATGGTTTATCTTTTGCAGAAGAGTTTGGTCCAGTTGCTTTTACAATGAAAGCTAGAGCTGAAGGTATGAGAGATATGGGTCCATGCCTAAGTCCTCAAAATGCATGGAATGTTTTGCAAGGTATTGAAACCTTATCAGTAAGAATGGAAAAACATTGTTCAAATGCATTAAAGATGGTTGAGTATTTAAGCAACCACGAAAGTGTAGCTTGGGTTTCACATGCAAGTTTAAAAGATAATCCTGATTATGAACTTGCGAAGAAACTTCTACCTAAAGGCACTGGTTCAATGATTGCTTTTGGCATTAAAGGTGGAAAAGAAGCAGGCGCTGCATTCATTGATAATGTTAAATTAGCCTCTCATTTAGCAAATGTTGGCGATACAAGAACTCTTGTAATACATCCTGCTTCAGCAACTCATTCTCAAATGGATGAAGCGACTTTAAAATTGGCAAATATGTCTCATGACATGATTAGACTTTCAGTTGGTATTGAGGATATTGAAGACATCATAAATGATTTTGAGGATGGTTTTAGAGCTGCTAAAAAACCTAAATTAGTAGCTAATAAATGAAGTTCAAAGTAAACAATAAAGAGGTTTTTGCATCTACTGGAGGAAGACCATTTGATGAAAAAAAACCTCTTATTGTTTTTATTCATGGCAGTGGCTTAAGTCATATAACATGGGTTTTACAAACAAGATATTTTGCTTTTCATGGTTATAGTGTTTTAGCAATTGATCTTCCAGGACATGGGTATTCTGAAGGACCTGCAATAGAGTCTATTGAAGAACAAGGCAAATGGATAGCAGATGTAATAGACTCAGTTAAAATCAAAGAAGCTTCACTAGTTGGTCATTCGCAAGGTTGTTTAATTGCCTTGGAATGTGCTTCACAGTTTCCAGATAAAATTAAGTCTATTGGTTTGATGGGGGGAGCAGGAGCAATACCTATGAATCCAGAACTTTTAGATTTAGCAGAAAAGGGAGATCCTAAAGCTGTAGATCTTATGATGGACTGGGCTCATGGTCCTGCTGGTCATTTTGGTGGACATCCAGTTCCTGGCCTTCATCATATTAATTTAGGTGGGTCAATCGTAATTAATGGTTCAGTTAAAAATGCTCTTGGTGTTGATTTTAGAGCATGTGATAATTATAAAAATGGTTTTGAAGCCGCAAAAAAAATTAAATGTCCTGCTATAAATATTCTTGGAGATCGAGATAGGATGTGTCCTATCGAAGAAGGTAAAAAATTAGCTGATAATATTGAAAATTCAGAAGTCGCAATAATTGAAAACTGTGGCCATATGATATTACTTGAAGAGGCAGGTCAATCTTTAGAATTATTGAAAAAATTCATAAGAAAAAATCATCCTGCAGAATAGACGTAGAAAAAATTTATTCAGTAGAAGGTTTATCAGGCTTAGTAAGTTCTTCTAGTTTTCGCATTTCTTCTTCTTGCTTGAGACGTTCTTGCTCCTCACGCTTTCTTTTTCGTTCTTCAGCTTTCATTTTAAGCTTTAATTCTTTTTGCATTTTACGGTCACCCGCTTTTGATTTATGATTAAAATGAATTCCCATACCAACCTCTAAATGCCTTATACTAAAAAAATAAATTTATTTCTAGTATGTAATTTGCTCTAATTTTTTGTATGGCACATAATAACAACTTATATAATTTGTAGTACATCTATATTAACAATAAAATACAAATCTTCTCTTGAATGAACCATGAATTGTCGCATATATTATGCTTATGGAAGAAATACTTAATGGACCATCAATTTCTAAGCATGATAAACCAAAAAAATTAGTTTTTATGCTTCATGGCTATGGTGATAATGCAGCAAATTTTATGCATCTTGCACATCCAATTGATCTAGATGAGTGGGGTGCACAATATATAGCGTTGAATGGACCAAGGTTTATCCCAGGTAATTTTATGGGCTATCAATGGTTTGATTTATATCCAAATGGTATATACATTGCAGATGTAGGTCCTAAAGAATTTCAACTAATCCATAAAGAAATCAATAATGTTATAATTAGAATTGTAGCTACAATGAAAAAATACTGCAATTCACTTAATTTAAAATTATCAGACTGTATATTGATGGGTTTTTCGCAAGGTGGAATGATGACATTTGAAGTTGGAAATTTTCTCAAGGAAAAACTAGCAGGATTAATAATTCTCTCAGGTAGAATCATGAAAGAAGATTCAATTAATAATTCTATTTTACAACAAACACCAATATTTATTTCTCATGGAGAAAAAGATGAAGTTATTCCAATTAAAAGTTTTCATAACTCAACAGATTATTTAAGTGTCAATAAATGCAATTTTGAATCACATGTCCTCCCTTCAGATGGGCATAATATTTCCCCAGAGGCAATAATTTTATTACAAAATTTTATAAAAAAAAATACTATGATGTCATCGAATTTTAATATTATAATTACATTGGAATAATATGAAATTGGTTAGTAAATAAAAATGAGCTCACTAGGAAATCCAGCACTAGTTTTGAATGCGGATTTTCGACCGCTTTCATATTACCCTCTCTCTTTGTGTTCATGGCAAGATTCTGTTAAATCTGTTTTTTTAAATCGTGTTTCTGTAATAGAGCGTTACGATCAATCTGTAAGCTCTCCCACAATATCTTTTAAGTTACCTAGTGTTATAGCACTTAAAGATTATGTAATGCCTCAACGTAAACCTGCCTTTACAAGGTTTAATGTTTTTCTTCGTGATAATTTTACCTGTCAATATTGTGCTAAAAAATTTCCTGCTAATGATCTTACCTTTGATCATTTAATTCCACGCTGTCTAAATGGAAAAACTACTTGGCAAAATGTTGTTTCAGCTTGCACAACTTGTAATTTAAAAAAAGGTCGTAAGTTATTGAGAAATACCGAAATGAAATTATTACAAAAACCAATTAAACCCAATTCCATACTACTTCAAAATAATGGTCGTAATTTTCCTCCAAATTATTTGCATGATAGTTGGAGAGATTATTTGTATTGGGATACAGAGCTAGAGAATTAGATTTTTTTTGAAATAGCAATTGCAGTCTTGCAGCCAATCTCAATTACCTTTGTCATAACTTTATAACCTGGAGCTTTTTCTGCATCATGTTCTAGTCCTATGTCATGATGTTCTAACTCATCTTTTTCAAATTTTGCGATAGTTTTCCTAAGCTCTTTTTCATCGTCTTCCAACAACTCTTGTTGCTCTCTGTAATGTTCACCAATTACTTTTTCTACAGCAACAGTGCAAGCCATTGCAGCTTTTTCTCCCATCAAGGCTGTTCCAGCTCCTAAAGCAAATCCAGCAACATTCCACAAAGGTAATAAAGCAGTAGGTCGAACACGCTTTTCAATTATAAGTTCATTAAACTTTTCTATATGTTCTTGTTCTTGATCTGCCATGTGTTGGATTGTTTTTCCAATTTTTGAGTTTTTGCCGAAAATTGCAATTTGACCATCATAAATTCGTGTTGCACCATACTCACCAGCATGATCAACGCGAATTATCTCGTCTAAGATTTGTTTATCAGTTGAAGCTTTGTTTTTTTTAGCTGACTTATTTTTTTTTGCTGATTTCTTTTTTTGTACCATAATTGCTAAAAATATATATGGCATTTAGAATAAAAATCAAAAATAAAAGTAGAGAATTAATAGTTGCGGCTGATAAACCAAAAATACTCCAAGCTACATCTTCACAATTTATAACCGGTTTAGATAGAATTTGTGCTTTTAGGTCTGAAGCATTATTTGTTATATTTAATCCGTCTGAGCACCCTGCTGGACCAGAGAGAAACTTATTTTCTATACCTACATGCCAGATAGAATAAAATAATCCATAAATACTAATTAATTGAACACCAAGATAAAACCAAATGCGATCCTGCCACTTAAGTATTGCAATAAGTATAAAGCCCAAAATGATAATGTAATAAGGCTCTCTTTGTTTTAAACACATTTTACATGGAGCTAAATTAAAATAAAATTCAGCAATAAATGCTGATACTAAAGCAACAACACTAAAGAGAGCAATAAGATAAAACCAATACTTTTGTAACATTAGATAAATTTAATTAATAGCACACTTCCGACTAGAAGAATAAAAAATAAGATCGCAAACATGTTAAAATATTTATCAATTAAAACTTTTATTTTCTCCCCAAAAACAAAAAGCAACCCTGCAAGTAAATAAAATCTTAAACCTCTTGCTATAATGGCTGTTATAATAAATAAAAATATATTAAGGTTAAATACACCGCTGGCAATTGTAATAAATTTAAATGGAAAAGGTGTAAATCCAGCACCCAAAACAATTAATATTCCATATTCATTATAGTAATTCTCAAAAGTATTAAATGAGCTAGATAAATGATATGCATCAATAATTAAAACACCTATACTGCTGTAGAAAAAATAACCTATAGCATATCCTGCAACGCCACCAAGTACTGAAGAAAATGTACAAATAAATGCATACATCCATGTTTTCACTCTTTTAGCGATTATCATAGGAATGAGAAGAATGTCTGGTGGAATTGGAAAGAATGAACTTTCAGCAAAAGAAACAATGCTTAAAATCCAAGAAGAATATTTGTGTTCTGCTTTTTTAAGTGTCCAGTTGTAAAGAGATCTTAAAAGTTTCATTTATTTGGTAGGAGTAGAGGGAATTGAACCCACACCACCGAAGTGACCGGATTTTGAATCCGGCGCGTCTACCAGTTCCGCCATACTCCCATATTGTTTTTCCCAGTAATACTTTGTTTTTTTGATTAAGTCTATTTGTATGTTTGTATTTTGAAAGCATTAAAGGATACATGTTTAAAATCTTTTACATAAATATAAGTATTTTTTTTGATATAGTATAAAATAAATGTTTAATAATTTCTATTAATATAATTATACTTTTTTATTATGATAAAAAAATTTTTAACCTTAATAAGTTTAATTTTAATCCTTACAGGTTGTAAAATTGATTTCACTGGCGATCTTTACACTTCGGACTTAATTGATTTGGCAAACACAACAGAAAATAAACAATTTAATTTACCAATGGAAGTTGCATATCAGGTATCTGATTGTGAAAGTGATGAAAGTAGCAGGATGATCTCAACATATTTTGTTGAATTTAAAAACACTGGCTGTGAAATAGGAGAAGATTTTATGAGTTATGCCACTGCTCAAGTCAGTGTGCCTGTTGTAAATAATTATGATATTTTTAATAATTCAAACGATAGCCTGATTGGATTTGTTTCTTATTTATCTGAAGACAAAACACTAGTTTATGTTGATGCTGTAACCAGCGGCGAATTATTTGAAAGTCTAAAAAACTATGTATACAACGAAACTTTTCAGGAACTTTCTCTAGCCGATAGTAATTTAGTTATAAGATTAAATAATGATTTGAATAACGCAACAATAGAAGTTCCTCCAAGTTTTGTAAATAATGAACCGATAGTATTTTCAACTGAGTATATTATGGAAAGAAGAGATTTGCTAATTATTCAGTCTTCTGATGTCAATTCATCCTTTCTTGAAAATAACTTATGGACACCTTTATTTATGCTGAAAAATATAGTGCAAAATTAAAATGTTAATTAGATTTTGTATAAAATTTATAGTTTCTTTATTAATATTAATTACAAAATTTGCATTTGCAGATATTGTTGATGTAAATAATGAGCAAATTAAAGAATTATTAAAAAATAATATTCCAATTGTAGATATAAGAAGAAGTGCTGAATGGGACCAAACTGGAGTTGTTCCAAAAAGTATTCTACTAACCTTTTTTGATAAAGAAGGAAATTATAATTATGATGAATGGTATGAAAAATTACGTTTAGAAATAGATGAGGGTAAGCCAATAATCTTAATTTGTAGAACTGGAAGAAGAACTGCGATAATAGCCAAAATGATGGAAATCAAAGAATATGATAATGTTATTTATAACGCAAAAAGTGGCATAACCTCTTGGATTGATGAAAAATTAATCACTGTTAAGCCAGAGTATTAGTAATTCAATAATTTTTATCAAAATATACTAATTGTTTCTAATAATAGATATTGACAAGTATGAGGTATTGGATAATTTATAACTGTATTTATAGTAGTTGCAACAACCTACTTAATCAAAACTTCTGCAGTAACTGACCTGCATAAAAAATGATGGAGAGTCAAAATGTTTGATAAGAAAAAAGACAATAGTGAATTTGAAGACAAAAGCACAAATGATGTATTTAGACCTGCTAAAGGTGATGCTAAGGTTGTGATAGGGAATGGAGTCTCAATTACTGGTGAAATTAAAAAAGCAGATGAAGTACAAATAGACGGTGAAGCTGATGTAACTATGAAGACAGACAATATTGTTATTGGCTTAACTGGTAAATGCAAAGGGAATATTGAAACTCATAATGCTGATATTTGGGGTGATTTCGATGGAGAGCTAAAAGCTTCTGGCACTTTAACAATTCAGGCAGAAGGTAACGCTACAGGATCTATTGAATATCAAAATATGCAAATAAAACTTGGTGGAAAATTGAGTGGAGATATAAAAATGTCTGATAAAATTCAGCCAATAAAAAAAGAAACGAAAGAAAGTGACAATAAGTCATCTATTTCATTGCAAGAATCTATTAAAACTGGGAACAAGTAAAAGTAATTAAAAGTTTTTAGAAATATAAATTTGATTACTTGTTCCGGTTATAAATCGCTATAGTACCAGAAATAACTATCACTAAAATTCCAACTAATGATAATGTATTTATTTTTTCATGAAAGAATATTATTCCATATAAACTTCCCCATATAATTTGAGTAAAGAAAAATGAACTAATAATACTGCTATATTTGCCCGCAATATGATATGCTGCATTAAAAGCCCACATAGAAATCATTACAATAATTCCTGAACTAGCAAATAGTAAAAATTCTTTTTTAGAGGGTAGCATAGGATCATATAAAAAAAATATGTATGAAAAAAGAGTTAAGGGAATGTATTGGTAGAATGTAAAGCCATAAGAAGATGCTATATGAGAATATTTGCTAACTAAAGTAAAGTTAAGTGCATTTGAGATAGCTACAAATAGAACTAAAAATATATAAATGTTTATATTTGAGGAACTTGGTCTCAAAACTATTAAGACACCACAAAAACCAATTATAATAGCAATCCAACTAATGAAGTTAAGTTTTTCTTTTAAAATAAATTTTGCAAAGATTAAAAGAAAGAAGGGAGATGTCATTAATAACATTGTAAAAATATTTATTGGTATATTTTTTAGTGCATAAAAAATTATTATTAATATAGAAATAAAATATAATCCCCTAAATATAGGTAAAAAATAATATTCTTTTTTTTCTAATAAAATATGTTTTTTTAAACCTCCTTGAGATAATAAAAAAATTATAAAACAACAAATTGCTACTGATCCTCCGATTGAATAATAATGATACCACATGTAATTGTTTATGCCTGAATATTTAGTAATTGCATCAAATGTCGATCCAGTAAAAGTATTGAGACAGACTAGGAAAATACCTGTTAATAAAATTTTCATTTAAGATACCTTTAAACTCTTTATAAGTATTTACACTTTATTTTGTTTTTTTAATTTTAAACCCTATTTTATTATAATGGATAAAGCCTTACTTATTATTTTTTTAACTTTTGCAACAATTGTATTTGCAAAAGACAAAGAAATTCAAATACCTTTTTCTGAAGAAAATGCAAAGTACTGGCAATATATTAGTGATCAAACAATGGGTGGAGTATCTAATGGGCAAGCTGTTCTAGAAAAAGATGAAGAGATGTTTTTTGCAAGACTTATTGGCAATGTAAGCACTGCTAATAATGGTGGTTTTATTCAATTACGCTCAACTTTATCTTTTGTAAATCTGCATAATAAAAATAAAACTCTTAAGGGCGTTCGCCTCAATACAAAAGGAAATGGTGAAACTTACCATATATTCATTCGTACAAGTGAAACGAGATCCTACAGTGATTTTTACTATGCTACCTTTATTGCAGATGAGGAATGGGAAATTGTAGATTTACCATTTACTAAATTTAAGCATAGATTTTCGAATAGAGTTCTTGATGGAAATGATATCCAGACATTTGGTATTGTAGCTTACGGTAGAGATTTTATTTCTGATGTATCAGTATCCAATATTATTTTTTATTACTAATATTAAAAACAATTTGACCTCTCTTATAGATTAAGAGAGGTCTAAAATTATATTAAGAAAAAACAAAATAAAGAATTACAATTACGACCACTGCCGCAACCACCCAAGTCCATTTATTATTCATAAAACCTCCTTTGGTATTATTTATTATGATACTTATTTTTACAAAAAAAGTAATATATTCTTGATTTAATCAGCAAATATGGAATAATTTTAACTTGGTAATTTACTATTTGTGTTTATTTATCAGCAAAATAATAATTAAATGAAAACTATTTATTCTAAAAAATATTCACTACATAATTCCTTAACTGAATTATCAGGAGGTAAACTCGTAAAACCTTTTGAGACTTCTGCAAGAGTAAAATTTATTTTAAATGAAATATCAAATCGTAAACTTGGTCCTATAATTGAGGCTAAAGATCAGGATTTAGATATAATTTATAAAGTGCATGATAAAAATTATGTTAAATTTTTAGAGACTGCTTGGGATGAGTGGATTAAGGAAGGCTTTAAAGGAGAGGCGATTCCTACTGTTTGGCCGAGCCGCTCAATGAATTCAAAAATAATTCCAAATAATATTGAAGGAAAACTTGGATACTATTGTCTTGCGAATGAAACGTCGATTAGTCAAGGAACTATTGAAGGCGCATATGAGTCTGTAAAAATTGCTCTAACTGCTGCAGAAATTTTGCAAAATGAAAAAAGTATCTTTGCACTTTGCCGACCACCAGGTCATCATGCATCAAACGATCAATATGGAGGTTATTGTTTTTTTAATAATATCGCAATAGCTGCCGAAAAATTAATAGAAGAAGGTGCAAAAAAAATTTTTATTCTTGATATTGATTTCCATCATGGAAATGGGACTCAGGAAATTTTTTACAATCGTCCAGATGTTTATTTTGCATCTTTGCATGGGGATCCAATGGAAGCATTCCCTCATTTTCTTGGACATGCTGATGAAAAAGGCATTGAAGACGGAGAAGGTTTTAACCTTAATTGTCCTCTACCTAGAAACACTTCATATGCCCAATGGAGAAAATCTCTAATTAAGGTGATCGATGAAGTTAAAACCTTTTGTCCAGATTTTTTTCTAATATCATTGGGTGTAGATACTTTTGAAAATGATCCAATCAGTTTTTTTAAATTAAAAAGCGTTGATTATTTTGACGTGGGTAGAATAATATCTAGCTTAAATCTTCCAACACTTTTTGTTATGGAAGGTGGTTATGCAATAAATCAAATAGGTATAAATACTGTTAATATTTTAAAAGGTTTTGAAGAATAAATTTTTTAAAATTTTATTCTCTTTTATCATTCAAGACTGTTACACGATGCATTTTTCTATTAAAAGGCATGTAATCTCCAATTGCATAATGCATGGTACACCTATTATCCCACATTGCGATTGTCTGTTCTGACCACTTAAAACGTATTTGAAATTCTGGTTTGTTCA
>CACFLO010000015.1 GCA_902567135.1 uncultured Alphaproteobacteria bacterium | reverse complement strand
TTACCTTTTTTAATTAATTGTCTTCTTAGATTGTTGTGATTAGATAAAGAGCCATTATGAACTAAACATTCATCTTCTCCAGTTGAATAAGGATGTGATCCATCGACTGTTATTGCACTTTCAGTTGCCATTCTAGTATGACCGATAGCATGTGAGCCAGAAAAATTTTCTAGCTTAAATTTTTTAACGATTTCTGATGGATTGCCAACTTGTTTAAAAATTTCGATTGATCTTCCATAACCTACTAATGAAATTAGTCTAAAATTTTTATGAATATAAGAAATAAATTTTTTAGGTGTAGTTATTGTTTGAACAACTATGTGATCTGAAATATTTTTTATTGTGATATCTTTAAATTTTTGTTTAACAACTAGCTCAAAATCACTTGATAATGTGTTATTTAAACAAAGGGAATATTTATAATATTTTTTTGATTCTTTATTATTATATATTGCAAAACCTGCAGAGTCCGGTCCTCTTGATGACATATTATCAAGCATACCACTTAAATAAAACCCAAGTTTATTATGCAATTTTTTCTTTTTTAAATATAAACCTACTATACCACACATAAAATTATCAATTAAAATAACTCAATACATAAATATATATAATCTTATAAAAGCAAGAGCTAAATATAAAAAATTTTTGTATTAACTTTTAAAAAATATTAATTAAATTTTTTATATGCCTTCTTTAATACCACAAGAGGGTGATTTGAAGACATTTGAAATTTAATTAATAATTCTCTTGCTATCATATCTCGATCTTGTTGATCTTTTGGCAATTTTAATTTTGGTGGAGTTGTAACCCATCCATTTATATTTCTGTCAAACACAGCAGGTTTACCATTTTCATAACCCATATGAACATCTTCCAGCCAGTTTAAATCATCCCAACCCATGTGCTCAATATATTTTTTTAAAAAGGGAGTTAATCGATTATAATCAGGCAATAGGTTAACATCATAGCGATAGCCAATATGTTGACCTATCATTTTTTCCCTAGCAGTTTTAATGCCTTTATCTTTTTGTTTAGAAGATTTGACTTTCTTTTTTAAAGTTTTTTTATTTTTTTTATTAACCATATTTATCTCCTAAATTGAATGGAAGTTGTCAACACCTACAGTATGATCTGTTCCTGCAAGTGGTACTTTTGCAAGTGCAGATGCTTCCATAGTCAATGCAGCAAGATCTTCTGGTTCTAATGAATGAATGTTGGTTTTACCGCATGCTCTTGCTAAAAGTTGAGCCTCTAAGGTCATCGCATGTAGATAGTTATAAACCCTAAGCGCTGCATCATCTGGATTTAATCTTTTTCTTAATTCAGGATCTTGTGTCGCAACACCTACCGGACATCTTCCTGTATGACAATGATAGCAGTACCCTGCCTCTACTCCTAATTCTTTTTCAAAATCAGCTTCTGGAATATCTTTATTACAATTAAGTGCAACTAATGCTCCTGTACCAACAGAAATACAGTCAGCGCCTAGCGCTAAAGCTTTAGCCATATCTGCTCCATCTCTAAGTCCGCCTGCAAAAATTAAAGTAACATCTCCTGATTTCCCTACATCATCTAATGCTCTTCTTGCTTCTCTTACCGCTGCTATACCAGGAATACCCGTATTAGCTGCGGCAATATGAGGGCCTGCACCAGTTGAGCCTTCCATACAATCTAAATAAATAGAGTCTGGATCACATTTAGCTGCCATTCTAACATCATCATAAACTTTAGCTGCGCCAAGTTTTAATTGAATCGGTACTTGGTTATCAGTTAATTCTCTAAGTTCCTGCACTTTTAATGCCAGATCATCAGGTCCTAACCAGTCAGGATGTCTAGCCGGTGATCTCTGATCAATACCAGCGGGTAAAGACCTCATTTCAGCAACTTGGTCAGTAACTTTTTGTCCCATCAAATGTCCACCCATTCCAACTTTCTGACCCTGTCCTATAAATACTTCTATTCCATCCGCTAATTGAGCATGGTGCGGATTAAAACCATATCGAGATTGAATACATTGATAATACCACTTGTGAGAATATCTTCTTTCATCTGGAATCATTCCACCTTCACCTGAACATGTTGCGCTTCCAGCCATTGTTGCTCCTCTTGCAAGTGCAGTTTTTGCTTCATAAGATAAAGCGCCAAAGCTCATTGAAGTTATATAAACTGGAATATCTAATTCTATTGGGTTTTTACATCGTGGACCAATTACAGTCTTTGTTTCACATTTCTCTCTATACCCTTCAATTACAAATCTAGTAAGAGTGCCAGGTAAGAATGTTAAATCATCCCAGTGAGGTATTTTTTTCATAAGAGCCATACCACGCATACGGTATCTGCCTAACTGCGACTTAATATGAATATCGTTTATAACATCAGGAGTAAAAATTGAATTACGACCTAATAAACTTTTATCTGAATTTTTTTTATTTTTTTTAGCCATTATTCAATCCTTTCTAAATTGCACCTTTTCTCTCAGTTGGTTCTAAATTATCGTAATTCCATAATTTTTTTCCTGAAACAATTTTTGTAATTTTTTTATAATCAATTTTTTTATCAATTTCGGAAACTTTTATTTTTCTTTTTAACCAAGCTATATCTAAATCAGTTAGCTCCGCCTCAACAGCATCAGCGCCTAATGATTTAATTGAACCTCCAACAAAAATAGTGCCATCATAAAGTGAGTCACCTAAATTAGGACCAACATCTCCAAGAATAACTATTCTTCCTCGTTGCATCATAAAGCCTGTAAAGGCTCCGGCATCTCCACCTACTATAATAGTGCCGCCTTTCATATCAATACCTGATCTAGCGCCAACACTTCCTTTGCAAATTAAATCTCCGCCTCTAATTGCTGCTCCAAAACAAGATCCAGCATTTTTTTCTACAACAACTTTACCAGCCATCATATTTTCAGCACAAGACCAGCCAACTCTTCCAGATATTCTTACAACAGGCCCATCAACTGAACCTATTCCAAAATATCCAAGACTACCTTCTATAATTAAGTTCAGTTTATTTAAAATTCCAACACCTATACTATGTTTTGATCCAGGATTTTTTATGACAATTGTTCCATAACCTTTAGCCATTAGTTCGTTTATTTTTCTATTGATATCAATACATTCTAAATTATTTGCATCAATTTCTGTTCTTTTATTAAAGTCAACTTTATGGGCGTCATGATAAAAGAAATTTTCTGTCTCTTCTGGATTAAAAAAAACTTGTTGGGTACGGCCTGTTAAAACTTCATCATGCAAACCCATTTCAGTAGATTTATGTTTTTTTATGCTTGCCATACTTTTACCTCTCCTTCATATGGATCATAAGTGTCGATCTCTTCAGGAAGAACGGTTCTTATCGCAACTTCTTCGGAAGCAAGTGCTACCAAATCATCACTTTCATACAATACCATTGGTTTAGCAGCCATATGATCTTTTGCCATTCCTAATTTATCTTTCGTTGCGACTAAATATGTAAACACGCCGTCCAAGTCATCTAAGGATCCTCTCATCGCTTCTTCTAGATCTATTCCATTACGTATTTTATCAGCAAGATAAACTGCAATTAGCTCAGAGTCACATGTGGACATAAAGCGCATCCCTTTTTTTTCAAGAGCTCTCCGATTATTCCAATAATTTGTTAATTGACCATTATGAACAACGGATACATCACTAAATGGATACGCCCAATATGGATGAGCAGAACGAATATCCACACCAGATTCAGTTGCCATTCTAGTGTGCCCAATGCCATGAGTACCAGCAAAATCACTGAGATCATATTGGTTAGCAACAACTGAAGCATCACCGATATCTTTTATTAATTCCAGTGACTTACCTAGAGATAAAATTTCTGTCATTTCAACTGATTCAATTTGTTTTGCTAAATCAAGTAAATCTCCATCATAAGAAATTACATATCTATAAGAATATGGGGTGATCTGCTCTTCTTTATGAAGAGTTGCGCCTGAAGTAGATATTTTTGAATTTACCTGTTCTACCCTTTCTTGATAGACACTTTCATCCTCCATTACTGCAGAACTACCTTCTTTGACATTTTCACCAACCTTAAACCTTAAAATATAATTATTCGACTCACCATTTCCATATAAAGCATAGCCAGTTGAGTCTGGTCCTCGATGTTTTAGAGATTGCAGCATTTTTTGCATTTCTCCACCTACGTTTGTAGATTTACCTTTGTGAATTATTCCAGCAATTCCGCACATACTAATTATCCTTTCTTATATTATGGCAATACGTCCAAGTAAGTATCAACATCCCATTGTGTAACTGCAGAAAGGAATTTTTCCCACTCATCTTTTTTATAATGCATAAAGACTCTAAGCATATCTTCAGGCAATGCGGCTTTAACCACTTTGTCACTATCTAATCGATCAATAGCTTCGCCTAAAGTTAAAGGAAGTTTATCAACTGTTTTGCCTTCTTTCATTGCATCATAAATATTTTTTTTCTCAGGTTCTCCTGGATCCATTTTATTATCTAAACCATCTTCAAAAGCTTTTAAAATACCAGCTCCCATTAGATATGGGTTATGAGATGAATCTACTGATCTGTATTCTACTCGGCCAGGGGCAGAAACACGAACACTACAAGTTCTGTTTTGATATCCCCAATCTGCATATACTGGTGCCCAGAAACCTGTATCCCAAAGTCTTCTATAAGAATTAACTGTTGGAGATCCTAAACAAGTTAAAGCAGGTAAGTGTTTTAATAAACCAGCAATACTATTTAATCCAACAGGGCCAGGTTTAACTGGATCTATTTTTGGATCAGGCATAAACATATTTTCACCTCCTGAAATATGTGTAAAAACTTGATCCATACCTGGTAGTGGATTGTTGCCAATAGGTGTCGATTTTAATTCTCCACCTTTCCAAAGTGAAACATTTGTATGACATCCATTGGCAGAAACACCCATAAAAGGTTTACTCATAAAGCAAGCAATTAAATTAAATTCTCTTGCAACTTGAGCACAAATTTGTCGATAAGTTGTTAGTCTATCAGCATTCCTTAAAACATCATCATACATGAAATTTAATTCTAATTGACCAGGCGCATCTTCATGATCTCCTTGGATAACATCAAGACCCATAGCACGGCAATATTCAATTACTTTCATATATACAGGTCTTAAGGATTCAAATTGGTCAATATGATAACAATAAGGTCTTGAAAATCCATCTCCTGTTGGCTCTCCATTATCTTTCTTAGTCAACCACATCATTTCTGGCTCAGTACCAGCACGCATATTCATTCCAAATTTTTCTTGAAATTGATCTTGGAAAATTTTTAAATTACCACGACAATCAGATGTTAAATGTCCTCCAGGATTTTCATCTTCTTCTCTGTTTCTAAAACAAGTACACCAAACACGTGCAACTCTTTTATCCCAAGGCAATTGCACAAATGTATCAGGTTCAGGAATACCTACAAGTTCAGATGATTCAGGTCCATATCCAATATATTCACCATGCCTGTCTACAAATAAATTAGCTGTAGCACCGTAAACTAATTGAAATCCTTTTTCTGCTAAAGTTTCCCAATGATCTGCAGGAACACCTTTACCAACAATTCTTCCTGTTACAGAAACAAATTGATAATAGATATAAGTAATTCCTAATTCTTTTATTTTATTTCTTACATCTTTAACTAATTTATCTCTGCCTGGTTGATTTACAAAATTTTCTAAATCACTCATATTATTTCCCCCCAATTGAATTATAAAAACTATACAACATCATATTAACTCCAAGGAAAAGGACTATTTGATGTTGGATGTAATTTTCCTTGCTCATATCTTGAAAACCTAAAAGGTTCTAATAATGAGCTTTTTTCACCTAAAACTTCGTCAGCTACTAATTTACCCACACCAATCATTTTATAACCATGATTAGAGTCAGCAATTAAATATACATTTTCTCTGAATTGATCAAAAACAGGAAAGCAATCTGGCGTAAAACAACCAAGGCCTCCCCCATCTTTTTTAAATAGGTGTGATTTTCCTTCAAATCTTTTATGACAAAAAGCCAAAGCTGAACTCCACATATCAGCAAATTCATCAGTAATAACAAAATCTTCTGATTTATTTCCATAAGGATCAACATTAACCCCTTCTCCTCCAGGTTCTCCAACTTTATAAGGAGATGATCCACCTTGTATACCTCCAAAATGAAAATCTGGCTTATAATATATTCCCCACAATTTATCTGTGATAAGATGTTGATTATCACTGTCTGAATAAAGAGGTGCATCAGTATCAACATGAATAACAGGAGGCATATTGCCGTCGTCAGTTTTTAAAAAATTAGGATCAACTCTTAAAACTCCTTCAGTTAACATCCAATAATGCCACATTGGATAATCTTTATGAATGTTCCCATCTTCACCCCTAATTGTAATTTTGTTTGGCAAATCTAGCATATCCCAAAAAGACTTTGCCCATGGCCCTGGCCCAACTATTACTTGATCACACTTTATTAAACCCTTATCAGTTTCAATGCCCGTAACAGCAGATGAGTTAGAGCCATATTGAAAACCCTTTACTGTTGTCCCTGTTAAGATACGAACACCTTCTGCTTCAGCTTTATCTGCTAAACCATAAATAGCTGATGTATTATTTGCATATCCACCTCTTTTTTCATGCAAAACACTTGTGATTCCTTTTGCTTGCCAATCACCAAACATTTTTTTCATATAATTTTCTGAGTCTTTTTCACCCTGTATAAAAACTGAGTCGTATCCAATATTTTTTTGCTGAGCATAAATTTCAGCAACATCATTTTCCATACACTCAGGACTTATCTGCATATAACCTACATCATGATAATGAAATTTTTTTGCATCACTCTCCCATACTTCAACACACATTGCCATTAACTCCCTCATAGCAGGTTGGTAATAATTATTACGAACCACTCCACAAGCAACACCGCTCGCACCTGCCGCAATTGAGTCTTTATCAATTACAACTATTTTAGAGCCATCACCCTTACCTTTAGCTTTTAATTTGGCAGCTAAATGCCAAGCAGTGCTTAGACCATGAATTCCTGCACCTATAATTGCGTAATCTACCTTTTCCGGGAAAGCCATATGTTTATTTTCCTATAATTTTTTTAATTTTGAAGGTTTATTTTAAACTCTATATAGCTTAAAGTAATTGTTTCAAGCACTGAAACATCTTAGTTTTCAATCAATTGTTTTGATATCATTTTCGCTGTATCTGTCACCCTGTATGCCAAATCTTCCACAGTTTTAACATTTATACTTCCTTTGGTTCCTGAGATTGCAATTCCTGCAATCGCTCTTTTTTGAGAATCCATTATTGGGGCTCCTATTCCATAAACATAATCAAATGTTTCTGCCTCGTTTAAACTATAGCCTTTTTTTCTTACTTTTTCTAAATTTAGATAGAGCTTATCTAAAGTAGTGATGGTATTTGAAGTATGTTTATGAAGGGTATAACTTTTATAAATTTCCTTTAATTCATCTCTTGATTTATAAGCAAGAATTGCTTTTCCAAGTGCACAACTATGGGCGTCTAACCTCATTCTAAAAGCTCTTGGTGCATTTTCACCTTGTGGATCAACTTTATCACAATAAACAATGTGAGGGCCTTCTAAGACTGCAAGATAAGTGATGTGATTAGTTTCGTATGATAAATTTTTAATGTGCTCAAAGCATAAAGTTGTCAATGTTTTAAGAAAATCAGATTTATCACCAAACTCAAAAATTTTATGCCCTAAAGAGTACAGATTATTAGAGGTATCTTTGAAAATATATCCTAGGCTAGTGAGATAGGTTAAAATTCTAAATGCCGTGGCTCTATCTAATTTAGTCATTAAGGAAACTTGGCTAGCTTTTAGAGGTTTTGGTGATTTTCCAACACATTCTATTATTGCTAAAGCTTTTTTTATTGAACCACTTAAATAATTGCGCGTCATAATAAATTTATATGCAAAATATATATGAATAATAGTAAATTATTTATTTTAAAATATAATATAATTAATAATTTATGGATAAAAATAGCATTCAATTAATTTCTAGTATTAATTTTTGGAAGGGTAAAATTAATATTTCTTCCATTAAAGGTGGAATTACTAATAAAAACTTTCTTGTTGTTGATGGATCAAAAAAATATTTTGTAAGAATAGGTGATGATATACCAGAACATTTAGTTTTTAGATCAAATGAAGTACAGGCAAGCAAGGCAGCATCCAAAATTGGTATTTGTCCTAAATTATTATTTAACGAAAAATCAATTCAAGTTTTTAACTATGTTGAAGGTAAAACTTTTGAGTCTGAAGATATTAAAAAAAATTTAGATAATATAACAAAACTTATAAAGAAAGTTCATACCAAAATCCCTGATCAACTTATAGGTCAATCTGTTATTTTTTGGGTTTTTCATGTAATAAAAAATTATAAAAATTTTTTAGATGAGCATAAAAGTTCATACATAAAAATTCTTCCAGATCTTCTAAATAAAGCTCTTAAATTAGAAAGTATATCATCTCCTTTTGAAATAGTGTTTAGCCATAATGATCTGCTTCCAGCAAATTTTATTCAAGATCAAGAAAAAATATGGTTGATTGATTGGGAATATGCAGGATTTAATACACCATTGTTTGACCTTGGTGGACTAGCTTCTAATAATGATTTTAATGAAAATGAAGAAAAATATTTACTTGAAAATTATTTTGAAAAAAAATTATCAACAGATTTACTTATAAAATATAAAGCTATTAAATCTGCTTCCTTGTTGAGAGAAACTATGTGGAGCATGGTTTCTGAGATTACCTCCAATATTGAATTTGATTATAAGAGTTATACTGCAGAAAATTTAACAAAATTTAATAAGTCTTTTGATGAAGAATTCAAAATAAATTGAAGTTTATTTGAGATATATTAAGATAATTTTCACTATTAGAATTAATAAAAAAAAGCAAATTAAATTATGAATATTGATATTAGCAAATATCCAGTAAGAAGATCAAATCCTATTGTCTTAGATTCTTATGGACTTCCTGAAGATACTGAGAGATATATTATTAAAGGACAAGGTTTAATTGGTATAGACTTAGATAAAGGTGACAATTTATATCTTAAAAATTTAGAAGGTAATCAAATTTGTGAAATAACTATTTTTGATAGTGATGGAAATAATAATCAAAATATTATTAATAAAAAACCTGAAATAGAAAATTCTTTTTTGAAAGAAATTTTAAATAGTAGTTCTGATAAATTATTTTTAATTCAAAAATTAAAGAATAAAAAAATTAATCTTAATAAATTTAGTTCATCTTTGTATTTTAATGAAAATTCTAAAAGAAATGATAGTGAAAATATCACAATAAATGAAAATTGTTTTATTGTCTTAGCGTGTCCTGGCGAAAATATGATTGTTGGAAATCAAAATCCACCTTCTGATATCGAAGTTATAGTTAAAAGAATAAATCCAAAAAATAATAAATTAGAGAGAATTTTACCTGAACCTCTAGCTTCGCCTAAAGAAGAAATTTTAATAAAAGATAGTTCTGCAAGTGCCTATGAAATTAAAAAAGGAGACTATATTCAAATTATTGATTTATTTGGAAGACAGTGCTCAGACTTCATGGCCTTTGATAGTAATGCACTTCAAAGTGGTAATGAACTATCAATTGATACTACAGCAAGTAGAGCTATTTTAGGTGGTTCGTACGCAATGCCTGGTTTACACTCAAAATATTTTGATAAAAATCTAGAACCTCTTGTTGAGGTAGTACAAGACACTATTGGTAGGCATGACACTTTTGGAACAGCCTGCACAAGAAAATTATATGAAGATCAAGGATATTTTGGTCATATAAATTGCTCAGATAATTTTAATTTCGCACTTGATAAATATGGAGTTGAAAAAAGAAATGGTTGGGCAGCTATTAATTTATTTTTTAATACTGGGATAGATGCGAACAATGTAATTTTTTCTGACATGCCATGGTCACGTCCCGGAGATTACGTCCTCTTTCAAGCACAGAAAGATCTTGTATGTGTGTCATCATCATGTCCTGATGATATTGATACTGCAAATGACTGGAACCCTACAGACATATACGTTAGAGTTTATTCAGAAAAAAATAGATTTGCAAAATCTATTGGTTATAGAAAAAATGCTGGAAGTGATTTTATGCTAACAAAAGAAACAGGTTTTCATCCAAGAACATCTAAACTAACAAATGATATGATGGACTCTTCAGGTTTTTGGATTCCTAATAAATTTAATAATTTTGGAACTATTAGGGAATACACTGAATGTAGAAATAATGTAGTCATGATGGACTTATCATCATTGAGAAAGTTTGAAGTCCTTGGACCTGATGCTGAAGAATTACTTAATGTAGCACTTACAAGAAACATAAAAAAACTAGCAGTTGGTCAAGTAGTATATTCAGCAATGTGTTACGAGAATGGAACTATGATTGACGATGGTACACTCTACAAATTAGGGGATCATAATTTTAGATGGATTTGCGGTAGTGATTATTCAGGAGAGTGGCTCACTCAATTAAGTGAAGAATTAAAACTCCATACAAATATTAAGTCCTCAACAGATCACTTACATAATATTTCAGTGCAAGGACCAAACAGTAGAAAAGTGTTATCCAAAATTATATGGACTCCTCCTGCCCACCCAGATGTTAATAATTTAGAATGGTTTCATTTTACTATTAGTAGAATTGGAGATCATAAAGGAATTCCAATTATGTTATCACGAACTGGGTACACAGGTGAGCTAGGCTTTGAAATATACTGCCACCCTAATGATGCGACTAAAGTTTGGGATGCAGTATGGGATGCAGGAAAAGAATTTAATATTTCACCAATGGGATTTGAAGCGCTTGATATACTTAGAATTGAGGCAGGTTTAATTCTCGGAGGTAATGAGTTTAGTGATGAAACAGATCCTTTTGAAGCTGGGATAAGCTTTACGGTTCCTCTTAAAACTAAAGAGCAAAATTTTATAGGTAAAGATGCTTTAATTGAGAGAAAAGCACATCCTCATAGAAAATTAGTTGGGTTAGAAATTGAAGGTAATGAAAAAGTAAATCACGGTGATTGTGTGCATAGTGGCAGAGCTCAAGTTGGAATTATAACAAGTGGAACAATTTCTCCAACTTTAAATAAAAATATTGCCTTATGCAGAATTGATGTTCGTTCATCAGAGCTTGATACAAAGCTTGAAATTGGTAAGCTTGATGGTCATCAAAAAAGAATATCAGCTAAAGTTGTGCCTTTTCCTTTTTATGACCCTACAAAAAGTAAAGTTAGAGCTTAACTAGAATTAATTTTAATGAATAATTTGTCAGACTTAAGAAAAGTATTTAATATTCAAAACTTAAAATGGGAATTGCTTGAAGATGAATCAGAAGACCAGGCAGGTAATATTTATTGGTTTAATTTAAGTTATGATCATACTAAGGGGGAAGGTTCCTACCTCTATAAAATGGAACCAAATACTAAATCAAAAGCTCATGAGCACACCGGTCCAGAAGAATTTTTTATTCTAGAAGGTGACTTAACTGACTCCGATGGATATATTTATAAGAAAGGAGATTTTGTTCAACTTTCTTCAGGATCTTCACATTACAGTACAACGAAAAATGGATGTATTAGCGTTGTAACACATCGAGGAAAATATATTTATTCAGAAGACTAGATTTATTTAGATTTCATAAATGTTTTCATTGAGTCATCCATCGCCTCTGCCCAAGGTGTATGGTGTATTGGAGCTACCGTTCCTGTTACAGCTGAAGAAAATGAGTTATTTCTATAAGTCATAATATCTTCTTCTTTATGATGTTCCCAATCCTTGAAATGCTTTCTAATTAACTCAAAATCAATTTCAGGGTAATCAGATGCTAAATGTAAATCTTTAGTGTATTCAGTTTGAAAATCTATCATTTGAATTGGATCTTCTAAAGCCTCTTCTTCTAATACCCATTTATTAATATCTTTTTCAATTTCTTCGTCACTAGGCATTTTAATTTTACCCATAATTACATCCCTAGCAAACCAAGCTTGGCAATCAAACATATTAAAAGTGTGAAATTGATCTTGCATACCTAGATACATCATTTTGTGATTGTCTTGCCAAACAACACCTTTGTAAAGTTGAGGTGGATATAATCTATTGCCTGTTTTAAGTTTTAAAGCATCCTCAAGATAAGGAAAGTGATGTAGATAGCCACTACACAAAATAATTGCATCAGTATTTTGCTCATGTCCATCTTTAAAAATTGCCTTTTTACCATCTAATCTATCTAAATAATGAACTTCTTTCATTCCTTCTGGCCACTTAAAGCCCATAGGATTGTTTCGATAACCAATGGTTACTGACTTTGCGCCATACTTATAACATTGAAGAGCTATATCCTCAGCTGAATAACTACTACCTAATACTACTATATCTTTACCTCTAAACTCTTCAGCATCCCTAAAATCATGTCCGTGTAATATTCTTCCTGGAAAAGAATTCATTCCTTCATAGTAAGGTATGTATGGAACTGAAAAATGTCCTGTAGCAACAACCAGATAATCAAAATCTTCTTTTGTAGTTTTATTTTCTTTTTTATTTACTGAAGTAATTTCAAATTTATTTCCAGTAAATACAGCATTACTTACAACAGTATTAAATCTTATATATTTTTTTATATTAGCTTTTTTAGCACGACCTAAAATATAATCGTATAAAACCTCTCGTGGAGGAAAGGATGGTATTGGTTGTTTAAAGTGTTCATCAAATGAATAATCAGCAAATTCTAAACATTCTTTTGGACCATTTGACCAAAGATATCTGTACATACTATTTGGCACTGTATCACCAAATTCATCAGATCCAGTTCTCCAACTATAGTTCCATAAACCTCCCCAATCTTCTTGTTTTTCAAAACAAACAATCTCTGGAATATCATTGCCTTTTTCCCCTGCTTGCTGAAAAGCTCTTAAAATTGATAATCCACAAGGTCCTGATCCAATAATTGCTACTTTTGTCATGTATCCTTCAATAAAAAATGATTATCTCTTAAAAAATTATGTTTTTAAAGAAAAAAGTTATTTCAAAATATGAAACAAATGCGTTGCTTTATTTATTAGACCCTTTAGTTGTTAGATAAATATATATATTTAACAAAACCCATATGGAGGAAATATGTTAAAATTTATTACTAAGATCGCTGTTGTTGCATCGCTATTCGTTTTTAGTAGTGTTGCTAAAGCAGCTGATCCAATTAGAATACCGGTTTTAAACTGGTCAAGTCAAATAGTTATGGCAAATGTTATGGCTCAAGTATTTGAAGAAATGGGCCATACAGCTGAACTAGTTCCAGCTGAGTCAGCTTCAAGATATGAAGCAGTAAGAATTGGCGACCTTCACGTTGCGCACGAAACATGGGAGTCAACTATGGCTCTTCCATTTTATGCTGCAATGGATAAAGGTGGTTTGATTGATGCAGGTAGTCATAACTTAATTACTTTTGAGGAAATGGGTGTACCTAACTGGGTAATTGATGAAGGACTATGTCCTGGATTACCTAATTGGGAAGCATTAAAGTCACCTGAATGTGCAGCTAATTTTGCTACAGCTGACTCTGATGGAAAAGGTCGTTGGTTAGAAGGACCTTATGAGTGGCACACTGATGTTATGCCAAACAGACTTAAAGGTCTTGGGATTGATGATTTGTGGACTGTTAAATTTGCTGGTAGTGCAGATGCATTATGGGCAGAATTAAAAGCAGCAAAAGCAGAAGGTCGTGGAACAGTTATATTCAACTGGTCTCCGAACTTTACAGATGCAGCAGGATTTACATTTATTGATTTTCCACCATACTTTGAAGGATGCAGATTGGAAAATGGAGGAACTCTTGAAACTACAGGTTGTGGTTCTCCTAAAGGGTGGCTTAAAAAAGCTGCGCACATCAAATTTCCTATTACACATCCAGATGCATATAAATTTTATACAAAAATGTCATTTACAGCTCCACAAATTGGTCTAATGGCAGATTTAGTTGACAGTCAAGGCATGGATCATGCTGCAGCTGCAACAGAATTTATTGCTCAACATAGAGATCTTATTGATCTTTGGAAAAACTAAAAAATATTAATTAATTAAAAATCCCCCCAGAAAAAAGGGGGGATTTTTTTATTTTATTTAGGTTTAAAATAGAATATTGTTCAAAAATGTCTCAATCATCAGATAATTCTAATACCACCCCAGTAATTAAATGTGAATCTGTTTATAAAATTTTTGGAAATAATGCTTTAAAACTTCTAGAAAACTCAAATGGACAAGTTGATGCAAAAACTTTTCAAGAAGCTGGTTGTATTGTAGGCGTAAATAACGCCTCTTTTGGAGTTAACAAAGGTGAAATGATGGTAGTCATGGGATTATCAGGCTCAGGCAAATCAACCTTACTTCGATGTATATCAAGACTTACAGATGCCACTGCTGGAAAAATATTTATTGATGGTGAAGATTTGCTGTCAATGAATAGTAAACAATTAATTGAATTACGAAGAAATAAAATGGGTATGGTATTTCAAAGTTTTGCTCTTCTACCTCACAAAACCGTTATTGAAAACATTGCTTTTCCTCTTCAAGTCAAGGGTACTAATACAAAAGAAAGTATGGCAAAAGCTTTAGAGATGGTTGAGTTAGTAGGATTAAAAGGTAGAGAAAATTATTTTCCAAGAGAACTTTCTGGCGGGCAACAACAAAGAGTGGGAATTGCACGTTCACTAGCCGTAGAACCTGATATTTGGTTTTTAGACGAACCGTTTTCGGCTCTTGATCCTCTTATTAGAAAAGAAATGCAGGATGAATTTTTAAGATTACAAGCAGTTTTAAATAAAACAATTATGTTTGTTACACATGATTTTGATGAAGCTCTTCGCTTAGCAGATCGTATTGCAATCATGAAAGATGGAATAATTGAACAACTAGATACCCCTGATAATATTGTATTGAACCCAGCTACTGAATATGTAAAAAAATTTACTGAAGATGTGCCTAGAGAAAAAGTTCTTAAAATTGAATCTATTATGGATGCTTATGATTCAAATAATTCAAGTTCTACTAAAGTATCTAAAGATGCAATTATTGAAACATTAGCTGAGTCAATTCTTAACAGCAAAGAAATACTAACTGTAGTTGATAATAATAATGAAATTGTCGGTTCTTTAAATCCCACTAAAGTAATAAAAGTAATTTTTGGAAAATAATAATAGTCAATGTTAACAAATTTTAAAAATTCCAGACCACAACAATTTAGTTTTTTATTTATCGTTTTCTTACTTTTATATTTTTTAGTACCCGAGAATGAAAATAGTTTGTTATGGAGATTGCCACCACTCTTAAAAGATATTCCATTATTAATTAATACTTTACTGGATAATCTAATGTTTAAATGGCTTACAGTTCCAGTTTATGATCCTGATTGGCAAATGTACGAAGACAAACCTATTTTTAGAATAATAACAAGGTCAATTGCAGATTTTCTATTATTTTTAATTATATTTATAAGAGAGATATTTCTAGGTGGACTTCAAACAATAGGATCAATTACTGGTGGTGCTTTCAAAGAATTTAAATGGCTTTATCTTCCTGCTGTTCCATGGACTGCCGTTGTAATAGGATTATTTATTCTTGGTTATAGATTACAAGGATTAGGTTTAGCTTTTATTGCTAGTATAGGTTTTTTCTATGTTTCTATTTTTGGTCAATGGGAACCAACAATGGAAACTTTATCTCTTGTTTTAGTTACCGCTCCAATTTGTTTTGTATTAGGATTATCTTTTGGCATATTAGGATATTTGAGTAAAAAAGTTGAAAACACTCTCCAACCAATCTTGAATATTGCACAAACAATGCCACACTTTTCATATCTTGTGCCCATTTTGGTGTTATTTGGAATAGGTGATCATGCTGGTGCTGTTGCAACAATCATATTTGCTACTCCACCAATGATTCGCCTAACTATTCTGGGCTTGAAAAAAATATCTCCAGAGGTTGTAGAATCAGGTTTGATGAGTGGATGTAATCGATTTCAGTTATTATTTAGAGTTTTAATTCCAACTGCAAGAAGAGATATTTTAATTGGTGTAAATCAAGTTATAATGCAATGTCTTGCAATGACAACCATAGCAGCTTTTATTGGTGCAAAAGGTTTAGGCTTTAATTTAAAAGTCGCTTTAAATGGTCTTAAAATTGGAAAAGCTGCTGAAATTGGTATTTGCGTGGTTATAATTGCAGTTGTCTTAGATAAATTATCATTAGCATGGGCAAATAAACAAAAAGATTATTTTGCAAATTTAAATTTTTACAAAAAAAATTTAGCCACAATTTATTTTATTTTACTGACAACAATTTTAGGAGTTATAGCTTACTTTAGTGCTTTTTATTTTGAAGAAGGATTTAACTATTTATATTTAATACCTTTCGGGGAAGGATTAACAATTGCACCAATTTTAGATGCTGGTGTAGATTGGATTTGGGAAACATTTTTCTATTACTTAAATATTTTTAATAAATTTTTAATCACTAATGTTCTTTTTGTCATGAGAGATGCTTATCTTGGAATGCCGGTAGTGTCTACTTTTGTCCTAGTAATGGGGGCTGGATACATTATTGGTGGAATCAGATCCTGTATAATAGTTGGAGCTCTAATATTATTTATAGCATTATCTGAATATTGGAACAGAGCTTTGATTACTGCCTATATGGCTACTTTTGCAGTAGGCGTATCTGCTATATTAGGAATTGTAACTGGTTCACTGTGTGCTCGTAATGAAATTTCAGCTAAATTCATTCTTGGTGTTTGTGATTTTTTTCAAACTTTTCCTTCATTTATTTATTTAATACCAGTTATTCTTCTTTTTGGTATTACTGACACTTCAGTTATGATTGCTGCTATTGCTTATGCATCAGTCCCAGCAACAAGATATACTGTAGAAGGACTAAGAAGTGTGCCATCTTCATTACATGATGCTGCATCTATGTCAGGGGTGTCTAATTTTCAAAGATGGAAATCCATTGAATTACCATTAGCATTTCCTCATATTATGCTGGGTATAAATCAAACTTTAATTTTTGCATTAATGATGATTGTTTTAGGTGCTTTAATTGGAACAGAAGATTTAGGTCAAATCATTATGGGATGTTTATCAAGACCAAATGGTGCAGGTATTGGTTTAACATTAGGTATATTTGTTTCCTTCATCTGCTTAGCTGCTGATAATCTTATTAGAACTTGGGCTGATGAAAGAAAAAAATTACTTGGTATCGAATAAGTAAATTTTAATTAATTATTCTCCAAGTAAAGAGTCATCTAAAATAGAAGTATCATAAGCTGAATACGAGTGCCAGCCATTAACAGTTTGATCGTAATCAATAATACTCCCCGTAACAAGTCCTGACTCCTCAGAGCAAAAATAAGCTGCTGCTCTTGCAACATCAATTGGTTTTGTTAATCTTTTGAAAGGAACTTTAGCTTCTGCTTTTTTAAGCCAATCATCTCCACCTTCATGAAATTTTCTCTGAATAGTATCTTCCCCTGGTGTATCGGTCCAGCCTATATTTAATGCATTAACTCTAATTTTATGTCCTGCAACACCGTTCGCTACATTTTTAGTTATTATTGCAAGAGCTGCTTTAGATCCGCTGTACGCAGTTAAAAAAGGCATTCCACTATACATAGCCATAGATAATACATTCAAAATTGTTCCTTGGATTTTTTCTCTTATCATTATTTTTATTGAATCTTGCATTAATAAAAATGGTGCTCTTGTATTGATATTAAAATTTCTATTATAGTTATCTAGTGTAGTACTTAAAATAGTGCCCCTTTCAGTAAAACCAGCAACATTTATTAGAGAATTAATTTTTCCAAAAGCAGTATCTGTTTTTTTTACAATATTTTGACAATCTTCTGCTTCATTTAAATCTGCTTTTACAAAAATACATTTGCTTCCAATAGATTCAATTTCTGATTTTATTTCTAAACCTTGTTGTTCATTACGGCCACAAATCGTTATGGCCTCAGCACCTCTATGTGCAAATAATTTTGCAACTTCAGCACCACTTCCTTGAGTACTTCCAGTAACAATAACGACTTTATTTTTATATTGTGTACTTAAATCTTGTAGATACTTATTAGTCATATGAAATATCAATTACTTTTCCAGAATTATATGATTCGTATGCTGCATTAGCTAAAATTAAAGCATTTCGACCATCTTCAAAACTGACACTTGGATTACTATGATTTTTTATAGTATCAACAAAATCATTAAATTGGTCTCTGTAGGCTTGCTCATATCTTTCGATAAAGAAGTAATGAATTGGATCTTTAGACTCTGTGTTTTTTTCAGAAAATTTTTGAACAGAAGTTGGGGTTTGATTATTTGATATCATCATACCCTTGCTTCCAAAAATTTCTACACGTTGATCATAGCCATATACTGCTCTTCTTGAATTATTTATATGAATTAAAACCCCACTTTTAGATTTTAAAATAAACATAGCAGTATCATGATCATTTACCTTTTTAACATCTTCACTAATCAATTGACTTCCAAATGCAGAAACTTGAATAATTGGATCATCACCTAATATGAAACGTGCTAAATCAAAATCATGAATAGTTGTATCTCTAAAAAAACCTCCCGCAGCTTTTAAATAATCTAAACCAGGTGGTTCTGGATCACGACTAGTAATAATAAGCATTTCCAGCTTGCCAATTTCATTATTAATGTTTGCCTGTTGAAGTTTACTATGACTGCTATCAAAACGACGATTAAATCCAATTTGAATAGGAACACTTGTACCTTTAATAGCATCTCTACATTCATCAACTTTATTTATATCCAGATCAATCGGTTTTTCACAAAATATTGCTTTTCCTGCCATTGACCCTTTAGTTATAAATTAAGTATGTGTAGGGGTTGCTGAGGCTATTAAAATTGCATCAATTTCTTCACTTGTTAAAGCCTGTTCTGGAGAAGAGGCAATATTAGCTCCATATTTATTTGCTAATTGATTAACAAATTCAGTATTAATATCATAAATATATTTTAAGTTACAATCAGGATGGGCATCTATTATACCAGCATGCATTTTACCAATTCTGCCAGCGCCCATTAAAGAAAAGTTAAACATATTTTATTAAAAGCAGATATTAAAAAAAAATCAATCTTTAAAATATGTATAATTGCTATATTTTAATTTTACCCATACAAAAATTAGATGCAATTTTATGAGCATCAGAAATTGATTTATTATCAATCATATTATTAGTAATAAAATCATTTATTAAACTTGCTGTAAAAGTATCTCCAGCCCCTGTAATATTCATATTTTTATTATTCACAAGATTATTGTTCTTAACTTCAATTAATGTACCATCAATAAAACCAAGACTTTTAAATTTATTATGCACAACTATATATTTAATTTTTTTAGATAAATTTTTTATTTTTTTCATAGAATATTGATTAAATTCATTGCACCTATTTGATTTAAATAAAGAAGGTAATTCTTTTGTTGAACAAATTAAAAAATCTAATTTATTTAAATATTTACTTAAATCTAATTTTGAAATGGTTCTTCTAGAGAGATCAGCTGAAAAAAATTGACCTTTTTTTTTATTTAAAACATTTTTCTTAAACTGATTGATAAACTCAACATTATCTAAATACATAAAATGAACCCATCTAGAATCTTCAATGTTACCAATATTATGAATTTTTTTTGAATTAAATCTTACTATAAAAGTTTTTGTATTCTTTTTTTTATTTATAATATTAAGTGATGTACTTGTGCTATTATTAAAAACTATTGAATGATGATTAATATTAAGTTTTTTAATTTCTTTTAAGCCTTGCTTCCCATCTTCATCCTTACCGAGGATTGTTAACACTTTAATTTTTATTTTTTTGTTTAAAAAACGAAGAGCCCTTAATGTATTAAATACACCGCCAAATTTATTTGAAACAAATGCATCATAGGACTTATTAGAGTTTTCTTCTGGGAAACTATTAAGTTCATAAATTGTATCTTTAAACGAATATCCGCATACACAAATATCAAATTTTAATATTTTACTCATTTTATAAAACTATTTACCTTAATATTAATTACAGACTTTTTTAGTATATTCGACTATTTTTTCTATTGTTGGTATATAATTTTTTTCTAAATTAGGTGCTACAGGGACAGGTGTATCTTCAGCAGTGTATCGAATTACTGGTTTTTTCAAAACTTTGTAACAATTTTCAAAAATAATTGATGTAATTTCACTTGGAACACTCGACGTATAATAGCTCTCACTTAAAACAAGAGCTCTTTTTGTTTTTTTAACAGAATTAATAATTGTTTCTCTATCCAGCGGATAAAGAGTACGTAAATCAATTACCTCTGCACTAATATTTTCTTTTTCTAATATTTCAGAAGCCTTCTCAGCATAATTTATCATTCGTGAGTATGAAATTATGCTTACATCTTCTCCTTTTCTTAAAATATTAGCTTTACCAAATGGTGCACCGATATTTTTTTTATCTAGTGTACCTGTGGTATTATATAAAAGTTTGTGCTCTATAAATATTGTAGGATTATCAATTTTAAGAGCATGTCTTAGTAAATGATATGCATCATTTGGTTTTGCTGGCATACTTAAAAAAAGTCCAGGCGTATGCATTATCCATGATTCAAGACTTTGAGAATGTTGTGCACCTCCAGATCTGCCTGTACCACCCTGCGTTCTCAAAACCATTGGTGCACTAATTTGTCCACCAAACATATATCGTATTTTAGCTAACTGATTAGCAATTTGATCCATAGACATCCCAAAAAAATCTACATACATTAACTCTGCAATAGGACGTAGACCAGACATTGCTGCGCCCACAGCTGCGCCCACTATAGCAGGTTCTGAAATAGGCGTATCTATTACTCTTTCTTTTCCAAATAATTTTAACAAATCTTTTGTAGCCCCATAAGCACCACCATAATTAGCTACATCCTCACCCATGATTATAATATTTTTATCTTCTTGCATTGCATCATGCATCGCTAAACGTAAAGCATCTCTATATGTGATTTTTTCAAAATAATTTTGATTAAGATCTGACATAATTTTAATTATTTAAAATTTTATTAATTTTTTCATCTAAGCTAACTGGCAAAGGATCATTTTCACTATAAACATCTTTAAATATTTCAGTTTCTTCATTAATTGGTGAGTTAATTGCAAATTCCATAGCTTTATCCATTTCAATCATAATATCATCATCAATTTTTTTAATATCATCTTCATCTAAAATATTATTTTTTATCATTTGATTACTTGCAAAAGAAATAGGATCAAGTTTTCTTTTTTCACTTTCTTCAGATTCATCTCTATATGGACTTTTGTCCATTCTTGCATGTCCATAAAATCTGTAACACTCAATTTCAATAAAACCAGGTTTAAATTTTCTAGCAGAGTCAATTATGTCTTTTGATTTATGATATGCACTTTCAACATCTAAATCATTTATATGTAATGTATTTAATCCAAATGACTCAGCTCTTTTAGAAAAATCTTTGACGCCTACTGCATTTTCAATTTTAGTTCCCATTCCGTATTGATTATTAATACAACAAAAGACTACTGGTAATTTCCAAAGTGAGGCCATATTCATACTTTCATAAAGAATACCTTGCTGCATCGCTCCATCACCAAAAAATGCAACTGAAACACGCTCTTCTTTTAAATATTTATAGCTCATAGCTGCACCAACAACAGTAGGTATTCCTCCCCCAACAATTGCATTTGCACCTAAATGACCTAATTTCATATCAGCAATGTGCATTGAGCCACCTTTGCCTTTACAATAGCCATCTTTTTTTCCTGCTATTTCAGCTAGCATCCTATTTGGATCACCTCCTCTAGCAACAAAAATTCCATGACCTCTATGATGTGTAGTGAAAGTATCATTTTCTTGCATCGCTGTTCCAACACATGCTGGCCCAAGTTCTTCACCAATAGAAAGATGAAGCATAGTTCCTGCAGATTCACCTTTTATAAATAACTCAGAGACTCTCTCTTCGAAAGTTCTTATTCTCTTCATAGTTTTGTATAATTTAGGCAATAAAGTATTAGACATGATTTGTTATAATTTTATATATGTTATTATGTTAAAAACAAACATCTTTAAAAAAAATTATGATAATTTGTTCAGGTGAAAATTTAATTGATTTTGTTCCAAACTCAGAAGACTCTGAGTCATTTAAAGCTTGCGTAGGTGGGTCACCATTAAACACTGCGATAGGTCTTGGCGCAATGAAAACTCCAGTATATTTTTTTTCACGAATATCGAATGATTTTTTTGGAAAAAAAATTATTACTTTTTTAAAAAAACATAATGTGAAAACTAATTTAATTCAAAAAACTTCAGACAAAACAACTCTTGGTTTTATAAGTAATAAAAAAAAACCTGAATTTGCTTTTTATGCAAACCAGACTGCAGATAGAAATTTAACAAACTATTCTTTTAAAAGTACTGTATTAAAAAAAATAATGCTGGCACATTTTTCATCAATTTCTCTTGTATTAAAACCAGGATCTGAAACTTATTTTAAAATGATTAAAAGTTTAAAAAATAATTCTCTAATTTCAATTGATCCTAATGTCCGTGGATCATTAATAGAAAATAAACAAAAGTTCTTAAAAAGATTTAATGAGTTCCTGAAATTAGCAGATATTATAAAATTAAGTGATGAAGATTTTAATTATATAAATAGTAATAAAAATCCAGATAAAATAATTCCAAGCTGGATAAAAAAAAATAATATACTTTTTGTAATATTTACAATGGGAGAAAATGGATCAATCTTATACACTCAAAATTTTAGAATTTATATTAAGTCATACAAAGTAAAAATAAAAGATACAGTTGGTGCTGGTGATATTTATCAAGCTGCAGTAATTAACTATTTGTATAAAAGTAAAAATTTAAATAAAAATAAATTATTAAACCTTACAAAATATGAATGGGAAGGCTGTTTAAAATTTGCTAGTAAAGCTGCTGCGATTTGTTGTACAAAAGAGGGTTGCTACCCACCTACTGAAAAAGAAATGAATAAATCTAGACTGACTCAAAAATAGCAATATCACTACCCACTTCTATTTCTTCACCTTCTTTAGAAAGTATTTTAGTGAGTTTTCCATCTTCTAAAGCAGGTAACTCAACTGTAGTTTTATCACTATCTACTTCAGCTATAATTTGGCCTCTTTTAAATTCATCACCTTCTTCTATTAACCATTTAGAGATAGTGCCTATTTCCATTGTCTCTCCAAGCCTAGGTAAGATTATTTTTTTTTCCATAAGTTCAAATTATATTTTTTATAAATTGCAATCAGGCACTTTTAATGGCACCAGTAATTAACCCTGTTATTTCCTCAGGATTACAATCTGATTTATTTTTATCACAAACTTTCTCTCCAAGACGCATAACTGCAATCCTATCACAAACTTCCATAATATCAGGCAATCTATGACTTATCAGAAGAACTGAATGATTTTGCTTTTTAAGACTCCTAATGTAATCTAATATTACAGGAACTTGTGCTACACTTACTGCCGCAGTAGGCTCATCCATTAAAACTATTTTAGGCTCAGATAATCTTGTTCGAGCAATTGCTATTGCCTGTCTTTGCCCTCCAGACATTCCTGTAACGACATCTCCAGGTCTTGCACTTGAATTTAATTCATCTAAAAGTTTTTGAGAAGTCTCATTCATTTTTTTATGATCTAATAAAAAACCAAATCTTTTTGCCTCTCTACTCAAATAAATATTTTTAGCAGCAGTTAAATGATCACATAAGGCTAGATCCTGATAAACAACTTCCACCCCTGCTTTTCTTGCATCTTTTGGATTATTAAAAACAACATCTTCTCCATTAAAATTTATATTACCTGAAGTTGGTAAAAAATTTCCAGCCAATATTTTTAAAAGGGTAGATTTTCCAGCTCCATTGTCACCCATCAAACCAACTATTTCACCTTCATTTATAGATAAATTAAAATCTATAAGAGCCTGAACAGCTCCAAAACTTTTATAAATATTTGATAAATTGACAATTTCTGTCATTTACTATTTGCCTCTTTTTTTCAACTGATCAAAGAATACAACTGCAACGATAATTACACCTGTTAAAATTCTTTGCCAATAAGGTTGAACATTTAAGAGGTTAGCACCATTATTAATTGTTGAAAGAACGGTTGCGCCAAGTACTGGACCAAAGACTCCTCCGACAGCTCCAAAAAGGCTAGTACCACCTATAACTGAAGATGCAACAGCTTGAAGTTCCCATGTAAACCCATTGGATGCTATACCTAAACTAAGCCTTGCTGCAACTAGAATGCCTACAATTGATGCAAGTAAAGAAGAATACATGTAGGCAAAAAATATTGTTCTTGTAACAGGCACAGCATTTAACTCTGCTCCAGGACGATTACTTCCTATTGAGTATAAATGATTACCCAAACGTGTGTGATTTAAAATAATATAAGTTGGAATCATAACTCCTATTACACATAAAAATAGATTTGGAATGCCTAGAACATCTCCTCTGGAAAAATTTTTGAAATCAGCAGGTAAATTGCCAATTGGCATTGCTCCAGTAATCAATAAACCAACTCCAAACCAAGTCGTTAAACCTGCGAGTGTCATAATAAAAGGAGGAAGTTTTCCTTTAGTTATTCCAAATGCATGAACGGCCCCTACACCTAAACCACATAAACAGGTGAATACACAAGATACAGATATTGGATAACCTTTATTTAACATAAGAGCTACTATACAACTTGATAGTCCAACAACAGATCCAATTGATAAATCTATACCAGCAGTAATCAAGACAACTGTTTGTCCAATTGCTATTATTGACCATAATGAAGATTGTCTAAGCACGTTTGTAATATTACCTGTTGTAGCAAAAGTAGATGTTACCAAAGATAAAGTAATCCACATTGCACAAACTAGAAAAAAAACAGCAAGATTATTTAAATACATTCTTAATCTTGCAACACGAGGGTCCGCAACTGCCCCTTTTCTTGGACCTGTAAATAATTCCATTAAATCCATAATTTTATCTTTTCTTATTAAAAAAAACCCCCTAAAATTCAAGGGGGTTTTAAATAATTATTACTTACGGCTTACAATCCAAACTTGGATTTAACTTAGCATCAATTGCAGCATCATTAATATTAGCTTTTGTAACTAAAGTAGCTCCCGTATCAACGAAAGGTGCTAATACTTTTCCATTTTGAGATGCATCAAATGCAGCTTTTACGCCCATATTACCCATACCCCAAGGATCTTGAATAATTAAACCCTTTAAAGTACCATCATTGATGTAGTTGATTAATTCATCACTACTATCAAATGTAACAGCAATAATATCGTCAGCTTTGCCAGTTTCTTTAAGCGCTTGACCTGTTCCTAAACCTCCAAATAATGCATCATCAAAGATACCTCTAAGATTTGGGAAAGTAGTAATTAAGTCAAGTGAATCATTTAACTGCCTAGTTGTTGTAAAATCACCAACTTTTGTAGCAACAAGTTCAATGCCAGGATAACTGTCTAAAACTTCATTACAACCTTGAATTCTATCACGAAGTGAACTTGGTCCAGCTCCATAATTAACGATGGCAACTTCACCTTCTGGTGCGCCATGTTTCTCAGCAATTAAATCAACCATATGTTGACAACCCATTCTTCCACCTTCTACATTATTTGTAGTCATGAAAGATGCGTGATTTTTTGAATCTGCAATTGAGTCGATAACAACTACAGGCACTGATTTAGCTGCTTCATCAATTGGTGCACCTAGACCTTCAAAAGAAGTTGCAGCTATAACAATAGCATCAGCTCCTCCTGCAACAGCATCCTCTAGTACGTTGATTTGACCAGCAATATCTGCTTCTGAAGTTGGTCCTAATAATGGAACTTCAATACCTAATTCTGCACCTGCAGTACATCCGCCATCAAGAACTATTTGCCAAAATGGAGAAGTACTATCTTTAACAATTACAGGTATTTTTACAGCATTTGCAGAAAAAGATCCAAACACAAATGCTATAGCTATTAATAAATATTTAATTTTCATATTATTCCTCCCTGAATAAATTATGTAAACAACATACTAAAATTGAAATTAAATCAACTATAAAATTGCAAAAAAATATAATTAATTTAAAACATTTTTAGTGAAATCATTAAACACCAAGCTAAAAAATATTAATACTTCAAATTATAAATCAACTGATTTCATAATTGCTGATGCAAAAGATGCAGATATGGCAGCTGGTATAAGGGCTCCAGGTTACATTAGAAAAAATGATGGCTCTTTAACTGAAAATCCAGCTAGTTATCAAAATTATTTAAATAAAATCGAGTCCATGACCAGATCTGAAGAAGTCGATATAATGCTTATGTCAATGACAAGTGCTGAAAGATTAATAACCAATAAAATATTTGAAAATAATTCAGTTACACCTGCTGTAAGATTAAATGATACTACATGTACTTGGGGCATGATAAGAAATGGTGAATACAATAAGGAAGAATCACGACCATTTGCAACTGCACAATTAAAACATGCGATCAATTTTGTTGACCTTGGCTTATACTCAATAACTTTTAATAAAAATGTAGATAGAGATGTTAATATGTTAAATCTGTATAGAGATTTCAGAATTCAAGCTGAAGAAATTAAAATGAGACATTTTTTAGAAGTGTTTAATTCTTCTGTAATAAATTTATCTATTAAGGAAATGGGTGAATACGTAAATGATTGTATATTAAAAACTTTAAGTGGTCAGCTTAGCAGTGAAAGACCTCTTTTTTTAAAAATTCAATATAATGGGCCAAAGGCAATGGAGGAATTATCATCATATGATCCTCAAGGATTAATTGTTGGTATACTAGGTGGAAGTCAAGGAACAAGTCGGGATTGTTTTGAATTAATTTTTCAAGCGCATAAATATGGAGCTAGGGTAGCTTTGTTTGGAAGAAAAATCAATTTAAGTGAAGATCAAAATATAATGGTCAAAACAATGAAAAAAGTAGTTAATGGCGATTTAAAATCTGATGAAGCAGTAAAATATTATCATGATAGTTTATCTAAAATTAACATAATTGCTGATAGAAGTTTAGAGGACGATATAGAACTAACCGACCCTGCTCTAAAATTATAAATTTTCTAAATATTAATAATCATTCAATTTAGGGGTTAAATTTAATAAAAAATAGTATTTTTCTTATTTTTTTTCTTTTTTTTTCTTTTTAAGCAAATTAAGGTATTTATAAATTTGATTCTGCTGGAGGAATAATGAACATTAAAATTTTAAATATTACACTGATATTTGGATTAATTTTTAATCTATCTGTATTTGCTAATTGCGATCTTACTCAAATAAAGGATTTAGAGAGAAAAAAAGATGGTGCAGTGAGATTATTTGCAAGAAACGGTTCATTTGAAACTGCAATTTTAGAAAAATCAAAAGATTGTTCTACAGATGAAATAATTTTCGACTTATCTCAAAGTGAAAACATTGAATATTTTGATTTTGTTACAAAAATGAAATTAGCACCAGCAAGGTACACAGCATATATCTCAGAAAATGACACAATAGGTATTCTTCAATATGAAGGTTTAGCAGCTCCAATGGATTACTATTTACAGTCAAATAATATCACCTTTCCAGAGGATCAAATGTTAAAACTTGGCGGAAGACATACTATAGCAGTTGCTTATTCTAAAAACACAAAACAAATATATGTTAATGATGATATTATAAGTTCAAATAACCAGTCTGTTCCAAGTACTTATGAAGATCTACTTTTAATTGCTGAAGAACTTAAATCCGCAGGCATAGAATATCCAATTAGTGGAATGTTTAATAGTCATAGAGATTTAGCAATTATGTTTGTGAATTTGTATTTAAGTTTAGGTGGAGAATTATTTAAAGATCCTGAAAGTCCAAAAATAGCCATTAGAAATAAAACTGGAATCAAAACTTTAGAAATGATGCAATCTGTGTCGGAATATTTAAACCCTGATCACTTTGAAGCAGATACTGCTTTAATAGAAAAGAGTTGGTCAGATGGTAATTCAGCTATTGGTATATTTTGGGCATCGCAATACAATAATTTAAAATCTAATAATACTTCAATTCATCCAGCATTGAGTCTAAGTGATGGTAACACTCCTGCATCAACGATTTGGTTTAAGGGATTTACAGTAGCTAGATATGTTGTAGAATCTGAAGCTGTAGCAGCTATGAATACTATGAAGTATAGTTTTGATAATATTTCATCAAATTCTAATTTTGAATTATGGATCAACAGTGAACTTGAAAGTAATCCAGCCGCTTCTGGATTAAATGCAAATATAAATGCTGGCGTTCCTGAATATCCAGTAAGTCCATATGTAAGTTTGTTAACTGAAAGTATAGGAAATTCAATAAAAGAATATTTAATTGATGGTGGAAAAGCAAAATCAGTTTTAAAGCAAATGGAGAAAGATTACACTTCAGTAGCAAAAGAATTAGAATATAGATAAATATTTAAATTAAATCATTTAAACTGATTCAAATGTTCTAAGCTTCTTTTTGCATACTCAATTGCGCTAAGCCCAAGAGTTGGATCAATGTCTTGCTCAATTGTTGCAAATCCATCATAATTAATTTTATATAAGTTTTCATATACTTTTTTAAAATCTATCATCCCACTACCTAATGGGCAAAAAACTCCATTTGATACTGCAGTATCAAAATCAATATTTTTATCATGAACATTATTTAGAATATCTAATTTAATATCTTTAAAATGCATATGTTTTACAAGTGAATTATATTTTAAGATAGCTTGATAAGGATCAATTCCACTATATGATAAATGAGCAGTATCTAAACACAAGTTCAATGACTCACTATTTACATCATTAAGCAATCTATCAATTTCATCTTCATACTCAATATAAGTCCCTGCATGAGGATGCAGTACGGGAATTAAATTATATTCTTCTTTTACAATCTTACAAATTTCACTTAAAAAACTTACTAATGCTTTATATTCGTCATTAGGTAGATCTGCTGAAATTTCTCTTTTGCCTGATGTTTTCATTCTTTCTTTAGAAATATGATCTATTATTACAAACACTTTCCCATTTAGTTTTTTTAGAAATGAACATGTAGAAATTATTTTTGATTTAATTATTGAATGTTTATTAGATTGATGCAAATGATCAAAAATAAAACCACCTACTACATTTAAATCAAAATCATTTAAGAAATTTTGAGTTTCTAGAAAGTCTTTTGGTAAAAAGCCATATGGTCCAATTTCACAATAACTATATCCAGCTTCAGCAATTTGTTTAAAAACATTTTTCCAATCAGGATTATTAATATCATCAGCATAATCTACACCCCAAGAACAGGGAGCATTTGCTATATTAATTGTCATATTAAATTTACTTTTATGGGCTTTGATTTTCTTGCAGACTCAGTTAAAGCTTGTGCAATTGCTAGAGAATTCCTGCCATCTAATAATCCAGGGTATGGTTTTATATTTTTAATAATACAATTTATGAAATAATCTATAGCTCTTACATATGATTCCTTATATCTCTCAATGAAAGAAAGAGGATAGTTATCAAAAACCTCACTCTTTGAATTAATTTCCTGAACACTTGTTTTTTTAATATTAGTTAAATTTAAATTACCCTTTTTACAATAAACCTCAATTCTTTGATCAAATCCTCCAGTTTGTCTTCTAGAATTACTAAGTTGACATAAAATTCCTTTTTTACTTTTTAAAATCATTGAGGCAGTATCATAATCAGGAACTTTTTTAACTTTTCTATCAATCATGACAGTCCCTTGAGCATAAACTTCATCAATTTCGTCATTAAGAAGCCATCTTAAAATATCTAAATCATGTATTGTCATATCTTTAAAAATTCCACCAGAAACTTTTAAATAAGAAATTGGAGGAAGACCTGAGTCTCTGCTAGAAATATTTATTTGCTCAATATCTCCATATTTTTTTGATGTTAATCTTTTTTTTAATTCAATATGATTAAGATCAAAACGTCTATGAAAACCAATTTGAATTTTATTTTTATGATTTGATAATCTATTAAGACAAGCATCAACAGTTTTCAAATTTAAATGAATGGGTTTTTCACAATAAACATCTTTATTATATTGATTAGCTAAATCTAGGTATTTAATATGGGTTGGAGTGCTGCTCCCAATAACAATTGCATCAA
>CACFLO010000014.1 GCA_902567135.1 uncultured Alphaproteobacteria bacterium | reverse complement strand
TAATATTTGAGATTTCTTTATTTATATTAAAAATATTTTTTAAAATTCTTACAGCAAATATTCTACTAATTAATATACCAAATAAAAAAATAAAAGGTTGAAGCACAGAGATAGATCTTGGCGTAAATGGAACAGTAAAAAAAATAAAAATTATTATAGAGCTAATTATATAAAATATGAAACAGTATAGTAACGATTTATAGTAGCCAATGTCAGTATATCTTATAATATTTGAATAAAGGTCAAAATAAAAAAAAAATGGTAGGAATAAAATACTAAATATAATGAATGCATATAAGTGATTATTACTAATAGATGCTATACTTTCATATCTAATTATCAAAGCAAGATAAGTAGATATTATGCTTATTATAATATCATTGAAAATGACAATTAATTTCTTAGTGCCACTATTTAATTTCATTATTAATGGTGTACATCTTTATTTTTAAAAAGCTTTAAAAATGTTAACAAAATAATTTTAATATCTAAAGAAAAACTATAATTTTTTAGATAATATTCATCATAAAGAACTTTTTCTTCAATTGATAAATTATCTCTTCCATTTATTTGAGCATAACCAGTCAGGCCTGGTAAAAGACTATGAATATTTTTTTTATTTCTTAGATTTATTAAATCTTGTTGATTATATAAAGCTGGTCTAGGGCCCACAAAGCTCATTTTGCCTGAAAAAATACTAAATAACTGAGGTAACTCATCTAGACTAGTTCTTCTTAGAAATTTTCCAGATTTAGTTATATACTCCCCAGGATTTTCTAGAAGATGAGTTGCGACATCTGGTGTATTATCTTTCATAGTTTTAAATTTAATCATTTTAAATATTTTATTATTTTTACCAATTCTTTTTGAATAATGAAATGCAGACCCTTTTATTTCAATTAAAATTATTATAAAGATCATAAAAAAAAGAGGAGTAAAGATTAAAATAAAAATTAAACTTAATGTTAAGTCAAAAAATCTTTTTATTTTCATAAATTATATCTTTGTTAAAGCTTGAAGCACTCTTTCAACATCATACTGGGAATTGTAATGCGTCAGGCTTAGTCTAACCAAGCCATCTTCTGTATCAATACCCAAGGCTTTTAAACACCTCCATGCATAAAAATTGTCATTTCTTGTCGCAATCTTTTCATTAACTAAAATCTCACTAACTTTTTTTGATTTTTTTTCTTTGCTAATAAAAGATATTGTAGGGGCTCTATTTTTTTTAACAATTTTATTTTTACCGATTAATGTTAAATCTTTTCTTTTTGAAATATATTCTAAAATAGGATTTGAGATTTCCTCTTCATGTTGTGATATAAGATTATTAATTTTTTTAATTTTAGATCTAATGGAAGTATCTTCATTGTTAAAATGATGTTTGTATAATTCAATCATATACTCATATATACCAATTAAAGAAACTAGCTCTTCATGATTAGGGCCACCCGGATTTATTGTATACGGATAACTACCAGATAAAAATTCATGATTTTGGTTAGGAAGATTTTTTAGAATGTTCTCTTTTCCATATAAAAGAGCTAAATGAGGTCCATATGTTTTATACAAGCTAAAAGTATAAAAATCCACACCTAACTCTTTTACATCAGGAAATCCATGAGGGGCATATGACACCCCATCTCCTATGACAATGGCATTCTTTTTATGAGCTAATTCTGATATTTTTTTTAAATTGTTTACTGTTCCAACTATATTTGAGCAATGAGTTACAGCAACTATTTTTGTTTTATTAGTTAGTAAACTTTCAAAATTTTCTATTTCAAGTTCTGCTGTTTCTTTATTAATTTTCCATTCTTTAATAATTGCTCCAAATTCCGATAATCGTCTCCAAGGACTAATATTTGCTTCATGGTCTTGATTTGTAACAATCACTTCATCTCCAGGCTTCAGTGAATATTTTAAAGCATTTGATAAAATGTATAAATTTATAGACGTAGAACCGCCAATAATAATCTCTTTATGATTAGCATTAATCATTTTAGCAAAAAGCTCAGTTGCTTCATCCATATTATTGCCAGCAATTTTAGACATAGGATAATCAGCATAAGGCTGAACTTTGGTAGAGATCATAAAATTATTTAATTTTTCAATAACTTGTTTAGGGACATAACTACCTCCGGCATTTTCAAAAAATGACCAATCTTTACACATTGGATCTTTAAATGCTGGAAATTGTGATCTTACAAAATTTATATCGAGTTTTGTGTTAGTTATACTCAAAAAAAGCTCCTTTTTTATAAAAATATATTTTATACATTTTTTAAATGAAAACTAATAAAAACTTTGATGATGAAGAGAAGCAGAATAGATTGGATCTGGCAGCGGCATATCATCTAGCAGACATCTATGGTTTTAGTGATATTATTTGGAATCATATTACATGTAAAACTTCATCAAATAAAAATACATTCTTAATAAATAAATTTGGCTTGAGGTATGATGAGGTTACAGCATCAAATTTATTAGAAATTGATTTAAATGGAAATATTGTTTCTGGTGAAGGAGAGATAAATTATACAGGTTTTGTTATACATGGAGCAATTCACAAAACTCGCGAGGATTTAAATTGTGTTATGCATTCACACTCTAGATCTGGATTAGCAGTTTCTTGTTTAAAAGTTGGTTTAGAAATTTTAATTCAAGACTCTGCTATGTTTCATAAAAGAATTAGTTATCATGACTGGGAGGGAATGTCGACAAACGTTGAAGAATGTGAAAGTATATCAAAAGATCTAGGTCAAAATAATGTTATGATCTTGCGAAATCATGGTTTGCTAACTGCAGGCAAAACAATACCTGAGGCATTTATGTTAATGTATTATTTAGACAGAGCTTGTAAAGTTCAGCTTGATCTTTTAAAAACAAACAAAGAAATTAATATACCATCAGATAATCTTTTAGAATTTGCTGCTGGTCAATACGAAGATCCTAAATATAAATTAGGTGATCATGAATGGCCTGCATTAAAAAGGATGCTTAAAAAAAATAATAGTATATACGATCAATAATGAATTTAAATATTCAAAATATTAAAGAAGTAAAATCTAAATTAAATTATCCTTCAAAATTATTTATAAATGGAGATTATCATAAATCTATTTCTGAAAATTCTTTTGATAATATTTCACCCATTGATGGCAAAATAATTAACAAAGTTTATATTTCACAACAAGAGGATATAGATTTCGCTGTTTCCAAAGCTAGAGAGGCATTTTGCAGGGGGTCTTGGTCAAATTTACCCCCAGGTAAAAGAAAAAAAATTCTATTAAAATTTGCAGAACTATTAGAGAGAGATCGTTTAGAATTATCATTGCTTGATACTATGGATATGGGTAAGACTATTAATGATACTTATAATGCTGATCTACCAACAAGTATTGACAATATAGAATGGTATGCTGAAATAATTGATAAGTTATTTGATGATATTTCTCCAAGCTCTAAAGAATATATGGGCTTAATAACTAAGGAGCCTATTGGAGTTGTAGCTGCGATAGTGCCATGGAATTATCCACTTTGGATGGCAATATGGAAAATAGCCCCAGCTTTAATAACTGGCAATTCAGTTATATTAAAGCCTGCAGAACAATCTCCAATGAGCGCAATAAAGATTGGCTCACTGTTATCAGAGGCTGGAATACCTGACGGTGTATTTTCAGTTCTTCCTGGAGATGGTCCAATTACAGGTAAAGCATTGTGTCTTCATAATGATATTGACTGTGTAGCTTTTACAGGTTCTGGGGAAGTGGGGAAACTAGTTTTACAGTATTCAGGACAGTCTAATATGAAAAAAGTTCAATTAGAATGTGGAGGGAAATCGCCTAATATTATTTTTTCAGATTGTCATGATCTGGATGCTGCTGCAGAAGCTTCAGCATATGCCATCTTTGGAAATCAAGGAGAAGTTTGTTCTGCAGGCTCTAGACTAATTATTCAAAAAGAAATTGAAGATGATTTTGTAAATAAAGTTGCTGAATTAAGTAGAAATATGCAACCAGCTGATCCATTTGATCCAGAATCATTTGCTGGGGCAATAGTAAATAATGAACAGTTAGAAAAAATTAATAAATATGTAAATATTGGTAAAGAAGAGGGCGCTGAAGTGAAAGTTGGTGGAAATATTATCATGAAAGAAACTGGAGGCTGCTATTTTGAACCAACAATATTTAAAAATGTTAAAAATAGTATGAAAATTGCCCAAGAAGAAATCTTTGGACCTGTTCTTACAACTCTTACTTTTTCTAATTTTGATGAAGCTATATCAATGGCTAATGATACTGAATACGGACTGGCTGCTGGTGTTTGGACCAGTGACATAAATAAAGCAATTAAAGCTTCTAGAGAAATTCGAGCAGGTACAGTTTATATAAATAATTATGAAGAAGGCGTTGATTCCACAATACCATTAGGTGGATATAAGCAGTCTGGCATTGGCAGAGATAATGGTTATCAAGCTTTAGAAAATTATCTTCAAGTGAAATCTACTTGGATTAAAATAACTTAAACTTTAATACGTTTCAAATAGTTAAGTTTTGAAATAATTTCTTCTCTTTCAATATAATAGCCTTGCAAATGTCTATTCCCTGAATTTGCATTAAACTCTCTTCTTCCATGTAATACCCTCCTATTATCAAAACAAAAAATATCACCTGCCTTTAATTTAAATTCTATTTGGAATTTTTTGCTATGTAATTGTTGATAAAAAAAAATATATGCTTCATAAAAGTTATGCATTATATTAGGCATTAAATCTAATGTTCCCATAGCGCCTAAATTTATTCTAATTTCTTCATAATCATTATTTTTGTTCATTTTAATTATAGTAGATTTTTGTACTCTAATGTTTTTTTGTGTGTAATCATTATCTTTAAATACAACTTCATTTTCATTTAATAATTTAAATTTTTTAAATTCTTTCTTTTTTAAATAGTCAGCAACGGCAAAACCATCAACAGCAGTTGAGCTACCTCCGTCGGCATCATTTTTTAAGCAATGCAAAAATTGATATCCAGGTACATATTCATAGTAGGGAAGGTCAGTATGATTTGGAAGTGCATCAGCAGTGTATGCTTGATTATTAGGTTTAGGTATATTTATTACCTCAAAGGGTGTCCCGAAAAATGTTTCGCGATATTTTCCAATTTTATCTAAAATTTTAAAAGCAGATTTATCTTTAGTAGGTGCATTTTCAACTATAGCTATTCCAAATGAACAAATTGCTTGAAGCCATTTTTTTAATTCTTTTTCATCAGAAATTATTTTTTTGTAATCATATATTGTAAGTTTAATTTTTTTGGCAAATTGGGAATTCCATAATTTATATTCAGACTTGTATGATTTTAAATTTTTTTCAGTGTAGCAATTATCTCTTAACCATTTCAAATTATATATTGAATTATGATTTTTTTCAGACCAAGAAACATGCAGACTTTTTTTAGTAAATCTAAAATTTTTAGGTCTGATTTTGTTGGTTACAGATAAAATATTGAAATTTCTCATTCTAGTGTCTTTATGAAATGCGGTTGGACAGTTATCTCTTATCCAAAGAAAATGAAATTTACTTATATGATTATCACACCAATATACCTCAAGGTATTTAGTTCTCTCTCTGATTTTAACTATTTTATATTTATCTTGCATTTAAAATAACTTTACTATTGGCTATCATAAATTTAATTTTTATTTAAAACTTTTTTTTATGAACAAAAAATTACTTGGGATATTACTGATGACGCTAGGCATGTTCTGCCTTAGTGTTAATGATATGACTTATAAAAATTTAACAATGAATTTTCCTGTCTGGGAAGCTATATTTTTTCGAGCTTTTAGTGGGTCAATCATTTCTCTATTTCTAGTTTATCGTTCAGGTATAGTGACATTAAAAACAAAAAAACCAATTAGGCATTTTGTTAGGGCTTTTTCAGCTGTTGGTTGTGTTGTGCTTTATATTTTTGGCATAAAATATTTATTACTTTCAGAAAATATTGCTATAGCGCATAGTGCACCAATTATTGCAGCTTTACTAGCAGTGCCAATACTTGGGGAAAAACTTGGTATTCATAGAATATTTGCAATAATAATAGGTTTTATTGGTGTTTTGATAATCGTAAAGCCTGGAACTGATTTGTTTTACCTTAAATCTTTGCTTCCTATAGGTTCAGCTTTTTTTATGGCTGCAGTTTATTTATCTACAAGATCTTTAATGAATACAGAGACGAGCACTTCAATAGTATTTTATTATTCTTTTGCATTGCTTTTGACTTCCATTATATTTTTTCCATCAGATTTTATTATACCAGATGTATTCAATTTAACTTTGGCACTTAGTCTTGGTGTTATGGGATCGTTTGGTCATTATTTTATGTCACAAGCTGCAAGACATGCTGATGTGGCTGTAACTTCTCCTTTTGAATACACATCATTTATATTTGTAGGGCTTATGGGGTACTTGTTTTTTAATGAAATACCTAGCAATTCTGTTGTTATAGGAGCTATTCTAATCATAATCAGTGGTATTTATGTTGCTTATAGAGAGAGGAAAAATGATTATTAAAAATATCCAATAAATCTGTCATTTTTTTCAAATATAAGTTGTTTCTAAATAAATAACCGATATAAAATTTAAATAATTAGGAGGAAAGAATATGAAATTTATTAAAAAATCATTTCTAGTTCTATCTCTTTTATCATTTTTCTCCCTAAGTTCTTTTAGTGCAAATGCTTGTACTGTTAAAGTTGGAGATTTTGACTGGGATAGTGCTAATATTCATACGGCTATAGGTTCTTATATTATGGAACATGGTTATGGCTGTGATGTTGAAGTAACTAAAGGAAGTACAAATCCAATTTTAGCTGCTTTAATTGATAATCAACTAGATATAATTTTTGAACACTGGACTGATAACAACGTAGCTTTAATTGATCCAGAATTAGCTTCAGGAAATTTAGTTGATCTTGGTATTAATACACCTGCATCAGAACAAGCTTTCTTTGTAGATAGAGCAACTTCTGAAGCACATGGAATTACTAGTGTAGAAGATTTAAAAAAACCTGGCATTTGGGAGCTATTTAAAGATCCTGAAGATCCATCTAAAGGAAGAATTACAAGTTGTATTTCTGGTTGGACTTGTTACACAATCAATCTTGTAAAAATAATGGAATATGGTCTTGGTGATCTATACACAAACTTTGATCCGGGTTCTGGTGGAGCATTAGATGCTGCAATCGCAGGTGCTTTTGCAAAAGGACAGCCAATTGTTACTTATTATTGGACTCCTACAAGTTTAATGGGAAAACCTGAAATTGACATGGTTCGATTAACTGAGCCTGCTTATGATAAAGCTTGTTGGGATGCTATGATGGTAGTTGTTAATAAAATCAAAGCTGATGGTCCTGATGCTTATGAAGCTTCTTGTGCTAACGAGTATAAAGATATGGCTTTAACTAAGCTTGCTACAGGTAAATTTGCTGCTGATAATGCAGATATTATCGCTTTCGCAGATGCTTATACAATCACAACATCAGTTGTTAATAATATGTTAGCATACTATGTTGATGAGTCAGGTGGCGACATGGAAGCTACAGCAATGCATTATTTAGAAAATCATTCTGAATGGGAATCTTGGGTTCCTGCAGACGTAGCTGCTAAAGTAAAAAGCACACTATAATTCAATATAAATTAAGCCAGGATCTTGATGATCCTGGCTTTATAATACTTAAAATATGAATAATATATCTAATTTATTTTTAAAAATTGCTTCATCTGTAATTTTTGTTTTACTGATCGTTTCAACTTATTATTTATTAATACCTAAAAATATATTTTTTTTATTTTTAAAATTTATTTTTATAATTCCAACGATTACTCTTTTAGTTAATTTATTAAATATAATACCTAAAAATTTACTCTATCAACTCTCAAAAATATTTGCCGTTATTGTGATGATTGCTTTAATTGTTGTTAGCTATCTTTCTTCAAAAAGAAAACCAGACAATGTTTCAGAACTATATACAGACTTTACTTGGCTGATTAATTGGCCAAAATGGCTTGATACACCTTTTATGCATTGGATAAACAAAGGTTGGAGAAGTTTTATAGCAGATTATGGAGTAATATTTGATGCTATTGGATACGGACTCCTTAGGGGATATACTGAATTAAAAACCGTTATTGTACAAGCTCCATGGCCTGTAGTAATTATAGGAGTTATTGCTATCACATATTTTACTAGTGGTAGAAAACTTGGAACTACAGTCTTTGTCGGTTTTTGTACTTTTTTTATTGGTTTTTTAAATCCTCGTTTTTGGGATAAAGCAATTGAAACAACAACTATGGTAGTTATTGGAATTGCTATATGTATTGTTATAGGTATTCCAATTGGAATAGCTATGGCAAGAAGTGAAAAAGTAAGAAATGCAATCTTGCCAATTCTTGATACTATGCAGGTAATACCTGCATTTTGTTATCTAATTCCTGGAATCATTTTATTTGGTTTAGGAGCGATACCTGCAATTATATCTATCTTTATTTATGCATGCCCACCCTTAATCCGATTAACTGATTTAGGAATTAGATTAGTTGATAAAGAAGTGATTGAAGCAGCAAGATCTTTTGGGGCTAGTAAAAAGCAAATGTTGCTAGGTGTTCAATTGCCTTTAGCCTTGCCTAATATTATGCAGGGGATTAATCAATGTACTATGATGGCATTAGCCATGGTTGTAATAGCTTCTATGATTGGAACAAGAGGATTAGGAGATGAAGTTTTACTTGGATTACAGCAATTAAATGTAGGTGCTGCATTGGAGGCAGGTTTAGCAATTGTTTTATTGGCGATAGTATTAGATAGAATGACTCAAGCGTATGGTGAAAAAATACAAGAACGTACTCAACCAACTAAAAAGAAAAAATAATCTATGCCAAAAATTGAAATCAAAAATGTATATAAAATTTTTGGAAATTCTCCCACTGAAGTATTACCTATGGTTAAAAGTGGATCAAACAAGGAAGAAGTTTTAGAAAAGACAGGACATACAGTTGGATTAGATAATGTCTCACTTTCAATAGAGGAGGGCGAAACATTTGTATGTATGGGATTGTCTGGATCAGGTAAGTCAACTTTAATTAGACATTTAAATAGATTAATTGATCCAACTGATGGTGATATTATTGTTGATGGAACTAATATTATGGAATTAGATGAACAACAATTAATTGATTTCCGCAAACATGAATTGAGCATGGTTTTTCAAAGGTTTGGTTTGTTTCCACATAAAACAGTTATTGAAAATATTGGCTATGGATTAGAAATTCAAGGTAAGGAGCCTGAAGAAAGAAGAAAACTTGCCATGATACAAATTGAGTCTGTAGGTTTGCAAGGTTTTGAAGATCAATACCCAAGTCAACTTTCCGGTGGGATGCAACAAAGAGTTGGTTTAGCAAGAGCTTTAGCCACTAATCCTGAAATACTTCTCATGGATGAAGCTTTTAGTGCTTTAGATCCTTTAATTAGAAGTGACATGCAAAATCAACTTATTGAATTACAAGCAAAATTAAAAAAAACAATTGTTTTTATTACTCATGACCTAGATGAATCTTTAAGATTGGGCGACCATATTGGTATTTTAAATGGTGGCAGACTAGTTCAGGCCGGTACGCCTGAAGAGATTATAATGAGTCCTGCAGATGATTATGTGGAAGCATTTGTTAAAGATGTAAATAGAGCAAAAGTACTACGAGCTAAAACAGTTATGATTAAAGCAAATGAATTTAATTCAAATGAGATAAAGCTAGCAGATGTTTTGAAAGTTGATGAAGGGTCTTATATTGAACAATTTTTACCTAAGGTTCTGGCAGATAGATGTACTGTTATGGTGGTAGACAAAAAAGGCGATACTAAAGGGTATATTACTGAAAAAGAATTAGCTATTTCTCTAAGCAAAGACGGTTACAATTTAAAATAAATTTTTTTTAAGATTTATGATTTTAAAAAATAAAAAATTCATAATATCTGCTGCTGCTGATGGTATTGGATTCTCCATTTCAAAATTAATAGTTGAAAATGGCGGTAAGGTTTACTTAACTGATATTGATAAAAAAAATATTAATAAAATTAAAAGTAATAAAAAATTTAAAAATAAAATTTTTGCACAATTCCTTGATGTTAATAATTATCAAGATGTAAAAAAATATTTTTTATCTATAAAAAAGCTAAAAAAAATTGATGGTTTGATTAATAATATAGGTGTTGCCGGGCCAACAAAATATCTAGAAAATATTTCAAATGTAGAATGGGAAAATACTTTAAAAACTAACTTAAACAGTCATTTCTATTTTTCAAAGTTCTCTATTCCTTTTTTGAAAAAAAATAAATCTGGCTCAATTGTTAACATTTCTTCAACAGCTGGTTTATTTGGTTTTCCTCAAAGAACACCTTATGCGGCAAGTAAGTGGGCTATAATTGGATTAACTAAAAGTTTAGCTATGGAGCTTGGTAAATATAATATTAGAGTAAATGCAATTTGTCCTGGCTCTGTTAAAGGTGACAGAATGAAAAGAGTTATAAACTCTAAGGCGAAATTATTAAAGACTACACCAAATAAAATACAAAAAGAATTTGAGTTGATGACCTCTATTCGCTCTTTTGTAACAAAAGAAGATATAGCATCTATGGTGGTATATTTATTGAGTGATCATTCAAAAAATATTTCTGGGCAAAGTATTTCAATTGATGGCAATACTGAAAGAATGATTTAGTGAGTAAGCGATTTGACTACATAATTATAGGAGCTGGATCTGCAGGATGTGTTTTAGCCAACAGACTTTCAAAAGATAGAAAAAATAATGTTTGTGTCTTAGAATCAGGACCTCAATCTAATTCATGGAAGGTTGATATGCCTAGTGCATTACTTTACACAATGCATGATCCTAAATATAATTGGAAGTATTATTCTGAACCAGAGCCATATTTAAATAATAGAAGAATTTTTTGCCCTAGAGGTAAGATGATTGGAGGATGTTCTTCTCACAATGGAATGGTATTTGTAAGAGGTAACCCATTAGATTTTGAAAGATGGGCATCATATGGTTTACCAAATTGGAGTTATAAAAATGTGTTACCTTATTTTAAGAAATTAGAGACTTGGTCAGGAGGAGAAAATTTGTATAGAGGTGGAAAAGGTCCTTTAAAAGTAAATAGATCTAAAATTGATGAGAGATTTCCTTTATTTAACTCACTCATTATGGCTGCTGCAGAGGCTGGTTATGAAACTTTTGAAGATTCTAATGGCTTTAAACAAGATGGATTTGGAACATTTGATGTAACAATAGATGGTGGTAAAAGACAAAGTGTAGCAAGAGCATATTTAGAAGAAGTAAAAAATTATAATAATCTTAAAGTAAAACACAAAACAGATGTTTCAAAAATAATTTTTAAAGATAAAAAAGCTATTGGGGTAGAGATTAAAAATAATAATAAAACTGAAGTATATTATTGTAATAAAGAAATTATACTTTCTGCCGGATCAATAAATTCACCAAAAATACTTCAATTATCAGGAGTAGGGGATCCTATACTATTAAAGCAAAACAATATTGAAGTAATCCATGAATTGCCTGGGGTTGGGCAAAATTTACAAGATCATCTTGAGATTTATATTCAGCATAAATCAAAAACAAAAGACACTCTTTATAACTTATCTACTAATTATTTTACACAAGCTATTGAGGGAATTAAATGGTTTTTATTAAAGCAAGGAATGTTAACATATTCACATTTAGAATTAGGTGGTTTTGTTAAAACATCTGACAAATATAAACATCCTAACATTCAATTACATTTTTTTCCTTCATTGGTTATTAATCATGGTCTAACAAACCCTTCTTTTGATGGGTTTCAGTTTCATGCCAGTCCTAATCGTCCAAAAAGTAGAGGATTTGTTAAAATTAGATCTGATAATTATTTAGATAGTCCAAAAATACAGTTTAATTATCTTGAAGATGAAGAAGATTTGCAACAAATGCGCGATAGTGTAAAAATTGCTAATAAAATATTTAAACAAGATTGTATGAAAAAATATCTTGGCGATCAATTAAGGCCTGGCTATGAGACTAATGAAAAAGAGTTAGATGCTATAATAAGAGAAACTGCTGATACTGCATATCATCCATCATGTACAAATAAAATGGGAGTTGATAATTTATCTGTTGTAGATCAGGAAACTAAAGTGCATGGTTTAGATAATATAAGGGTAATTGATTCATCTATTATGCCAGATATTTTAAGTGGTAATTTAAATGCTGGAACTATTATGATTGCAGAAAAAGCAGCTGATATGATTATGGGCAAGCAGGAAGATCCAATAAATGCTGAATTTTATAATTAGTTTTTACTAGAAGCAGACCATAAATTTATATCTTCTTCTTTTGCAAATTTATCAATTGATTTTAATTCTTTTTTAGTAAAATTTAGATTGTTTAAACTATCTAGGCATTCATCAAGTTGTTTAATTGTCCTAGCTCCAATCAAAGCTGAAGTTACCTCTTGATGTCTTAAAATCCATGATAAAGCCATCTGGCTAATTGTTTGATTTCTTTTAGAAGCTATTTTTTTTAAATTAATAATTTTCTCTTTATAGCTTTTTGTTATTAATTTTGGACTTAATGATGAATTCTCATTTGCTCTGGATGTGGTAGGTATTTTTTTTATATATTTATCCGATAGCATTCCTTGGGCAAGAGGAGAAAAAGCAATACAACCTATTCCAAGCTTTTTAAGAGTTTTTAGCAAATCCTTTTCTATCCATCTATTGATCATTGAGTATGAGGGTTGGTGGATCAAGCATTTAATGCCCCTTTGTTTTAAAAGTTTGTTCATTTTAATTGTTTGTTTTGATGAATAGGATGAAATACCTATGTATAGAGCTTTGCCTTGATGGACTGCACGATGTAAAGCATCAGCAGTCTCTTCTAAGGGGGTATTAGGATCAAATCTATGTGAATAAAAAATATCTACATAATCTAATTTCATTCTATTAAGGCTTTGATCTAAACTTGCTGTGATATATTTTTTTGATCCCCATTCACCATAAGGTCCAGGCCACATATCATAACCAGCTTTAGTGGATACAAGTATTTCGTCTCTATATTTTTTTAACTCATGAGATATTATTTTGCCAAAATTAGACTCAGCAGATCCATAAGGAGGGCCATAATTATTAGCTAGATCAAAATGTGTGACACCTCTATCAAAAGCTCTAAAAATCATTTTTTTAGATTCTGATTTTATAACCTTGCCACCAAAGTTATGCCATAGTCCAAGTGTAATTTGAGGTAAATCTAAACCACTATCACCGCATCTTTTAAAATTATTGTATGAATATCTTTTAGGATTAGGTGTGTAACTCATAAGTTACACTGAAATTAGATTAAAAGCTTATTAATTAAAAGTTTTAATTTTTTCTTAATGTCCAACCATATCTCTCTGAGTAATAAGCATTCGCGTTATCAATTGAATCAAAATCAATTTTAGAGTCTAATGATTTTTCAATTACCTTACTTTCAAGAGAAATATTTTCATTATTAGAATTAGTAGCTTTAACTTTTTTACTATTTTCTTTTTTATTCATTATTTACATTCTTTACAAATAGAGAAAAAAATCAAGAAAATACTAGAAAACTAGGGTAAATATTGTAAAAAAAGTATTAATGTAGTATGTAATTTTGTAAATATTGTAAATTATGGAAATTAACGAAATATCTAATATTGGCTCAAAAATAAGAAAAGAGAGAAGGGCTCGCGGATTTTCACAAACTGAATTATCAAAAAAATTAGATATATCAGCAAGTTATTTAAATTTATTAGAAAGTGGTCGGAGGACAATTACTGTTCCTTTATTAATAAAAGTAGGGAATGAACTAGGTCTATCTCTTAAAGATTTAACACTAGAGAGTAATAAAAGAGTTTTATCCGATGTTATGGACGTCTTAAGCAATGAGATGTTTGAGGATCTTGATATTACCAATCAAGAAACAACTGAATTCATTAGCTCAAATCCAAATATAGCGAAAGCTTTACTAACTCTAAATGATACTCATAAATCTTTTAAAGAAGATATGCAAAATAGATTAGAATCAATGGATGTAAATTCTAATTTTGTAGAAAGTCCAAGTAGATTACCTGTTGAGGTCGTTTCTGATTTTTTGCAAGATAATAAAAATTATTTTCATGAAATTGAGCTTGCCTCAGAAATAATTAGAAAAAATGCAGGTTTAGGGGATGTTCATAATATTGGATCAGGACTTAAGTTAACAAACTACTTAAAATCAAAACATAATGTAAAAGTTGAAATAGTTCCTGCAAGTGAAGAATTAAAATCATTTAGAAAGTTTGAAAGTCAAAACAAAATACTGAATCTATCTGAAATGCTAACTTATACCTCGAGGAATTTTCATTTAGCTTATCAGGTAGCTTCACTTGAATCAGAAGATGTTATAGCTAAAATTATTAATATTAATAATATTGAATCTGATGAGGTAAAAACTCTTTTAAAAATATCTTTGTTAAACTATTTTGCTTCTGCAATTTTAATGCCCTACGATGATTTTTTAGTTAATGCAAAAAAAAATAAATATGATGTTGAAATATTAATGCATCATTATGCATGCAGCTTTGAGCAAGTCACTCATCGTTTAACTAACCTTCAAAAACCTGGAAATGAAGGTGTACCTTTTCATTTTTTAAAAACTGATATTGCTGGAAATGTATCTAAAAGATTTTCATTATCTGGTATTCATATTCCAAGACATGGAGGATCGTGCCCTAGATGGAATGTTTATATTGCTTTTCTTAACCCTGGTAAAATACATCCTCAAATTTCAAGAATGCCAGATGGTAAGGTTTATTTTTGTATAGCTCGCGCTTTTGAAAAAGGAATTGAAAAGCATGGTATGCCTAAAAGTTTTGTATCAATAGGGCTAGGTTGTGATATCAAATATGCAAAAGATTTAATTTATTCTGAAGGAATGGACATTAATAATAAAAAATTACAAACTCCAATAGGTGTATCTTGTAGAATTTGTCCTCGAATTGAATGTCAACAAAGAGCTTTTCCACCCATAGATAAAGAACTTAAATTAGATATTAATTTTCGGGGCACTAGTCCCTATGTAACACTTTAAATTTTTACAAGCATTTTTCCAATATTCTTACCGTTTAATAAATCTACGAAAGCTTTTGGTGCTTTACTTAAACCTTCATATATTGTTTCTTTTGAAATAATTTTTTTATTTTTTAACCATTTTGACATATCATTTTGAAAATTTTCTGAGTCATTCTCGTGATCAAAAATTAAAAATCCCTTAATAGTTAATCTTTTTACCAGTACATGAGCTATGTTTTTTAATCCTTCAGGTGTTTTAGTTGAATTCATTTGTGAAATTCTTCCACAAATTACAATTCTACCATAATTTTTCATTCTAAAAATAGCTGCTTCAAGAAAGTCTCCTCCAACATTATCAAAATACAAATCAAATCCATCTGGCATTATCTCTTTTAATTTTATTACTAAATTATCTGTTTTTTTATAGTTAAATGCATGATCAACATTCAATTCATTTTTTAGCCAATCTACTTTTTCATCTGAGCCTGTGCTCGCAACAACTTTGCAACCATGTAATTTTGCTATTTGACAAACTAAAGAACCAACACTTCCTCCAGCAGCAGATACTAAAACAGTTTGATTTTTTTTAAGCTTCCCAATTTTAAAAAGACCCGTATATGCGGTTTGACCAGTCATCCCTAAAGGTCCTAGATATGATTGTAATGTAAAATTATTTGGTTTTATTTTACTTAAATTGCTATCTGCATTAACAAACTTATCTCTCCAACCATAATTACTTAATACGTAATCCCCAACTTCAAAAATATTTGAATTGGTTTTTTTTACAATACCTATTGCAGCTCCTTCCATTGGCTCACCTATAACAAATGGCTCTTTGTAATTTTTCTTTTCAGTCATTCTTGCACGCATGTATGGATCAACAGATAACCATAGATTATCTACTAATACATCATTATTATTTGATAAATCTATCTCTTGCTCTTTGATTACAAAATCATCTTCACTTGGTAGCCCCATAGGAATATAGTTTTTTAATGCTACGTATTTACTTTTCTGAACCATACTAAACTTTATATTTCTTTAATAATTTTTGTAAATCAATTAAAAAATTATCTCTTAAATTGGCTAGATTTTTAATAGATTTTTTTTTGGATTGCATTTTTGTACCTTCTATAATTTTTTTCTTTAGACTATTTGTTAATTTTGGCGCCTTAAGCTTTGTCCATGGCAATTTTAAAGCAGGACCAAATTGCTCTAGCATATGCTTCATGCCCATTTCACCACCTGCTAAATGAAAAGTTAAAAAAGTACCCATTAAAGACCATCTCAGACCAGGTCCATAAATTATCGCATCATCTAAGTCTTTTGTAGATGCAAATCCTTCATTAATTATATGTAGTGACTCCCTCCACATAGATTCTTGTAATCGGTCTGACAAATATCCTGGTAACTCTTTCTTTAAAATAAGAGTTTTCATACCAATTTTGGTATAAAACTTATTAGCTTTTAAAATATTTTTTTTTGCTGTTTTTTTACCCGGTACTATTTCTACTAAGGGTAAAAGATAAACTGGATTAAAAGGATGGGCTATTAATACCCTTTCAGGATGCTGGGCTTTGGATTGTATTCTAGAAGGCAATAGTCCTGATGAACTAGAAGCAATAATTGCGCTTTTTTTAGAATGATGACTTATTTCTTTTATAATTCTTATTTTCAATTTCTCATTTTCAGGAGTATTTTCTTGTATTAAATCTACATCAGATACAGCTGCTTTTATTGAACTACAAAATTCTAATTGATTATTTATATTAATATTACTTTTATAAAATTTTTTTAATAAAGGCTCTGTCCTTTTGAGCTCATCTAATAAAAATTTCTTTTGTTTTTCACTTGGATCAAAAATTTTAATTTGTTTTTTATTAAATAAAAATCTTATAATCCATCCAGTGCCTATAACTCCAGTTCCAACAACTGCAATTTTATTTATAGAGGATTGCACTTTAAAATTGTTTTTTTAGGTTTAATTTTTTTCTAGCTTGTTCTGGGTTAAGAATTTTTGCACCAAGATCACTTATGATTCTTGTTGCTTTTTCAACTAATTGAGCATTTGATGCAAGCACACCTTTTTCTAAATATAAATTATCTTCTAATCCTACTCTGACATTACCACCTAATATGACAGATTGCGCAACCATAGGCATTTGATGTCTTCCAATGCCAAAGCCAGCCCAGTTAGCCTCATCTGGTATCATATCTGCCATGACTTTCATTGAAGCTGTATTTGCAGGTGACCCCCAAGGTATTCCTAAACAAATTTGATATAATGGAGGCGAGTCAACTAATCCTTCTTTATAAAGCTGATTAGCAAACCATAAATGACCCATTTCAAAAGCCTCCATTTCTGGCTTTATTCCTAAGTCTTGCATTTTTTTTGCTGCAGCTCTCAGTTGAACGGGTGTATGAATAAAAGTCATGTTTGAGTCACCAAAATTTAATGATCCACAGTCTAATGTGCAAATTTCAGGTAATAATTCCTCAACATGCTCGAGTCTGTCCAAAGCATGAATCATATCTGTGTTTGGCCCTACTGGATTTAGTGGATCTTTTCCTTCCCCAACTTCAAAATCACCACCCATACCAGTTGTAAAATTAATAATTACATCAGTGTCTGAAGATCGAATTCTATCTGCAACCTCTTTGTAGTATTCTAGTTTCCTGCTTGGCTTGCCATTATTTTCCCTTACATGAATATGCGCAACTGCAGCTCCAGCCTTAGCAGCTTCAATAGATGCTTCAGCTATTTGTTTAGGAGTTATTGGAAGGTCTGGATGTTTACTTACAGTATCGCCAGATCCAGTTACAGCACAACTAATTACAACTTCATTATTCATTTTTGTTAAAAAATGATGTATCTCAGTTATAGGAAATTAACAAGTGTCTATATATCTAAAAACAGGAAAAGTGCTCCCTGAGTGGACTGACTACAATGGCCATATGAATTTGGCATTTTATATCCATCTTTTTGACTCTTCATGGGAAGTATTATTAGAGAAGTTTAACATTGGAGAAAATTCAGCAAAGAATGAAAAAAGAACTACGTTTGCTGTAGAGTCTCATACTACCTATGATATGGAAGTAAAGGTTGGTGATGAAGTAGATATGAATCTAATTTTTTTTGATTTTGATAAAAAAAGATTAGTTTACAAATTGGAAATGATACACAAAAAAGAAAAATATTTAGCATCTACTACTGAAGTTTGTTCCTTATATGTTGATTTAAATTCAAGAAGAGTTACTGAATTTGAAGATAATAAAAGAGACTTAATTCAATCTTTTGTTGATGAAAATAAAGATAAATTTAATTCAGAAAACTTACATCTAATAAATAAATTAAAAAAATAAACTAAAGGCCTAGATAGACGTGTTTGTGAGGTTCTCTATTAAATATTCTGTGAACCATAGGTATAAATTCTTCTAATTTAATAGTATCGTAATTTGGGTCAAAAGAGTTTTGATCATATGTTTCACAAAAATTTATAGTATCCTTATAGAATGGATGACCTATAAATTTTTCCCTTAAATTTCTATCACTTCCATAATGATGGTTGTAATAATATGCTTGAAACAATCCATGTTGTTGAACTATCCAATGAGTTTTTTCTGAAACAAAGGGTCTTAAAACTGCAGCAGAAATTTCTGAATGATTTAATGGCGCTATTTCATCTCCAATATCATGCAAAAGAGAAGCAACAACCATCTCCTCATCTGCCTTATCTCTAAGGGCCCTTGAAGCAGCTTGTAAGGAATGCTCTAATCTTGAAACTTGATATCCACCGAGTGATGAGTCAAGATTCTTTAATATTCTAATTACCCGATCTGCTGTTCCTTCTATATATTTATCTTCAAATTTTGCGAGAAGATCATAATCTTCTTTATCACCATCTTTCATCTCAACAAATTTTACTTTTTCCATCTTAAACCTCTAAATAATAATTATAATATTCTGTGTCTCTTTTATAATCAAGTGATACATATAAAGACTGTGCTTTTTTATTATTTATGGCAGTTGATAATTCAACTATTTTCATTCTTTTTTTAATAGCGTAATCTTTTGCTTTTAACATAAGCATTCTACCATAACCTAATCTTCTATATTTTTGCTCAACATAAAGGTCGTATAAAATTAATTTTTTATTAATATTCAATGAATCAAAGGTTTCGTAAAGTTGAACAAATCCAGCTGCTTCTAATGATTTTGAGTAACAAATAAAAATAGTTGATTCTTTATTTAAAATTCTTTGCTTAATATAATTTGTTGATGCTTTTAGATTTGATTTATATTTATAAAATTGTCTATACAAATCAAATAAGTGCCCAACATCTTTAATGTGTTTAGAAGTTGCTTTTATAATTTTAATTCTCATTTTTTTTAAACAATGATCTTATTATTCCAAATATTATACAAACAATTACAAAACTTGACAAAGTATAAATAAATCCAGAGTTGCCATATATACTCATGTTAAAACCAACTATAATTGGGCCTAAATATTCCCCTAATTCATAAATAATTATAAATAGTGATGTGGCAAAAGCTATATCAGTTACATTAATTCGCTCTCCTAAATAAGCAAGTGTTACAGTATAAAGGCTCGTAGATGCAAATCCGCTTATCATTAGAGCAAAAATAATTAGATATGGATTGGAATTAGAAAAGTTTAATAACATTAACCAACAAATATGAGAGAATAGTAATAAAAAAATAATTATTCTTTTGTTAAAATTATCAGATAAAGCTCCTATAAAAGGCTGACAGAGTACGCCGAATAATCCACCTATAAATATATACAAACCAATTTGTTTATCCGTAAAAAAATCATTAATCATAAAAGCAGGGAACAAAGCTAAAAAAGATGAATCTTCTATTCCTGCACAAAATATAGCAAAAAATACAAACGGTGATATTGCAAGTATTGAAAATTTCATTTTAGAAGATTGTTCTGGAATAAAAACTTGGTTTACATATTTTTTTATACTTATTAGGCTTATAATTTTAAATCCTACCAGTATCATGCATACTGTTAAGGGTATCCTACTTGATGTTCCCATCACTCCAACAATCAATGGACCAAGTGCCAAACCCGTTGTTACAGATGAGTTATAAATACCAATAGATTTACCTCTATTAGAATTATTGGATACAATATTAACCCAAGTATCCATTGTCATCCATGTTAGACCGCCCATAATACCAAATATAAAAAAACACATTGATAAATTAATTGGATGAAAAAACTCAAGCATTAATATGATACATAAGCCTTGAGTTACCGCTGATATAAAAATTATTTTATAAAAACCAAATTTTTTTAAAAGTTTAGTGACAAAAAATCCTGATAATATTAGTCCTAATGGACCAAAAGAAGCAATAGAACCAATTAAAAATTCTGAATAACCTGCATATTTCTGAAGTATGACTAATACAGTATAAAAATAACTAATTATTATTCCTGTACAAAAAGCAACTAATGATAAATATTTTATACTCGAGTTTACAATATTGAAGTCTAAATAGTTTTTTAAACTATTTAGAATCATTTAGTTTGAGACCAGAGCCCCTCGTTTTTTAATTGGTCAATAGTGTTTGAGATTGCTTGATATAACTTTTCAGTAAGCTCATTAATTTGTTCTTTATTTATAATCAGAGCAGGTGAGAGTACGCAAATATGATAAAGAGGTCTAATTATAAGACCTAATTTAATGGATTCTTCATCAATTCTAGATCCTATTGCTTTATCTAAAACTAGTGCTTCCTTGCTGTCTTTATTAATAACACATTCAATACCAGCCATTAGACCCTTACCTCGTATATCTCCCACTATTGGCAGTTCATATAATGAGTTAAGTTTTTCAAAAAAATGGGGTTCAATTTCTTTTACATGTTCTAAGATCTTGTCTCTTTTAAGAATTTCTATATTTTTAAGTGCAGCAGCACAACATGCCGGATGTCCAGAGTAGGTATATCCATGAAAAAACAAAGATGAGTCATCTTTTAAATCAGCTATCAACTTATTTGAAAACAACACTGCTCCTAAAGGTAAATAACCTGATGTAATACCTTTTGCACAAGTTATAATATCTGGCACAACACCAAAAATTTCTTCTGAGGAGAAAAAATGACCAAGCCGCCCAAATCCAGTAACTACTTCATCAGCTATAAAAATAATTTGATTTTTTTTACATACATCATAAATTTTTTTAAAATATCCATCAGGAGGCACAATACACCCTCCAGATGCAAGCACAGGTTCAGCGATAAAAGCTGCAATATTTTCAGCACCTAGTTCTTCAATTTTTTGTTCAAATTCTTTTACTAGTTCATTACAAAACTCTTGAACTGTTTGATCTTTTGACCGTCTGTATGGAAGAGGAGAGCTTAGATGATGAATAAAATTTTTTTCAAAATCAAAACTATTTTTTTCTCTGTCTTTACCAGTAATCGATCCAGTTAAATAGGTGCTACCATGGTAAGCTTTATCCCTTGTAATAATATGTTTTTTATTTGGTCTGCCCAATATATTGTTATAAAACATTACAAATCTTAATGCTGTTTCATTGGCCGTTGATCCGTCAGAGGTAAAAAAAACTGTATTTAAATCTCCTGGAGATAGATCTGCTAGTACTGAGGCTAATTCTGCAGAAACTTCATTTGACTCAGAAAAAGGACTACAGTAATCCATTTTTTCAATCTGATTTTTAATTGCTTCCCCAATTTCTTTATTTCCATGACCAATATTATTACACCACATTCCACCTGGGCCATCAATGAATTTATTACCATTTTCATCATACAAATAGATATTATCAGATTTAGTTATTAATTTTCTATTATAAGTACCTCTACTATTAAAATCTTCATAAGGATGAAGTACCAGTTTATCTTTTTCATAAATTTCTGAGATATAATCATTTTTCATTATAAAAATACAGTATCATTCGCTGAATAAGCATTCAATGAAAATTGTATATTTTTATTACTTATCTTGCCATTTAGGATCAGTTTTTTTCACAAATGAAGATGCTCCTTCTTTTAAATCCTGACTGCCATAGACTTTTTTAACAGTTTCTAACGATCTTAGAATTTCAAAAGAAGGTATTTCTTTTTCATTTTCTGTTTCACGCAAAACTTCTTTAATTGAAGAATAAATTAAATTAGGTCCATTTGAAATTTTTTCTGCTACTTCCCAAGCTCTTTTTAATAACTGATCTTTATTAACGATTTCATTAATTAAACCCCAATGCTTAGCTTCTTTTGTATCCATCCATCTTCCAGTCATTAAAAACTCTACTGCTACATGATAAGGAATTCTTCTTCTTAATTTTATTGTAGCAGCATCTGCAACAACTCCTACATTAATTTCAGGTAATGCAAATGTTGCATGTTCAGAAGCTATTATAATATCTGCTGAAATCATTATTTCAAAACCGCCACCACAAGCAATACCATTTATAGCAGCAATAATAGGTTTGTTCATATTTGGTAATTCTTGCAAACCACCAAATCCTCCTACACCATAATCAGCATCCGCTGCTTCTCCTTCATTAACAGCCTTAAGATCCCATCCTGCTGAAAAAAATTTTTCTCCACCACCGGTAATAATAGCTACTTTAAGATTAGGGTTATCTCTAAAATCAGAAAATATATTACCTAAAATTATACTTGTCTTAGCATCAATAGCATTAGCTTTTGGTCTATCAATTGTAACTTCAAGAATTGAGTCTATAATTTTAGTTTTGATTGGTTCACTCATAATTCTTCAAAATAATGTATTAGTGCATCTACTGCAAACACACCTTTATTTTTTTTACAAACTATTAGTGGATTAATTTCTATTTCATGTAATTTATTGATATTTTTTTCAGCAAATTTAGATAATGAAAGTATTGCTTTAATTAAACTATTGATATCCGCTCTATCTTGATTTCTGTAACCAAATAATATCTTACCTATTTTCATATTTTTTAATTCATTTTGAATATCTTTTTTTGTTAATGGTAATAATAAAGTTTTAGTCTCTCTAATTAGTTCTGTATAAATTCCTCCTGCGCCAATTACTATTACAGGACCAAATTCATCATCAATTTTAATTCCTACTAAAATTTCTATTAGTGAATCTTTGACCATTTTCTCTAATAAAATTTGATTTTTAAATTTTTTTGTTTTGGACACTAATTCATTAATATTTTTAATATTAGTTATGACACCATTATGTTCAGATTTGTGAAAAATTTGGTTTGAGTGAATTTTAGCAACTAATGGAAAACCAATTTTAGCACTATCTTTTTTTAATTTAATTTTATTTGAAATTATTCCTTTAGGGGTTTTAATCCCAATTTTTTTTAGAAATTTTTTTGACTCAAATTCAGAGTAAGTTTTAATATTTTTATTCTTCTTCTGCTTTATTATATAGTTTTTTACAGCAGATTCATTCTTCCAAATACTTCCAATTTCTATTGCTTTTTTAATTGTGAATAAAGCCTCCTTCATTCCTTGAAGAGGTGAAATTCCATTATTAATACATTTATCTCTAATATGTTTTGGCATTGTGTCTGACAATGAAGAGATGAGGCTTCCATTTTTATATTTTTTTGCAACTTTTATAAATTTATCAACTATTGCATCCCACTCATCAGTATCGCATTTTTCCATATTTGGAAAATCAAGCATTAGGCTTATTGAACTAAAATTATTTTTAAAAAAAATTTTGAATGTTTTTTCAATATTATCAGGATCATTCCAATTATATGTTTGCATATCGAAAGGATTAGAAACTATTACACCTGGATGATTTACTTTTTTTAGATCAGTTTTAATTTGAGGTTTAATTTTTCCAAATTTTAAATTTAAAGTTTCTGCAGCATCTCCTAGCATTGCCATATCTCCACCTGAGGGACCCATAATTGATATTTGATCATTTGAGATAACCCCATGGGTATGAAAATATTTAAGTAACTCTGCAAGTTCTGATAAAGTTTCACATCTGGCAACTCCCATTCTTTTAAATAAAGCATCATAAATATTTTCTTTGCCACTTAATGAGCCTGTATGAGTTAAAATTGTCTCGGATGCAATTTTAGATCTACCAACTTTTACTATCGCTATTGGGATTTTTTTTTCTTTGGAGATTTTTAAAACTCTAATTAGTTTATTAATGCTAGTAAAACCCTCAGCATATATACCTATTGCAGTAACTCTTTTATCTTTTAGAGCATATTCAATTGTATCCTCGATACTTATCTTGGCCTGATTTCCTAATGATATGATATATCCTATTGGAAGAGATCTGTGATTAAAGCTAATTGTGTTTCCAATAGTTCCACTTTGACAAATGATAGCTACACCCTTGTTTGTTTGACTACCCGCAACTTGATCTGACCATACTGAAACTTTATCAAAGTAATTAATAAATCCATAGCAATTAGGGCCTAAAAAAGGAGTTTTGCCAGAATTGGCTACTAATTTTTTTGTTTTTTCTTTGCCTTCTAAATTATTTAATTCTGAAAATCTTGAAGCTAAGCATACAGCTCCCCCAGCACCCATATCAGAAATATCTTTCATTAATTTAATTGTCAAATCATTTGAAACTGCAATATAAACACAATCAGGGATTGATGGTAAGTCAGCTAAACTTTTATAATATTTCTTTTTTTTTGAACTGCTTCTTTTAGGATTGATGTGCCAAATTTTTCCTTTAAAGCCAATCTTTATATTTTCATCAAAAACAAAATCAGCCCAGTAACCACCAATTATTGCAAGTTTTTTTGGTCTAAATAATTTACTTAAGTTCACAAAATTAAGCCCCAAGAGGTCTTAATAAAGATCTTGAGATAATATGCCTTTGGATTTCACTTGTACCTTCCCAAATTCTCTCTATTCGAGCATCACGCCAGATTCTTTCTAACGGTATATCAGACATCAAACCCATTCCTCCACATATTTGGATTGCTTCATCTGATACTTTACCAAGCATTTCTGTGCAGAATAATTTTGTCATTGCTGCATCTTGTGAGGAAAGAGTTTTTTGATCAATCTTCCATGCAGACTCAAGTAACATTAGATTTGCAGCTTTAATATTTGTAGCCATATCTGCTAATTTAAAAGAAACACCTTGAAACTTTCCTATTACTTTTCCAAATTGTTTTCTATTAGCGGACCAGTCAAGCGCAATATCAAATGCTCTTTCAGCTCTCGAAACAGAAGTTGCTGCAACAGTTAATCTAGTTGCCTCTAACCAAACATTCATCAATTCAAAACCTTTGTCTTTTTCACCTAAAATGTTTTTTCCAGGTATTCTACAGTCATTAAAATTGATAACATTATTTACATATCCTCTATGAGAAACACAGTCATAGCCTTTAGCTACTTCAACACCTTTTTGATGAAGGTCCACCAAGAAACATGATAATAAATTTCTTCCTTGTTCATCTGTTCCAGTTGATGCAAATAAAACGACAAAATCTGAAATATGAGCATTTGATATAAAATGTTTAGTTCCATTGATTATCCAATCATCACCATCTTTTTTTGCATTTGTTTTCATTCCTCTAAGATCAGAACCAGCTTCAGGCTCAGTCATCGCAATACAATCTTTTCTTTCACCAGTAATGGCAGGTTTTAAGTATTGATCAATTAATTCACCTTCGCAAGCCATTAAGATATTTTGTGGACGCCATGCAATTTCAGCTAAGGCAAGAGATGCAAAACCTAAATGTTTTTCAACTAAAGTTAAATCAAAAGCATTTAAGCCACCACCACCATGTTCAAGCGGCATATTGCAAGCATACAATCCTGCTTCAATACTTTTTTGCTTAATTTCATCATACAATTCTTTAGGTAAATTATTTGTTTTTTCTAATAATTCTTCATGTTTTAGTAATTCTGTTTTAACAAAAGTTTCAGTTGTCTTTATTAAAAGATTTTGTTCTTCTGTAAGATTAAATTCCATATAAAATAACTAATAAAGTTAATAATAGTTTTGCCATTTTTTTAAATATCAGCTGGTACGTTATACCGCCTTTGTGGATTAAAAAACTGTTTTTTTACAACCTTACAATTAGCCCATATTTTTTTGTATTCTAATTCTTCTGGATGATATATTTCTGCAAAAACAGTTGACCCTATTTTCATAAACTCTTTATTCACATACCCGATAGCAATATTGGATTTGAGGGTAGGGGACCACATAGCAGCAGTAACAATCCCTATTTCTTTTTTTTGTCGATCATATAAAATTGATCCAACTGCAGGCTTATCACCCTCAATATCTAATCCTACAAGTTTTTTATTTAGAGGTTTTTTCTTAATTTTTTTTAATGCAGCTTTCCCAGTAAAATAATTTTTTTCTAAATCTACTAACCAACTAAGACCTAACTCATATGGATTTCTCATTCTGTTCGGTCTTAAAGCTTGTTCTGCGGACATGAAGTCAGCATTAGGCTGTATAAAACCGGCTTCAATTCTTACCATATCAAGAGCATTCATTCCTGTTGGTAATACTTTATAATCCCTATTAAATTTAAATAACGAGTCCCATATGTTAAGAGCATCAGCTGGATCGCACCAAATTTCATAACCTAGATCTCCAGAGAAACCAGTTCTAGAGATTAATACATTGGAATTATTAATTTGATAGTTATTGAATTGAAATGGTTCTAAATTCTCAATATCATTTACATTAAGTAAGTTTAAAATTTTGCATGATAAAGGACCCTGAAATGCTAACGCAGCAATTGTTTCAGTTATATCTTTAATTTCAACATTAAACCCAGTTGCAGTATCTGTAAACCAATTGAGGTTTCTTTCAGCACACATGATTCTTAAATGATCTTCTTTTAAACAAAATACAGTACCATCATCAATAACATTGCCATCTTCATTGCACCAAATGATATACATAATTTGATTAGGCTGAATTTTAGATATATCTCTTGTTACAAGCTTGTTTACAAACTCACACGCTTCAATTCCTTTTATGTCATATTTATGCATTGGCGTAATATCAATAACGCCAGCAGTATTACGCATTGAAGTATATTCTAATTCAGTGCTGGAATACTCTTTAGCTATTTTATAGCCAGCCCAACGATACCAATCATTGTTGTAACAAGCTTCTGAGGTTCTTTCATGAAATGGTGTTTCCAAAAGAGGTTTTTTATATGATAAATTTTTATTCATTATTTTTTCAAAAGTTGTTTAGAGGCATTAATAGCATTTATTCCTGTTATTCCTCCACCTGGATGGGTTCCTGCTCCACAAAGGTATAAACCATTAATAGGAGTTTCATATTGAGCTGATCCATAAAACGGTCTTATCATTAGTAATTGATCTATTTCCATATCTCCATGATGCCAATGTCCGCCTGAAGTATTATATTTCTTTTCTATTTCATTTGGTGTGTCAATTTCAAACTTAATAAGTTGATTATTATCAATGAAATTATTTAATATTAATTGAATATTAGATTCAATTTCTTTTTTATCATGTGATCCACTTTTTAAATAAGGCACATAATACAAATTGGCTGAAATATTTTTATTATCTATATAGAATTCTAAACATGGCTTTGTTGAATATTTATTGTATTTATTATTATTAAATGCGTGCTCAATATACTTGATGTTCGGAGCATATATAAATTTACTACCTATATATTTTTCATCTAAATTTTTGATTTTAATCATATTTTTAAATTCTAATTTAATTTTAGCAACATTTCCCTTTGATCTAAAATTTGAAACTCTTCTAGTAAAATCAGTATCTAGTTTATCTGCTCCTATTAAATTTAAATATGTAGTCTTGGGATCAAGAGTAGAAATAATAGTTGAGGACTCAATTGTATTTTGGTTATTCATTTCAATACCAGTAACTGATTCATTATTTATAAATAATTTTTTAACTTCAGAAGATTTTAAAAACTCAACACCTCTATCAAGGCAGCTTTGTTCAAGTGAATCAATTATTTGCTTACTATCTAAATTATTATTTCTAAATATTGATCCATTAATTGCATTGGAATAAAGTAAAGTTAATATGGAACCAGGTGATCTTGGACCAAGATTAGAACCTAATATAGCTTCGTTGCATAAAATACCCATTAGATTATCATTGATTAAGTTGTCTTCTAAGTCATCAGCTATATTTAAACCAATAATCCTTAATAACTCTCTCATATTCTTTTTACCAAGTTTTCTAACTTTCCAACCCATAGAAATAAGTTGCCATAAATCTGATTTATTACCGGACTTAACTCTTGGCGGACTATTAAACATAAATGAAGATAATGTTTTGGAAAATAAGTTATATTTTTTGACAAGTTTTAGAAAATTATTTTGATCTTCTAAGCTAGCTTCACATTCTTTAAATTTTACAGCGTTGTTTTCATCTATTTCTAAAACAGTATGATTTAAGTTATCATTTAAACTTGTTACAAAAGTATTTTTTTTCTTTGTACTAATTTTTAAACCAAGTTGATCAATAACTTTTTTACTTAAACTACTACTTGAATCAGCATATTGTGCTAATCCTCCTACCTCTTCATTTTTTTCAACAACTAAAACTTTTTTACCTAATTTTGATAGGTAAGATGCAGCTGCTAATCCATTTGGTCCAGCCCCAATAATAATTATATCAAAGATTTTCATATATAGTGTGTGTTTATTTGTTTTCTTAGATCTCTTAGTATTTCTCTAGCTGCATTTGCTCCAGGCGCACCCATTACACCACCCCCAGGATGAGTGCTTGAACCACACATATAAAGATTTTTGATGGGTGTTTTATATTGAGCATACCCGGGTATAGGTCTGTTAAACATCAATTGATCCATAGTTAATTCACCCTGAAAAATATTACCTTCAGTTAAACCTACTTCTTGCTCTAATTCTTTTGGTGTTCTTATTTCTGCATGATTAATTATATCGTTAAAATTTGTTGAATAGTTTCCTATCCTACTCATAACATGTTTACCAAATTCTAATCTTTTTTCTTCTGTCCATCCTCCATCAGCTAAGTTGTAAGGCACATATTGTACAAATACAGACATATAATGCTTTCCTTGAGGAGCCATAGTAGGATCATTAATACTTGGAATACACATGTCTACATAAGGCAAGGATGACCACCTACCATCTTTCCAGTCATCATAAGCGCCCTCCATCTCTTCTATACTTTGTGTAATATGAAGATCTCCTGTTCCTGCTGGATCTCCTTCAGGAATACTTTTCCAAATTGGTAGATCATCTAATGCTATATTTAACTTTCCTGATGAACCTCTGATTTTAAATTTCTTTACTGCATTATAAAAATCTTCTGGTAATTCTTTTTTCTCAACCACTTTAAGAAAAGTTCTTTTTACATCAAGATTGGAAACAATTTTATTTGCATAAATTTCATCTCCATTTTCTAGAACCATCCCATAACTTTTATTATTTTTAATTAAAATTTCATTAACTGGCGAACCTGCTTTTATCTCACCACCACTGGCCTCTAAAGAAGCTGCCATTGCTTTTGTTATAGATCCCATTCCTCCTCTTGAGTATCCCCAAGCACCAACTGTACCATCAACCTCACCCATATAATGATGTAATAGGACATAAGCAGATCCAGGAGAGTAGGGGCCTAATGCAGTACCTATAATTGCAGAACCAGCAAGATGTGCTTTTACAATATCAGATTCAAAATACTCCTCTAAATAATCTCGTACACTCATTGTCCAAAAACGAATGGTATCGTAAATCTCTTTTTCTCCTAAACCACCTAGCTCATCTTTTGCTGCAAAAAATTTTGCAAAATCAAACAAACCCATTATATCTTTGGGCGCAAATGACGTAGGATCTGGAGGTGTCATTTTTAAAAGAGGTTTTATTATTTTACATTGTCTCATAACATCTTTACCAAACCTATCGTAAGCCTCAGCATCTTTTTTGGAAAATTGAGCTATTGAACGATAAGTTAAGTCATGATCATTATAGTGGGCGTAGTATCTTCCATCATCAAGCATTGATGCACTTCCTTCGTAAGGAATAATTTGAAGGCCATATTTTGATAATTCAAGATCTCTAAAAATCTCGGGACGTAATAAGCTACATACATAGGAGCAATTTGAATATGTCCATCCTGGATGTATTTCACGACTAACAGCTGCTCCACCAACATAGCTTTGTTTCTCTACCACTACTACTTTTAGGCCAGCTTTTGCCAAATAACATGCTGTGGTAAGCCCATTATGACCTCCACCAATGATAGCTACATCATAAATTGATTTTGACATTTTATTTTCTTATATTTCTTTGAATGAGCATTCAACCAAATTTCTTGTAAAATTAACGATTTTATGAAAAAATATTCTTTTTTTGAACATAAAATGAATAATAGAAATCAGAGACTAGCAAATAAGAAAAGTAGTAATTTAAAACTTATTTCTTCAACAATTAAAAATTTATCAAAAAAAGGAATTAATGAGTTAACAATGCATGATGTTTCAAGTGGAGCAGGCTTATCTCAAGGTATTGT
>CACFLO010000013.1 GCA_902567135.1 uncultured Alphaproteobacteria bacterium | reverse complement strand
TTTATTATTATAATTTATTTGTATAATTTTAATGTTTTTATTTTATTAATTTCTTTTTTATTATTACAGTTATTTTTAGATTATTTTATAATTTATAAAAAAAGTAATCACAAAAATGCTTATTACTTTTTAAGATTACCTTTAACAACTTTAATGGTATTAAGTTTAATTATTATTCAATAATTGTTTTTATGCCACCTATTTTACTATTAGCATGATTATACAATGTTAAATTATTCCACAATTTAAATTTATTAATTTCTTTATTATTTAGCAATTTGAATTTTTTACAAAAATTGTAAATAACTGAAGGCAGCGCTCTTTCATTACCATCTGAAACTTTCAAAATTCCAAAAATTCCTTTTTTTAAATGCAAAAATAAAAAAACACCTTCAGCACCACCTTTACAAAATATACTGCCATTTGAAATTTTTATTAAATTACTGTCAAGGTTTTTACTTCCACCAATAAATAAAGGATTCTTTAATATAGCATCAATCATAGTTTTTGTATTTAAAGAATATTCAAACTTAGAGTGATAGCTTTTATAAAGATTTGAAAGAGCTTTACCAAGATGTTTAATTTTAAAAGAATATTGAGGTGCGCCGCAACCATCTATACCATAATTTTTTATTAATATTTTCTCTTCAGTAAATTTTGAAAAAATTTTCCTTATGTTGATTTGGTGTGGGTGATCAAAATCTAAGTAATTATTTATAGAAAATTTATTAAGTTTGCATGCTGTTAACATGGCTAAGTGTTTCCCAGCACAGTTATTATAAAGTTGGTAAGGTCTATTGCCTGAGAGAAAAAGTTTTTCTGTAGATTTGCTATCTAATGGATTGTGAACTCCACATTTTAGGTAAGATAATTTTAATGAAGTTTTATTTATCCATTTTTTTAGTTCTCTGATGTGAAAATATTCTCCACAATGTGAGGAGCAAGAAAGTGCAATTTGTTTTTGATTTAAATTAAATACTTTAAATGCATTTGTAGATGAAAATGGAATTGCTTGAAAGATTTTTATAGAAGATCTTGGATAAATAAAATCATCATCATTATTAGTTGTAAATATTTTTTTTCCATCAACGGAGCCAATATAACATTTTATTCTATGTATACTTTCAACTAATTTACCACGGTAAAATAGCGTTGTAACTTTGCTCATACCTTATTATAGAGCAAAATTTTAAATTTACTTAAAAAATGATTTTATAAATGTAAATAAATTTAATGCTGAACCAAGCTTACCAAAGAAAATTACATCTCTCTCAGTTATAGACAAACAAATACAACCATTCTTATTAGAGGCAATTGGGTGATGTTTTATTTTTTGATCATTTATTTGCATATCACCTTTTTTATATTCTCCATATTCATCACAAAAGCTTCCATCAATTACAAGAATATATTCTTTTCCATTATGTGAGTGTAGAGGGACAGAAATTCCTGGATCCATTTTAATTAGTTTAATAGTATCACTATCTTTCAAAGATATATTAAACTCTCTAAAACCTTTATAGATTGATTTCCACTTGAGCTTGTCAATGCTGCCTATAAGGTTTGTAAGGGGGTTATTATTTTTGGTTATTTTAAATGATAAATTTTGATTATAGGTTGAATTTATACAATCTTTGTAATTTATTTTTTTTGGAGCAACTTCATCTAAATTAGCAAGGTTATCAGCTAAAATATTATCAAATATTGAAGCGTTTTTTGCGGCAACACTATTTAGGTATAGATACATTGAAACAAATAGGGATTTAGCTTCAGTGAGGTTGCCACTTGAATAACCAAATATAAGCTCGTTTTTTTGGGCAACTGTGTTCATAATAAGAATTTTTGCATTTTGTTTAGTGTAGACCTTATTCTAGATTTAACTGTACCTAGAGGAATTTCAAGTTCTTCAGCTATTTTTTTATGACTTTTTTGTTCAAAAAAGCTCATTTTTAACAATTTTTGTTGATTTTCATCTAACTCTTTCTTTATTTTATTTATTGATAATTCAATCTCATAATCATTAATTTCATTATTTTGATATAAAAAATGTCTAATATCCTCATCTTCTGCTGTTTTGTTTTTTGTCTTTCTATAGAGATCAATTTTTTTATTTCTAGCAATAGTATAAGCCCAAGTAATAAATTTAGATCTTTCAGGGTCAAATAAATCTGCCTTTGCCCAAATTGTACTAAGAACTTCCTGGGTTAATTCCTCAGATTGTTCAAAACCTAAGTTGTTTTTTAGATAGTAAGCATTGATCTTGGGGGCTAAAAAATCAAATAATTCAGAGAATGCTCTTTCATCTCTATTTTTAGAAATTTTTATTGCAAGACCAATTAGCCTTTCATTTTCCATAATAATTTTATTAATCTTAAACTTTAATACTACCATATAATGGTATAATAACAAAAACATACATTAATAAATGAAACAAATAGCACACACATTATTGGTAGTTTTTATAATTTGTATTACCAAACAATCTCTTTCAATAGAAAAAGGCAAATGGTCTTTTTCGCAAGATGAGGACTGGTGTTATATTGGTTCATCCCCTATTAAATCTGATTTGCCAGAAACAAAAAAAAGGGGTGACAATTATATTCTGGTTTATAAAATTATTGGAAGTGAAGAAAATATTATTCAGATCGAAGCTGGTTACAAATATAATCTTGATAAAAATATTAATGTTAAAATTGATAATACTAACTTTGATTTTTATTCTACTGGGGACTCATCAGAGACAGCGTGGACTAACGATGATAATAAAGTTATCTATGCAATGAAAAAAGGCCTTGAATTAACTCTTACCGGCGAGTCAACAAGAGGAACGGTAACAAATGATATTTACACGCTAAAAGGATTTACTAATGCAATAAACAAATTAAATGAAGATTGTTAAGGTGCCAAAGAAAATTGTTTTAGCTTATTCAGGAGGTTTAGATACAAGTGTTATCCTTAAATGGCTTCAAGTTAAATACAAATGTCCTGTAGTTACATTTACTGCTGACTTAGGACAGGGCGAGGAACTTGAGCCAGTTAAAGGTAAAGCACAAACATTAGGGGTGGAAGAAACTTTTATAGAAGATTTAAGAGAAGAGTTTGTAAAAGATTATGTTTTTCCTATGTTTCGTTCAAATGCCCTTTATGAAGGAATGTATTTTTTAGGAACCGCAATAGCAAGACCATTAATAGCTAAAAAACAAATTGAAATTGCAAAAGAGGTTGGGGCAGACGCTGTTGCGCACGGAGCAACAGGAAAAGGGAATGATCAAGTTCGATTTGAACTAGGTTACTATGCCAACAACCCAAAAATTAGAGTTATTTCCCCATGGAGGGAGTGGGATCTAAATTCTAGAAATGATCTAATTAATTTTGCAGAAAAATATCAAATACAGATTCCAAAAGATAAAAGAGGTGAAGCACCTTTTAGCACAGATGCTAATTTATTACACACTTCATCTGAAGGTAAAATTCTTGAAGACCCTTGGGTTGAAGCCCCAGAACATGTTTACTCACGAACTAAGTCAGTACAAGAGGCGAACTCAAAGCCAGATGAAATAATTATTTCATTTGAACAAGGTGACCCAGTTTCAATAAATCAAAACAAACTTAAAGCACATGAACTTTTAGCTAAACTAAACGAATATGGATTTAATCACGGAATTGGAAGAGAAGATATAGTAGAAAATCGTTTTGTAGGTATGAAATCTAGAGGAATATACGAAACACCAGGTGGAACGATTTTGGCAAAAGCGCACAGAGCTATTGAAAGTATTACTTTGGACAAAGGTGAAGCACATTTAAAAGATGAAATTATGCCAAAATATGCAGAAACTATTTATAATGGACTGTGGTTTTCTTCTGAAAGATTTAGCATGCAAAGTCTTATTGACTCAACCCAAAAGAAAGTAACTGGAGATGTTAGGCTTGAACTTTTCAAAGGTAATGTAATTGTTAAAGGAAGAAGGTCTCCTTTTAGCAAATATGATTTATCGCTTGTATCATTTGATGAAGTTGGCGATTATAACCAAAGAGATGCAGAAGGATTTATAAAAATCAACTCATTAAGATTAAAAACCTGAGGTAAATCATGGGCCTAGGAGACGATCTTATGATAACAGGCTTTGTTGAACAAGAGAAAAAAAAACACCCAAATAAACAAATTGTAATCGGCAACCTAGAAGAAAAAATAATTTATGACTCTTTAATTTATAAAAATAATCCAAATATTACTCCAATAGATAAGGTTGACAGGAATAAACCTATTCATTTTATTAATTATCACACAAAAAATCGACCATATATAGATTATCAAAATAGCAATAATATGAATTGGCAATGGAACATGAATTTTAGTCCAATTCCAGGAAAACTATATTTTACAGAAGCTGAAAAAATGAAAGCTAAAAAAATAATAAGTGCTGCAAAAGATGATTGGAAAAGAAATAATAGCACAGAATATAAAGGAGTAATTTTTTTTGAGTCTACATCAACAAAAGTAGATCATAATTTTTTTTATAATAAAATGAAAAATAAAGACTGGGGAGAATCTAATTGGAAAAAATTAATATTAAAATTAAAGGATAAATATCTTATTATTCAATCAAAACACAAAAAAAGCAAAAGATATAAGGGAGCATATTACTCATCAATTGATTTTAATTTTAGGGAAGCCTGCTCAATTATTAATGAAAGTGATCTTTTTTTAGGTCCAGAAGGAGGCTTTGGCCATGTCGCTGCCGCATTAGGAAAGAAGGCTGTATTATATTTTGGTGGTTGGATACACCCTAAAGTTACTGGTTATGATTTCCATGAAAATATATATTTTGATCATCCTACATCTCCCTGTGGTGCTGTTGGATATATTTGTGAACACTGTGAAGAAGCAAGACGATCAATAAATGCAGATTATCTGTACGATAAAGTTATTACCACTTTAAACATTTAGTTTTTTTGTGAGTTTTTAAATGCTATCGTTGTATTTCTTAATAAGCAAGCAATTGTCATTGGACCAACACCTCCTGGAACAGGCGTAATTGCTGCAGCATTTTTTTTTGCTTCTATAAAATCAACATCTCCAACTAGTTTATTTTTAATTTCTCCATTTGTATTTAATTTTATTCTGTTTATACCAACATCAATAACAACTGCGCCCTTTTTAATCCAACCCCCTTTTACCATTTGAGGCCTTCCAACTGCTGCAACCACAATATCTGCACTTTTACATACTTCTTCTAAATTTTTTGTTTTTGAATGAGCAACTGTTACAGTGCAAGATTCTTTTAATAATAGTTGAGCCATAGGCTTTCCAACAATATTTGATCTACCAATTACTATGGCATTCATACCACTAAGATTTATATCTAATCCTTTCAACATGATTAAACATCCATATGGAGTACATGGAATTAGTAAGTTTTCATCATTTTTACTTGCTATTGATAATTTTCCAACATTTAGTGGATGAAACCCATCAGCGTCTTTATTTGGGTGAATTGAGTCTAGTATTATTTGTTCATTAATGTGGTTTGGAAGAGGTAGCTGTACCAATATCCCATTTACATTGTCTTGATTGTTAAGTTTGTAAACAAGCTCTAATAAATCTTTTTCTGAAGTTTCTTGACTTAGATGATGATCAATTACATCAATACCAACCTCTTTAGCACTCTTAGTTTTTGCTTTAACATAAACACTGCTTGCAGCAACATTCCCAACTTGAACAACTGCTAAACCAGGTACTTTACCAATTTTAGATTTTAGAGAGTCAATTTCTGCTTTAAGTTGATTTCTTAAATTTTGAGCAATTTCTTTTCCATTAATTAATTTAGTCATTCTATCTCGGCCAATATTCAATTAGTAAACTTTTTATAAACCATAAGCCTAAGTATACAATTATAGGTGATATATCTATAGTTCCAAAGTTTGGTATGTATTTTCTAACTAAGTTTAAGCTTGGCTCACATAGACGATACATAGCTTCCATAACACTATATACAAAACGATTAGATGAATTAATTATATTAAAATTAAGTAACCAAGTTGCAATAATATAAATTAATAAAATAAATTGATATAAGTTAATTATTTGTATTATAAGTCCTAAAAGAGAATTCATAAAATGTTTATTATTGTATAGAAAAATTTACTCAATAAAAATTTAAAAAAAAGGCGGCTAGAGCCGCCTTATAATAAATATGATATTGGCTTTATCTTTACATAGAAATATCTCTACCAAACCATTTTTTAGTGATTTCAGCAGTTGTGCCATCAGCTGACATTTCAGCTATTACTTTATTCCACATTTCTACTATGTCAGTATCTTCTTTTCTAACTGCGCCACCAACACCATCACCAAAAACACCTCCAGAGAATGTTGGGCCAGTGAAAGCTACATCAACACCTCCATCAGACTCCATAAAATCAATTATAGATCCAACATCAGCTAGAATAGCATCACATCTACCTGCAGCTAAATCTAAATTATGATCATCAACTGCTTGATACAATTTAACTTTAACAGCTCCAGACATATGTTTTTCTAAAAAGTTTTGATGAATAGTTGAAGACTGAACACAAACTGTTGAACCGTTCATTGCCGCAATTAGTTGACCAATAGCTGCCTGTTCTTTTCCTCCAGCATTGTTTAAGTTTACTTTGTTCACTCCTCCAGTGAACTTAGCCACAGATAAGCCCTCTAGACCACTTCCTTTTAACACTGCGAAACGCGCACCATCAGTCATATATCCGTTTGTAAAGTTTACCTTTTCTTTTCTCTCTTCAGTAATAGACATACCAGCAATGATGATGTCATATTTTCCCTGAAGTAGAGCTGGTATAATTCCATCCCAATCTTGAGTTACCCATTCACATTCTACGCCCATTCTTGCACATGCTTCATTACCAAAATCAATCTCAGCACCTTCAAGATCACCTGCAGAATTTAAATTATTCCATGGTGGATAAGCACCTTCAGTACCTATTTTTATAGATTTAGCATTACTTATAGTTGTTAAGCTTAAAATGCTTAATGAAAATAAGATTAATAAAATTTTTTTCACACTTCCTCCTTGTGTATTACTTTAAGAAAGTAATTTGATATATTTATAGGGAAGTTCTATAGCCTAAATCAAAAAAAACAAATTAAATACTTATTATGTTTAATATTTTTTCAAGCCTTTTATAAAAAAACCTAATGAAAGTATTAATAATATAAAAGGAAAAAGCCATAAAAGTAGATTTTTTATATTAAAATAAGGCTTCAATAAAATATATTCCCCGTATCTTTTGGTTAAAAAAACCTTGATTTCTTTTTCACTAAGACCCTCTTTAAACTTATCTTCTACTAGAGTTGTTATATCTTTTGCAAAATCAGAGTCTGAATCGTAGACGCTTTGATTTTGACATGTCATACACCTTAACTCCAGTGTTAATTTTTTTACTTTATCATTTAGGTTATCAATTGAGAGGGCAGAATTAGAATAAAATATAAAAAAAAAATAAAATATATATCTAAAAAAATACTGATATTTCATCTTCTATAATTTTTTTTGTTAATGCGCCCATATGTTTAAATATTATTTTGCCATCATTGTTTATGATAAATGTCTCAGGCAAACCAAAAACCCCAAATTCAAGAGCTATGTTTCCATTTTGATCAAGACCAACAAAAGAGTATGGATTCCCTTCCTCACTTAAATATTTTTTTGAATCTGCTGGACTGTCTTTATGGGAAATGCCTAATAAAAATACATTTGGATAATCTTCTTTTATTTCAAAAAATAAATGATGCTCAGCCCTGCATGGCGTACACCAAGATGCAAAAAAATTTATAAGTGTATATTTTTCTAAATTATCTTCTGTAGTGATTACATTTGTATTCACTGATAAATGAACATTTTTTTTAAGGTTATCAGATGATAACTTAATATTTTTATTATATAAACTAGAAGTTGAAAATTTAGGCATGTCTTTATTTAACAATGCACTAGGTGGATTACTTGGATCTTTTTCAAATATTATAAATAAAAGAAAAAAACCACAAACAACAATCAATAGAATCAAAGGAACAAATTTAATTATTTTTCTCATTTTTTAAAAATAGCAATAAATCCAGAAAATATCATTATACATACACCAATCCATATGAAACTTACCAGAGGGTTTAAATATATTTTTATGTTCCAAGTACTATCTTCTTCATTACCAAGTGTTATATAAATATCCTTTAACCAATCATGATATATACCTGCTTCAGTTGTAATCATCTTTGAGACAGGGTAGTAGTTTTTTCCTGGTAAAATATAATCAATTAATTCACCTTTTTTTCTGAGGCTGAAGACAGCCATCAATGACTGATAATTTTTATTTTCTACCACTTTGATATTTTCAAGTTTTAAAATATTATTATTAATATTTATTTCTTCCCCTACTGAAATATTAAAACTGTATTCCTTTTGGTAAATGCTAGAAAAAGTAATTCCTAAAATCATTAGACCTACACCAATATGGGCAATGAAACTATTAATTGATTTTATATAATTTAAGGATATTAAAAATTTAAATCTTAAAATAATAGATATAATAGAGGCTAAAATTATCCACGAACCTAAGATTAAACCTAAAAATCCCCATGTATTAAAAACAGTAAAGTAGGAATGTATAAGTGCGAGAAAACTTAAAAATAAAAAAAATACAACATAAACTCTGAATTTTTTTATTTTATTTGATTGCCAGGAAAGTACTGGAGCAATACTCATTAACAAGAAACCGGGTAAAAGAACTGGCAATACTGTTGAGTTAAAGTACGGTCCTCCTACAGAGATTCGAGTATTTGTTAACACTTCAATAATAATTGGATAAATTGTCCCCAAAAGTATTGTAAGCATAGCTATTATCATAAGAATATTATTAATAATCAAAGCTGAAGTTTTGTTTATTAAAAGTAAATTTAAATGATTTTTTTTTATTGGGGACTTCACTAAAAATACTAATAAGCCAAAACCTGTAGTTAAAAAGAATATTAGTAAAATAAAAAGACCTCTTGAGGCATCGGAAGCAAAAGAATGTACACTGGTCAAAATTCCTGATCTAACTAAAAATGTACCTAAAATACTTAAAGAAAAACAAAGTATTGATAAAAAGATTATCCATCTTTCAATAGCTTGTTCACCTCTTGTCATTATCAATGAATGTACTAATGCCAAACCAACTATCCAAGGCATTAATGAAATATTTTCTACAGGATCCCAAAACCACCATCCTCCCCATCCAAGCTCATAATAAGCCCAGTAAGAGCCAAGAGCTATACCAGCTGTTAGGAAGGTCCAACTTATTATTGACCATCTTTTTGTTTCGACTAGCCAATTTTTATCATCATTTTTTGACAATAAACTTGCAATTCCTAAACTAAATACCAATGAAAATCCTACATATCCTAAATAAAGCATTGGAGGATGTATTGCTAAAGCTGGATCTTGTAAAATGGGATTTAATCCAAGACCTTCATTTACCTCTACAGAATTAATTAAAAAAGGATTTGATGTAAAAATAATAAAAAAAGCAAAAATTAAAAAAATCGAGCTTTGAATTTTTAATACATTAATTTTAAAATCATCAAGCGATTTACTCATTAAAGAATACAAAAAACCATAAATTGAAATCATGCAAAGCCATAACAAAATAGATCCCTCATGATTACCCCAAGCACCTGCAATTTTGTAAATCAAAGGTTTCTCTGAATGAGAGTTTTGAAAAACATTAAAATTTGAAAAATCAGATTTAATATATGCTGTTATTAATGAGCTAAATGAAATACAAATTAATATTGTTGAAAATCTAAAAAATAATAAACAAAATTTAATATTTATTTTAAAAATTGAATTAGGAATTAAAAATAAAATAGAAAAAAAGGTAGATAAACACAAAGAAGAAAAACCAATTAATGAAATCATTTATATTCTTTTTTCCATTGATTATTTTTTTCTAGCTCTTTTTTTATTGAGGCAGGCATATAATTTTCATCATGCTTTGCATAAACTTTTGAAGCGTTGACAGTATTTTGATCAATAATTGAGCCTTCAATTACAGTGCCCTGACCTTCTCTAAATAAGTCTGGTAATATACCATAATAAAATACGAGCATTTCATTTTTATTATCAGTAATTTTAAACTCATATGAGTTAATAGATTTTTTTTTAATTGAAGATTTTTTTACATACCCTCCAATTCTTACTTTTACTCCTGAAGTTATTTTATTTTCAATTAATTCACTAGGTGTATAAAAAAAAACAATATTCTGTTTTGTATTAAAAAGTATTAGTAATAGCGCAGCACCTAACATTACTAATGTAGTTAATATTAATATTAATCTTTGAAATCTTAAACTCATAATTATTTAAGATTTTTTAATTTTAAATATGATAAAAACAGTAGTCCAAAAATTAAAAAAAAAGCTGAAGCGTAGGTAATGAAAACAAACCAAAAATACATAACCTTTATTATATAAAATTTAATAATAGATAAAGGGATGACTAAAAGTCACAAAGAGCTATAAATAATTCTTTCTCATTAAAATCTCTGCTTTTATTCTCAAAATGGCAATTATCAGCCCAACTAAGCTAAAAGCAACAGTCATCACTAAAAGAGGTTGAAGCATAGAAATATCAATTGAAGGAGATGAAAGCTTGCTTATGCTTGCTGGTTGATGCAGAGTATTCCACCAATCAACAGAGAATTTAATAATAGGAAGATTAATTGAGCCTATTAGAATAAATATTGCTATAGTTTTTTCTCTAACCTCTCTATTTTCAAAAGTATGGTTTAGAAAAATTATCAATAAGTATAAAATAAATAAGATAGCAACAGATGTTAATCTTGCGTCCCATACCCACCAAGTTCCCCACATTGGCTTTCCCCACATTGATCCAGAAAATAAACATAATATAGTAAATACAGCACCAATAGGTGCTATTGCTTTGTTAATTATGAAACTGAATGGAATTTTAAAAGCAAGCCCAATGATGCTGTATATAGTCATAATAGCGTAGGTTAGAAGCGCTAACCAAGCTGATGGAACGTGGATATACATGATTTTAACCGTTAAACCTTGTTGATAGTCTAAAGGTGAAAAATAAACTAATATCAATCCTGCTATTAGAGTTAGCAATGTAATAATTACAAGTGGTTTCAATGTAATGTCTGCAAACTTATTAAACTTATTAGGATTTACTAGAAATTTAAACATCACTTATTTCTTATTGCTAATTTTATAAAGCTAGCGCTAGACCAAGGAGAAATACCTAAAAAAATCAAAGCTATACCCAAAAGCAAATTAATTAGAGAGTTAAAACTAGCTTCAGAATTATTTATTCCAATTGAGAAAATAATAACTGGTATAAAAAATAAAAGAACAATTAAACTTCCAATCGAAAAGTTAGTTTTATTTAACAGATTCATAGATGCTGAAATAGATCCTAGACATGACAAAATTAATGAGCCAATAATAAAAGTTAAAATTAAATTGTAAACTTCATTAATTGGGAGATTAAAAAATATACAGGCTATTGGTATAGAGATTAAAAAAGGAATTTGCACAAAGAAAAAATGTGACATTATTTTTAAAAAAACAATCAACTCATAGCTTATACCACTCATATGTATTATTTTTATAACACCATTATTAAAATCATCTTCGTAGAATTTTCTTAAACTAAGAGTAGAGCTTAAAAGCAATAAACTCCAAATTATTCCTACCCCTATATTTTTCAGAAATTGTTCGTCAGCACCTAAAGCAAACACAAAAATAAAAATAGATAAGAAAAAAAATAAAATATTTGAAAAAAGATCTGCAATATTGCTGTAGAATAGATTTAATTCCCTTTTAAAAAAAAAGAATATTTTCTTTATCAGGCCCATATTATAAATCTACAACCTCTAAATTATCAATAATTGGATTTAAGTGTGATGTAAACAAAATGATACCATCTTTGTTTATATGATCGATAAAAGTTTGATTCAGTATTTCTATAGATAAATCATCCAGGTGATTATAGGGCTCATCTAGAATCCATAATTTTTTCTGCTCTAAAATAAGTCTAAGTAATTCTAGTTTTTTTATCTCCCCAGAGGATAAATACATAGTTTTAGTATTTTGATATTTTTCTATGTTAAAAGTTTCCAATAATAATACAATTTCATTTTTATTTAATTTAGAAGAAGATAAGCCACTCCAAAAATTTATGTTATCCAGAACAGTCATTCTTCTTGTACAAGTATTATGATCCATTATAAATGTTGTTTGATTGTAAAAATTGAAGATGTTTTTGTTTACATTTTTACCTTCCCAAAATATTTCTCCTGTTTTGCTCTCTAAAAAATTTAAAACTAAGTTAAGTAAGGTTGTTTTACCTGAACCATTTTTTCCTCTAATTTGTGTTATACTTCGCTTGCTTAATGATAAATTTAAATTCTCGAATATTATGTTACCATCTCTTGAAAAAGATAGATTGTTAATGAGAAGCATATTGACTGATTAAAAGTATTTTATTCTTTAAACAATAAAAAAAACGGGGGTAACCCCGTTTTTTGTAATTTTTAGAAAAATTAAGAAAAAGAAAAAAATTATATTTTTTTTTCTAACTCTAGAAAATAGACTATCTTCTTCTTTTCTTTGCAGCCTTTTTCTTTTTCTTAGGAGCAGCTCTTTTCTTCTTCTTAGCTGCCTTCTTTTTCTTCTTAGGTGCTGCTTTCTTTCTCTTAGGAGCAGCTCTTTTCTTCTTCTTAGGTGCCGCTCTTTTCTTTTTCTTAGGAGCAGCTTTCTTTCTCTTAGGTGCTGCTTTCTTTCTCTTAGGTGCTGCTTTTCTTCTCTTAGCTGCAGCTTTCTTTTTCTTCTTTGCCATTTAATGCTCCTTGTATTGGGTTAAAGTGGAGGAACCCCCCTCCATCATCACTTAAAATAAGTGACAAACATAAAAGGCTTTCTTTTTTTCCCAAAACTTACGCACAAAGTCAACAATATAAGAAAATCTATTAAAGATGAAAAATATTTAGTATTTTTTTATAAAATTTTTTTTATTTATATTCGTTTTTTTCGCAGAATTCTAATTAAAAATTTACAAAACAGGTATACAATTTTTTTTTTAGTATTATTAGGTAAAAACTTATTACAGAGATAAATAATTTTTTATTTTTTAAATATTGTCAATTATGTGTAAGTATTTTTTTAAAAAACTATATATTTAATATGGAATCTCTCAATTCATTCAATGCCTTTAAAGATATAACCATTGATAATAAAAATTATAAGTATTTTGACTTAAATACCCTCGCTAGTTTGTATAATTTTGATTTATCTAAAATTCCTAATTCAACAAAAGTTATTCTGGAAAACTTAATTAGAAATGAAGATGGGGAGTCAGTTACTAAAGAGATGATCTCTAATTTATGCATGAAAATTAATAGTGTTAAGGATAACTTCGAGATTTCATTTTCACCTACACGAGTTCTTATGCAGGATTTTACAGGTGTTCCAGCAGTAGCTGATTTAGCTGCAATGAGGGATGCATTAAAGGAAAAGGGAATTGATCCTAATAAAATTAATCCATTATCAAGAGTAGATCTTATAATAGACCACTCTGTAATGGTTGATCATTTTGGAAATGATACAGCCTATGAAGAAAATGTAAAAAAAGAATTTGAAAGAAATAAAGAAAGGTACGAATTTTTAAAATGGGGCCAATACGCTTTTGATAATTTTTATTTAGCACCACCAGGTGGAGGAATATGTCATCAAGTAAACCTTGAGAATATTGCAACTACTATTTGGTCAGGCAGTATTGGTGAACATAATTATCTCTATCCAGACTCAGTTGTTGGAACTGATAGTCATACAACAATGGTTAACGCACTTTCAGTTTTAGGTTGGGGTGTTGGTGGGATAGAGGCAGAAGCTGCAATGTTAGGTCAACCAATATCTATGAATATTCCAAAAGTTTTAGGTTTCAAGTTAAATGGCAAGCTTCAAGAAGGTATTACTGCTACAGATTTAGTTTTAACTATAACTGAAATACTAAGGAAGCACGGGGTGGTTGGAAAATTTGTAGAGTTTTATGGTGATGGATTAAAGAATTTATCTCTTGCAGATAGGTCAACAATTTCAAATATGGCACCTGAGTACGGTGCGACATGCGGTTTTTTTTCTACAGATAAAGAAACAATAAAGTATTTGAAGTTATCTGGTAAAAATGAGCATCAAATTAATATTGTAAAAAAATATACATTAATGCAAAAGATGTGGACTAATGATATTTACAATCCTAATTTTGATGAAAAAATTAGTTTAGATTTAAATAAAATAGAACCGTCAGTTGCAGGTCCAAAAAGACCACAAGATAAGGTATTTGTTAGAGATATTCCTGAAGTATTTAAAACAATTGATAATACTCCTTATGACAAATCAATTAAAAATAATAAACTTCAATCCGGTGATGTTGTGATCGCAGCCATAACAAGCTGCACAAACACTTCAAACCCTAATGTTATGATTGCTGCGGGCTTAGTTGCAAAAAAAGCTGTAGAATTAGGTTTGTCTGCAAAGCCGTGGGTTAAAACAAGCTTAGCGCCTGGAAGTAAAGTAGTAAGTGATTATTTAGATAAAGCAAATTTGTCCAAATATCTTAACCAAATTGGTTTTAATTTGGTTGGCTATGGCTGCACTACTTGCATAGGTAATTCAGGACCGCTGGAGGAGTGGATTTCTAATGAAATAAAAAATAACAATTTAACAGTATGTTCAGTTTTATCAGGCAATAGAAACTTTGAAGGTAGAGTTCATCAAGAAGTAAAAGCAAATTTTTTAGCCTCACCTCCTTTGGTTGTAGCTTTTGCCATTGCAGGTAATATGAATATTGATATTTTTAATGAAGCTATTGGAATAAGTAAGTTAGGACAAGAGGTCTTTCTTAGGGACTTATGGCCATCTACATCTGAAATAAATCAAATAGTAGATAATTCAATATCTACTGAAATGTTTAAAAAAAGATATAAGGAGATTTATAATGGTGATCAAAATTGGCAATCAATAGAAAGCATTCCGGACAAGACTTATTCTTGGAGTGCATCAAGTACTTATATAAAATCCCCACCTTTTTTTACTGATGAAAAAAATCAGATTGAAGATATAATTAATGCAAGAATTCTTGCTATCCTTGGCGACAGTGTTACTACTGACCACATCTCACCAGCAGGTGCAATAAAATTAGATAGTCCTGCAGGTAAATATTTAAATGAGAGACAAATAAGCAGAAAAGACTTCAATTCTTATGGCTCTAGAAGAGGAAATCATGAAATAATGATGAGAGGCACTTTTGCTAACATTCGCATTAAAAATGAAATTGTTCCTGGAATAGAAGGAGGAGTTACTAAGTTTTTTGATCAAGATGAAAAAATGTCGATTTATGATGCTGCAGTTAAATATAAAGAGAACAATGTACCTCTTGTTGTTTTTGCAGGCAAAGAATATGGAACTGGTTCTTCCAGAGACTGGGCTGCTAAAGGGACTAAATTATTAGGTGTAAAGGCTGTAATTGCTGAAAGTTTTGAGAGAATACATCGGTCAAATTTAATTGGCATGGGTGTTTTGCCTTTACAGTTTACAGCAAAGCAAAACAAAAAATCACTAAAACTTAATGGAAGTGAGATAATTTCGATTAAAGGCTTAGCTAACATCAGCACAAACTCAGAACTTGATTGTGAGATTCAATCAGATCAAAAAAGAATTATAAAACTTCTTTGCAGAATAGATACAATTAAAGAACTGGATTATTACAGACATGGTGGTATTCTTCAATACGTGTTAAATTCAATTATTAAAAAAGCATCTTAAAATTAGTGAGTGACGTTGGTGGTAATTTAATAGCCATTTTAGGTCCTACTAATACTGGGAAAACTCATCTAGCCTTTGATAGATTGATGTCCTATCAATCTGGAATATTTGGTTTCCCATTACGTTTATTAGCAAGAGAAAACTACGACAAAGCAGTTAAAAGAGTTGGAATAAATAATGTTGCATTAATAACCGGTGAAGAAAAATTTATACCAAAAGAAGCAAAATATTTTTTCTGCACCGTGGAGTCTATTCCTAAAAATTTAAATGTAGAATGTGTAGCAATTGATGAAGTGCAATTAGCATCAGATTATGAGAGAGGTCACATATTTACTGAGCACATATTAAATACGAGAGGAGATTTTGAAACAATATTATTAGGCTCACAAACAATAAAGTCCTTATTGCTAAAAATTTTTTCTAATATTAAAATTGAAAGCAGAGAAAGATTTTCAAAACTCAGTTTTACATCTAATAAGAATTTTTCAAAACTTAAACCTAGGACAGCTGTAATTGCATTCAATATAAACAGCGTTTATGAACTGGCTGAAAGTCTTAGATCTCATAGAGGAGGGGCCGCAGTTGTTCTTGGATCATTAAGTCCAAGAACCAGAAACTCTCAAGTAGAAATGTATGAAGAAAAAAAAGTAGATTACCTAGTTGCTACTGATGCCATTGGAATGGGTTTGAATTTAAATATTGATCATGTAGCCTTCTCTTCTATTGAAAAATTTGATGGGAAATTCAAAAGAAATTTAAGACCAATTGAAATAGGTCAAATAGCAGGAAGGGCAGGAAGATATGAAAATAATGGAACTTTTTCATTATTAAAAAACGCTGGGCAAATAGACTTAAAAACTATTCAAAATATTGAAGAAAGCAACTTTGATTCAATTACTAGAATTTATTGGAGAAATACCTTCTATGATTTTTCAAGTGTTGAAAATTTTCTTGCAAGTTTAAAGCAGTTTCCTGTTCATAATCATTTTATTCATAAAAAAAATGCAGTAGATGAATTAAATTTTAGATTTTTAATAGATGATAAAGATATTAGGAAATTACTAACAAGCAAAGATAGAATAAAAGTATTATGGGATGTATGTAGAATTCCAGATTTTCAGAAATTGTTTAATGATACTTATCTTCAGTTTCTTAAGACAATTTTTTTACTTTTAATAAAAAATGAAAAAATACCAAAATTATGGCTCGAAAAAAATATTTTAGGGCTTCAAAATTTTAATGGTGGAATAGAAGAACTTTCATCAAAAATTTCTCAAGTAAGAACATGGACATATATATCAAATCATCAAAATTGGATTGATAATGAAAAATATTGGCAGGAAATTACTAAAAAAATTGAAAATGATTTATCCGATAATCTCCATCAGGGATTAACTAATAGATTTGTTGACTTAACTTCAAAATATTTCATTAATTCTAATAATGATGATTTAAATCAAGATATATCTGTAAATAATGACAAAACTATCACTATTAATAATATAGAATACGGAACACTTTATGGTTTTAATTTAAAATTAAATAAAGATGCAATTTCTCATTCTCTTTTCTCTCTAACTCATGTAAAAAAATTAGTTAGAATAATGATTGAAGAAAAAATTAATAATTTTTTAAATGCTCCTAATGAGTCAATAAGCTTTGGCAAAATTAACGAAATTAATTTTAGTAAAGGCATAAATATTTTTTGGGGAGAAGAAATTATAGGATATCTAACAAAAGGCTCCAATATATCTACTCCTATTGCAGAGGCTTTAAATACTGAATATATCAGTAGCGAAAACAGGTTACTTATTTCAGCGAAATTGCAAAAGTGGATAGATGAATTAATCAAAGTATTATTATGGCCGCTTAAAGCAGACGATAGTAATAATATATCTGCTAATCTAAGGGCTATAAAATTTAATATTTTTGAAAACCTAGGCACACTTCCAATAGAGCAATTTAGTGACTATTTAAAAAAAATATCAGAGGAAGATAAAAATATAATATCTAAATCAGGTATCCGAATAGGAGCAAAGTATTTTTTTGTTCCTAATTTTTTAAAGAAAGCACCAATGGAGCTTTCTGCTCTTTTGTGGTGCTTGTTTAATGATTATAAATATGAGGGTCCACCACCATTGCCAAAAGATGGCAGGGTATCTTTTGATATTCAGAATGAAATGAAAAAAGAATATTGGTCCTATATTGGATACATAAAAGTTAATAATTTTGCGTTGAGAGTAGACGTTTTTGAAAGAATATTTTTCTTAGCTAGGCAGAAAATTAAAAATGGTCCTTTTTTAGATTCTTCAGATTTAATGAATCCAGTTGGTTGTGATAGAAACCAATTAAAAGATATACTGATATTTTGTGGTTTTAGCGCCTTAAAATTGAATAATGATAGAGATTTATATTATAATGGGCTAAAAAAACATCCCAAAAAAATTATAAAAAATAAAATAAAAAAAATAAAAATTAAAAAAAATACTAAAATTACCAAACTTTCAAATAAAAATAAAAAACAAGCAGATCCAAATTCTCCTTTTGCAGTTTTGGAAAAACTACTTTAAATAAATTCAAAATATAAATTTATAAGGTGTTCAATTGTTACAATCTCTAAGAAATATATTTTCTAATAATATTAGTAAAAATAAAGAAGACTATAATAAAGATATTGATATTCTTGCAGGGTTGATGATAGAGGCAGCCAATACTGATGGTAATATATCACATGATGAGGTAAATAAAATTTCTCTAAGTCTTATAAATGTTTTTAAAGAAGATCCAAAAGAAGTTGAGATGACCCTTTCTAAAGCACTTGATGATAAAGATAATTCTCGCTCACTACATTATTATACTTCAAAATTAAATAAATCTTTTTCCCATGAAAAAAAATTATTATTAATTGAAGTGTTGTGGGAAGTTATCCTTGCGGACAATGAAATTCATGACTTTGAATCTAATCTTTTAAGAAGACTTGCTGGATTATTATATATATCAGATATTGAATGTGGAAATGCAAAAAAAAGAGCTAATAGTAAAGTAAATAAATTATGACATATGTAGTTGATGAAAATTGTATAAAATGTAAACATATGGATTGTGTTGACGTTTGTCCTGTTGATTGTTTTTATGAAGGTGAAAATATGTTAGTTATACATCCAGATGAATGTATTGATTGTGGAGTCTGTGAACCAGAGTGCCCTATTGATGCAATTCATTCTGACACAGAAGATGGAATGGAAAAATGGGCAGAAATTAATCGTAAGTATTCGGAGATATGGCCTGTCATTACTGAAAAAAAAGAACCACCTATTGATGCCAAGAAATGGCAAGGTATTCAAAATAAATTTCAAGACTATTTTAGCGAAAAGTCAGGTAAATAAATATGGTAAAAAAACCCCCACAATTTAAAGAAGGTGAAACTGTTGTATACCCAAAGCATGGTGTAGGTGAAATTACAAAAATCGAAACAATGGAAATAGAAAGTATTAAAACAAATTTTTATGTTGTTAAAATGGAACAATCAAAATTAACCATTAGAGTTCCAACAGATAAGCTTGAACAGGTGGGTTTAAGAAAAATTTCTTCTAAAAAAATTATTGAAGAAGTATTTGATGTTTTAAAATTAAAACCAAAAATAAGACGAATTATGTGGAGTAGAAGAGCTCAAGAATATGATGCAAAAATTTTTTCTGGGGACCCAATTAAAATTGCTGAAGTAGTGAGAGATTTGTTTAGAAAAACCAGTCAAGCTGAGCAATCTTACAGTGAAAGGCAAATGTTTCAGGTTGCAATTGAAAGATTAGCTAGAGAAGTAGCCGCTGTTGAAAAGACAGATTATTTCCAATCTACTGAAAAAATTGAATCAATATTAAGAAATAAGTAGTTGAGCAATACTAATAAGTTTTCAGAATTACAAAAAACAAACAAAGTTTGGGCAATCGGTTCTTTACATTCAAGTTTGAATTCATTTTCCTCAATTAAAAAATATATATTATCGAATTTTGAGCCAGGAGATAAATTAATTTTTTTGGGTAACGTAATAGGATTTGGCAATAAATCTAAAGAAATTATTACTGAAGTTTTAAAATTAAGATTTACGCTTATGGCAAAATACAAATTAAAAAATAGAGACATAGTTTTTCTTAGAGGGGCACAAGAAGAAATGCTTAGTAAGCTTCTTCAATTGCATATTGCTCCTAATCCAACAGAGATTTTAGATTGGATCTTTAGCCATGGTGTTGATCAAACAATAATATCATATGGTTTTAATCCTGATGAATTTAGAAATATTGCATCACAAGGAACTATTCAAATAAATAAACTAACTACTAAGCTTAATCATGAGATATCATCAAATCCTGGACATAAGGAATATTTTTCACACTTAAAGCATGCTGCATATACAGACACAAAAGAAGTATTATTTGTAAACAGGGGCGTGGATCTCTCTAGACCATTATCTGCACAAAATGATTGTTTTTGGTGGGGGTATCAAAATTTTTCACAAATTAATAAGCCTTATTATTCATTTAAAAGAATAATAAGGGGCTATCAATCCAATCATCATAATGACATAGAAAATTCTAAAACTAAAGTTTTGTGCACGCTATTTAAACAGCCACTCACTAATAAAAAAATATTAGCAGGTATTTTTGGCAAAAATGGAGATATTTTAGAATTATTTGAGTCTAACTGATCCAAGTTGATAAATTTTGCGTATAAATAATTGTATGACTCTTAAAGCGTTAATTACAAATAATTTAGTTGAATTTTCTAGAAAATCAAAAATGCTTGATAAGGAAGAAGAATTTTATCACATAGAAAACTGGAGAAATAAAAGAAAATCAGAATCCTTGAAAGTTATTTTAAACTCATATTTGAGATTAGCTGTTTCTTATGCAAGAAAATACAAAAGCTATGGTTTACCACTTGATGACCTTATTCACGAGGGTGTCTTGGGAATAATGCATGCGCTAGAAAAGTTTGATATCTCTAAAGATTTCAGACTATCTACTTACGCCTCATGGTGGATTAGGGCATCAATACAGGATTATATTTTAAAAAATTGGTCTGTTGTCAAAACTGGCTCAACAGCATCTCAAAAAGCCCTTTTCTTTAACCTAAGAAAAATAAAGCAACAAATATCTGATGTGTCTTCTGATTATATGGGTCAAAAAGAAATTGATCAAGTTTCTGAAATGTTAAATGTAAAAAATTTTGAAGTACAAAATATGGAGTCTAGACTAAGTGGTGGAGATGTATTTCTTAATCAAAAAATTGATAATGACTCAGAAAATGATCTTATGAGTTTATTAGAAGATGATAGAGCTAATCCTGAAGAATCATTTCAAGATTTCAATGATGGTAAATTTAAAAAAAAATATATAGATGAGGCTATATTGACTCTCAACGAAAGAGAAAGAACAATTATTAAATTAAGGAAGCTGAGAGAAAAAAGTATTACTTTAGATGAATTGGGGCAAATGCTTAAAATAAGTAAAGAACGAGTGAGACAAATTGAGACAAAGGCGCTAGAAAAATTAAAAGTAATGATTCTTAAGATTTCCCAACAAAATAAAGAATTTTTTATTTGATACTTTTGATTGTATAAAATAAAGTTAAATTATGTTTCGTTATTGTGTGTTTATTCTTGTTTTATTATTTAAAACTTCTACTTTATTTGCCCAGGGTTACGATGTCTTTGGCTTAGGAATTTATGATTTTAAGCTTGATGGATCGTCATCTAACTATGCTGCAGACATTAGATATGAAAGACGTTTTGATAACACATTATTTGATATAGGGCCCGAAGAAGATAATTTTTTTTATCTAAAACCATTTTTTGGAATTGAAGCAACATCAGATTCTGCAATTTACTTTTTAGGAGGTATATACCTAGAAGATAATTTAGGAAAACTTTTTATCGGAAAAGAAGATAAATGGAATTTTACTCCTAGTTTTGGTTTAGGTTATTATGATGATGGAAATGGTAAAAAATTGGGAAATAAATTAGAGTTTAGAACAACTTTAGAATTAAGTTATCAGTTAAATAATGATGATAGAATTGGTTTTTCACTTGGTCACATATCTAATGCAAATATTGGTAATAAAAATCCTGGTGTAGAAATTATTAGTCTGTCTTATCAAAAACCTTTTTAGTTAATTAATATTTTCTTTTCTTTTATAAAATTAAGAAATATTTTTTCAAGTATTTCAAAATTGTTTTCCTGCATTCTTGCGTGAATTTCAATTTTAAATTCTTTAGAATTAGGAACTCCAAAAAAAATATTTAATAATGGGCTTAACAATCTATAGACAGAGTCTTTGCCAAATTTAGGTCTTATAAAATTAAAGTAATCTTTTATAGTTTTTTCAGAAATAATATAATTATTTTTTTGGTTATAGAATTGTCTATCAACATTTTTAAGACAAAAAGGATTACTTTGTATTAACCTTCCTACCATAATTCCATCATGTAGCTTAGATAACTTTAATGCTTTATTCATACTATCAATACCACCGTTTAAGATAAAAGTAGTGTTTTGGTATTTAGATTTAATTTTTGACACAAAGTCATAATTTAAAGGGGGTATATTTCTATTTCCCTTTGGGCTTATTCCATTTAAAATTGCATTTCTAGCATGGACATAAACTAACCTAATTCCACTTTTCAAAATTTCATCAATAAATTCTTCAAAAAATTCATAATTAAAATCTTTTCCAAGACCTATTCTACATTTAATTGAAACTTCAATGTTCCTATTAATTTGCATTGCATCGAGGCAATTTTTTACAAGCAATTTGTCTTTCATTAGACATGCACCAAAACTTCCCTTTTGTACAGCTTTACTAGGACAACCAACATTTAAATTTATTTCATCATAATTCAGTTCATAGGCTAATCTAGAACTTAATCGTAGGTCTTTGTATTCAGAACCCCCTACCTGAAGCGCAATCGGGTTTTGAAATTCATTTGCAATTTTTGAACCAATTTCTTTAGAATGAATAAGCGTTTTTGTAGCAATCATCTCAGAAAACAAAAACGTTCTTTTTGATAAGATTCTATAGAGTGTTCTTGCGTATGAAGTTGTATAACCCATCATTGGAGCTACACAAAATTTTCTATCAATAACTTTTTGCATCATTAAACTTCATTTTAAAAAATATAATACCTAAATAAACTTGTAATTCCTTGCCTACAATAACTACTTAATATAAATTAAAAATCTAAGTACATTATGATCAATCGACTTGCCCCACTTCCAGATTTTTTAGTCAGTCGATACAGAATTTGGAAATCTACCTCTTTTATAAATAATGAAGATCATTTTAAAAATTTAGCATCTTTAGGCCAGAATCCTTCATCAATGATAATTTCATGCTGTGATTCTAGGGTTCATGCAACTTCTATTTTTGGAGCTGATGAAGGAGAATTTTTTATTCATAGAAACATTGCAAATCTTGTACCAAAATACTCTCCGGATGGTGAGAGTCATGGAACGTCAGCAGCAATTGAATACGCTTTAAAAGAACTTAAAATTCAACATTTAATTGTATTAGGCCATACAGATTGTGGAGGTATTAAAAGTGCATACAACCTTCATTCAAATAATTTAAATCCAGATTATGAATTTATAAATAAATGGCTGAGCATACTTTTGCCCGCATTCAATAATATTGCAAAAGATGTTTCTCAAGAAGAACAATTAGAAAAATTTGAAGAAGAAAGTATAAAAAATTCAGTAATTAATTTATTTAGTTTTCCATATGTAAAAAAAGCAGTTGAAGATAACAGCTTATCAATTCATGGATTAATTCACAATATTGCAACTGGGGGAATTAAGTTTTTAAATCCAATTACTGAAAATTTCGAAAATCTTTAAATTTTATAAGAATATTTTTTAGAGGGAAAATTCCTATTTATAACCTCTTTAGCAAATCTTTGAACAGCTTTATCTATATTTTTTTCTATATTAATATAATTTTTGATAAATTTTGGTTTTTTACTATTTGAATTAAAATTTAAAATATCATCAATAACTAAGACTTGACCATCACAATATTTGGAAGAACCTATTCCAATAGTTGGTATTGATAAATTACTAGTAATTTTTTTTGATGTATCTATTCCTATGCATTCTAACACAATCATTTTGGATCCTGCACTTTCTAGTTTTTTTGCCAAATTGAATAAATTATTTTTTTCATTTATATTTTTTCCTACACTTTTAATTCTACTAAAATTTGAAAATTTTTGAGGAGTTACACCTATATGAGAAACAACTTTAATTTTATTTTTTGTTAAATGCTCCACTATATCAATATTTTTTTCATCTGTTTCAATTTTGATAAAATCTGCTTTAGTAAATGCTAAAATATCTAGCGCATTCTTCAATGCTTCTTTTTTGTTACGATAGGTATTGTATGGCATATCAATAATTGTCATTGAAAATTTAGTATTTAACACAACAGCTTTTCCATGATTTTTCATCATTTCAATTGTAACACCTCTAGTGTTTTGCATCCCATATAAAGTAGTACCAAGGGAGTCACCTATTAGTATTAGGTCAATTTTTCCATCTAATATATTTGCTAGAGGTTTGGAATAGGCTGTTAAACAGGTAATAGGAATTTTATTTTTTTTTATTAATAATTTTTTGTAATTTAATTTTAGCATTTTTATAATTTTAAACAGAACGTGTTATGCCGCCATCAACACGGATGTTCTGACCAGTTATGTAAGCACCACCATCTGACGCTAACATTTCAACAACAGCAGAAATCTCTTTAACTTTTCCATAACGCTTTAAAGGTATTCGATTTAAAAATTCTTCTTTAGTTGGCAAACTATCAATAAAACCAGGTAATATATTGTTCATCCTTATATTGTCTTTGGCATATTTATCAGAGTATATTTTTGTAAATGCTGCCAAGCCTGATCTGAAAACTCCAGATGTTGGAAAGCTAGGATCGGGTTCAAAAATAGCAAAAGTAGAAATATTTATTATAGATCCATTTTTTTGCTTTTGCATGATTGGAGTAATTATTCTTGATGCTCTTACTACATTTAAAAAATAAACTTCCATTCCTTTAATCCATTCATCATCACTTATTTGTAGAATATCACCTTTGGGACCATGTCCAGCACTATTAATAAGAACATCAATTTTTTCAAATTTGGTCAAAACCTTTTCAATAAAATTTTCTATATCATTTATCACTAAGTTTGAGCCTGTGTAGCCTAATCCGCCTAATTCGTTTGCAAGTTTTTCTCCCTTTCCAGAGGAAGACATTATTGCAATATCATACCCTTTTGTTGAAAGATGTTTAGCTGCATCTGCACCCATTCCAGTACCACAAGCAATAAATACAGCTGTTTTTTTCATTAGACTCTAATAACATATTAAACCTTAAAATATCTACTAACAAAAATATAAATTAAATTTTAAGCTGGAATTAATTTTCTTTCAGATAGAGGTTTCTCTTTTATAGGTAAATGTATTATTGCAGAAAAAGCTCCAACACCAATACCAACCCACCAAACTATGTCATAACTTCCATAAATATCATAAAACAAACCACCAAGCCACACGCCTACAAAAGAACCAATTTGATGAGATAAAAATACAATTCCATATAAAGTTCCCATAAATTTAAGACCGTAAATATATCCGATTATACCAGAGGTAAGAGGCACAGTTGCTAACCACAATGAACCCATAACAATCGAAAATATTACAATTGAAGTTGGTGTAATAGGTAGCATTATAAATATAATTGCTGCAATTGTCCTTCCAGTGTATATTGTAGATAACAAGTATTTTTTTGTATAATATTTTCCCAATGCACCTGCTGTAATTGATCCAATAATATTAAATAGTCCAATCAAGGCAATTGATAACGCTCCTAAAGAAGCAACAGAATTACAAACTACACTAATTAAACTTCCTTGAATAATTGGACTACTAGATTCTGCTATAAAAGCGGGAAAATGTGCAGTAATAAATGCGAGTTGAAAACCACAAGAAAAGAAACCAAGAAAAAGCATAGTATAAGTCGGATCCTTAAATGCCTCTTTTAGAGCATCACTTAAATTTTCCTCAATTTCTTTTTTTGAAATTTTTGGTTTAGATTTTAGAAGAGGAACTAATACAATTGTTAAAATACTAATTATTGCAAAAATAATAAAAACTGATGACCATGGCATTATATCAAGAAGTCCAGCGGCGAATGGAGGCCCTACAACTTGTCCGGCTGATCCAGCTGCAGTTGTTATACCTAATGCCAAAGATCTTTTTTCAGGAGCAGCAGTTCTTCCTACTACTGCAAGTATTGGACCAAAACCACTCCCAGCAATTCCAAAACCTATTAAAATATTTAGAAATTGATGAGCCTCAGGAGATGAGGCTGAGCTACTAATAAAAACTCCAATGGCATACAAAATTAATCCTAAAGTTATTGCTTTTCTGTCTCCGAATTTCTCTGCAAAAGCGCTAAAGATTGGAGTTCCAATACCCCATGCTAAATTTTGAATAGCTATAGCCATTGAAAATTCTGATCTAGCCCACATAAATTCATCAGCTATTGGTATTTGAAAAAGACCAAATGTTGATCGTATAGCAAAGCTAATTAATAAAATTAAACTTCCACCTATAAGCACAGGAGTAAAAATATTTATATTATTTCTTTGATTCATAAAAATGATTAAATAAAAGTAACAGTTTACAAAAAACTAATCTATTAGAAATTAAGTTGTTTGAACAATTGGTTGTTTTTCTGACTCTTCTTTTTCAGGAATTACATATGCAACAGCACAGTGGTCAATGCAATATGGCTTATCTTCGAATCTTTCTTTGCCACAAAATTTAAAATCACTTTCATCAGGATGACCTTCAGGCCACTCACACCCTCTTTTTACATTTTTAGTAAAAAGATTTTTAACTACTGGCTGAAAATTTTGTTGAGATATTGGAATTGCTGTTTCTTCTTTTTTCGTAATTTCAAAATTTAATTTTGGGGTAATCGGCGATCTTGCCTTTTTTCTATCTGGCTTTACAGTAGTGCGTCTTATCGGAGATGGCCTTCTTTCAAGACCAATTCTATGAGCTTTACCAACAACAGCATTTTTTGTAAAACCAAGCAATTTCCCAATTTGAGCAGTGGGCAAGCCTTGATCCCATAACTCTCTCAATTTTGAAACATTGTTATCATCCCAAGGCATAATTTATTCTTTTTAATTTATCTGTTATCTATATGTAGTAGTAATTTATAACACTATTATACTAAATGTATAACCTGACAAAGAAAAAAACTGGGATTTTTTATAAAAAACCAATAAATAACATGTATTTCTTAATATAGTTTAATAAAACAATGAAAAACCTTAGGAATTATAAGATAGTTAATAAAAAAGTATTATTTAGAGCCGATCTAAATGTTCCGGTTTTAGATAAAGTTATAACTGATAGTTCTAGGATTTTAGCAATTAAATCTTCAATAAAAGATCTAATTTTAAATAAAAATAAGATTTTTATAATAGCTCATTTTGGAAGACCAAAAGGAGAAGTTGTAAAAAAATATTCTTTAAAGTTTATTCTTTCACCTCTTAGAGAAATGCTTGGAATCGATAAAATTCATTTTTTAGAAAATTTACAACAGGATAAGATTATCAAAACATTTAATGATATGCAGTATGGTGAAGTTTGTCTTGTTGAAAATATTAGATTTCAAAAAAACGAAGAAAAAATTGATTTAAATTTCGCAAAAAATGTAAGTAGTTTGTTTGATGTTTATGTAAATGATGCATTTTCTGCGTCTCACAGAAATCATACATCAATTACAGGTTTTGCAAAATATATGCCTGCTGTTGCTGGAAACCAACTCATTCAAGAAATTAAAAAAATTGATTCATTTTTAGAGAATTCCAAAAAACCTAATATGGCAATAGTTGGAGGATCTAAAATATCTACTAAAATTAAACTTTTAAATAATTTAGTTAAGCAGTTCAATTGTATAGTCATTGGTGGAGCTATGGCTAATACATTTTTATTAGCAAATAATATAGATGTGGGAAAATCTCTTGTAGAAAAAGACTTAGTCGAAGAAGCAAAAAATATACAAATAAAAGCCAATCAATATAATTGCACAATTGTTTTACCAACCGATGTAGTTTGCGGAAAAAGTATAGAAGACAAAAATCCTTTTGAGCTTAGTATAAATGAAATCACATCAGATTTTATGATCTTAGATTTGGGAAAAAAAACAACTGAAACAATCAATCAGGAAATTAAAAAATCAAAAATGGTTTTATGGAATGGTCCTGTTGGAGCATTTGAATATAAACCATATGATAAGGCCACTTCAACAATCGCAATATACATTAAAAAGAATGCAAAAAAATTTAATATTACCACACTTGCTGGTGGTGGCGATACTATTTCTTCAATTAAAAATGCAAATGCAGAAGATGGCTTTGATTATATATCCAATGCAGGAGGTGCTTTTTTAGAATGGTTAGAGGGCAATCAGTCTCCAGGAGTTATTGCAATAAAAGAAAATAATTTTATTTAATCCTCAATTTGATATTTTTTAATTAAAGGAAATTGGGTCATCGTAAAAATAAAAGTTATTGGTAGTATTCCAAAAACTTTAAAACTTACCCAAAATTCTTCACTCATAGTTCTCCAAACAATTTCATTTAGAACTGCAAGAGCAATAAAAAAAGCTGTCCATCTTTGAGTTAATATAGTCCACCCTTCTTCTTCAAGCTTAAGAGCACTTCCAAGTAAATATTTTAAAAGAGGTTTTTTCAAGATTATTCCTCCATATAGAATAGCAGCAAAGATAATATTAATAATTGTAGGTTTCATAAAAATAAAAATTTTATTATCAAATATTATTGTTAATCCACCAAAAATAACAACTATTCCTGCTCCGAGAGTAGGCATGATAGGAATTCTTTTCTCTAAAATATATGAAATAACAACGGAGATAATAGTTGCTAACATCAGAGGTAATATTGCGTCGATTAAGTCACCACTAACTTTATAATATATAAAGAATACTGCTAATGGCCCAATATCAATAAATAGTTTGATAAATGAATTCATTTTACTCTTCCAAATTTAATATAGATCTTGCAAAATGCTTAGCACTAAAGACTGAAAGATCCTCAGGTTTTTCTCCAAGACCAACATAACTTATAGGTATTTCATATTTATTTGCAATCGAAATTAAAGCCCCTCCTTTAGCAGTACCATCTAATTTTGTAATGATAATACTTGAAACATCTAATTCTTTTCCAAATATTTCAACTTGTTTAATCATGTTTGAACCATTGGTTCCATCAAGCACTAAAATAGTTTCAATAATAGTATCATTATTTATTTTTGAGACTACATTTTTTAATTTTACTAGTTGATTAACTAAATTTGTATTATTAGATAATCTTCCTGCTGTATCAATAATTAGATAGTCATAATTTTCTTTATTAAATTTTTCTGTTGCTTGAAAAGCAACACTGGCAGGATCTTGGTTGGCACTTCCTGAAAAAAAATCATTTTTATTATTTTCTACCCAATCTTTTAATTGATCTATGGCCGCAGCTCTAAATGTATCACAAGCAGCAATTAGGACTTTTTTTCCATCATTGATTTGATTTGCTATTTTACCAATTGTTGTTGTTTTTCCACTGCCATTAACACCAACAAAAATTAGTATTTTTTGATTTTGACTATTTTCTTCAAGCATTTTTCCTTCTCTTGGCTGAAGTATAATTTCAATCTCTTTAGCCAATGTTTCAAGTAACACAGTTGTTATATTTTGATCTAATGTTTTAACTTTACGTACAGAATTTATTAATTTTTCTACTACATCTAAACTTATATCAGCAGAGATTAAAATAGACTCCAATTCATCTAAAGTTTGATTATCAATTTTTTTATTTTGAAAAGAGTTAAGTATATTAGAAGATAAATAATTAGATGTTTTGTGAAGTTTGTTTTTAAATTTAGAAAATAGGCTCATATTCTTCTAGCCATTAACACATCATTATTAACTCCAACATAAACACAGGGCACAATATCTCCCTCTCTTATTTTTTCATCAAGAATGACATTAAAAAAATTTTGGTCCTTACCGATAGATTTTTCATTTTGATTTTTTTCAATTAAGATTAAATCTTTTTCTCCAACTTTTTTGTTAAGATATTTTTTTAATTTTTCAATACCCTTTTGACGCAAAATCTTTGCTCTATCTTTGATTACAGATTTTTCAACTTGTGGCATGCGTGAAGCAGGCGTATTGTCACGAGCAGAATATGGAAATACATGTAGGTGAGTAAGATGGCATTCATCTACTAAATTTAATGTATCTATAAACATCTTGTTCGTTTCAGTTGGAAAACCTGTAATTAAATCAGCTCCAAAAGTTGCATCTTTTCTTATTGCTAAAACTTTATTGCAAAAACTTATCGCCATTTCCCTTGAATGCCGTCTTTTCATTCTTTTTAAAATCAAATTATTACCTGCTTGCAAACTTATATGGAAGTGAGGCATTAATTTTTTTTCGGATAATAAATCCCAAAATTCTTCATCAATTTCAGCACAATCTATTGACGATAATCTTAATTGCTCTAAATCCGGAACAAGTTTTATAATCCTTTTAATTAAATTTGAAAATGTTGGCTTTCCAGGTAAATCTTTACCATAGTCAGTTATATCAACTCCTGTCAAAACAACTTCTTTATAGCCATTATTAACAATTTTTTTTATTCTTCCAACTATTTCTCCAGCAGGTACACTTCTATTATTTCCTCTGCCATATGGTATTATGCAAAAAGTACAACGGTGGTCACAGCCTTGCTGAATTTCAATATATGCTCTTGATTTACCATCAAACTTTTCAATTGAAGTGGGAACTGTTTTTTTTTCTAATAAAATATCATCAACCTGAATTGATTTTTCAAAATTTAAATTGTTCCATACATTTGAAATTAATTTCTCTTTATTACCTAAAACTAAATCAACTTCTTTAATTGTATCATATTTTTTAGGATTAATTTGAGCAGCACATCCTGTAACAATAATTTTATTTTTGGGATTATTTTTTTTTGCCTTTCTAATTTCATATGCAACTTTTTTTTCTGCTTCAGCAGTAACTGCACATGAATTAATAACTGTAACATTCTTTATATTATTATTATTTAAATGATCTTTAATAATTTCACCTTCGTAAATATTAAGTCTACAACCAAGATTAATAAGTGAATTTTTTTTATTCATTATTAAATTTCAATATAACCATTGTAACTAATTTCTGCTGGACCAGTCATGATAGCTTCATCTGCATCTATATTTATGTGTAAAGAGCCTTTTTCAAGCTGAACTTGAGAATTTTTTTCTATCAATTTTTTTTTCCATCCAGCATAAACAGCGGCGCAAGCACCACTACCACATGCAAGCGTTACTCCCGCTCCTCTTTCCCAAACCTTCATTTTAATTGTATTCGAATTTACTACTTCGATAAATTCAACATTAGTTTTATTTGGAAAAAAATGATGTTTTTCGACCATCGGTCCTATTGCATTTAAATCCACGTTTTCAATTGATTTCCCATAAAAAACTATATG
>CACFLO010000012.1 GCA_902567135.1 uncultured Alphaproteobacteria bacterium | reverse complement strand
GAAAAAATAGCTAAAATTAATTTTACAATTCCTAATAATTGGGAAGAGGAAAATAAAAAATTTAATAATATTGTTTCTATTTTAAATAAAACAAAATTAAATTATAATAAAACAGTTGATAGTTCCTATAATGAAATTTCTAATTTTATTAAAAAATTTCAAAATGTTGATAAATTAAAATCTATTGATAATTTATATGATGATTTAATTAAAAATATAATTCAAGAAAATAAACAAATTGAAAAAATAATAAAAGATTTTGAAAAAAATTTTAATTCTTTCAGTGATACGTCAAATATTAAGAAGCCAATTAAAAAAGCAAGAAAGCTAATTAAGAAAAATTTCCAGAAGAAGGATGAAGCAATTAAATTAATAAATGATTCTAGAATTATTCTAACTCAAGAGATTGAATGGAGGAATTTAGGAAAACAATTACTTTTAAGTGATTTAGTTTACTTACTTGATAGTGGTAAAGAAACATTTGCACTAAGAAAACAAGATCAATTAAATAAAGAGCAAGCCTTGTATTTGGCAGGATGTAAGTCAGTACACAAAAATATTTCTTTATATTTTTAACTAATTTTTTCTATATCCATAATAACATGTACATAATCCATGGAATGACCTTCAGGGTCATTTGATACTTCCTCGATATATAAATCATAAAATTTATCAACAATTTCATTTATTTCATTTTCGCTTCTATCTATTAAAGCATTTTTAAAAACCGTCTCTGACCAACTTCTCATAGTAGGAATAAGGGTTTTGGCATATTCTTCAGATGACATTGTATCTTTATTTTTTAAATAGTGAATTTTATAAGGACAATCAGTGATCATTGTCTCACATGATTTAAGAACTAATCCAGATTTTGATATAACTGAGTCTTTATTTTCAAATGGCTTCTTAAATTCTTCTAGAGTTCTATAATGTTGAGTGAAAGTTGCATTAATAAATTCTTGATTTGTAATTAATCCCTGATTTTCAAGTTGTTTCCAATTTTTAGCAAAATTATTAAACATTACATGACCGCCTGTATTACCTAAACATCTACCCCTTTCATCTATTCCAAAATTAATACAAATAAAGCGTCCGCCATTTATCATCTCTTTTGATCTATTTAATAAAATAGTTTCCCAATCTTTATTTGCTTGATCTTTAAATAATTGTTTTTCACGTTCATTTGCACCAGTCATATGAACATGATTTTCTATTAGGCATGGTCTTTCTGAAACATAATGCATTGCAGTTGCTGAAAAACCTAATGTTAATGAATTATTAGCCATTAATTGTTGATGAAAACCAGTTCCACATCCGTGAACATAAACATTTGAAAAAATATTTTGAAATGCAAATTGGGAATTACCATGCATTCCTTGCATAGTTTTAAAAAGGGTGGAAAAGTCATTTGAAGCTAAATCAGTATACAAAATTTCAATTTGTCTATCATCGCCTTTTTCTCTAATTAACTTAATAACATTAAACCACATTTCTTGACTGGTGCCTCCATCAGCACTCCCAAAATCAGCAAACTTTAGTATTTCCGTTGATGGGATAGTTTTTAGAGCATTTTCAATTACTTTTAATGTTTTATCGATAGCCATTTTAGCACCTGCTGTTTTTGCAGAGTAATAACCTGCACCTTTCATTGCTAAAATTGATTGTGTATTAAGATAATTACCTTTCATAAGATTGAAGTATTTAAATGAATAATAATAATAAGTTAACTATTAAATTTGAGATTTTTGTTAAATCCTCTTGGAACTTTTTTACCTACTTGAGCTCTTTTACCTATCCAAAAATCAATATCTTTTAAGTGTTTGTGTTTTGAAGCTTTAGTCCATAACAAGCCTTCACATAGATCAAATAAGCAACTATCCACAATAAAATCTTTATCCTTGATTTTCATTAATTGAACTCCTGAGCCCTTGTTTAAAGTTGGAAGAGATGATGTTTCAAAAATAAGTAATTTTTCATTTTTGGACACTAAAGCTAAGTGATTATATTCTAAATGATGAACGTTTAGTAGTTGGTCATTATTCTTTAGATTAATTATATTTTTACCTTTTCTTTGATTCGTAATCATTTTTTCAGTAATTGAAATAAAACCTTTTCCAAATTTAGAGACAAGAAGCAATTTTTTTTGTGTGTTAGCATTTAAGACAGCAATTAATTTTTCATCAACACCTACATTGATCAGTTCGATAAAGGATTTTGGTGAAGATTTACCACTTGGTAGTAAATTTGGATCTAAAGTTAAAGCTTTGCCAGAGGATAAAAAGATTAAAAGTTTTTGATTAGATGTAATAGGTATAGAGGTTCTGATGTTATTATCTTTTTCTTTATAATCTTCAGAATAATCTTTTACTTTTTTAAGAAGATTATCTTTAGTAACTAAAACATTAAATTTTTCAATTTCTGTAAATTCATCGATTTCAATATCTAATTGATAGTCATCTGCTGTATTAACTTTACTTCTTCTTGTTTTGATTTTTTCACTTAATGTTTCATTTATTTCTTTAATTTCTTTTATTAAAAATTGACTCAAATAATCATCATTGTTAACAAGTTTTTTAAGATCAGTATTAATTTCTTTTAATTTCTTTATTTCTTTATTGATATTTAATTCATCTAATTTTTTTAAAGAACCAAGGCGCATATTTAAAATTGCTTCAGCCTGTACTTCTGATAATTTAAACGCCTTAATTATTTCTTTTTTTGGATCGTCTTTAATTCTAATAATTTTTATTATTTTATCTAAATTTGCAAATACAATTAAATAACCTTTAAGTATTTCTAATCTTTGGTTGTTTTTATTTATATTAAATTTCGATTTACGTTTTACAGTATTTTTTCTAAAATCAATAAATTGAGAAAGTATTGATTTTAAACCTAGTTGTTTTGGAATGCGGCCCTTCTCTAAAACATTAAAGTTGCATGAATATTTAATAGATAAGTCTGTTAATTTAAAACATAAATCTACTAATTTTTTTTTATCTATATTTCTGTTTTTAGGTTTAAGGACAATTCTTATCTTTTCATCTGATTCATCTCTAACATCGTCCAGTGGTATTTTTTTTTGATTAATCAAATTGGCAAGCTGTTCAATAATTTTAACTTTATTAACTTGAAATGGGATTTCAGTAATAACTATCTCATACAAACCATTTTTTATTTTTTCATCATGCCACTTTGAGTTAATAAGAAAAGAGCCTGAACCTTTCTTATAAATATTTCTCTTTTCACTAGAACTTAATATAATTTCACCTCCTGTTGGCAAATCAGGTCCTTTAATTATTTTAAGAAGTTCGGATTCTGAAGAGTTTGGTTTAAGTATTAGTTTAGTTAAGCAATCATTTATTTCTATTAAATTGTGTGGTGGAATATTAGTTGCCATTCCAACCGCAATACCTGTTGAACCATTTAACAAAATATTAGGTAATTTAGATGGCAAGACATCTGGTTCAAGGTTTTGACCATCATAATTATCACTAAAAGTAGTAGAGTCTTCCTCTATACCGTCAAAAAATAATTCAGTTACTCCCTCTAGTCTTGCTTCGGTATATCTCATAGCAGCTGCATTATCACCATCAATATTTCCAAAATTACCCTGTCCCTCAATCAAAGTAAGTCGTGAAGAATAATCCTGAGCCATTCTTACTAAGCTTTGATAAATCGCTTGATCACCATGAGGATGAAATTTACCCATAACATCACCAACAATCCGTGCTGATTTTTTAAAAGGTGAATTATTAAATAATTTCAGCAAATACATAGAATAAATTATTCTTCTATGAACTGGTTTTAATCCATCTCTTAAATCAGGAAGAGACCTAGAAATTATAGTAGATACTGCATATGAGAGATATCTACTCTTTAGAATTTCATTAATATCATCCTTAATTATTCTTTTCATTTTTTGACAAAAATCCTAAGATTATTTTTTTAAACTTTAGATAATTAGTAGGTATATTAAGATTCATATTATTTAAATGATGATTTTGCAAAATTATCTCAAATATTTTAAAAAAAGAATCAACATCTGCAAAATTTATTTTTACTGATTTGTTTAGTAAATTATGAGGAAAAACTATTGATTTATTTGAATTTTTGTCAACAAATTGCAATGTATCCAAATTTAGATAATTTAATGATAGTTTATTAGTAAAATCAATTTCATATCCTATTAATTTTAGTAAATTTAGTAAATATAAAAAATAATCAACTAACCAATTCTCTTTTTTAGATATTAAATTAATAATTTTATTAGTACTTTCATATAAACCTCTAATTTTTTGACCTTCAATAATTGATAAATTTAATAAAGATGTAATAGATAATAAGGAATGCAATTTATACTTATCTATAAAGATATCATAAATATAAGGTTTTGATAATTCGCCAGATATATTTTTAGGTAAATTAGAATTTTTAATCTTAATATTTAAATTTAAAAAATATCCTAATTGATAAATATTTTTTTTCTTCTTTGTTGATCCACCAAAACTAATACCAGTTAATATTTCATCATCTTCAGTTAAAAATTTCAAAAATAAATTATTTTCTGAAGATAATTTATTGTATAATAGAATACCCTTAGTTTTATTTTCTGTCATTGAATAATTAATTCAAGATATAAATGTATTTTTTTTCCAAAAATTTTTTTTATTTTTTTTTGACAATTCTCCCTTATTTTTTTTATCATACCACCATTTTTTCCTAAAATAATTTTTTTATATCTTTTTTCATTAATATAGATTTTTTGTTTGATTTTAATTTCTGAACTTTTTAATATTTTATAATGAGAAGTTACAATACTAATATTGTATGGTATTTCTTTATTAAGATATGTTAACATTGTTTCTCTTAATAATTCAGATAGGATAAATTTATCATCTTTGTTAGTTATTTCGTCTTTCGAATATATCCATTTAGAAGAATATGAATATTTGATTAATTCACTCAAAAGTTCTTGAATCCCAATATTATTTTTTGCTGATAATGTAAAAAAAGACTCTATTTTAAATTTATTATTAATTTGAGCAATAATAGGTAAAAGTTTTTTTTTCGAAATCAAATCAATTTTATTGAAAATAATGAATATTTTTTTTTTAACTTCTTTAATTTTATCTATTTGATCATAAAGAAAGCGCATATTTAGCCTATTAGAATCAATCATATATAAAATTAAATCTGACTCATCTATGCCATTCCACAAATTTTGTTTAAGTTTTTTTGATTGGTTGTTAGAAATTTTTAAGAAATTAGAACCAGGAGTATCATAAAAAAGTATCTGTGTATTCTTAATATTTTTAATTCCAATAATCATTTCTTGCGTAGTATTTATTTTTTTATTTTGAATTGATATTTTTTCACCTATAATTTTATTTATTAAAGTAGATTTACCAGCATTTGTCCTACCAACAATACTAATTTTAATTATCTTACTGTTCATTAATTAATTTTAAAGCAATAGATGCTGCATTTTTCTCAGCATCTCTTATTGATGATCCACTGCTTACAATTTTTTTTAAATTTAATACTTTTAATGAAATTGTAAAAGTAGGTGAGTGTGAAGGACCTTCTTTTTTGACTAATTTATATTCTGGAAGTTTTTTTAATTTTTGCTGAGAAAGTTCTTGTAAGTTAGTTTTAGGGTCCTGCATATTTTTATTTTCAATATCTAAATATGGTCCCCATGTGGACTTAATGAACTTTTGAGCAATCATAAAACCTCCATCCAAATATAAAGCACCAATAAGTGACTCTATTGAATCGGACAAAATTGAAATATTCATTTTATTATTTTTTTTAGATGAGAATTTAAGAAATTTATCAATCTCAAGATTTGTTGAGATTTTATACAAAAAGTTTTTTTGAACTAAATATGAAAGTTTCTTTGATAAATCACCTTCATTATTTTTATTAAATTTTTTATAAATTATAGAAGATATTGCCAAACCTAATACCCTATCGCCTAAAAATTCTAATCTTTCAAAATCACTAGCTTCTTTAAGATTTTTTTTTTTATTTTCAGCAATATAACTTGAGTGCACTAATGCATTTACTAAAAGTTTCTTATCTTTAAATTTATAAGAAATAATTTTTTCTAATTGATTAATTTTTTTTTTACTTATCATTTAATAGGCTTGAATATTCTTTCTGCTCTAATTGATTTTGGCCACTTCCATAACTGCAAGAAACGTGAATTTTCTAAAGAGAAAAAAACAAAACGAGCTTTTCCTACTAAATTTTCAAAAGGAATATAACCTATAATATTATCAAACCTACTATCTTGAGAATTATCTCTATTGTCTCCCATAACAAAGAAATGACCTTCAGGAACTTCATATAATTTAGTATTATCTACAATTCCATTATCCATGATATCTAATACTTCAATTTGAAAATTTTCAAAATATTCTATGTATTGTCTATTACGTTTTAGAGATATATTATTGTCACTATCAATAAAATCATTAACTTTTTTTCTAATTATTTTTTCATCATTAATAATAATCTGACCATTAATTATTCTAATTTTATCACCTGGAATTCCAATAACTCTTTTTATATAATCAGTTCTATTATCTTCAGGAGTTTTAAATACTACAACATCCCCTCTTTCTGGATTTTTATGGAAAATTTTTTTGGGAATAATAGGAATTGAAAAAGGTAAAGAATGCTTTGAGTAACCGTAAGACCACTTGGAAACAAAAATAAAATCCCCAACCAGTATATTAGGCTTCATAGATCCTGAGGGAATATTGAAAGGTTCAGCTACAAATGATCTGATTAATAAAGCTATAAATACTGCCAAAGAAACAGATTTAACATTACTTAAAAAACTATTTTGTTTTTTTGTTTTCATAAATTATTACATTTGCGATTGCATAATTAGTTTCATCAGTTAAAGATAATTCAATAGTAGAATTAGATTCATTGTTAATCTTTCTCAGAAATTTAAGTGCTTTATTATTAAGTTTTATTTTTGGCTTACCATGACTATTATTATAAACTTCAATATCTTTCCAAAAAACTCCTCTTGCTAGACCTGTGCCTAAGGCTTTAGCGCAAGCTTCTTTTGCAGCATATCTTTTGGCGTAAGACTCCGCAGATTTAATTTTATTTTCAGATCTTATTATTTCGTTTTTAGTAAAACATCTTTTTTTAAATTTATCACCAAATTTATGTAAAGTTTTCTTTATTCTTCGAATATCAATTATATCTATGCCATTTGTAAGAATCATTTAATCTATCCTTTTATTCTCTCTAAAGAAGATACCTCAGAAACCAATCTTAAAGCTGCCAAAATATTTTTAAGATGGTTAGTATCTCTAACTTCAATATCTATTATTATTTCGTAGAAATCAACTTTTCTAATTGAAAAATTAATATTTGAAATATTGCCATTATTTTTAGCAATTATAGTTGTAACTTTACCTAGGCTACCTGGTTGATTTTTAAGAACAAGATTTAATCGAGAATTTGAAACAGTATTTTTATTAACTGAATTATCCCAAGAAATATTCAGCCATCTTTCAGGATTATCATTGTATGATGATAGTGTTTCACAATCAACAGTATGGACTGCTACTCCTATTCCTGCTGTAACTATGCCAACTATTGTATCTCCTTTTATAGGAGAGCAGCATCCTGATAAATGATATGACATACCAGCTGTAAGTCCTTTTAATTTTATTGAATTTTCTGACTCATTTTTAAATTTATTGGCCGATTTATAATTAAATTCTGGATAAATTTTTTTTAAAACAGATACAGCTGTCATATTTCCAGAACCTACAAGCTCATACAAATCTTCAATATCTGATAATTTAAAATCTTTTTTTATTTTATTTATTGTAGATTTATTAAGTTCATAATTTTCTTTCACAAAAAAAGAGTCTAATATTTGTTTTCCAAACATAATATATTCATCTCTTTTTTTTGTTCTAAAGAAACGTCTTACCTGAGATTTGACTTTTGAAGTTACTGCAAATCTTTGCCATAAAGGTGAAGGTTGTGATTCTTCAGAAGTTATTATTTCGATTTGATCTCCATTTTTTAAAATAGTTTTAAGTGGTTGGAGTTTGCCATTTACTTTAGCGCCAACGCATTTATCTCCAATTTGTGAATGAATCGAATAAGCAAAATCAACTGGAGTTGCACTTTTAGGCAGTTCTATTACATCACCTTTTGGAGTAAAAACATATATATCATTTTGAAAGAGATTAATTTTAGCATTTTCAATTAACTCATCTTGATTTAATGATGAATTCATTAAATCTAAAAGTTCATGCATCCATTTATATTCTTTTGTATCATTATCTTTTATTTTTTTAGGGTCTTTGTATTTCCAATGAGCTGCTACACCATAATCTGCAATTTGATTCATTACATTTGATCTAAATTGAATTTCAATTTTTTTATTTTTAGGACCCATAATCGAAGTATGAATAGCTCTATATCCATTTGACTTTGGTGCAGAAATAAAATCTTTAAATCTACCTTGAATATATGAAAATTTTCTGTGAATTATTCCTAAACATCTATAACATTCTCTTGTTGAATTCGTAATAATTCTAAATGCCATAATGTCTGATAATTGTTCAAATGATATATTTTTCTTTTTTATTTTGTTCCAAATCGAATAAGGTGATTTTATTCTACCATCTATTTTGCAATTTATACCTTCAGCTGAAAAAATGTTACTTAGCTCATACCTTATTTCATCAATAATATTTTCATCTTTGGATTTTAAATAATCCAATCTATCTATAATAGAGTTTCTAGCATCAGAATTTATTGATTTAAAAGCTAAATCCTCAAGCTCATCCTGCCACTCTTTCATCCCTAACCTTTGTGCTAATGGAGAAAACACCTCCAGAGTTTCCATAGAAGTATTAATTCTTTTATTTTCATCTTTTATAAATTCGATAGTTCTCATATTATGAAGTCTATCTGCTAGTTTAACTAATATAACTCTTAAGTCTTCTGTTGAAGCTAAAAGTAATTTTCTATAATTTTCTCCTAATTTCAACTTATTTGCTTTTAAAGAAAATTTATTTATTTTAGTGAGTCCTTGCACTAATTGAGAAATTTGGTCTCCAAATATATCTTGAATAGATTCATTAGTAATTTCAGTATCTTCAACTGTATCATGTAAAAGGCCAGCAGCAATTGAAGAAGCATCAAGCTTGATTGAGGTTAAAATTTTTGCAACCTCAATTGGGTGAGTAACAAAAGGATCACCAGACTGTCTAGTTTGATTTTTATGCGCCTTATTACTAAAATTTATAGCCTTGGATACTACTGACTTATCAGAGGCATTCAAATAAATAACTAATTCTTCAAGTTCTTTGATCTTTTCAAGTATCATTTTTAAAAATTAAAATAAATGAATGGATAAAAAATAAAGATCTAATATTAACTAGATTGATCGTCTTGATTCTCACTGATAGTATTGGATACTTCATTATCATTTGTTTCCATAATTGATTCTTTAATATCTTCCAATTCTTCAGCTGATTCGCTTTCAACATGATTTTGTTCTAATTCATCTATCGAAGCATCTTCTTCTTCTGAATTTTCATCAGTGAATTCTAAAGCATGCTCATCTTCATCATTAATTGGGGAAACTGTCTGATATTCCTCAATTAAACTTTGTTTAAATTCATCAGCTGAAATCGTTTCATCTGCAATTTCTCTTAAAGCTATAACAGTGTTTTTATCATTATCTTTTTGAACAGTAGGCTCATCTCCAGAGTGGAGTTTTCTAGCTCTGTTTGAAGCTACCAATACAAGTTCGAATCTACTTTCAAATTTATCTATACAATCTTCTACTGTAATTCTAGCCATTGTGTGGGCTTATAGATATCTAATTATCAAAAAGCAAACAAATTAATTGTTTTTAAGTAATCTTTGTTTATTTTTGTTCCAATCCTTTAATTTTTGACTTTGTCTTTTGTCATATTTTTTCTTACCTCTTCCAAGGCCTATATTAAGTTTTACAAGACCCTTATCATTAAAGTACATACTTAGAGGGATTATTGAAAAACCTTCTCTCTTAATTGACCCAAGTAATTTATTAAGTTCTTTTTTTGAAATAAGTAATTTTCTTTGTCTGATTGGATTATTTACTTTATCGCTAGAAGAATGATATTTTTTAATATTACAATTACAAAGCCACAATTCTCCTTTCTTTTCTTCTACATAAGCTTCTTTAATTGAAGGAGAATTGACTCTTAGCGACTTAACTTCTGAGCCAGTTAAAACTAAACCTGAATTTATCTTGAGTGAAATATTATAATCATATGTTGCCTTTTTATTATTGGCAATTACTTTCATTCTAAAGCAAGGTTAAACTTTTTAAACAATCTGAAATACTTTGTTTAGTATTTTTACTTATTTCTACAAGAGGCAATCTAGTTTCACTACTGCACAGTCCTAATAAAGATGCAGCATATTTTACTGGTCCAGGACTAGATTCTAGAAAGAGTGAATTATGAAGTTTTGCCAACTTCAAATTTATTTCTTGAGCTTTTTGTATATCTTTTTCTCTCCAAGCTAGTTGCATTTCAGAGCATAATTTTGGGGCGACATTAGCAGTTACAGATATACATCCATGTCCACCCTGAGATAAAAACGCTAGAGCTGTGCCATCTTCTCCAGATAAATAACAAAATTCATTTTTCATATACGCAGCTGTAAGCAAAGGTCTAAATAAATCATTTGTTGCGTCTTTAACGCCAATAATATTTTTAATTTTGGACAACTCAATCATTGTCTCAATAGACATATCTATGACAGATCTTCCTGGGATATTGTATATTATAATTGGTAATTTAACTGAATCTGCAATTATTTTAAAGTGAGCATATAAACCTTTTTGTGTAGGTTTATTGTAATATGGAGTTACAACTAAAGCTGCATCTGCTCCAACACTCTCAGCATGTTTAGTATAATCCACAGCCTCTTTAGTATTATTCGATCCAGTCCCAGCAATTACTGGAACTCTTTTATCGCTAATTTTTATTGTTTGTTCAATTATCTGTTTATGTTCTTCATGAGATAAAGTAGGAGATTCACCTGTAGTTCCACATGGTACCAATCCATTTGATCCATTTAAAATTAAATGATTAACAATTTTATCAAGAGAGTTATAATCAACTTTATTATTTTTAAAAGGTGTAATTACCGCAGGGATGCTTCCAAAAAACATTTTATTTAATGGCGGAGAGAGAGGGATTCGAACCCTCGGAAGGAGTTACCTCCTTCGCAGGTTTAGCAAACCTGTGGTTTAAGCCACTCACCCATCTCTCCTGTTGTTGTTTCATAGATCTAATAGATATCTAATATCGAAATAATTTAATTAACTCAACAATATTTAATTATTATTTATGATATTATCAGTAATAAATATATTTATATTAATTTTTGAAATTCTTTCACATCATCTTAAATGGTATTAAATTTGTCTATATAAAAAAACAAGAATATAATTAGGGTATTAATTTAATAAAATATAATATGGAAAAAATAATTAGCAGTTTTTGGAGGGGTAAAATTACTTTATGGAAAGCTTATTGGTTAGCTGGTGAATTATTAAATGCTTTATTTATGTTACTAATTTTTAATTTTGAAATATACTTATTAGGCAATAACAAATTTACAAACTCATTACCTTTTTTAGATTTTAGTAATTTTAGCTTATTATCAAAACTTATTTTAATTGTGTGGACAGTTTTTTTAACAACTGGAATTTGGAGATCAGCTGAAAATTACAAGGGAAATATAATATGGATAGTAGCTACTTTCATTGTTTTATCTTATAGAATTTTTACCTTAAGATTATTTTTTTTTGGATAATTTAATTTTTAAAATCTGATTTAAAATTTTAGGATTAGCTTTACCTTTACTTTTTTTCATAGATTGTCCAACAAAAAAACCAAGCAACTTATCTTTACCTGATAAATACTGGTCAACCATTTTTTGATTTTCTTTAAGCACTTCGTCAACAATAATTTCAATTTCACTTGTATCAGTAACTTGTTTTAAACCTTTTTGTTCAATAATTTTTTGCGGATTTAGTTTTGTATTAAACATTTCTAATAAAACTTCTTTAGCGATCTTGCCAGATATTATATCTTCTTTAATAAATTTTATTAATCTACCTAAATTCTCAGGAGTTATTGGAGAATTATTTATCTCAATATTTTTTTCATTTAAAAGTGAAAACAATTCTGATGTAATCCAATTGACAACAATCTTCGATGATTCTTTAAGTTTTTTATCAGATTTTATTACAGTATCGAAATAATCAGATACTGATTTATCTGCAGTTAAAACTGATGCATCATAGTTAGATAAATTGTAATCATCTACATATCTTTTTTTTCTATCATCTGGTAATTCAGGTATTGTTTTTTTTAATTTATTAATATCTTCTAGATCTATTTCTAAAGGTAATAAATCAGGATCTGGAAAATATCTGTAATCATGTGCTTCTTCTTTACTTCTCATAGGTCTTGTTTTGCCTGTAGATGTATTAAATAAGAGTGTGTTTTGCTCAATAACACCCCCATCCTCAAGAACTTCAATCTGTCTTTTTACTTCATAATTAATTGCCTGCTTGATAAATTTAATAGAATTTAAATTTTTAATTTCACATCTAGTCCCATATTCATCTCCAGGTTTCCTTACTGAAATATTTACATCTGCACGCAATGAACCTTCTTGCATGTTGCCATCACAAGTATCAAGATACATTAAAATTGATCTGATTTTTGAAATATATAAACCTGCTTCATCTGCACTTCTAATATCAGGCTCACTAACAATTTCCATTAAGGCAACTCCCGATCTATTTAAATCAACATATGTTTTTGTTGGATTTTGATCATGAAGACTTTTACCTGCATCTTGCTCTAAATGAAGCCTTACTATTCTAATATCTTTTGAACTACCGTCTTTGAAATCAATAATGACTTTTCCTTCACCAACAATAGGATGCTTGTATTGACTGATTTGATATCCTTGAGGAAGATCTGCATAAAAATAGTTTTTCCTGTCAAATACAGAATAATTATTGATTTTTGCTTTTAAACCTATTCCAGTTTTTACAGCCTGCTCTATACAATACCGATTTATAACAGGCAACATACCTGGCATTGCTGCATCCACAAGAGAGACTTGGCTATTTGGTTTTGAGCCAAATGCTGTCGAAGAATTGCTAAATAGTTTTGAGTTTGATTTTACTTGAGCATGTATTTCAAGGCCAATTACAGTTTCCCAATCATGTTTTTTCCCTTTGATTAAATTACTCATAATCTTTCTCTAATGCAAAAGCAGCATTAAAAATTTCTTGTTCATTATAGTGTTTACTTAAAAGTTGAATACCGAGAGGTAAACCTTGTTTATCCTTACCATATGGAATTGAAATGCCGGGTATGCCAGCTAATGAAGCAGGCACAGTAAAAACATCATTAAGATACATTTTAATTGGGTCGTCTTGTTTTTCATTTAAAAGAAATGCAGCGCTTGGAGCTGTGGGGGTTAAAATCAAATCACAATCTGAAAATACTTCTAAAAAATCATTAGCAATTAACTTCCTTACTTTTTGAGCCTTTAAATAATATGCATCATAGTAACCTGCTGATAATACATAGGTTCCAATTAATATTCTTCTTTTCACTTCTTTCCCAAAACCCTCACTTCTAGTTAACTCATACATATCATCTAAGCTCTTTGAGTCAGTAGCCCTAAACCCATATTTAACACCATCGTATCGAGCTAAGTTTGATGAAGCTTCAGCAGGAGCAATTATATAATAAGTAGGCAAAGCGTATTTAGTATGAGGTAGTGAAATATGCTTTATTTTGGCTCCTTTTTTTTCTAAAGACTTTATAGCGTCTTCCCAAACTCCATTAATTTCATCTGATGTTCCTTCAACAGTATATTCTTTAGGTATTCCAACAACCTTACCATCTAAACTAGGATTTAGATTTTTAGAATAACTTGGTATTTGAACATTTGAACTAGTACTATCTCTTTGATCGTGACCAGCTATTTCCTCTAATAATATAGATGCATCTGTTACATTTTTTGAAAAAACTCCTGCTTGATCAAGACTTGAGGCAAAAGCTGCAATTCCCCATCTAGAACATAATCCGTAGGTAGGTTTAATTCCAACAACACCACAAAAACTAGCAGGTTGTCTGATAGATCCTCCAGTGTCTGTTCCTGTAGCACCTAAACATAAATCTGCAGCTACAGCTGCAGCTGATCCGCCTGATGAACCACCCGAAGTCAATGGATTATCATTTTTTGATAGAGGGTTTATAGTATTGCCAAAATAGCTAGTATTAGTAGCAGAACCCATTGCAAATTCATCTAAATTTGTTTTGCCAACAAAAATTGATCCTTGATCAACTAATTTTTGAGTAACAAAAGATTCATATGAAGGTTCAAAATTGTTTAATATTTTCGATCCAGCAGTAGTTGGCATATTTTTAGTACAAAAAAGATCTTTAACAGCTATAGGTATACCTTTTAAAGTTAGATCATTTGGTAACCTTTCGATTTCTTTTACTTGTTCATGAATTTTATCGTCATTAAAGTAAATAAAAATATTTAATTCTTTTTTTTCTTTGATTCTCTTAATGTATGTTTCTGCAATTTCTTTAACAGATATTTTATTTTCATTTAGCAGTGATTTTAATTGAGATATTGATTTAAAGTCCATTATTCTACAACCTTTGGAACTGCAAAATATCCCTCAAGTTTATCAGGGCTATTTTTCAAGATTTCATCAGTTGAATTAATATCCTTAGCCTCATCTTTTCTTTGTGGAAGAGTTGATGAAGAAATATTTGCCAAAGGCGCAACTGAGTCTGTATTAACTTCATTAAGTTGCTCTACCCAATCTAAAATTGAATTCATATCCTTGAGCAAATCTTTAGCCTCTTCCTCAGAAAGCCTAATTCTAGCAAGTTTTGCAATTTTATTTATTGTATTTGTGTCTAACTTCAATTTATATGTCTCCAGTGATTGAAAAATCTAACAATTTAATTGATCGACTTCTTACATCACAAATTCTTGTAGGTCTAGATGTAGGTTACAAAACAATAGGAATTGCTGTATCTGATAGATCTTTTACTATCGCCACACCCATTAATACTGTTAACAGAAAAGGTACAAATAAAGACTTACCTAAAATTAAGGAATATTTAAATGAATATGAAATAGGAGGATTTATTGTTGGGCTACCTATCAATCTAGATAGTAAAGAAAATGAACAAACAATGAAAATAAGAAACTTTAGCAATAAATTACAATTATTTTTTTCAGTACCTACTGAATTCTGGGATGAAAGATATTCATCTGATATTATATTTAAAGAAATGAGAAGATCTAATTTTAGTTCTACAAAAATTAAAAAAAAGCTAGACCAACAGTCAGCAGCTTATATTTTGCAAGGATATTTAGATAAGTATAGAAATACAGTTTAAATTAGTTTACACATAATGACACAATATTAGCACATATGAAGTTTAAATTTTTAAAATCAAACCATATAAAATTATATAAAAGAGAAAATTCTAAATATTGGCAAATGAAGATTAAATTGCCAAAACAAAAAGCCATTCGCTCATCAACAGGCTCAAAAATTTTAAAAGAATCAGAAAAAATAGCACTTAAGTATTATTCATCTTTAAGTATAGAAAATAAAATTCACATAAAGGTAAGTTCAAAAAATATTTACAAAAAAATTCATTTAGTTGAAACTGCGGATCTAGATAGAAAAGAAATAGAATTTTTCTTAAATGAAGCAAAAAAATTTATTAGTTTTAATAAAAAAAGAATTAAAAAAAATAATTTACTTGAAGGAAGAACTATTTTTAATTTATTTTTTGAAGACTCAACAAGAACTCGTACAAGTTTTGAGGTTGCAGCTAAGAGATTAGGTGCTGATATAATAAATGTCGCAGTAAAGGATAGCTCAATAAATAAAGGCGAGACTTTACTTGATACCATGACAACTATTAATTCAATGAATCCAGATGTCTTAATTGTTAGACATCCTGAGGAAGGAATAAGTAAAAGAATTTCTCTAAACGTTGATGCTTCTGTCATTAATGCTGGAGACGGAAGTCATGAGCATCCTACCCAAGCTTTATTGGATGCTTTAACTATAAAAAATAGATTTGATAATTTTTCAAAATTACAAATTGCTATATGTGGTGATATTCTTCATAGTCGTGTTGCCAGATCCAATATTATAATTTTATCAAAACTTGGTGCTAAGATAAATGTAATTGGACCTAGAGAGTGGCTACCTAAAAATATTAAGAAACTTCCTGTTACAGTATTTACTGATATGAAAAATGGTCTAAAAAATTGTGATATTATAATGATGCTTAGAATTCAAAAGGAAAGAATTATTGGAAAAATCATGCCAAATCAAAAAATTTATTTTAATAAATATGGATTAGATTACAATAAATTGAAATATGCTAAAAAAAATGCCTTTGTAATGCACCCAGGTCCTATGAATAGAGGGGTAGAAATAGACTCTAAACTAGCAGATGATGTTACCAGAAGTTTAATTCAGGAACAGGTTTCAATGGGTGTTGCTATTCGAATGGCTTGCTTAGATATTTTAATTAAAAATAGAGATAATGTCCTTAATCATTAATTTTATTTTTATAATGCTCTTTTATTTAATAGGTTCAATCCCTTTTGCATTGATACTCACAAAGTTATTTGGCCTTGGAGATATAAGAAATATTGGCTCAGGAAATGTTGGGGCTACTAACGTTCTTCGTACTGGAAATAGATATCTTGCTTTTGGGGTATTATGTTTGGATGTTTTAAAAGGCTTAATTCCATTCTTTCTATTAAATTCATTTTTTGATAATATTGGATTATTACATACAATATTTCTATGTCATTTTGCTATTCTTGGTCATATTTTTCCTTTTTGGTTAAAATTTAAAGGCGGTAAAGGTGTGGCAACTTATATTGGTTTTTTATTTGGAATAAATTTATTCTTAGGATTATCCTTTATTGCTGTTTGGATGGTGATTGCTTTAATTGCAAGATATTCCTCTTTAAGTTCTATAGTTGCATCTTTAATTGCTCCAATTTATTTTTTCATAAATAATAATAATTATATTTGTATTTTTTTATTATATTTATTTTTAATAATTATCCTTAAACACCGTGAAAATATAAAAAGATTGATCAACAGAACAGAAAATAAAATAAAATTATCTAAGTAGAATTCTACGTTTTTTAAAAAATTCTTGACGAAGTAAGTTTAAACTGAAATTTGGACTAAATTTTTATGAATGTTTTAATCGTAGAGTCCCCATCAAAAGCAAAATCTATTAATAAATATTTAGGTTCTGACTTTAAAGTGCTAGCAAGCGTAGGACACGTCAGAGATTTATCAGCTAAAAATGATGCTATTGACACTGAAAATGATTTTCAAATGAAATGGGAGACCAGTGATAGAGGAAAAAAAGTTATAAAAGAAATAACTGATGCAGCAAAAAAATCAGAAAACCTTTATCTAGCCACTGACCCTGATCGCGAAGGAGAGGCTATTGCTTGGCATGTTGAGAAACTTTTAAGAGATAATGAGTCTTTATCTAAATTAAATATTCACAGAGTGACTTTTAATGAAATTACTAAAAATGCAGTTTTAGAAAGTCTTAAAGAGCCACGTGAAATAGATGAGAATTTGGTTAATGCTTATTTAGCTAGACGAGCATTAGATTTTTTAGTTGGCTTTACTCTCTCACCAGTACTTTGGCGAAAGTTACCTGGCTCAAAGTCTGCAGGTAGAGTTCAATCTGTAGCATTAAGAATAATTAGTGAAAGAGAATTAGAAATAGAAAAATTTGATCCTCAAGAGTATTGGTCTATCCAGGGTAATTTTTTAAATAAAGATAAAAAAAACATCAATGCTCGATTAACTTTATTTGATGGAAATAAAATTGATAAACTTGATATAAAAAATGAAAAGCAAGCTAATAATATTTATGAAACAATTAAAAATTCAAATTTTAAAGTTGGTAGTATTACAAAAAAAGAAGCTAGAAGAAACCCCTATCCTGCATTTACTACTTCAACGATGCAAATTGAGTCAAGTCGTAAATTAGGCCTAAGTGCTAGTCAAACAATGCGAACTGCACAAAGACTTTATGAAGGTACTGAGATTAATGGAGATACAACAGGCTTGATCACCTATATGAGGACAGACAGCGTAATAATGTCTAATGACGCTATTAATCAAGTAAGGGGTTTTGTAAATGAAAACTATGGAGCTGAATATCTTCCAGATAGTCCTAGGATTTATAAATCTAAAGCTAAAAATGCTCAAGAAGCTCATGAATGTATAAGACCAACAAATATTAACTTAACCCCAAAAGATATTAAGAAATATATCACAGGAGAAGAGTTTAAATTGTATGAAATAATTTGGCAAAGAGCAGTTTCTTCCCAAATGTCCAGCGCCATCTTAGATCAAGTAGCAGTTAATATAATGACTGAAGATCAACAAATCAGTTTAAGGGCAAATGGCTCAACTATAAAATTTCCAGGGATGTATAAGGTTTATCAAGAAGCAAAAGATGATGATAAAGATGAAGAAAAAGAAACAATACTTCCTGCTATGAATGAAGGGGAAGAATTGGATTTAAAGGAAGTAAATAAAAATCAACATTTCACAATGCCCCCTCCTCGCTATACTGAAGCAAGTTTAGTAAAAAAATTAGAAGAATTAGGAATTGGTAGACCATCAACATATGCTTCAATTATTAAAGTTTTACAAGATAGAGACTATGTCGTTTTGGATAAGAAGAGATTTAATCCTCATGATAGAGGTCGGATCGTATCTATATTTTTAGAAAAATATTTTAATCAATATGTAGAATATGACTTTACTGCAGATTTAGAAAATCAATTGGATGAGATTTCAGACGGTAAATTAGACTGGAAAGAAGTTTTAAGTAAATTCTGGGAGACTTTTAAAAAGCTATGTGATGATACTGTTGGTAAATCAAATAGAGAAGTAATTGATGTGCTTGATGAGGCATTAGGTGCTCATTTTTTTCCTCCAGAAGGAAAGGATGAGAATAGAAAATGCCCTACTTGTGAGAATGGTAGGTTAGGCATTAAGGTTGGGAAGTTTGGTGGATTTGTTGGTTGCTCTAATTACCCTGATTGTAAATATACTGTTCAATTTAATCAATTAAATGACAAAGATGGAGCATCCTTAAGTGGCCCTAAAGAAATTGGTATTTATCCTGAAACTAATGAAATGATTACTCTTAGAAAGGGTCCATATGGTTTTTATATGCAGGTTGGTGAAGGAACCCCAGAAAAAAAACCTAAAAGAGTATCTATCCCAAAAAATTTTGAACCAGATGAAATAGGTTTAAATACGGCTATACAATTATTAGGGCTGCCAAGGAAACTGGGATTTCACCCAGATAATAATAAAACAGTAAGTGCTGGTATTGGTATGTATGGACCTTATATTCTTCATGATAAAAAATATAAAGCTTTAGAGAAAACAGATAATATTTTAGATATAGAATTAGAAAGAGCACTTGAATTAATTGCCAAACCTACTCAAAGAGGTAATGCCACACTTAAAAGTTTCGGAGAGCATCCAATAGAAAAAAAGAATATCACAGCTCATGATGGTAAGTATGGGCCCTATGTAAAATGTGGAAAAATTAATGCCTCCCTTCTTGGTGATCATACAATTGAAAGTTTAACCTTAGAAGATGCCGTAAAATTAATTGATGATAGAAAACTAAAAATGGGTTTGAAAAAAAAGAAAAAATAGAATCAAATTGATTTAAATTAAAATAGTCTTAAATATAAATTATGGCAAAAAATATATCTCTAAACGACGTTAAAAAATACAAAAATAAATTTCTTAAAAATAATAAAAATACAGCATTACGTAATGCTCTAATAAAAAACGACTTGAATACAGTTGCATTAAACTGGGAAAATTTTAGTCAAATTAATCATCATTTTTCCCATTTAATTGAAAAAGAATTACCAGCAACTAATCAAATGGCTTCTGGTAGATGTTGGGGTTTTGCAGGCTTAAATTTAATGCGACTTGAAGTAGTTAAAAAATTAGGTTTAGCTAATTTTGAATTTTCACAAAACTATTTTATGTTTTGGGATAAATTAGAAAAAGCAAATTACTTTTTAGAAAATATAATTAATACAAGAGATCATGCTTACGATAGCAGATTAATAATGCATCTTGTTAAAGCTCCTGTTCAAGATGGTGGTCAATGGGACATGTTTGTAAATCTTATAGAGAAGTATGGAGCAGTTCCAAAAGATATTATGCCAGAAACTAATCATAGTAGCAAATCAATGGCAATGAATTACATTTTAACACATAAACTTAGAGAGTTTGCTTCCATTTTAAGAAAGAAATCTGCAAAGCAATCTGCAAAACTAAAAAAAGAAATGATAGAAAACATTTATAATATACTAGCAATGTTTTTGGGTCAGCCACCTGCAGTGATTAATTGGTCATCGAGAGACAAAGATAATAAATATATTGCAATTACAGACATATCACCTAGGGAATTTTGTAAAAAATATGCTGATATTAATATTAAAGATAAAGTTTGCTTAATTCATGCACCAATGAGTAACAAAATTTTCAATAGAACATATACGGTTGAATATCTGGGTAATGTTATTGAGGGTCAAGAAATAAAATATCTGAACGTTAATATAGATGAGCTAAAAAAATCTGCAATGCAATCAATTAAAAATAATGAAGCAGTATGGTTTGGTTGTGATGTTGGTAAAAGATTTAGTCGAGATATGGGAGTTCTTGATATGGGTATTTTTGATTATGAAAATGTTTTTCAAACTTCATTTAAAATGAATAAACAAACTAGACTAGAGTATGGTGATAGTGAAATGACACATGCCATGTTATTAACTGGTGTAGATGTTAAAAAACGTAATTCTAACAAATGGAAGATTGAAAATAGTTGGGGAACAAAGAATGGCAATAAAGGTTATATGATGATGACAGATGAATGGTTTGATGAATATACTTACGAGGTAGTTGTGGACAAAAAATATCTTAGTAAAAAAATATTTAAATATCTTGATTTAGAACCTATTGCTCTTGCTCCATGGGATCCTATGGGTGCATTAGCTAAATAAATTTGAACAAAGAAAACGCAAGTAAACTCTGGAAACTAATACAAGCAACCGGTGATGAGTTATTAGGAAAACTTCCTAATCATCCCAATCACCCTAAAGGGCGTAATCCTTATGCTCATGTAGCGCTGGAGGTTAAAACACATTTTAAAATGACATATAAAGACATTCCAGACGAAAATTTTGATGAGGTTGTTAGATATTTAGAATTTTTGAAACAAAACCCAAATTAGTTTTTATTCAAATTCTTTATATTGAATAGATAGTGAGTTTACGCAATAACGTAGACCAGTTGGTTCTGGACCATCATCGAATACATGACCTAAATGTGCATCGCAAGTAGCGCACATTATTTCAGTTCTGACCATCCCATGAGAAGTATCTTGTTCAGTTTTAATTGCCTCATTGGAAATTCCTTTAAAAAAACTAGGCCAGCCACAACCAGATTCATACTTAGATGTTCTCTCAAATAATTTCGCTTCACAACACTTGCATTTAAACACTCCATCTTTAGAAATATCAAAAGCCTTTCCAGAAAAAGCAGGTTCTGTACCCTTCTGTCTTGTGACATAATATTCTTCTTCAGAAAGTATTTCTTTCCATTCTAGATCAGATTTAATAATTTTATTCATAATGCTTTTCTATTTATATTAGATAGTACAATTCCTAAAACAATAAATATTGTTCCCAAAAAATGAAAGAAAGAAAAATTTTCACCTAAAAAAAGTATAGCCCACATTGAGCTAAAAACTGGTATTAGGTGTAAAAAGAGACTTGCTTTATTAGCACCCAAAATGGACACCCCTTTATTCCAGGCAAAAAAAGATGTAATACTTGCAAATATTGCTACATAACTAATCATTAATATTTCGTTTGTATCTTTAGGTAAAAAAGAATTATTTAAAGATTCGAATACATAGAAAGGAAATATAAAAATTAAACCAAAAAATATCATTACTTCTAAAGTTGCGAGCTGCGATAAAGAACTATCAATTTTTTTTAATAAAACAGAATAAAGTCCCCATGAAAAAACTGCTGCTAACATCCACAAATCACCAGTTGTAAAATTTAAATCAATTAAGTTAGTGAGTTTTGCTTTTGTAATAATTAATATTACTCCAATAATTGATAATATTATTCCAAAAAACTGCATAAAATATGTGTGAGTTTTGAATATTAACCATGAAAAAAAAATGATTAATAATGGAGTAATAGATGCCATAATCGAAGAGTTAATAACCATTGAAGTTTGAAGTGATAAGTAAGTAAATGAATTAAAGATAGTTACACCAAGAATAGAGGTAATTAAAATATATGGAAGATTGTTTTTATATTTATCAAAATCCTGAACTATTTTTCTATAAGTAAATGGCAGTAATAATAAAAAAGCTAATGACCATCTTAGAAAACTTAATTTAAAAGGAGTCAAATCATACAGGGAAGCAATTTTGCCAGTAAAAAAATTACCCGACCAAAATAAAGAAGATGCTATTAATAACAGAAAAGCAAAATAAATACTTTTTGTATTAATCATCAACTAAAGTCATAAGAGATGAAGTATCGTATCTTGATCCTCCATTTTTTTGAATTTCTTTGTAATATTTATCAATTATCTTAGTTATAGGAAGTGATGCGCCATTTTTTTCAGCTTCATTAAAACAAATAGATAAATCTTTGCGCATCCAATCAACTGCAAAACCAAATTCATATTCACCTTTTAGCATTGTTTTAGAACGATTTTCCATTTGCCATGATTGAGCAGCACCTTTTGATATAACTTGTAAAACTTTCTCCATATCAAGTTTAGCTTTTTTTCCAAAGGCCATTGCTTCTGATAAACCTTGCACAAGACCAGCAATGCAGATTTGATTAATCATTTTTGCCAATTGACCAGCGCCAGCTGGACCAATTAATTCGATTGTCTTTCCGTATGCGTTCATGACTGGCTTTGCTATATTATATTGATTTTCATCACCACCAACCATTACAGATAAAATGCCATTTTCTGCACCAGCCTGACCACCTGATACAGGAGCATCAAGAAAAGAAAAGTTACATTCTTTTCCTTTCTTATAATATTTTCTAGCAATATCTGCAGAAGCTGTTGTGTGATCAACAATAATAGTGTTATCTTTTATATTATTAATAATCCCATCAGGACCTTCCATTACAGAAATTAAGTCTTCATCTCTTCCAACGCAAATAAAAACTATATCAACATTAGAAGCAGCTTTTCCGGGAGTTGTTTTTGAAATACCTGAAAATTCTTTCACCCATTTATCAGCTACTGCAGTAGTTCGATTATATACAGTTGTATTAAAATTATTTTTTTTGAGATGTCCTGCCATATTATAACCCATTACACCGAGACCTATAAAAGCAACATTTTTTGTTTTCATATTATTCTTCTCCAATTAAATTTAATATTTTATTACTTAATTTCTGCGAATTACTGACTACAAGGTTTTTTGAATCCTCATAAAATATATATTCTTCTTTATTAAAATGGCAATCATGGCCTCCTGCTTGTCTAATAATAAAGACTCCCGGAATATGATCCCAAGGATGCAACCTAGATAATAAAGCAAAATCTCTCTTTCCTAAAGCAATATCAAAATATTCACATCCAATTGATCCATATGAATTAATACTCCTAAACTTGTCTTTAATAGCTAGTAATTTTGTTTTTTTAGATTCATCCCAATATTTTGTACTTATGGATCCAATAGAGTTTTCAATTTCTGTGTTTTTATTTAACTTTATTTTTTTATTATTAAAATAAGTAGCTGTATTATCTGCATACATAAATTCTTCAGTTATCGGTTTATAAATAAATGATTGAAGAATTTTTTTATTTTTTGTTAATGCTACCATGACTGCAAATCTATCTTTTGATTTAGCAAAATTTTTAGTCCCATCAATAGGATCTACAGTCCAACAAAAGTTATCTGATAAATAATATTTTAAAATTGAAGGATTTTTTGCATATATCTCTTCTCCAATAAAATTCGCATTCTTAATTAGTTTTGGTAAAGAAATACTTAACTCTAGCTCAACTGCAAAATCAATTTCAGTCACAATATCTTTTTCATTTTTGTATGAAATTTGATTGCTTGTTATATTACCAAAGCTAGGAATTATAATTTTTTTACTAATGTTATGTAAAATTTCTTTTAAATTGTTAGGATCTACCACAAGTATTAGTTAATAGACTTATAGAAATTTAAAGCAAGAGACTTTGTTATAGGTCCAATCTTACCTTTATTAATTTTAATTTTATCAACTTGAATAATAGGCGTTACAAGACTGCCAGAACTTGTAATAAAAACTTCATCTGATTTAAATAGCTCATTCAATGAGAATTCTTTTTCAATTAACTTGAATCCTTGGGTTTTGATAATATTTATTAAAACTGTTCTTGTTACTCCTTTAAGAATTTCTCTATTCGCAGGATGGGTTATTATTTTATTATTTTTTATAATCCATACATTTGAATGAGCTGCTTCTGTAATTTTTTTACCTTTAAAAAAAATTGTTTCATATGCACCTTTTTTACTTGCCTTTGTAGCTGCTAAAATATTTGCTAACAATGAAGTTGTTTTGATATCTGGTCTTCCCCATCTTATATCAGGATATGTTATTGCTCTATATCCTTTATAATTTTTATTAGGTAAATTAAATTTTTTCTTAGCAGTATAAATAATTATATTTGGTTTAAGATTTTTTTTATATGCATGTTCACGAGGCTGCAATCCTCTTGTTATTTGTAAATAAATTATTCCATTTGATAACTTATTCTTTTTAACTATACTTATAAAGATTTTAGTTAATAAATTCTTATTTATTTTAATATTAAAATTAAGTTCTTTAGTAGAATATTTTAATCTCCGAATATGAAAATTAATGTCTAATAGTTTATTGTTTAAAACTTTAATTACTTCATATACACTATCAGAGAATTGAAACCCTCTGTCTTCAATATGTATTTTAGCATCTTTAAAATTTACATATTTATTATTTAAATATACAAAATTTGACATAAACTAATGAGTAGAAAGTAATTTTTCCAATTTACTTATACCCTGAGTTTCGGCAAAAAATACAACATCGTCATTTTCTTTAAAATTAGTAGAACTATTAGGAATAATTATTTTTTTATCTCTAAGAATAGAGGCAATTCTAATATTTTTTGGTAAATTTAATTCTTTTAAATTTTTATTACACAGTGATGATTGTTTTTTTATCATAGCTTCAATTACTTCACCAAATCCATCACCTATTGAGTAATCATTCATAATTCCGCCCCCTCTAACTTTTTCTAATATTTTGGAAATAGTAATCAACTTTGGGTCAATTGTAATATCTATACCAATATTTGATAATAATGAGGTGTAAGAACTATTATTAATTAGAGCCATACATTGATCCGTACCTGCTCTTTTTGCGAGTAATGAGGCAAGTACATTTACTTCATCATCTTCTGTCACAGCAATACAATAGCCAGCTTCAGAAATATTGACTTCATCTAAAATTTGATTATCCAATCCATCACCATTAGTAACGGTAACTTTATTTAGATTAGATGCTAAAAATTTTGCTCTTTCTTTGTCTTGCTCAATTAACTCAGTTGAAATACCATTATCATCTTTTTCTATCAACTCTGCTAGAGAAAAACCTATATTTCCACCACCAATAATAACAATTTTTTGAGCTTGTAATTCTTTATGACCAAATTCATTTAAAACGTCTTTTAAATTTTGAGTTTCTACAACCATGTAAATTAAATCATTATTTGCAATTTTAGTTGAGGAATTAACTATAAATTTTTTATCTCCTCTAAAAATAAAAAGAATGTTGGCTAAGTAATTAGGAAATTTTGCAGATAACTCTCTAACAGTTAATCCTATATGACTACAGTTACTATTACATTTAAAACCAATTAATTTTAACTGCTTTTCTGATAACTCTACCATATCAATAGTTCCTGGTGAAATAATTCTTCTATGAAAAGCACTTGCAACTTCCTGTTCAGGTGAAATTATAGCATCAATAGGCAAGTCATTTTTAGTATACAAATTTTGCCACTCACCTTTTAAATAATCTTGCTGTCTAATTCTTGCAATTTTTTTTGGTATTTTAAATAACGAATGACCTATTTGACATGCAATCATATTTGTTTCATCGCTTTTTGTTACAGCAATTAAAATTTCACAATCTTTTGCACCAGCTTCCAACAACACAGAAGGTAGGCTAGGTAGGCCTGTTACAACTTTTACATCTAGATTTTCTGATATTTTGTTTAATTTTAAAGAAGGTTCATCAACAACGGTTACTTCAAAATTTTCTTTTGATAACTTGTCTGCTATACTAAATCCAACATCACCAGAACCACAAATTATTGTCTTCATTTTTTTTATTTAACTGAAATATTTAATGATTTAAGTTTTCTATAGAGAGCTGTTCTTTCCATACCAGTAAACTCTGATAATTTTGTCATATTACCACTAAACCGCTTTATTTGCGATACTAAATATTCTTTTTCAAACTCCATTCTCGCTTCTTTCAATGACCTATCATAATTATTTGAGATGATATGGTCTTTATTATAGTCTCCCATTTCTAAAGCTAAATTATCAACATCAAGAACTAGGTCCTTAGTAGCTGTTTGATTAAGAATAAGAGTTTTTTCAACATAATTTACAAGTTGGGCAACATTTCCAGGCCAATCAAAAGTTTCTAGCTTAGAAATTGCTGATTTTGAAAAGGTTAAATTAATTTTTCCAGAATTAAATTTAGAAATATAATAATTAATAATCGGTAAAATATCAGGAACTCGATCAGACAAACTAGGGCAAATTAGATGATCTACTTTCAAACGTTCATATAATCTAGACAGAAAATTACCATTAGTTATTTCAACTTTTAAATTTTTTTCAGAAATTGTAATAATTTTATGATCTAATAAAACATTTGAAGATTTAAAAAATTCTGAATTTTCTATAAAAAATAAAAATTGTTTTTGAAATTTAAGGGGAATTTGATCAATATTTGATAGGATTAAAGTATTCATATTTGATCTAACAAAAAGATTATCATTTAAATTTTTAATATCTTCAGAGAAAAGAATTTCGAGATTACTTTCATTCAAAGTTGAAAAATCAATATTAATAGGAATTTTATCTTTATATTTAGATTTTTGATGAATTTGATTAGCAATTAATGATTTTCCAACACCAAAATTTCCTTCAATTAAAAGACGGGAGTTTGAATTTGAAAAAGTAATTATTTTTTTTCTAGTTTGATTAACAAAATTTGATTTACCAACTAAATTTATATCTGGTGATACTATTTCTTTTAAGTTTTTATTTTCATCTAAAAGTCTAGAGCTTTCTATAGCTCTTTTTGCTAAAATTAATAATTTATCACTGTTGAATGGTTTTTCTAAAAAATCATACGCCCCGTTTTTAATTGAGCTCACTGCCAGATCAACTGTACCATGTCCACTAATAATAATTACAGGAATATTATTATTAATTTTTTTAAATTCTTTTAAAATTTCAATACCGCCTAGTTGGCTATTAGATAGCCAAACATCAAGAATGACTAAATCAGGGTTATATTTATTAAAGTGTGTAATAGCCTCACTAGAATTAACTGCAGAATAGGTAAGATATTTTTCATCTTTTAAAATTTCAGAAATTAAATAACAAATATCCTGTTCATCATCAATTATTAGAACTTTATGCATTTATATTTTCAAATATAATTAAACTTGTTGTGCCTGCCATTTGCTTATTTTTTTCTATTCTAATTTTTCCATTGTGATCTTCAATAATTTTTTTTACTATTGAAAGACCTAGGCCTGTTCCTTTGTTTTTTGTAGTAAAATATGGCTCAAATATTCTATTTACCATTTCTTGAGAAATTCCTATTCCATTATCAATTATTTCAATAAAAATTTTATTTTTATCAGAAAATAAATTAATAGAAATTGAAGGATTAGGAATTTTTTCAACTGCTTCGACTGCATTTTTAATAAGATTATTAAAACATTGAGACAATTGAAATTTGTCAAATTGATAATAAATATCTTTTTTATCTTTTCTAATATTAAATTTAATATTTTTATGTGAATTAGAAAACAACAAGAAAGAATCATGTAAACATTTAGATAAATTATCAAGTTTAATTTCTGGTTCAGGCATTCTTGCAAATGATGAAAATTCATCAATTAGTTTTCCAATATCATCAACTTGTCTTGAGATGGTATTTGTGAGTGTTTTAATATCATCGTTTTCAAATTCTTTATTAATATATTTTTTCTCTATTCTTTCAGCAGATAATTTTATAGGTGTTAATGGATTTTTTACTTCGTGCGCTATCTTTCTAGCAATATCTGACCAAGCAGCATGTTTTTCAGCTAAAATAAATGAAGTTGTATCATCAATTGCCACAATGTAACCATTAATTATATCATCTTTAAATTCTTTAATAATTCTAATATTAAAGCTTCTAAGATCATCTTTGATAAGTATTTCAGTTTGAAAATTTTCTAAAATTTTTTTTGATTTTTTAAAGTCATTAAAAATTTTTTCCCAGTCTGGAAATATTAACAAAAAATTATTATGATTCTTAAGTTTTTTAGTATCTTTAAATAGAGTATTGGTAGTTTGATTAAAAAATATAATATTAAAATTACTATCTAATGATACGACTCCAATCGTAAGTAAACTTAGAATAGCCTCAATAAATAACCTTTTTTCTTCATCCTCATTACTTTTTGAGATGAGCTGATTTTGTTTATTTTCAATTTCAACAATCATTTTATTATATGAAGAAATTAAAACTTTTATTTCTTCAAACTGATCTATTTCAGAAACTTTTGCATCAAAATTGCCTTTAGAAATTTGATTTGCTGATTCAATTAAATTAGATATTGGTTTTGCGAGTCTTCTTGCTAAATTAAAACCAATTAAGACTGCAATTAATATAAAACCAATTGAAAATAATACGAATATCATTGAGTAAGTTATTTGGATACCGGCACTTTCATTTTCTTTAGTTGTGTAAATTTTGTATGCATCTTTCGTTGCTGATACATGTTCCCATATATTAGTATTCAGCTCTCTATTAACCTGCATAAAAATATCTCCTAAGAAATTAATTTTTTTATATGCAGAAATTGAATTTTTATTTAATTGAAAAATATAAACTCTATTTTGATCCAATATTTGAAAAATATCATCGGACGGTAATAAAAAATTCTTATTTTCTTGATCTTTAAAATTTAAATAAATTTCACCTGATTTATTAAATAAATAAATATTTGAAATTGTTCTTAAGTTTATAAATTCACTTAACCCCTGATTAATAGAATTTATATTTACTTCATTATTTCTTGAAACTTTTACGATTTCTCTCATAATCAATTGAGTGTCAGAAATTATTTCAGCTTGTATCTCATTTTCATAATCCCTTGCAACTATGTTCGAGTTCACTACTACATCTCTAACAGCACCTCCATACCAAGTTCTAAATTCTAAATTAAAAAAGAGAGATGTTATAACTACTAAACCAATAGCAGGTCCAACAGCCATAGCTGTAAATAAATTAACAAATTTTATATATAACTTAGATTCATCTTTTTGATTTTTTTTATATATTATTATCAAAATCAACTGCCTGATTATAAGAGCCAAAAGCAAAATAACAAAAAAAACATCTGCCAATAAAAAATATTGTAATTGAAGTGGGTTTTTTACTAAATTGTTATTTGGCAACATTAGATAAAAGGTAATTGAAAAGCTAATTAGTATTAAAGCTAAGAGTAAATAAAAAGAAAATTTAGTTAGATATAATCTATTTAATATTTTGGTTAAACTAAACATTACGGTAGGCTTTATTTATATTTATAATTCTATAATAAACTAATATATAACCATCCTATAAATGAAAAAAACTAAAAATGCACTCGTTATCCTAGCTGGGGGTACTGGCGAAAGGTTTAGAAAAAAACTACCTAAGCAATTTAATGAAATTAACGGTACAAATCTAATAGATTTTTTTTTAAACCGCATAGACACTACTAATTTTGATATTATATTAGTTGTCATTCAAAAGTCATATCTTAGATTTTTTAAAAATCTTAAAACAAATCTTCCTTATAAAAAACTTATATATGTAGAGGCTGGGCAAAATAGGCAAATATCATCTTTTAATGCTCTTAAAAAATTAAAAAAACATAAACCAAAAAATGTTTTAATACATGATGCTGCAAGACCTTTTTGTTCTAATAAATTAATATTAAAAATATTAAAGCGACTTGATAAAAATTTTTCAGCTATACCTTATATTCTAAGCCCTGATAGAAAAGTAATTGCAAAAAAAGAATTTAATCAAAATATAAAATTGATTCAAACACCTCAAGGCTTTAATTTTAATACAATCTTGAAATCCCATATTAATGCTCAAATAAATAATGCAAAAGATGACTCCATATTAATTTCTCAAAATAAACTAAGTTTTATTAAAGGTGAAAAATTAAATATCAAAATAACATATCCTGAAGATTTAGATTACTTTAAGCTTTTTTTAAAACCAAAATATAAATCTGGCATTGGTTACGATATTCATCGAATTGATACTAGTACAAATAAAGGCTTAAAATTATGTGGTGTAAAAATTAACTTTAATAAATTAATAGGTCATTCAGATGCTGATGTAGGAATTCACGCAATTTGTGATAGTATATTTGGCGCTCTATCAATGCATGATATTGGTTATTACTTTTCTAATAATAGCCCAAAATGGAAAAATAAAAATTCTGAACATTTTTTAAAATTTGCTAAAATTAAACTTAAAGAAAAAAAATATTTTATAGCTAATTTAGATATTAATTTTATATGCGAAAAACCCAATATAAATAAGTATAGAAAAAAAATGATATCGAAAGTATCTTCTATACTTAAAATTCCTGAGAAAATTATTTCAATTAAAGCTACATCAAATGAAAAAATTGGATTTATAGGAGATGGGCTTGGAATTGCTGCAGAATCAATAGTACAAATTACAAATGAAAAACTTTACTAAATTTTTTGTTTCAGTCTTTTTTATTGGGTATATTAAATTTGCTCCAGGTACTTGGGGCACCTTGATATCTTTATTAATAATGTATATTTTAATTAATGTTTTATCATTACCATTTATAATTTTAGCAATAATATTTACTTTTTTATTTTTTATCTCAAATTATTTAATAAATTATTTTACATTAATAACAAACTCACATGACTCTAAAAATATTGTTATAGATGAGTTACTTGGCGTATTTATAATATTTCTATTTTATGATTTAATATTTTTATTTAATGATATTTTAACATATTTACTAATATTTATTTTATTTAGATTTTTTGATATATTTAAAATTTTTCCAGCTAACTTTTTTGATAAACATTATAAAAATGGCTTTGGTGTCATTCTTGATGATATTATTGCGGGTTTATATACAGTATTAACATTAATAATTCTAAATGCATTTATATAAGAAAATAATAAGTCAATTAATAAATGACGGTATTACAATTGCTACTGCAGAGTCTTGTACGGGTGGTCTTTTAGCGTATACTATTACTAAAAATAAAGACTCTTCAAAAATATATAAAGGGGGATACATTACTTATTCCAATGAATTAAAAATTAGAAATCTAAATGTAAAAAAAGCAACAATAAAAAAATATGGTGCAGTAAGTAAAGAAACAGCTACAGAAATGGTTAAGGGGTTATTTATAAAAACTAAAACTAATATTTGCATATCTACAACTGGTATAGCTGGTCCTGGTGGTGGTAGTAAAAGTAAACCTGTAGGTTTGGTATATATTGGGATAAGATTAAATGGGAAAATAGAAATTCTTAAAAAAAATTTTAAAGGATCTAGAATAGAGATTCAAAAAAAATGTGTAAACTCAATTTTTAAATACCTATCGAAGTTAATCTAAACTATTATCTGCTCTTTTTTTAAAAGAATCTATCATTTTGGTTTCAATTAAAGGATAAAAAGTTTCTGCAACTTTTTGATGAAGATAATTTTTAAATTCAAAATTTACATCAAAAAAAATTTTTGATTTTTTT
>CACFLO010000011.1 GCA_902567135.1 uncultured Alphaproteobacteria bacterium | reverse complement strand
AAAATAGCAAAAAAATTTATCATTTTGCTTGATTTTATTTTGAAAAGTATTCTTTTACTAGCTCAACCCAATAATTAACTCCTATGGGTAATAAATGATCATTAAAATCATATCTAGTTGTGTGAAGGTGAGCTTTATGATTTTCATCACCTTGACCAATATACAGATAAGAGCCTGGTTTTTTTTCTAATAAATAGGAGAAATCTTCACCTCCCATGGAAGGATCAATTTCGGTGTTTACATTTGCGTCACCAAATATTTTTTTTGCTACATTAGCTGCAAACTCACTTTCTTTTTTTGAGTTTATTGTTGGAGGATACTTATTAGTTAAATGAAATTCAATTTTGGCTTCAGCTCCATTTGCCTTAGCTATACCAGAGGCAATTTCATTAATTTTTTTTTCAAAAAAAGATCTTGTTTCAGGTTTAAAGGTTCTAATAGTGCCACCCAATTTTACAGTATCATCGATAACATTATAAGCAGTGCCACCATTAATTTTAGTAATACTAATTAAAGCTTTATCAACAGGATCAGTAGATCTGCTAACAATTGTTTGAACAGCTAAGACAATTTGAGATGCTATAACTACAGGGTCTATAGCAAGCTGTGGAATTGCCGCATGTCCTCCTTTTCCATTAACAATAATATCAAATTCATCAACTGCTGCCATCATTGGTCCATTATTTACACCAATTGAGCCAATAGGTAATTCAGGCCAATTGTGTAAAGCATAAACTTCATCAATTTTAAAATCATCAAACATTCCATCTTGAATCATTTTTTGACCACCAGCAAAACCCTCTTCACCAGGTTGAAAAATGAAATAAACATTTCCATCAAAGTTATTGTTTTCACTTAAATATTTAGCTGCTCCTAAAAGCATAGATGTATGACCATCATGTCCGCATGCGTGCATCATTCCCTCATTTGTAGATTTATGATCAAAATTATTTTTTTCAGGCATTGGCAAAGCATCAAAATCAGCTCTCAGACCAATTGATTTATCACTATTACCTTTAGAGCCTTTAATACAAGCAACAATTCCAGTATTTGCATAACCATCTTTAAAATCTATATTAAACTCAGATAGTTTAGATTTAATATATTTAGATGTTTGATATTCTTCCAAACCAATTTCTGGAATACGATGTAGATCTTGCCTCCAAGTCTTCATTTCATCATACATTTGATTAATGCTATTTGAAACAACCATTAGAAAATTCCGAAAAAACCTTTCTTATTTAATTTTCCTTCACACTCTTTCAATTGATTGTTATACATTTTTGCGTTTCTTTCAACTGTTATAGCAACTTCAATTAACCATTTTTTATTTAAGTATGTTTCTTTCTTCCAACCACCTTGACCTTCATGATAAGCTAAATATTGATTATAAAAATCATTCTTAGATATGCCTACCAATTTTTCACTTTGTGTTGTGTACCATCCTATAAAATCTGTAACATCTGAGAAATTTGCTCTAGAGGCATTTTTATTTCCAGTTTTTGTTTTATACCAATCCCATGTAGGGTTAGTTACCTGAGCATATCCAAAAGCTGTAGAAGGTCTTGAAACTGGAATAAAACCAAATAATTTTCTTCTCTCAGGTTTTGCAAATTGCTTAAAGGATGATTCTTGATTTATTATCGCTAATTGTAATGCAATAGGCGTGTTCCAATTGTCATAAGATTTTTTAGTAGACTTGTACCAATTTTTCTTTTGATCAAAAATTATACATGAGTCTGCAGTATTGATCTGTTGATTTGAAGTACAGGCTACAATAAATATAAATAAAATACATAAAAATTTAAGAAAGTTATCAAATGACATAAATTTACTTAATAACATAATTTATGGTTAATAACGTTAATTATGGCAAAAATTTATTGAAACCTATTGAATAATAATTATGAGTGCTTAAATCATTTGAAATGACTAAAAAAACAGCAAAAAATCACAGTTTTCAAGCAGAAGTTAGTAAGCTTTTAGATTTGGTAGCGAATTCTCTTTATAGTGAAAGAGAAATTTTTTTAAGGGAGCTAATTTCTAATTCTGCTGATGCATGCGAAAAATTAAGATATCAATCTTTATCAAAAAAAAATATTTTAGGTGATGATAAAGATCTAAAAATTAATGTTCGTGTTTCAAAAAAGAAAAAATTTATAGAAATTCAAGATAATGGCATAGGCATGTCTGAGCAAGAATTAATTGATAATCTAGGTACAATTGCAAGATCAGGAACTTCTAAATTTATGGAAGCTATAAAAAATAAAAAAGAAACAGATGTTTCAGCAATTGGTCAATTTGGTGTTGGCTTTTACTCATCCTATATGATCGCAGAAACCGTAGAAGTTATTTCAAAAGGAGCAGAAGAAAAAGATAGTTATTTTTGGAAATCAAACGGTAAAGAAAATTATTCAATAGAAAAAATTGAAAATGAAAAGCGAGGAACTACAATAAAACTATTAATAAAAAAAGATGCAGCTGAATTTTTAGATGTTTTTAGATTAAGATCAATAATTACGAAATATTCAAACTATATTCCTTTTCCAATTATCTTAGATGATATTGATAACTCAAAAGAAAAAGAAGAGAAAATTAATGAAGGTGACCCTCTTTGGCTTAAAGATAAAAAAGATATAAAGGATGAAGATTATAAACAATTCTATAACAACATATCATTTAATTTCGATCAACCTCTTAAAACTATTCATTATAATGCTGAAGGCGTCATAAATTATAAAGCACTTTTATATATTCCGACAAATCAGCCTATGGATTTATTTAATTCAGAAAGAAAAAATAAAATCAAATTATATGTTCAAAAAGTTTTTATATCAGATGAGTGTGACGAAATCATACCTAATTGGCTAAGATTTGTTCCTGGAGTTGTTGATTCACAAGATATTTCTCTAAATATTAGTAGAGAAATGTTACAAAATAATCCAGTAATTGAAAAAATTAAAAAAGGAATAACTAATAAAGTATTAAATGAAATAGGTACTTTAGCAAAAAAAGATAATGATAAATTTCTAGATTTTTGGAAAAATTTTGGAGCGGTAATAAAAGAAGGTCTTTATGACTTTAATGAACATCATGAAAAAATATTAACTTTATTAAGATTTGAAAATTCAATAAACAAAGAATTCATCTCATTAGATCAATATGTAGAAAATATGGTTAAAGACCAAAAAGAAATTTATTATTTTGCAAATACTGACAAAGATCATATTAAAAACTCACCACAATTAGAGGCCTTTACTGATAAAAAAGTGCCTGTTTTATTTATGATTGATGCAGTAGACGAATTTTGGCTTCAAAATATTGGTAAATACAAAGATTATGAATTTAAATCTATCTCTAAAGGAAAAGTTGACTTAACTAAAGTTGGAGAGAAAAAAGATAATGATAAAGATTCTGATAAAAAAATAGATAGTAAAATCAATGATTTATCAATACTATTAAAGGAAGAGCTGAAAGATAAAATATCAGATGTCATTATTTCAAGTAGATTAACTAAAAGCCCAGTATTATTGGTTGCTGAAGAGTCAGGTATGGATATCAATATGGAAAAATTGATGAAAATGCACAATCAAAAAACCCCTGATTCAAAAAAAATTTTAGAAATCAATGCCAAACATCCAATGATTGTAAAAATATCTCAAAATTTAAGCAATTTTGATCATAAAAAAATTTCACAGATTATATTAGATCAAGCAAACATCTTAGATGGAAATGTATTGTCTAATCCTTCAAACTATATGGAAAGTCTCACTGAACTTTTTATTAAATAACAGAATTATTAATTTTATTATCTAAAAAATAATCTACAAACTGATTTGCAATCATTTCTGCCACAATAATTTGAGCTTCAACAGTTGATGCTGCTATATGTGGAGTCAACAATACATTTTCTAGACCAAACAGTATATTATTATTAGCAGGTTCTTCTGCAAAAACATCCAATGCAACTCCACCAATATTATTATTTTTAATTGCATCACATAAATCTATTTCAGATACAAGATTACCTCTTGCTGTGTTAATAATTAAAACATTATTTTTCATTATACTAATTTCGTTAGCGTTAATTATTGATGATCCATCAGAATTAGGCTTACAGTGAAAGCTAACTATATCTGATTCTTTTAAAATTTCATTAAGATCACATGAAACATATTCTGGAAATTGTTCCTTAATTTGATCAAATGTTTTAGAAAAAATCATAATTTTAAGTCCCAATAAATGACACATCTCAGCAAATCTTCTACCAACATTACCAAACCCAATAATTCCTATTTTTTTTCCTTTGATTTCGTTACCCTTTAACTTTTTCTTAGCCCACTCTCCTTTGTGTGTAGTTAAATCAGCTTTAGAAATTTTTCTAGATAGAGATAAAAGTAGAGCTAAAGTGTGTTCTGCAGTCGCATTTGTATTACCACCAGGTGTATTCATTACAATAATATTTTTTGCTTTAGCTGAGTTTAAGTCAATATTATCTACTCCAGCACCTGCTCTGCCAATAATTTTTAAATTTTTGGCATTATCTATAACCTCTTTTGTTACTTTTGTTGCAGATCGAACAATTAATCCATCATAATTCTGAATAGTTTTAATAAGCTCTTCTGGCGTAAAGTCAGTTTTAACATCAACTTCAATATTATTTGATGCAAGTATTTTTTCAGCAACATTATCCATTGAATCAGATATTAAAACTTTAGGCATGAGATTCTTTCACAACAAAATAAGCCCATTCTAACCAAGGTAATAATAGCTTAATATTATTTGTTTCAACAGTTCCACCAGCCCATACTCTAAAAGAAGGTGGGGCTTTTGCATAACCATTAATATCAAATGCAACATTTTCGTTAGATAATAATTTGCAAATTTCTTTTACGATTAATCTTTGATCATCTTCACTTTTAGATAAATACCAGTTTTCACAAATTTTAAATGTAATCCCAGTATTTGATAAGTATTCTTTATTTTTATTTTCAGACAAAAAAGTTACCCAATCATTATTTTGAATCCATTCGTGTATTAAATCAAATGAATTCATTGAAGTATCTAATAGAAAATTTAATCCACCATTTTTTTCTGCCCAATTAAGTCCATCTAAAGCATCTTCAACACAAATCATAGAAGGTGTATTAATTGTACTACCTTCAAAAATACCTTTGATAATTTTATTATTATTTGCAATTCTAAAAACTTTAGGTATTGGCCATGAAGGTTTAAAATTTTCTAATCTATTTAGTGCTCTAGGGGACATTGCTATCATTCCGTGTGCAGCTTCACCACCTAGCACTTTCTGCCAAGACCAGGTTAGAACATCGCACTTTTTATAATCAATAGGCATAGCAAAAATTGCTGAAGTAGCATCACAAATGGTTAAGCCCTCTCTATTATCAGGTATCCATTCAGCATTAGGAACTTTAACTCCTGAAGTGGTTCCATTCCAAGTAAAAATTACATCATTTTGGAAATTAACTTTTGTTACATCAGGAAATTGACCATAATTAACATCATGCACATTTAGATTTGATATTTTGAGTTGCTTTACAACATCTTGTATCCAGTCTTTTCCAAAGTTTTCCCATGCAAGAATATCTACACCTTTTTCACCTATTAAAGACCAAATTGAAGCTTCTAAAGCTCCAGTATCTGAGCCAGGCATAATTCCTACAACATAATCATCTGGTAGATTTAATAACTCTTTAGATTTATCAATAACAAGTTTAAGTTTAGATTTTGCCTCACCAGATCTATGTGATCTACCTGTATTTGCATCAATTAAATTTTCAATTTTCCAACCAGGCCTTTTTGCACAAGGGCCACTTGAAAAATTGGGGTTGTTTGGTTTTTTATTAGGCTTTTCCAAAATTTTCAAATTCATATACAACTAATCCATCAAGTGGTTTCGGATCAAACCATGTTGATTTAGGTGGCATAGTTAAATTGTTATCAGCAACTCTAATAACATCTCTAATTTCAGATGCAAAGATAGAAAAAGCTACGCTATCAAGATTTTCATTAACCTTTTTTTCTAAAGCACTTAGACCATGGCAACCAGCAATAAATCTAATTCTTTCATCATTATTTACATCTTTTATATTCAATATTTTGGTTAAACAAAAATTATTTAATATATTAATATCAAGAGTATCAACAAAATTATTACTTTCAATAGATCCAATAAATTCTAGGGCATACCATTGTTTTTCATGATACATTCCAAATTCATGTTTTTTTGTTGGTTTGAATGAGTAATTTTTTTTCTCTACTTTAAAATCATTAGATAAAACTTTTATAAATTCAACTTTTGAAAGACCGTTCAAATCTTTTATAACTCTATTATAATCAAAAATCTTCGTCTCATTAGATGGAAAAGCAGCTATCATAAATTTTTGATTCAATGAATTTTGTTTATTAATGTATTGCATTGCACCCATTCTATGATGACCATCAGCAATATAAATTGCATTTACATTTTTCATTAAACTTTTTAGTTTTTCAATAAATTGAATATCATTAACACACCATAATCTATGAACAGAATTATCAAAACTCTCAAAATCGTATGATGGTTGCTTCACTATTTGAGTCAATAGTAGATCATGTATATTTTTTTCTTCTGGATAAGCAGCATAAATTGGACCAATTTGTGTATTTAAATTAATCATTTGATCTGCTCTTTCAATTTTTCTATTTTCATAAATTTTTTCATGAGGTTTTATGATTTTTTTTTCAAAATCTTTTACAGAAGCCAAACATAAGAAACCTAATTGAATATGACTGTCTAATTCAATTTGATAAATATAAAAATGTAATAAGTTGTCTTTTTTGATTACATCATTATCTTTCATTTCATTAAAATGTGATTTTGCTTCTAATAATGAATCTTTTTCTTTTAATTGTCCTACAGGATTTAAAATTTTTAGATAATTCCAATAATTGTTTTTTCTAAATATTTCGATATTTTCTATACTTAAATGATCAGTAGAAGGAGCGATCAGTGTTTTAGCATCTTGATTATAAGGTCTGGTACCGAAGAAAGGCCAAATATCTACCACTAATGATCTTTCGTGCCCTTCTGTTGATCATTTTGATCTTCAGAGATTAATTACAAAGGTCCTTTTGCCTGAGAGTTTCCGGGACGTTGCTCCTTCGGCGTTAAATAAATTAATCTCTCCCTTTGTATTATAGTCAATATTTTATTTTCAATTAAAAAAAAACAAAAATTTCTAATATTAAAACAATTTATGCAATTTCAGGTAATTGAGATAATGATTTATTTGCTGAAGCTTCATCATAAAAATCATCAGCTAACTTTCCACTAAAATAATCATCATACGCAGTCATATCAAAATGCCCATGACCACATAAATTAAATAATATTGTTTTTGACTCACCTTTTTCTTTACATTCAAGAGCTGCATCTATGGCACCTTTAACAGCATGATTACCCTCAGGGGCAGGAATAATCCCCTCTTGTTTTCCAAATATCACTCCAGCTTCAAAACAATCCTTTTGACCATAAGCTTTTGCTCTCATCAATCCAAGATCATATAAATGACTAAGATGGTAAGACATACCATGGTATCTTAATCCTCCGGAATGGTTAGCAGGTGGAAGGAAATCTGATCCTAAGGTATGCATTTTAATTAATGGCGTCATTCTTGCCATATCACCATGATCATAGGCATATTTTCCTTTAGTAAAAGAAGGGCATGAAAGAGGTTCACAGCCAATAATATCAATCTTTTGACCTCCTCTTAATTGCTGACCTAGAAAAGGAAACATCAAACCAGCGAGATTACTTCCTCCTCCTGTACATCCAACAATGATATCCGGGTAATCACCAGCCTGTTCCATCTGCAGAATAGCTTCATTACCATTAATAGTTTGGTGCATTAGAACATGACCTAATACACTGCCAAGGGCGTATTTTGCTTTGCCTTCACTTTTAACTACAGCTTCTATAGCTTCTGATATTGCAATACCTAAACTACCTGGGTTGTTTGGATCTTCAGATAGAAGTTTTTTTCCAAAATCAGTAATTTCTGATGGACTTGGATGACAAGTTCCTCCAAATGATTGCATCATAAGTTTTCTGTATGGTTTTTGATCAAAACTAACTTTAACCATAAATACTTCAATATCTATTCCAAACATCTGACCTGCAAAAGCCAGTGAACTTCCCCATTGACCTGCGCCAGTTTCTGTAAATATTTTTTTTACCCCTTCTTCTTTATTAAAAAAAGCTTGAGGAACAGCAGTGTTCGGTTTGTGACTTCCGGTTGGACTAACTCCTTCATACTTATAATAAATTTTAGCGGGTGTATCTAAATACTTCTCAAGCCTTCTAGCTCTAAATAATGGTGATGGTCTCCATTGTTTGTAAATCTCTCTTACAGGTTCTGGTATTTCAATTTCGCGCTCTGTTGAAACTTCTTGCATTATTAAACCCATAGGAAATAATGGGGCAAAATCATCGGGTCCAGCTGGTTGCTTTGTTCCAGGGTGCAAAGGTGGTGGTGGTGGACTTGGTAAATCTGAATTAATATTATACCAAGTTTTAGGTGCTTTTGATTCTTCAAGTATGTATTTTATAGAGTCTGTCATAATAGATATCATTTTGAAGAAAAATTAATAAAAAATCAATAGAAAAGTTAATAATTAAAATATAATAGAAAGAATAATATGAAGTTTTTTAATGCTGGGAATGTAAGTCTTATTGTAGCATTATTAATGATTGCTTATGCTTTCTACAGCTATTTTTCTCATTGATTTTTACGGCCTATATAAACTCCCATTAATATCAGGGTAATTCCTACTATTGAAGATAAGTAAATTTTTTCTGATAATAATATGAATCCCCATATTAGAGCAAAAATAGGTATTAAATATGCTACATATGATAAAAAAACTGGGCCAGATGTTTTTGTAATATGATATCGAAGTTGAAAAGCAAGAGCAGTAGGGAAAATACCTAAATATAGCATTGGCAAAATAGATTTAATATTAAAATAAGAAGGTTGATTAATTTCACTAAAAATTAAAAAAGGTATTGATATTAGAGCTCCAAAAATTGTTGCAAAAAAAGTTATAGAAAAAGAATCTATATGTTTTAGCGTATTGTAAGCTACAATATTAGAAATCATATAACCCAAAGCAGCTATAATAATTAAAATTTTTGAAATTAATTGAATTGAATTTGATGACTGAATAGCAAATAAAGAATCAATTTCAAAAATGAACAAAACTCCAATAAAGCCAATAATAATTGATATAAATTTAACAAAGTTAATCTTATCATCTCTAGTAAAAAAATGTGATAATACTAAAGTTAATATTGGTCCTATCCCCATTAATATTCCTGCAGTTGATGATTGAATAAATTGTTCTGACCAACTAATGAGATAAAATGGGAGAAAATTACCTACAACACCTACAAATATTAACATCAGTAAATCTTTTTTTGAAAGTGATGTTTTATACTGACCAATTATATAGAAAATTAATAGAAAAATTGATGCAATTATAAGTCTATAAGACGCAACACTTACTGGTGAAAAATACTCAAGACTTACTTTAATCGCAATAAAGGCTGATCCCCAAATTGCAGATAAAATTAAGAGCAATAAAAGATTATTTACTGGCTTAAATTTATACAGAAACTAGATCTTATTTTTTGGAGATGGTATTTCTACAGAGTCTATTGGTTTCATATAATCATCTCTTTGACCGTCCCATAAATAATCAGCATAATCAAATGCAGTTATTACTCTATCAGATCTCTCAAAAGTAAGGCCATATTTTCTGCAATAACTAGCAAAATCTTCTGCATACTCGATAGGTAAATTTTCTACAACCCACTTTCTTGAACTTCTATCAAACTTGAAACCATTTTTTTTAAACCATTCTCTATGATAATAAGAATCTCTACCAAAAGCAGAAAAAGTAATTTTTTTTGACATATTTAAATTTCCTTGAAAAAAATGTTTATACTTATTTTTATTGATTAAACAAATTATATTTTGATTAATAAATAAAAATACTAGAAATTTAAGCGGTATATATATATTATAACTTTAATGGATTTATATAAAAGTACCGAAATTACTGTTAATAAGCTGAATGAATTGAGGGAAGAAAATAAAAAGATACAGATATTGGATGTAAGAGAAGATACAGAAAGAGATCACGCCCATATAAAAGGTACAATTCACATCAAATTATCTGAAATTGCTAATAGGTATACAGAGCTAGATAGTGATAAGAATATATTTGTAATGTGTCATACGGGTACAAGAAGTCAGGCAGTATGTAAATGGCTTAAATCAAAAGGGTATATGAATTGTGTTAATGTTTTAGGTGGTATTGACGCATGGGCAGCCCTAATTGATAGAAATATAAGAAGATATTAGCTAAAGACTCTCCAAAAACAAACCTAGAAAAATTGCAGTTAAACCCAAAATAAATAATAATATTCTTAAAATAATTTTGAGAAAAGTTTTTAATTTTAATCTTTTTTCAATTAGTAATTTATAAAAAGGGTTACTAAGAGATATAGAAAGTATAAATGTACCTAAAATAATTATAAACCAATGCATTATTATGGATTTCATAACTAAAAAATTAAATTTTTCAAATCAAACAATCAAAGAAATGAAATTAAATTCAAAAAATTTCTATGATTTTATAAAAACAAGAAGAAGTGTTCGTGATTTTAAAAAAGAAAATATAAATTTTGATATTATAAAAAATGCAGTATTAGCAGCTGGTACTGCGCCTAATGGTGCAAATCTTCAACCTTGGCATTTTGTAATAATTAAAAATAAATCAATAAAGAAAAAAATAAGAATTGCAGCTGAAATTGAAGAAGCAGATTTTTATAATAATAAAGCACCAAAAGAATGGTTGGAAGCACTAAAACCACTGGGGACTGATAAAAACAAATTATTTCTTGAAGAGGCTCCATACTTAATAGCAATTTTTGAAAAAAAATATTCTTTAAAAAACAAAAAGAAAGTTAAAAACTATTATGTTAAAGAATCGGTAGGAATTGCTACTGGTATATTAATTTCTTGCTTACATTTTGCTGGATTATCGATGTTAACACATACACCAAGCCCAATGAGTTTTTTAAATCAAATACTTAGAAGACCAAATAACGAAAAAGCTTTTGTACTGTTAGTAGTTGGTAAACCTAAAGATAATTGTCAGATACCTATATTTGCAGAAAAGAAAAAAGCATTTAACAAAATAGTAACAATTATTTAGATAATATCCTCAGGTTTCAAACTTTCATATTTTTCATATGGCATATGAATCCAAGGAGAATCTTCTAGATAATCAATATAATAATTAGGTTTAAAACTTGATACTGATTTATAAAAAAGCACACCAGTTCTGATCGGTTCATCAAGATAAAAACCATAGAAATGCTCCATCCAATCAATACTCTTCTTTAAAGTAATTCCTGAATCAGCCAAATCATCGACTATCAATACTTTAGAACCAATATTGGGGCTGGTTTTAGCTAAATCTCTTGAAAAGGTTATCGATCCTCTTTTATTTTTTACACCATCTCCTCTGTATGACTCTACAGAAAGAACTGCGAGGGGAACATCAAATATTCTTGCCATTATGTCTCCTACTCTCATTCCTCCTTTTGCAATACATACAACTTGATTAAAATCCCATCCATCTTTGTGAACCTGGGTAGCAAGTTGCTCTATTTTTTTGTTATATTCTTCCCATGAAATATGTATATCCGCCATTGAATTCCTTTTGTATGAAACAACCTCTCTTTATAAATTTAAAGAGAGGTTGTTTATATTATATATTATTATTGTGGAAGTTCGCCGTCAATACCTTGAACATACCAATCCATTGTTGCCATCATAAAATCATCAGCAACTTCTCCCTCAGCTACTCTTAATTCACCTGATTGATCATAAATTGGTCCAGTAAAAGGATGTAGAGTTCCATCTTTAATTGCAACTTCCATAGCAACAGCCTCTTGAATCAAATCAGTTGGCATAAGCTTAGAATTATATGGAGACATAACAACCATTCCTTCAGCCATTCCATCCCAAGTATCTTTCTCAGCCCAAGTCCCATCAACTACAGCTTTTGCTCTTTGTGCATAGTATGGTCCCCAGATGTCTTCAATTGCAGTTAAATGCGCGTTAGGACAAAATTCTTCTTGGTTTGAAGCTTGACCAAAAGCAAGAACACCTGCCTTTTCAGCAGCTTGACAAGGTGCATATGTATCTGTGTGTTGTACTAAAATATCTGCGCCTTGATTAATTAAAGTATTTGCAGCATCTGCTTCTTTACCTGGATCATACCAAGTGAATGCCCAAATAATTTTAATTTTAATGTCTGGGTTAACTTTAGAAGCTGCTAGGTAAAAAGCATTTATTCCTCTAACAACTTCAGGAATTGGAAATGATGCAATATAACCAATAGTGTTTGTCTTAGTTAAATGTCCAGCAATATGACCAGAAATTGTTCTTCCCTCATAAAATCTAGCTGAATAAGTAGAAACATTAGGAGCTCTTTTATATCCAGTTGCATGTTCAAATTTTACATCAGGGAATTCATTTGCAACCTCTAAAGTTTGGTCCATATAGTTAAAAGAAGTTGTAAAGATTAAGTCGTGACCAGAAGCAGCTAATTTACGAATTGCTCTTACAGCATCAGCATTTTCTGGAACATTTTCAATATACGTAGAAGTAACAGCATCACCAAGCTGACTTTCCATGTATTGTCTTCCTACATCATGCATGTATGTCCAGCCATGATCACCTGGAGGGCCTATATAAATAAAGCCAACTTTTTTAGGGTCTGCATTGGCTGATCCAATAGAAACACCTAAAATAAAAATAATTAATGTTATTAGTCTAATCATTTTAACCTCACCTGCTAAAAATAATTGTTTATTCAATATCTTTCTTAAAGGTCACTCAACGATTCTTAATACAAATATTAAAAAAAAAGTGGATATCTATCTACCTTTGAAAAAAGGTATTGTAAGAGACGCTGGAGCGCTTAATTTTATTCTTAGGCGATTACTAGAAATTATAATCAAAACTATCATTGTTGCTAAATATGGAGCCATATTGAAGAATTGACCTGGGAAGTTTAAACCCCAAGCTTGAAGATTCATTTGTAAAATTGATACCCCTCCAAAAATATAAGCGCCAATTAAAATTCTGCCAGGTTTCCAAGTTGCAAAAACGACTAAAGCAAGAGCTATCCACCCTCTTCCTGCGGTCATATTTTCCTGCCACATTGGTGCATAACATATGGACATATAAGAACCTGCCAATGCACACATACTTCCACCGAATAAAATACCGAGTAATCTAATTTTGATAACGCTATATCCAAGTGCATGAGATGAGTCATGTGACTCTCCTACAGCTCTAAAAATCAAACCTAATTTAGTTTTGTAAAAAAAATAACTTACAAGAAAAACTATAATAAATGATAGAATAACAAAAAAATATGGATTAAGTCCTGTGATAGGTGTTCCTATATATTTTTTACCAATCATTGAGCTTAAACCTATGCCAAAAATGGTAAGAGCTAATCCTGTTGCTACTTGATTGGACATTAAAATTAAAACAAGATAAGCAAAAAGTCCTGACATTAGTATTCCCGATAAAATAGAGACTAAAAAAGCTAAAATATAACTACCAGTAATAACAAGGGTTACAAAGGCAGATACAGCTCCGACTAACATCATGCCTTCAACACCAAGATTTAAAACTCCAGTTTTTTCTGTTACTAACTCCCCTATTGCTGCAAAAACTAAAGGGGTGGTAGCAATTAAAATAATTTGAATAACACCAAATAAAATATCTATATTCATAGTTTTGACCTGAAAGAGATCTTATAGTTTACTAATAGTTCAGTTCCCAATAAAAAAAATAAAACCAAACCCTGAAAGACAAATCCTACAGCTGCAGGGATTTGCATAAATAATTGTGCATCTTCAGCGCCTAGGTATGTTAAAGCTATTACAAGGGATGCAAATATTATTCCAATTGGATTAAGCCTACCAAGAAAGGCTACTATAATTGCTGTGAAACCATAATTAGGAGATATGTCTCTATACAATAAACCAATTGGACCTGAAACTTCTCCTAAACCTGCAATACCAGCAAAAGCCCCTGAAAATATAAAAGCAATATAAATTAAAGTATTTTGGTTAAACCCTGCATACTTTGAAGCTGTCGGACTAAAACCAGTGACTTTAAGTTGATAACCTAGCATAGTTTTTGAAAAAATAAACCAAGATGCAAAAACTGCAGCAAGAGCAATTATTATACCAAAATGAACCCTTAAACCTTGAAAGAGTAATGGCATTCTTCCTGATTCACCAAAGGATCTTGTTTTAGGAAAACTATAACCGTAAGGATCTTTCCAAGGTCCAACAACAAGATAATCTAAAATTAATAATGCAATATAGACTAGCATTAAACTAGTTAAAATTTCATTTGTGTTAAATTTTACTTTTAGTATTGCTGGTATCATACCCCAAAGAGCTCCTCCAATAGCTCCACCAACTATCATCAAGGGCAGAACCCAAAAGCCAGATGTATCATGAAAAAATATTCCTATTCCACCTCCAAAAAACTGCACCCATTGTTAATTGTCCCTCAGCACCAATATTGTAGAGATTATTTTTAAAACAAAATGCTAATCCTACAGCTATTAAAGCTAATGGAGTTGCTTTTACTAAAAGTTCTGAAATTCCGTATGAATTAGAAATTGGAGAAATAAAAAAAGTATATAAAGCAAAAGTTGGTTTAAAACCCATCAATACAAAGATTACTGAACCTGTAAAAATAGTTAAAATAACAGCGATAATAGGAACAAGAAAATTCATCAAGGTAGAGGGATTGCCACGCGCTTTAAATTCAGGAAGTATATTAATCATCTTGCTGACCTCCCATCAATAACCCAATTTTAGAAATCGAAATTTCTCTTGTGTCATAACTTTTAGATAATTTGCCATTAAATATAACTGATAAACGATGAGTAATTTCAATAAGTTCGTCCAAGTCTTGTGAAATTACAATAATTGAAGTTCCGTTTTTAGCTAATTCAATTAAAGATTGTCTGATAGCATGTTCTGCTCCCGCATCTATTCCCCATGTTGGGTGTGAAATAATCAAGAGTTTAGGTTTGGATAATATTTCTCTACCAATAACAAATTTTTGCAAATTACCACCAGATAAACTTGAGGCCTTTGCTTCAGGGCCAGGTGTAACTACATTAAACTTTTCAATTACTTTTTTTGCTTGAACTTCAATATTTTTAAAACTGATCATTCCATTATTTTGAAAATCACTACCAGGAAATTGACTTAATAAAATATTTTCACTTAATGTAAGTTCAGGAACTGCACTATGACCGAGTCTATTTTCTGGCACAAATGCTATGGACATATCTCTTCGCTTTTTTGGAGAAAAGTTTTTTATATCAATATTATTGAAATCTAACTCTCCACTTACTCCATCAATAGCCTCTCCTGTAAGCAAATTCATTAATTCAGATTGTCCATTACCTGCTACACCAGCTATTCCAAAAATTTCTCCTTCTTTAATATCAAAAGAAATATTTTTTAAATCAACAAGAAAAGGATCATTAAATTCTATTGATAAATTTTTAGAAGATAAATTTATTTTTGGATTAATCTTTGAATAATCAGTCTTAATTTCAGTTAATTTTTTTCCCAACATTTTTGTTGCTAAAGTTTCAGCAGTTTCATTTTCGAGTTTACTAGACTCTATAACTTCTCCGTTTCTTAAAATGGTTACCTCATGACATAAATTTATAACTTCTTCTAATTTATGAGTAATATATAAAATAGTTCTACCTTCTTTTAGAAGAGTATTAAGTGTTTCAAATAAACTTTCAACTTCCTGAGGGGTTAAAACAGATGTTGGTTCATCCATTATTAATAATTCAGGATCTTGTAAAAGAATTCTAACAATTTCAACTCTTTGTTTTTGTCCTGCAGAAAGAGTATTTATTGGAGCATCGAGATCTAATGGGAGCTTATATCTATTTGAAATTTCATTTACTTTATCTTGTAAGTTAGAGAATGACATATTTTGATCAATGCCCAAAATTAGATTTTCTCTAACTGTGAGTGAGTCAAATAAAGAAAAATGCTGAAAAACCATTCCAATTTTATTTTTTCTAGCTTCAGATGGTGACTGAACTTTTAAAGGGTAATTGTTAAATATTATTTCTCCTTCATCCGATTTCAATAATCCATATAAAATTTTCACTAATGTAGATTTACCAGCTCCATTTTCACCTAAAAGTGCATGAACCGTATTTCTTTTAATATTAAAAGACACATTTTTATTCGCAATTACTTTAGGAAAAGATTTTGATATATTCTTAATTGTTAAAATATCCTCAGACATCTATTGAAAAAACCTCATCGTTACTAAAATTGTATATTTCTAAATTACCTTCATCATTTTTTTTATCAATAGTTATGAATTTAGCATCATCTATAGATATTAATGGAAAATGCCAAACTCTAGGCTTAAAATTAACTCCAAAACCATTATCTACTTTAAATATACTTAAATGATTTAAATTTGGTTTTTCATTTGCGGGGCAAACTACAACAATAAAAGGATTGTTGCCAAGAGGGAAAAAAACTTGAGAGCTAAATGGATGGTTTTCTAGCATATCAATTTTCAAAGGAAAATTTCTTTTTTTAGCTGCAAATAAATTTATTCGAACTCTCTTATCTTCTCCATGAATTTCTATATTTGCTAGATCGAAATAACTTTTTGCAGTGTTTAAATTTATATTTGTTGATTGAACTTCTTCAGGATTGATAAAATCACCAAATTTTGAAAACTTCTCTTTAGTAATTTCTTCGATATTATAACTCATAAGAATTTTTAGACTTTTCCTATAATTCTTAAACGAGATATTCCACCATCTGGATAAATATTTAATTTGATAAAATTAAATTTTTGTTTTTTGATTTTATTTTCAAGCACCAATTGATGATGTGGCTTTAAATTAGTTTGATTAATTATTGTACTCCATTTTTTACTAATGTTGACAATATTATTAGTATTTTTATTTTTTTTTATTAAAGAGCCTTGAATACTAAAACTTGCTGGATAATTACCTTTAAAATGATGTGTTTGAATATTAAATTTCTCTATTGTTCCAGTTTCTGCTAACTTAATTATTATCCAGTCACATCCTTTACCTCTTCTTCTTTTCGTCTCCCAGCCATTACCCATGTTAATTGATTTACCTGGAGCTATAATATTTTCTGCTTTTCCAAAATGCTCATCACTACAAGCTACTATTTTTGCACCATTTAAAACACTAGCCAAATCTAAAGGTTTTGATGTGTTCTTTAGATTTAAACTTAAGTCACCTAGTAGTTTTAATCTTGCAATTCCTCCATCAGGAAAAATATTTAATTTAACAAAATTAATTGGATAATTGTTTTGAATTTTAAATTTATGAATTGAATTAGGCTTAAGTTTTTTCTTTTTTAAAATGTTTTTCCAAATAAATTTATTGTTATTAGATAAACAAACATCCAATGATGCATATTCTGGTTGGTTTCCATTAAAAAAACTAGTATCGATTTCAACAATTGACACTTTTCCTGGCTTACCCAATTTAATAATACAATAATCATTACCTTTAGTTCTTTTTCTCCTAGTCTCCCATCCATCCATCCATTTGCCATGTTTGTCATAAACATTTTCTTTAAATATAGGCGGGTTATCACTTAACATTCTTGAAGCATTGCCAAAAAACTGATCAGTATAACTGTATATTTTGCTACCAAGTATAGGACTAACTAAATTAATATAATTTTTAACTGTATATTTATTCATGTATTATTTCATTCAATCTTAAGGTAGCAATTTTTTTCACTTGATTTATAGATTTGTCAAGTTCTTCTTCGATATTATCTGATTTTAATCTACTTTCAAATTCATCAAATATTTCAATTTTTGTCTTCCCCCTAATGGCAAAAATAAATGGTATGCTAAACTTTTTTTTAAATTCATCATTAAGTTTATGAAATTTTTTGAATTCTGCGTCATTACAGTTAGTCAAACCAGCGCCTGATTGTTCTAGTGAAGAAAATTCAGTAAGGCCCTCTGCGATTTTTATTTTATCACCAAGATCAGGATGAGATTTTACAATATTAATTTTAACTTCCATAGAAAGTGAGTTAAAAATATTTATAAAACTATCAATCACGTCTGATTTATTTTTAAAAGGCCTTAATTCTTCAACATCATGAGTAATAAAATCAGAGTGTTCAAAAATATTTTTGAAAATATTTATAAACTCTAATTTTTCTAATTTATTAATATTTTCAACGATCATTAAAATTATTGTACCAAAAATCTGCTATCTCTTTTCTTTGGCATATCCAAATATCTTTAAATTCAGTTATGTAATTTATAAATTTTATTAAAGATTGAAATCTTCCTGGTCTCCCAATTAATCTACAATGTAAACCAATTGACATCATTTTTGATGATCCAGTTAATGAACTTTCATTGTATAGAGTGTCAAATGAATCTTTTAAATAATTATAAAAATCATCTCCTGTGTTAAAACCTTGAGCTGTAGCAAATCGCATATCATTGTTATCCAAAGTATAAGGTATAATTAGATGTTTTTTATTATTATGTTCAATCCAATATGGTAAATCATCATTATAAGCATCACTATCATATGAAACTTGAGTATTTTTTAAAACTAAATCTCGTGTATTTGGGCTAGTGCGCCCAGTATACCAACCTGATGGATAATATCCAAAAATATTTTTAATAGTTTCATTGCATTTGATAATATGCTCTTCTTCAGTCTTTTGATCAACATGTTGATAATCGATCCAGCGATACCCATGACTTGCTACTTCAAATTGCGCATTCTTAATTGCTTCACATACATCGTTATTTTTTTCAAGGGCAAGTCCGACGCCAAAAATAGTTAATGGAAGATTTCTTTTTATAAATTCATTATATATTCTCCAAAAACCTGATCTAGAACCATATTCATATATAGACTCCATATTCATGTTACGATCTCCAATTACAGGCTTTGCACCAATTATTTCTGATAAAAATATTTCAGAGTGTTCATCACCATTCAAAACGGTGTTCTCACCACCTTCTTCGTAATTTAAAACAAATTGTACAGCTAATTTAGCGTTCTTCTCCCATTTAAATTGTGGTGGATGATTACCGTATCCTATAAAATTTCTAATTTCAGGCATTTAAAAAGCTAATTTAATATTTAATCAAATACTGTATAAATGAAAACAGATTATGTCTAAAGGATATTTAACTACTCATGTGTTAGACACATTTAATGGTAAGCCAGGATCTGGAATAAAAGGCAGTATTTATAAATTCGAAGAAGCAAATAAGAAAAAAATTAGAGATTTTACACTAAATGAAGATGGGAGATGTGATACACCAATTTTGGAAAAAGATCATTTTAGTATCGGAAAATATGAAATTCAATTTTTCTGTGGGGAGTATTTTAGAAAATTCACTAAACTGGATGAAATTCCTTTCTTAGATGATGTTGTAATACGTTTTGGAATAAGTGATATAAATGAACATTATCATGTTCCTCTCCTAATATCACCTTGGAGTTATACAACATATAGAGGAAGTTAATGCCAAGCTCTTCAATAGAATTCTTATTGAATGATGAGCTGATTACTCTTAATAATCTTGATACTAATACAACAGTATTAGAATATCTTAGAAATTATAAAAATTTAAAAGGAACAAAAGAAGGTTGTGCTTCAGGAGATTGTGGTGCGTGCACAGCTGTATTAGCAGAAGTTAAGGATAACAAATTAAAATATAAAAGCATAAATACCTGTATAACTTTATTATACACACTTCATTCAAAACAATTATTAACGGTAGAGCATATAGAGTCAAAATATTTACATCCTGTGCAACAAAGTATGGTTGATTATGATGGAGCTCAATGCGGATTTTGCACACCAGGATTTGTGATGTCGATGTACGCAATGCATAAAAACAAAATAAAGCCCACTAATCAAAATATTAATAAATATCTATCTGGTAATTTATGTAGGTGCACAGGCTATAGACCAATAAAAGATGCTTTGAAAAATTTGAAAAAATATAAAAATTTAAACACTGACTCATCAGAAATTCTAAAAAAATTAAAAAAAGTGAATTTAAATGATGTTATTTTAAATAAAAATAATTCAAAATTTTTTATACATAAAAATTTACAAACTTTTAAAAAAGATTTTGTTAAAAGCAAGAATCCATCGCTCTTAGTTGGAGGGACAGATTTGTCACTTGAAATTACTAAGAGAAGAAAAAATTTAGATGAAATTTTTTATCTTGGTCAAAACAAAGATCTAAATTTTATAAAAGTTAAAAAAAATAATTTGCACATTGGTGCTGCTACTCCAATAAATGATATTCTTGATATTTTAAAAAAATACTATTTTGAATTTCATGAAATGTTTGAACGTTATGGATCTGAGCAAATTCGCAATGTTGCTTCATTAGGTGGAAATATTGGTAGTGCATCACCTATAGGAGACAGTTTGCCTGTTTTGATATCCTTAGATACTAAATTAATTTTAGATGGAAGCAGAAGCCGAAAAGTGCCTATTAATGATTATTTTATAAGTTATAGAAAAACAAAATTGAGAAAAAAAGAATTTATAAAAGAAATTATTATTCCTTTGAAAAGTAAAAATAACATTTTAAAATGTTATAAAATTTCTAAAAGAATTGATGATGATATTAGCTCAGTTTTTATGGCTATCAATACAGAAATTAAAAACAAAAAGTTTAAATCTATCAAAATAGTTTGTGGTGGTATGGCAGCAATACCAAAAATTGCTAAAAAAACAGAAAACTTCCTAAAAAATAAAAAAATTAATCTTGATAATATTTCAAAAGCAAAAAAAATTATCTCAAAAGAATTTTCTCCTCTTAGTGATGTGAGAAGCTCAAAAAGCTATAGAACAAAAATTGTATCAAACTTATTAAATAGATTCTGGAATGAGTATAATAATAAAAAAGTTACTTTGTATGACTACTAAAATGTTTGTAAAAAATATAGAACACGAGAGTGCTATAAAACATGTAACTGGAAAGGCTATTTACACTGATGATATTCCAGAACCTCAAAATCTTTTGCACGCCGCTATAGGTTTTAGTAATGTCAGTAAAGGCATAATTCAGAAAATAGATTTCACAAATGTTATTAATTCAGAGGGAGTCATAGATATAATTACAGAAAGTGATATTGAAGGGCAAAATGATGTTGGGCCCATTTTTAAGGGAGATAAAATATTTACATCTAAAAATATTGAATATTATGGACAGCCTATATTTGCAGTAATTGCAACTTCTGCCAAATTAGCAAGACAAGCTTCACTAAATGCAAAAATCAAAATAAAAAAACTCAAACCTATATTAACTATTGAAGAAGCAATTAAGAAAAAAAGTTTCGTATTAAAATCAAAAGTTATCAAAAAGGGCAAAGCATCGATGGCTATAAAAAATTCCAATCATCAATTGAAAGGAAAATTAGAATGCGGAGGTCAAGATCACTTTTATTTAGAAGGACAAATTGCATTAACAATTCCTCAAGAAGATAAAAATTTTTTGATTTATTCCTCAACGCAACACCCATCTGAAACACAACAAATAGTAGCAAAAGTACTTAAGCAAAAATTTAATAGCATAAATGTTAAAGTAAGAAGAATTGGTGGTGGTTTTGGAGGTAAGGAAACTCAATCATTTCTATTTGCTGCTATAAGCAGTATTGCTGCAAAAAAATTAAATAAACCAGTTAAACTGCGTATTGATAGAGATGATGATATGATTATGACTGGTAAAAGACATCAGTTTGAATTTGATTATGAGGTAGGATTTTCAAATAAGGGGAAAATAAATGGAATTAAGATTTTAATGGCATCAAATTGCGGTATTTCTGCAGATTTATCAGGAGCTATAAATGACAGAGCTATTTATCATATAGATAATGCTTACTATATTCCTAATCTGGAACTTATCTCACATCGTTGCAAAACAAACACAGTATCAAACACTGCCTTTAGAGGATTTGGTGGACCTCAAGGAATGTTCTGTATTGAAAATATAATTGATCATATATCTCATCATTTAAAAAAAGATCCTGCAGAAGTAAGAGCTCAAAATTTTTATAAAAAAAACACAAATAATATTACTCATTATGGAATGCAAATTGAAGATAATATTATTGAAGAAATATTTAATAATTTAAAAATTAAATCAAAATACATAAAAAGAAAAAAAGAAATTGAAAAATTTAACAAGTCCAATTCAATTCTTAAAAAAGGAATTGCAATTACTCCTGTAAAATTTGGAATATCATTTACTACTACACATTTGAATCAAGCAGGTGCTCTAGTTCATATTTATACTGATGGATCTATTCATTTAAATCATGGAGGTATAGAAATGGGTCAGGGATTAATGACTAAATTAGCTTTAATAGCAGCTAATGAATTTGGACTAGAAATTAATAATATAAAAATATCTTCAACAGATACCGAAAAAGTTGCCAACACCTCAGCTAGTGCAGCTTCAGCAACAACAGATTTAAATGGAGGTGCAATTCTAAATGCTATAAATAATATTAAATTAGAACTTAATGAATTTATTCAAAAATTTTACAAAACCAAAAAAATCATTTATAAAAATGGTAAAATTATTTGTGATAAAAAAATACTAGAATTTAAAGAAGTTGTTTCAAATGCTTATCTTAATAGGATAAAACTTTATTCGTCAGGTTTTTATAAAACTCCAAAAATAAATGTTAATGTAAAAAATCTATCCGGAAGACCTTTTTTATATTTTGCATATGGTGCAGCTGTTAGCGAAGTAATAATAGATACATTAACTGGAGAAAATAAATTATTACAGGTTGATATTATTCATGATGTAGGAAATTCAATTAATCAGAGAATAGATATAGGACAAATTGAAGGTGGATTTGTTCAAGGACTTGGATGGCTAACAACCGAAGAAATATCTTGGGATAAAGATGGGAATATTTTATCTCATAGTCCATCAACTTATAAAATTCCAACGGCTGGAGAAATTCCTGAAAAATTTAATGTTGAGATCTATAAAAAAGGTTACAATATACAAAAAGTTGTTAATAGGTCTAAAGCAGTTGGAGAACCACCATTTATGTTAGCTTTGTCAGTATTTTCAGCAATCAAAAATGCTGTATCTTTTGCAAATGATAATTCAAATAATATAAATCTGAAAGCACCGGCAACTCCTGAAAATATTTTATATAGTATTCATAATGAAATTTAAAAAATTACATCAAAATATTAATTTTAATTCAACTTTAGTGAAAGCAAAAGTATCTAATGCTTTAGGCTCAACACCTAATAAAGTAAATGATTATATGCTTATTGCAGAAAATGATATTTTTGGGACAATTGGTGGAGGAACATTAGAATTTCAAGTAATCAATGAAGCAAAAAAGCTATTACTAACAAATAAAGAAAAAAATAAATTAAAAGTACCTCTTGGTCCTGGGATAGGTCAATGTTGTGGTGGATTTGTAGAAATTGAATTAACTAAATATTCAAACTTTAAAAATGCTATTAAAAATGAAAAATTTGATGAAAGTAAAAAATTAGATTTATATATATTTGGTGCAGGACATATTGGTCAATCTTTAATAAACAAAACAGAATTCCTTAATTTTAATACTTATTTGATTGATTCAAGAGAAGAATTTCTCAGTCAAAATAATTTTAAACATATAAACTACTTACTTTCAAAAAAACCTTGGGAGATAACGAGACGTTTAAAAGGAAATTCAATTTACGTTATAGTAACTCACAGTCATGATTATGATTTCAAAATAATTAATGAAATATTGAAAGATAATAATTTTGGATATATTGGGCTTATCGGCTCAGTCACAAAAAGAAATAAATTTTATAAAAGACTTGAAAAGTTAGGTCACAAAAAAGAAATAATAAATAAGATTGAGTGTCCAATTGGTTCAACAATTGGAAAATCAAAAGATCCTGAAGAAATATCTTTTTCTATCTTATCAAGAATTATCGAATTCAAAAACTTAATCAACGAAGATTCTCAATTTATAAAAAGGGAAATAAATGGATCATAATTTTTTTATGAAAAAAGCAATTGAGTTATCAATTAATAATATTGAAAATAAAGGAGGTCCTTTTGGCTGTGTTATTGTTAAAGATAATCAAATAATTGCTGAGGGTGCAAATGGCGTTACCTTAAGTAATGATCCTACAGCTCATGCAGAAATAGTTGCTATTAGAAATGCATGTACAAAACTTAATACTTTTGATCTTAGCGGTTGTGCATTATATTCAAGTTGTGAACCTTGCCCTATGTGCTTGAGTGCAATTTATTGGTCTCATATCGATATAGTTTATTATGGTAATTCACGTCAGGATGCTGCTAAAATAGAATTTGATGATAAATTAATTTATGATGAACTTAATAAAAGTATTGATAAACGTAAAATCCCACTTACACAGATATTAAAAGATGAAGCTATTCAGGCTTTTGATTTGTGGGTAAAAACTGAAAATAAAACTAAATATTAATGGAATTTTTTTTAAATTTAAAACCACCTCTTGAAAATTATGATATTTTAAATGTTTTATATAATTTTTTAATAGCTTTACCTGCTTCTACTCTGGCAGGAGTTATAATTTTTTTTGGATTATTAATTTTTAAGAAACTCCAATCAAAAGAATATAGATTATACATCTCTTTGTCATTTGTCTTAATAATAGCAGTGACCTCCAGTTTATATAATATTGGAGTTAATTCAGATACTTTAGTTGTGGTTTATTCTGAATGGCTACATTTGATTGTGAGATGGTTACATATTATTTTTGGAGTTGCTTGGATTGGCACATCTTTCTATTTTAACTGGTTAGACAGTAGACTTGAAAGAGATGATCCAAATTTCAAACATTTGGATGGATATTTATGGTCAGTGCATTCTGGAGGATTTTACAGGATTGAAAAATTAAAAGGACCTCCAGAAACATTACCAAAAGTACTTCATTGGTTCAAGTGGGAAGCTTATGCAACTTGGATAAGTGGATTTGTATTATTGATTTTGGTTTATTATTTTAATGCAAGTTCAATGATGTTGAAAAATGATGGATTTCAATTAACACCAACTACAGCTATTATAATCTCATTATTATTATTGATAGGATCCTGGTTTCTTTACGACTTTTTATGTAAAAAAATTGAAGATGATAAGCAACAATTATTAGTTCTAACTGGTTTCGTTCTATTTGTTCTTTTCAGTTATTTTTTAACTAAAATTTATGGATCTAGGGCTGCCTATATTCATGTAGGAGCCATTATAGGTACTCTGATGGCCGCAAATGTTTTTCGAGTAATTATCCCAGCTCAAAAAAATTTAGTATCCTCAGCTGAGAATAAACAAAAACCTAATCTGCAACTCTCAATAGATGCAAAAAATAGATCAATTCATAACAATTATTTCACTCTTCCTGTTTTATTTATAATGATTAGCTCACACTTCCCTTTTACATACGGAGCTGTAAATAATTGGTTAATTTTAGTGATACTATCAATAGCAGGCATTTTAACGCGCCATTATTTTAATTTAAGAAATAAAAAACAGTACAAGGTTTGGATACTTCCATCTGCAGCTCTGATTATGTTTTTTTTAATGATATTTAGCAGTTTATCAATTTTTGATAATGATAAAAAACAAATTTCATCTTCTCTAGAACTTGTAAACTTTAACGAGGTACAAAATATAATTAAATATAGATGTGGAACTTGTCACGCCAAGAATCCTACGTTTGAAGGAATAGAATCTGCTCCAAAAGGAGTAATTTATGATACTGCTAATGATATCTTAAAAAATATTAAATTAATAAAAGCTCAAGCTGTGGATTCAGATATTATGCCACCTGGTAATTTAACGGGCATAACAAATAATGAAAGAGAAAAATTAAGAATTTGGATTGAGCAAGGGGCTAATATTAATAACTAACTGGTATTGGGTCTAAAGATCTCCAAAGATACCATGTAGCAATTGATGAATATGGGCTCCATCTTTTAAAAAGCTTTGATAAAAATTTTTCACTAATAGGAAAACCTACCTCATAATGTTTGCTAATAGCCTTTAAGAAACCAAGATCACCAGATGGGAAAATATTAGAACTTCCATGAGTGAATATTAAAAACATATCAACTGTCCAATTACCAATTCCTTTAATTTCAATTAATTTTTCTCTTATTTCTAGATCATTAGCTTTATTCAATTGATTTATAAATTCTTTATTTTTCAAAAAAAATTCAGCAATATTATTAATATATAAAATCTTTTGTTTAGAAAGGCCGCATTTTTTTAGGTCATTTTTTTTTAGATTTTTAATTGTTCTTGGTGTAATATTTTTTTTAAGAGTAAAAAGTTTCTTCTTTATAGAATTAGCTGCCGAAACTGATATCTGTTGTCCAATAATTGAATTAATAAGAGCGTGAAAGCTATTATCATTCAATTGTAAAGATTGATTAGAAAATTGATCAATAATTTTCTTCAAAACTTTATCTTTGTTTGATAAGTGAATCTTACCTTTATTCCAATATTTAGGTTTCATAATATGAGTTATTATAATCAATTTAAAAAAATAATATCTTACTTAAATTATATATTTGGAATTTATTTGTGGGTTTTAATTATTTATGCTTTTCTTAGATGGACTGGCTTAATAAAAAGAGTTTTTTTACAAGAACATCTTCTAGGTGAGTACTTATCAATACCTATAAAATTTATTTTAAGTATTTTTTAATATCATAACATGCTTCTATATTATTTAATTGCTATATTGGCTGCTCTATGTTGGGCAATTGCCTCCCTTATTTCAGCAGATGTAACTAGAAGAATAGGCGGATTAGCATTTAATAGAATTAGACTATTTTTTGTCTCTATAATGTTAATTAGTTTTACATTTTACTTAGATACTTGGGGCACAATAAATCAGGAATTTTTATTTGCTATTATGTTATCCGGAATAATAGGCGTATTCTTAGGTGATACATTATTATTTATAGCTCTTCAAAAAATTGGTCCAAGACGAAATAACATTCTGTTTTCTTTAGCGGCACCATTTACTGTTATATTAAACATAATTTTTTTACATGAAATAATGTCACTAATTAATTTAATTGGTTGTTTTATTGTTTTCTTTGGGGTTGTAATTGCAATTGCTTATGGCAGCAGTAGAGATAAAAATCATAGATGGGAAGTGATAGAAGGTAATATATATTTAGGGATTGTCTTTGGTATAGCAGCTGCATTATGTCAAGCTATTGGATTAATTATGATGAAACCAATTTTATCCTTGGGAGCAGATCCTATTGCTTCCGCTTCGTTAAGGACAGCAATTTCATTTGTATTTTTATCATTCACTTTTTTCTTAAATTACGAAATATTTAATCAAAAAGACTCAATAACTATAAAAATTTTGGTTCAATCTATAATAAGTGGTTTTTTAGGAATGGCTTTAGGTATGAGTCTTTTGCTTATAGCTCTTCAAAAAGCAGATGCAGGTATAGTAGCTACCCTTTCCTCTACAAGCCCTATTATGATTTTATTATTAATATGGGTTATAACAAAGAAGATACCTGCTATAGGCGCTTGGATAGGTACAATTTTAGCAATTATTGGATCTGGTTTAATTTTTATCTATTAATTTCAGACCTAGTTCAGAAAGTCTTTCTTTATCAATTTCAGCTGGTGCATTCATCATTAAATCAATTGCTTGTTGATTCATTGGAAAGGCAATTACTTCTCTAATATTAGGTTCATTTGCTAGCAACATTACAATTCTATCAATGCCAGGGGCACTGCCTCCATGAGGAGGCGCTCCAAATTTCATTGCATTTAACATTCCAGAAAATTTACTTTCTAACTCTTCTTTTTTATACCCTGCTATTTCGAAAGCTTTATACATTATATCAGGTTTATGATTTCTTATAGCGCCTGAAGATAATTCAACACCATTACAGACTATATCATACTGATAAGCTTTTATGTCTAATGGATCTTTGTTTAAAAGTGAGTCCATTTCACCTTGAGGCATAGAAAAAGGGTTATGACTAAACTCAATCTTATTTGTAGTTTCATCAATTTCATACATAGGAAAGTCGACAATCCAACAAAATTCAAAAGCATGTTTATTAAGCAAATTTAAATCTAAGCACAATTTATCACGAACTTTGCCAGCAAACAACTGGGCATCTTTTTGGATATCACAAACAAAAAATATAGATTCTCCATCTTGTAATTTAAGTTGATTTAATCTGTTAGTATCTAAATTTTTAGCAATTGGTCCTTTATGCTGATTATCAGAATAACTAATATATCCCAATCCAGCAGAACCCTCGTCTCTTGCCCAATTATTTAATTTATCAAAAAAACTTCGCGGTTTATCAGACGTATTACTAACTACGATACCTTTAACTTTATAATTTTTCTCAATTAAGCTGCTAAATATTTTAAAGTCTGAATCTTTAAAAATATCTGTGCAATCCCTAATTACTAAAGGATTTCTTAAATCTGGTTTATCAGTACCGTAGATTTCAAGAGACTCTTCATAAGGTATTCTTTTAAAAGGATAACTACTTACAGTTACATTTTCATCGGTATGATAATTTTTATTTTCATCAAAAACTTCGTACAAAACTGGTTCAATTGAATTGAAAACATCATCTTGTGTAACAAAACTCATTTCAAAATCTAATTGATAAAATTCTCCAGGTGATCTGTCTGCTCTACTGTCTTCATCCCTAAAACATGGAGCAATTTGAAAATATTTATCAAAACCCGCCATCATTAGTAATTGTTTAAATTGCTGTGGTGCTTGAGGAAGTGCATAAAATTGACCATGATGGATTCTAGAAGGAACTAAATAATCTCTAGCACCTTCAGGGGAAGTGGAAGTTAAAATTGGAGTTTGAAATTCTGTAAATCCTGCTGATGTCATCTTTTCCCTAATTGCAGAAATAATTTTACTTCTCAATAAAATATTTTTATGAAGTTTATTCCTTCTTAAATCAAGAAAACGATTTTTTAATCTTACTTCTTCACCATATTCAATGTCTGAATTTACAGGCAAAGGTAATACTTCTGAAATAGACAATAAAGTATAAGAATCGATTTTTACTTCAATTTCTCCAGTGGAAATATTTTTATTAACAGTTTCATTTGATCTTTTGAGAACAACACCTTTGACTTTAATAATACTTTCGTTACTTAATTTGGTTATCTCATTAAAAAGTTTATGTTTTGCATCAACTACACATTGAGTGATTCCATAATTATCTCTTAAATCAATAAAAATTAAATTTCCATGATCTCTTATAGTATCAACCCAACCACTTAAAACAACTTCTTGATTAAGATTTGAAATATTAAGTTCAGAGCAATAGTGGGATCTGTAAATGTTCATTTTTCTGGTATTTATAGTATTTCTTTAATTAATGGTATTGTTAATTGGCGCTTGTTTTGAAGTGAAAACTTATCAAGTTTTTTAACAATATTATAAATACTTTGGTATGATCTTTCAATTCTTTTAACTAGAAATTCAAATATTTCTGGATTTTTTATAATAAATTGTTTTTCATGTAATAGTTTTGTTAATATAATTTTAACCATTTCATCATCAGGATTTAAAATAGATACATGATAAAAAGTTTTTAATCTTGATTTTAAATCAGTTAGTTGGAAGTTATATTGATCTATATTTAAGTTGGAAGTTATAAAAATTTTTAAATTTTCATTTTTACAATGATTAATTATATGAAATATATCCTCTTCTATTAATTTTAGAAATAAATTATCAATTGCAACATTTTTTTTTGAATAAAGAATCTCTTTCAAGTTATTTTTATATAATATAGCTTGATTTTTTTTTACCCACATATTGACCAGGTGAGATTTACCAGATTTATTAGGTGCTTTTAGAAAAATATTTTTTATTTTATTATTATTAATTACAATGTTATATGATTGTTCATTAGTGCTATTTACAAAAAAATTAGATGAATCTCTAATCTCTTTTAAATTATAATTAAAATATTCTTGATAAATCATAAGATTGTAATACTACATTTATTGTTATAAGATTTTAATTCAAGTTTATCTTTATATAAGGAATTAATTAAAATATTTAAATTCCCATAATATAATAAATTATATGTACTATTATTATAAGATATTGATTCAGCATTTATATTTTTAATTATATTATTTTGCTTAATAATTTCTTTTATTTTTTTTAATTCAATTAAGTTTAATGTTTTTATCCTACAAGTAAGATTAGTAATTTTAGATGAATTAACAATATTATTATTTTTCCAATAATTCAAAGTTTTTTTATGTAAATTATGAAAAAATAATTCATAATCAATTTCAGAAAAATAAACATTATCTATTAATTCAAAATTATTATTTTTATAAACATAAGAATTTATATTAACACCATTTAGGTCAGATATTGAGTGAACTAAAAGAATATTTTTGTATTTATATTTATTAACTAACTTTGCATGATTTTTAATTTTTTTGGATAAAAAATCTTCTTTTTTTATAATGTATCTATCATTTATATCCAAATTGGGAGTAACAAAATATTCATATTTTAAATTATTTAAAAACAAATACTCATAAAAATCATTTTCTTTTGATAAAATTTTTTCAGAAAATAATTTTTGATCAAAAATAATTATTAGAAATCTTTCTGGATCATAAGGAATAAAATTAATATTATTATTTATGAAATAATTAATAATTTTTGAATTGTCGTATGTAATTTGTATTTTGGATGAATAATTATTATTATTTATTTTTTCCTCATTAATATTTAAACTAAATAAAAAATTATTAATTAAATCAATTGTTATAGTATTATTTACCCTTTGATATTCATAATCAGTTAGCAATGAATTAATTAATTTTTTAAAGCTAGAGTGTTTAAATGTATTAATGAATTCTTCTTTTTTAAGTTTAATATTTTCAGATTTAAATTTAATTTCAAACTCATCAGAATAATACAAGTCTTTAGCAAATATATTATTGGTTAAAAACCATGCAATCACAATATATCTAATAATTCGCATAAATTTTAAACATGTAATTTATAAAGAATAAATTTTAAATAACTTATATGGATTATACTAAAGATAATATAGTCAAAGATAAGGCAGAAACTTGGAAATCATTCAATAGATTGATAATTTATACTATTGTTTTCTTTTTTATTATTCTTGTTATGATTTTTAATCTTTTTAACTAGCCTACTATTTCATTTTTATTGAAGAAAAATTCAATTTCTTTTTTAGCATTTTCGTCTGAATCTGATCCATGAACAGAATTTTCTTGCACGTTTAAAGCGAATAATTTTCTAATTGTACCATCTGAAGCATTATCAGGATTAGTTGCACCCATTACTTCTCTATATTTCTTAACAGCGTTATCACTTGATAACACTTGAACTACAACTGGCTCAGAAGTCATATATTCAATTAAATCTCTAAAAAACGGTTTGTCATTGTGAACATGATAAAATTGTTCAGCTTGTTCATTTGTGAGCTTTATTCTTTTTTGTGCAATAATTCTTAAACCATTTTTTTCAATTAATTCATTTATACTACCTGTTATATTTCTTTTTGTAGCATCAGGTTTAATAATTGAAAATGTTAGACTCATAAAAACTCCATTGTATATAAATTAATTTTCTTAGTATATATATAATATTTTGTCTACAATTTGATGAAAATGCATCTAAAATATATATTATGAATATTAATAAAATAATTTTGATGAAAATAAATAATCTATTTAAAAAATATTTTTAAATATGAATAAATTAAATGTTTATATTTTTAATGAACTATTAAAAGGTTTTTTTCTTATTTTATTTATTTTTTTATCTATATCCTGGTTATTGCAGTTTACACGATTGATTTCTGTATCTAATTTGATGCAAATAGATTCATTATCAATTTTAATTTTATCAATCTATCTAATACCAAATTTATTCACAATTATTATGCCTTTTATTGTAATAATTGGAATATCAATAACATTTATAAAGTTATTTAAAGATAGAGAAATAATAACAATTTATTCACTTGGCTTAAATCTAAATGTAATAAAAAAACCTTTTTTAATATTTTTAATATTAATAATATTTATAAGTATTTTTTTTAATTTTTACCTTTCACCTAATATTTATGAAAAATATAAATTAAATGAATATGAGTTAAGAAATACTATTAATTTTGAAAAGATAATTTTTTCAAATTTTTTAGAATTAAATGAAAATACAATTATTGATTTAGATAATAAAGAGAATATTATTTATGCTAAAAAAGGTTCTATAAAAAAAGAAAAGAATATATATATATTTAATCTTAATGATGGATTTAAGCTAACTTTATTAGAAAATGGAGATATAGAAAAGCTTGAATTTGCAATCTATAATTTACAATTTGAAGATAAAGATTTTAAAGAGTATAATAAC
>CACFLO010000010.1 GCA_902567135.1 uncultured Alphaproteobacteria bacterium | reverse complement strand
AACTGGTTCTCTTGGGTTAGATATAGCATTAGGTATAGGTGGGGTTCCAAAAGGTAGAATTGTTGAAATATATGGACCAGAGAGTTCAGGAAAAACAACCTTAGCAACGCATATTGTGGCTGAATCTCAGAAAAAAGGCGGCAACTGTGCATTTATTGATGCTGAACATGCTCTTGATCCAGCATATGCAAAAAAATTAGGAGTTAATCTTGAGGAACTTTTAATATCTCAACCTGACACTGGAGAGCAAGGATTAGAGATTGCTGATTCTCTTATAAAATCAGGAGGAATTGATGTTTTGGTTATTGATTCTGTTGCAGCACTAGTGCCAAGAGCTGAATTAGAAGGTGACATGGGCGATTCTTTACCTGGTTTACAAGCTAGATTAATGAGTCAGGCATTAAGAAAATTAACTAGCTCAATAGCTCAATCAAACACACTGGTTGTTTTTATCAACCAACTTAGAATGAAAATTGGAGTAATGTTTGGTAGCCCAGAAACAACAACAGGTGGAAACGCATTAAAATTTTATTCGTCTGTTAGGATGGATATCAGAAGAATAGGTGCAATAAAAGATAAAGATGAAATTATTGGAAATCAAACAAGGGTTAAAATTGTTAAAAATAAAGTTGCACCTCCTTTTAAAGTTGTTGAGTTTGATATCATGTATGGTGAAGGTATTTCGAAACTTGGAGAACTTGTGGATCTTGGAGTTAAGGCTGAAATTATAGATAAATCAGGTTCTTGGTTTGCATATAAAGACCAAAAAATTGGCCAGGGAAGAGAAAATGTGAAAAATTTTCTTAAAGATAACCCACCTATAGCTCAAGAGATTGAGAATAGGATTCTTCAAAATGCTGGAGTAGTAGAAAAAGCTATGATGGAAGGTGAAATTGAGTCAAAAAAAACAAAAGAAGAAAAGACTGAAGAATAAAATTCATTTATAAATTAATTTAAGGAGGGGGCGACAAACCCCCTTTTTTTTTGTATTAGACATAATAAAATTCAGGTTATAATACTTCATCATGAATTCCAGTGAAATTAGATCCACTTTCTTAAATTATTTTAAAAAAAATGGTCATGAGATAGTACACTCAAGTCCTCTAGTTCCGCACAATGATCCAACACTTATGTTTGCAAACTCAGGAATGGTTCAATTTAAAAATATTTTTACAGGAAAAGAGAAGAGAGATTATAATCGAGCTGTTACTTCTCAAAAATGTGTAAGAGCAGGAGGTAAGCACAACGATTTAGAGAACGTAGGTTATACTGCAAGACACCATACTTTTTTTGAAATGTTAGGGAATTTTTCTTTTGGTGATTATTTTAAGGATCAGGCAATAGAATTTGCTTGGAATTTAATAACTAAAGAATTTAAAATAGAAAAAGAAAAGTTATTAGTTACTGTTTTTAGTGAAGATGAAGAAGCTTATAAATACTGGAAAAAAATTGCCGGATTAAGTGATGAGAAGATAATTAAAATAAGTACATCTGACAATTTTTGGTCAATGGGAGAAACAGGTCCCTGTGGACCATGTTCAGAAATTTTTTATGACCATGGTGATAAATATCAAGGTGGACCACCAGGAAGTCCAAATGAAGATGGTGATAGATTTATTGAAATTTGGAATCTTGTGTTTATGCAATTTGAGCAAATAACTTCATCTGAAAGAATTAATCTTCCGAAACCTTCTATTGATACTGGTATGGGCTTGGAGCGGATCTCAGCTTTATTAAATAAGACTAATGATAACTATAGTACAGATTTGTTTTCTCCTTTAATTACTAAGTCTAGAGATTTGTTAAATGATGAAAGTTATTTAAACAGCCCCAGTCATAGAGTTATAGCTGATCATCTAAGATCCTCATCTTTTTTAATTGCTGATGGTGTCACACCCTCTAATGAAGGCAGAGGTTACGTTCTTAGAAGAATAATGAGAAGGGGTATGAGGCATGCCCATACTCTAGGAAATAAAAATCCAGTATTTGATAAAATTTTCCCAACATTATTAGATATTTTTAAAACTGCATACCCTGAATTGATTAGAGCTAAAGATTTAATAATTAATACCTTTATTAATGAGGAAACTAAATTTAAGGAGACTGTAGAAAAAGGTCTAAAAATATTAGAAGATGAAATCTCTTTATCTTCAAATAAACTAGATGGTAAAATTGCATTTAAGTTATATGATACATATGGCTTTCCATTAGATTTAACGCAAGATTATCTTAAATCAAAAAGTATTGAAGTTGATATTAAGTCTTTCAATCAAATGATGAAAGAGCAAAAAGAAAGAGCACGTAAAAACTGGAAAGGAATAGGCGATCAAGGAGATCAAAAAAACTGGTTTAAAATTACTGAGAATTTAAGCTCAACTGAATTTTTAGGCTATGAGCAAACTGAGTCTGAAAGTGAAATTATTTCTATTGTTATAAGTGATATAAAAACTGATCAGCTAAATGAAACTGATGAAGGAATTATTATTTTAAATCAGACTCCTTTTTATGGTGAAAGTGGTGGCCAAGTAGGGGACAGAGGTACAATAATATTAGAAAACAATATTTTTGAAGTAACTGATACTACTAAATTATTCGGTTCTTTTTTTCTGCATCATGGTAAGGTTAAAACTGGGAAATTTAAAATTGGTGATAGAATAAAAGCTACAATTGACTCAAATACAAGACAATTAATAAAATGTAATCATTCATCAACTCATCTACTTCATGCTTCACTTAGAAAAATTCTTGGAAATCATGTTTCGCAAAAAGGCTCATTGGTTAACAGTGAAAAATTAAGATTTGATTTTAGTCACAATGAACCAATAAGCTCGGAAAATATTATAAAAATTGAAAATTCTGTAAAAAAAGAAATAAAAGCAAACTCGCAAATAGATATTAAGACTATTGATCATCAAAAGGCACTAGATGAAGGAGCAACAGCCCTTTTTGGAGAAAAGTATGGTGATGAGGTTCGCGTGGTGTCAATGGGAACAGTTGAGAATAATAAAATATTTTCAAAAGAATTATGTGGTGGTACACATGTTGATCAAACAGGTGAAATTTTAAATTTTAAAATAATTAATCAATCTAACGTAGCCTCAGGTATAAGAAGAATAGAAGCTTTAACAAATATTGCAGTTGATCAGCATACTAAAGAAAAAATGCAGTTGGGTAATAAAATATTAACAGAAAACATGGACAAAATTTCAATACTAATAGATGAATTAAAAGATTTTGATAAAAATTTTAATTATGTTTATGATCAAAATAGTGATTTAACAAATAATATAAAAGAATTAAAAAAACTATTAGACCAAAAGAAGCAAAATAAAAATAAAGAAACTTCTTCACAAAATATAGTTGTGGAACTAATCAATGATATAAATTTTGTATATTTAGTAGCTGAAAATTATCCAACTAAAATTTTAAAACAATTTATTGATGATCAAAAAAACAAATATCAACAAAAATGTGCATCTCTAATAATTTCACATAATAGTGATAAACTATCTATTGTTCTTGGTGTTACTGAAGATTTAACATCTGATTTTGACTCAGCTAAAGTTATTCAAGAAGTATCAAAAATCTTAGGAGGCAAGGGGGGTGGAGGTCGTAAAGATATGGCTCAAGCTGGAGGAACAAGTTTAGATAATATTGACCAGGCTATTGAAAAAATTAAATCTAATTTAAGTTTCTAATCTTCTTTCCAAGTTATCTTTTAAAGTATTTAAGAAATCTTGAGTGTTTAGCCATTTTTGATTTTGGCTAATCAAAATTGCTAGATCTTTTGTCATTTTGCCAGATTCAACAGTTTCGATACATGTTTTTTCCAGTGTTTTTGAAAAATTCATTAAACGTTCATTATCATCAAATTTTCCTCTGAAATGTAAGCCTCTTGACCAAGCAAAAATAGAAGCAATTGGATTTGTTGATGTTTCTAAACCTTTTTGATGATTTCTAAAATGTCTCGTTACTGTTCCATGGGCAGCTTCAGCTTCTACAGTCTTTCCATCTGGTGTCATAAGAACACTTGTCATTAAGCCCAAAGATCCATAACCTTGAGCGACAGAGTCAGATTGGACGTCACCATCATAATTTTTACATGCCCAAATAAAGTTACCTTCCCACTTTAGAGCAGTAGCAACCATGTCATCTATCAATCTATGTTCATAAACTATATTTTTATCATTAAATTTATCTGAAAATTCATTTTGGAAAACATTTTCAAATAAATCTTTAAATCTTCCATCATAAACTTTTAAAATAGTGTTTTTTGTAGATAAATAGACAGGCCAGCCAAGATTAAGTCCATAATTAAAACAAGCCCTGGCAAAATCAATAATTGATTGATCAAGATTATACATTGATAATGCTATTCCTTTTCTTTCAAAGTTAAATACTTCTTTTTCAAACCCCTCGCTGCCATCTATTGGTTCAAAAACCATTTTTAATTTACCTGGTTTTGAAATAAGTGTATCGGTCGCCCTATATTGATCGCCAAAAGCATGTCTTGCTACAACTATCGGTTTGTTCCAATTAGTCACAATTCTAGGAACATTTTTACAAATAATAGGTTGTCTAAAAATAGTTCCACCTAAAATATTTCTTATTGTTCCATTTGGAGAACGCCACATTTTTTTTAAATTAAATTCTTTAACCCTATCTTCATCTGGAGTAATTGTTGCGCATTTGATTCCTACACCATACTTTTTAACTGCTTCAGCAGAGTCAATAGTAATTTGATCATCTGAACTATCTCTATTTTGCACCCCTAAATCATAATATTTAATATCAATATCAATATATGGAAGAATGAGTTTATCTTTTATAAACTCCCAAATGATTCTTGTCATTTCATCTCCATCCATTTCAACGACAGGATTTTTTACTTTAATTTTTTCCATAATTTAATTTCCTTTACATTTTGAATATTGGCATATGCCTGTCGAAGCTAATTTGACCATAATTTAAGTATTTTTTCTAATTCTTTTGGCTTCTTTATTACTTGATATTGGTTTTGTAAATTTTTATTTCCAAATTTATTTTTTATCATTTTTTCAAATTGTTTAATTAAAGGAGACCAATAATTTTCAAAATTTAAAAAAATTATTGGTTTAGTATGTAATTTAAGAATTTTCCAAGAAAGCACTTGTGTTACTTCCTCTAAAGTTCCAGTACCGCCTGGCAATATTAAAAAAGCATCACCCAATTTAAATAATAGCTCTTTACGTTTTGTCATATTATTCACCACTCTTAAATTTTTTAATTTTAAATTTAATTTTTCTTTATTTATTAAAAATTTTGGAATTATTCCAACAATGTCTTTATCTAATTTGAATAAGGTATTAGCGATTTCACCCATAAGACCAACATTTCCACCACCATAAACCACCCTAATTTTATAGTTTGAAATTATTTCTGCAGTTTCCTTGGCTATTTTGAGGAATTTTTTATCTATTATTTGTGATGCTGAGCAGTAAATTGTTAGAGATTTTATTTTCATTATTATGTATTAGCTCCTTTTTATATGCAATTAAGAATTCATAATGAAGGTTGGGTATATTTTGTTATTAGTTGTTTAATAACGATTATCGTTATCCCTTTCTATACAATTTTAGGTATTTTTTTATCTATTTTATCAGTATATATTTTTTATTTCTTTAGAGACCCTATAAGAGCCGTCCCAACTGAAGAAGTTGTTGTTTCACCAGCTGATGGAGTTGTAACTTATATTGGTAGAAAAAAAAACCCTCTTGAGGATAATAAAGATCAAAATACTTATAATAAGGTCAGTATTTTTTTAAGTGTTTTTGATGTGCATGTTAATAGAATGCCTATAAAAGGTTCAATAAATTCAAAACATTATATACCTGGCAAATTTATTAATGCTACTTTAGATAAATCTAGTGATGATAATGAAAGAAATATAATTACTGTTAAAAGTAATAAAGATAATTTTTATATCGTTCAAATAGCTGGATTAATTGCTAGGCGGATTGTTTGTAATTTAAAAATTAATCAAGAAGTTGAAAAAGGAAGTAGAATTGGCATTATAAAGTTTGGCAGTAGAGTCGATCTGTATCTTCCAGAAAATTATGATATTTTGGTTGCAAAAGGTCAAAAAGTAGTAGGGGGTGAAACAATTATTTCCAATCCCAAAAACATACTTAAAATTAATAACGCTAAATTAATATGAGTGAGCAAAATATAATAAGCAAATATGTGCCAAACTTTATTACTCTTCTTTCTTTGAGTAGTGGATTTACTTCTATTAGTTTTTCATTAAAAGGTGAGTGGGACATTGCGATATATTTAATTTTATTAGCTACAATATTTGATTTTTTTGATGGTTGGTTTGCAAGAAAACTAAAAAGTGGGTCAAATTTTGGTGCAGAACTTGATTCTTTAAGTGATTTTGTTTCTTTTGGCGTTGCTCCAAGTTTTCTTATTTATTTGTGGTCCACTAATACTTTAGGTTCCCTTGGTTGGGGGGCGACATTATTTTTTGTTATATGTAGTGCACTTAGGCTAGCAAGATTTACTGCTGATATTTATATAACAAATAAACCAATAGATAAAAATGAGTATTTTACTGGAGTGCCTTCACCAGCTGCTGCTGGTTTAATACTTTTACCTCTTTTTATTTTTTTTGAATTTCAGATAGAATTTCTAAAAAATGATTATCTTAACTTAATTACAACAATTGTAATAGGTTTTATGATGATTAGCAAAATACCAACTATTTCAATTAAAAAATTAAAAATAAATTCAAAGTATAAAACATGGATATTTCTAATATTTGTTTTAGTTTGTGTAGCTTTAATTTCAAGAATCTGGCTTACACTAATTTCTGTTTTTGGTGCGTATTTAATATCAGTATTTTATACGATTACCAAAAGTAGAAATATTAAGAATTAACTTTTTTTCTATACCAATTTACAACATTTTCTTTCAACATTAATGCTGAAGGAGTTACAACTAAAGTTAAGACAGTTGCAAAAATTAATCCAAAAACAATTGCTGTTGATAATTGTACCCACCATTGTGTATCTGGAGATCCTCTAGTTACTTCTCTTGTTACAAAATCAATATTGGTCATAGTTACCATTGGAAGCAAGCCAAGAACAGTTGTGGTTGTCGTCAGCAAAACTGGTCTCAATCTTTGGGCACCAGTTTTAATTATTGCTTCTCTAATATTTGATGTTTTTGTTTTTAAAAAATTAAAAGTATCAATAAGTATGATGTTATTATTAACAACTATTCCTGCTAGAGCAATTACACCAACCCCAGACATTACTATTCCAAAAGGCTGAGCAGTAACCATTAAACCAATAAAGACACCTGCTGTAGACATAACTACTGCAAATAGTATTAAAAATGCACTATAGAAACTGTTAAATTGTAAAAGTAAAATCATTAACATTAAAAAAAGAGCAACTCCAAATGCTTTGGTTAAAAATTCTTGAGCTTGTTTCTGATCTTCGTTTTCACCAATTAACTCTGCTCTAATTTCATTATTTATTTCATAACGCGGTAAATCTAATGTTCTACCTCTCCAAGATGGGGCATTATCAGTTATCCCTAAAACATATTCAAGTTCTTTAACTTTGCCATCTGGATAAACCCCAGGTTCAACATCGGCTTGAATATTGATTGCATTTTTAGAGTCTACTCTAATTATATTTCCAGTTCTGTTGTTAGGTACAATATCTACAAAATTTGAAATTGGAACTAATCCATTGGAGGTAGAAACTCTTAACTTATCAATTCTATCCAGTGTTCTTCCTTCATTTGGATATCGCAAATATAGAGGAATACTCTCGTTACTATCATCTGGTCTGTATTCACCAAGTTTAAGACCATTCGTGGCCAGTTTTATAACATTTCCTATTGAAGTAATATTTGCACCAAACTTAGATGCTTGTTTTCTGTCAACATTTATTTCCCACTCTATACCTGGGGCGGGCAGGTTATCTTCAACATTCATCAGTTTTGGGTAGTTATCCATAAACTTTTTTAATTTAATTCCTTCTTCAATCAAAAGTTTTTTATTATCACTAGTTAATTTAATATTAATTGGCTTTCCTTCACCAGGTCCACCTTGTTGCTCTCTTGATTCAACTTTGATGCCATTAATACTTTTTGTTGCATCTAAAATTTCTGCAAGAATGACTTTGGATTTTCTTCTTTTATCCCAATCTGTATACTCTAAGCTAATTGAACCAATAAAATCTTCAGATGCTTCTGACTGTTCACTTACATTTCCACTTAATGAATAAATATTTTTAAATTCCTTTCTTTCTGACTGAATTTTCAAAATAATATTTTCAACCCTTGCCACATAATCTTTTTTTTCTTCTACAGACAGATTTCCTCTTGCGAATACAACAATTTTAGCAAGATCTGGTTCAACATCAGGGAAAAATTCAACACCTTCTCCGACTTTTGTATAGGTAAAGTTAACAGCAATCAAAATTGATATGGCACTAATAATAACTTTTAAAGGATGATTTAACAAAAAATTTAATATTTTAGCATAAATACCAACAAAGCCAGTTACATTTAAAACAGGTTCGTTTGATTCTGAAGAAAGTATTTTTGCATTACCAGAAACTAATTTATCTGTTGAATTCACATTTTCAGAAATTTTATAAACTCTTGGAATAATTTTAATAAAAACAAAAATAAATAAGGCAAAGCTTAATAAATACTTTCCAATTGTTATAAATAAACCAAAATTTTCAAAGTCTAACTTTCCAATTCCAAACGTTAAAATATTAAAAAAGATTAATAGCGCTAATAGAGGTATAATAAATTGAAGTAAAATTCTTGATACAGTATTTAGAATTGAACCTAATACAGGAACAAATAATAGAGCCATAAATAGAGAAGATATAAGTACACAAATTAGAGTAATAGGTAGATATTTCATAAATTCACCTGCTAAACCTGGCCAGAATATAAGCGGAATAAAGGCTGCGAGGGTTGTCGCAGTTGAAGAAATAATTGGTAAAGACATTTTTTTTGAAGCATTAGCAAAAGCATCTTTGACACTTAATCCTTCTTTCATTTTTCTATCAGCATATTCAACTACAACGATTGCACCATCAACCAAGAGGCCAACAGATAGTATTAATGCAAAAAGTACAACAATGTTAATAGTAAAACCCATAATGGAAAGGGCTAATAAACCAGATAAAAAGGACCCTGGTATAGAGATACCAACCAGTAAACCAGATCTAACTCCAAGAGCGCCAAGTATAATAATTAAAACGAGTATAATCGCTGCTATAACATTGTTCTGAAGACTATTTAACATAGTTTTAATGCCCTTTGATTGATCACTGCCAAAGGAAATTTCAACGTTTTCTGGAAAGCTTTTTGATGTAATTGACGTTACTCTTTTAACTTCATCAATAGTGTTAATTATATTTTCACCAATTCTTTTTGACACATCAATAGTAATTGATTTAGAGCCATTAACATTTGCATAAGATTGCCTATCTTCAAATGTTCTTTTGACTTCAGCTATATCTCTAAATGTAATAACTGAATCTCCATTAGTTTTTACAGGTGTATTTAAAACATCTTCAATTGTTTCATAAAGTCCAGGTACTTTAATGTCAAAACTACCATCACCTGTATCTTGACCTCCAGCTGAAACCATCTTATTATTTTCTCTTACTATATTAATTAAACTTGCAAGATTGATCCCATAGCTTTCTACAGCTGTAGGATTAATTAATATATCAACTTGTTCATTTCTTTTTCCTCCAATTTTAGCTTCTAATACACTGGGAATTGTTTCTATATCATTTTGTAATATATCAGCTAAATCCTGCAGTGTTCTGTTTGGAACATCGCCACTTAAGGAGATTTGAATTATAGGAAATGTACTAATATTAACTTCATTTACTGTTGGTTCATCTGCTTCACTTGGAAGATCTCCTTTAGCTCTATCTACCTTATCTCTGATATCAATCATTGCTTGATCTGAATCAAATCCAGCATCAAATTCTAAAAGAACATTTCCACCACCTGAGTATGCAGTAGATCTGACTTCCTTAACACCTTCAACTGTTTTTACTTCATCTTCTATAGGCTTAACTAAGAGTCTTTCTGAGTCTTGCGCAGATATACCATTCTGATGAAGTGAAATATAAACAATTGGAATACTTACATCCGGAGTCGACTCTTTAGGTATTGATATGTATGTGGATGCACCTGAAAATATTATAAACAATAATATTCCCATAAACACTCGGGAATGACTTATTGCATAATCTATTATGTTAATTTTCATTAAAATTAATTTACTGTGTCACCGATACTTATATATTCTTGACCGCTCACAATTAAATTTACTTTTTCAGGCAGTCCAGAAACCCACATTCCATCAATAGTATCTTTAATAGTTTTAGTTGGATAAAAAGTAACCTTATCTTCATTATCAACTGCTTTAACACCTACTGTACCATCATCTAATAATGTTAAAATAGAAGGCGGTATTTTATGTGCTTTAAGTTCGGATCCCTTAATAATGATTTTCGTAGTTATTCCACTTTTGTATAAAAGATCCTTATTATTTGCCTCAATAGTAATTTCAAATGTTCTAGTACTCGTTTCAGCAGAGGGAGATATGAAAGAAATAATTCCATTTTTCTTAATACCATTACTATCTTCAATTATTGCTTTTGTGCCAACACTAACTTTATTTACATCGAACTCAGATAAATAACCCTCGATCTTAATTGGGTCTAAATCAATTATAGTAAATAAAGGAGTGCCAACAGAAATAAATTCAGTTTCTTCAACCATTTTTTCAGAAATGATTCCATCAAAAGGAGCGTTGATACTTGTTTTATCTATATCAAGTTTAATATTTTTTAAAACTGATTTTACATTTGAAATTTGAGCTTCAAGATTTGCCAATCTTGATTGAAATTTTATTTTAATATCTTCTTTGTCAGCTTTAGCATTAGCAAGATTAAAAGATGCTAAGCTTAATTTCGATTTTGAACTTAAACCTTTATCAATTAGTTGTTTTGCTGATGCATATTCTATTTCGTATAATTCTATTCTTTCTACATTTTGTCTCAGCAAATTATCTCTATTTTTTTCATTTAAGATAAGTTCTTTAGAAAGTCTTTCTAAGTCTTTTTTTGCACTTAATAGCTTTTCATTTCTATCTTCTAATGAAATTGTTATCATTTCAGAATTTTGAGATACTTTATCACCTCGTGAAAATTCTATACTATCAATATTTCCAGATGTTTCAGACTTAACATCAATTTTTTTATTGTGTATTGTTTGACCTTGTAATTCTATAGATTGATCAATTAGTTTTGAAGTAAAGACTTTTGTTTCAACTGAAAATGTAAATTCTTCATTTTTATTATTTTCAGTATCATTAGTGTATGAAGTTTCTGTCTCTGAGAATGCTTCTGTATTATCATCTTTTGCAACAACGTTATTTGAGAATTGACCAGATCCAATCCAACCAACAACTAATAAAAGAATAAGAGAAGCTATAAAAATTGATTTTTTCATTTTAATATTTCAATGGATTATATAAGAGTTTACCTAGAAAAAACAATAGTCTTTAATTGGAACAAATAAATGAAATCAAAAGATTGGTTAAATCGTCAAAAAAGAGACTTTTATGTAAAAAAAGCAAAGAAACAAGGTTATTTAAGTAGAGCTGCTTATAAACTTATAGAAATAAATAATAAATTTAAAATTATAGAACATTCAAATAAATTATTAGAATTTGGTGCTGCTCCTGGTGGCTGGAGTCAGGTAGCTTTAGATATAAATCCCAAAATAAATATCACTGCCATAGATCTTTTAGATTTAAAAATCAACCATCCTAATATTAAATTCTTAAAAGAGGATTATTTAAAATTTGATTATAGTGAAAAAGAAAATTATTATGATTTAATCTTATCTGATATAGCTCCAAATACTACTGGTCACCAATCAACAGATCATTTAAGAATAACAAATATGCTATTTGATATCATTGAGATTCTTGATAAAGTTTTAATTAATGAAGGATCTTTTGCAGCAAAAATTTGGAAGGGCAGTGAAGAAAAAGATTTGGTTAATAAAATTAAGAAAAGGTTTGAACTTGTTTCATATTTTAAGCCAGACTCATCTAGAAAAGACTCTGCTGAAATCTTTATTGTTGCAAGAAATTTTATTAAATAAATGAAAATCATAAATGAAACAATTTTAATTATTGATTATGGTTCACAATACACACAATTAATTGCTAGAAAAATAAGAGAGCAAAAGATTTATTGTGAAGTGTATCCTTATAATAAAATTAGTTCATCAATTTTAAATAACAAAGATTTATCAGGTATAATATTATCAGGTGGCCCTAATTCTGTAAAAGATAAACAATCACCTGAATTAAACAAAAAAATATTAGAATTAAAAATACCAATACTAGGTATTTGCTATGGTCTTCAATTAATATGCAAAGAGTTTGGTGGAAATATTGGCCAATCAAGTTCAAGAGAGTATGGTCATTCGTTAATTACTCGGAAAAATAAATCCAAACTATTAGATGGTTTAAAAAAGAAGAGTCAAGTTTGGATGTCTCATGGTGATCATATTAAAAAAGCACCGAAAGATTTCACTATAACTTCATTATCAAATAATAAAGTAATTTCTTCTATTGAAGATAAAAGAAGTAAAATTTATGGTTTGCAATTTCATCCTGAGGTATATCATTCTTTGGAAGGTGTAAAAATTTTATCAAATTTTTTACTTAAGATTTGTAAAATTAAAAAAAAATTTAAACTTGATGATTTTCTTAAAAATAAAATTAATGAGCTTAAAAATAATTTAAAAAATAAAAAAGTAATTTGCGGACTATCAGGTGGGGTGGATTCAACTGTCACTTCATTTTTGCTTCATAAAGCTATAAAAAATAACTTATACTGTATTTTTGTTGATCATGGATTATTAAGATTTAATGAGTCCAATGAAGTAGTATCTATTTTCAAAAAAAAATTTGGAAAAAATTTTATAAGAATTGATGCATCTAATATTTTTTTATCAAATTTAAAAAATATAAAAGACCCAGAAAAGAAAAGAAAAATTATAGGAAAGACATTTATTGAAGTATTTGAAAAAGAGGCAAAAAAAATTAAAAAAGTTGAATATCTTGCTCAAGGAACATTATATCCTGACATTATAGAAAGCATTCCTTTCTTTGGTGGCCCAACAGCAAAAATTAAAAGTCATCATAATGTAGGAGGTCTACCTAAAAAAATAAATTTAAAAATTGTTGAACCTCTAAAAGAGTTATTTAAAGATGAAGTTAGGTTCTTAGGAAAAAAACTAAATATTAGTCCAGATTTATTAAATAGACATCCGTTTCCTGGTCCTGGACTTTCTATTCGCATACCTGGCGAAATCGATAGAAAAAAAATAAATATTCTGCAAAGAGTTGATAACCTTTTTATAACATATTTGAAAGAGAACAATATTTATAAAAAAATATGGCAAGCATTTGCAATTTTATTACCTATTAAATCAGTAGGAGTCATGGGTGATGAGAGAACTTATAATTACTGTGTTGTTATAAGAGCAGTAACTTCAGTTGATGGAATGACAGCTGATTTTTATATGTTTAGCAAAAAAAATTTAACTGAAATTTCTAAAAAAATAATAAGTAATGTTAAAGAAGTAAATAGAGTTTTATACGATTTTACATCAAAACCACCAGGCACTATTGAATGGGAATAAACTTAAATTTAAGCTATTGATAATTGCGATCTTTTAATTGATACAATTATTTGATCAATGTCTTCATATTTGCTATTCTTTTTATTATTGATACTCAATTGATAAAAAGTTCTTTTTTTCTTTTTCTCTTTAAATTTTTTTAGAATACACTCAGGAGAAGCTAATGTATGCTTGTAGAAAGAAAAAATTGCTTCATTTTTATTAAAATTTAGAGCATAATCTTTCCACTTACCATTTGATACTCCAATTGAGTAACAAGTGAGTATTTTAGTTAATTCAACTTTTGAAAAATACAATTTATGATTGTTTGGAATGGCACTAGATGCTACTGAAGGCATAATTTATAATATAGCAAAAAATATATGCCTGTAAATGCTTCAAATGATAATTTAGGATGGTTAGCGCCAACTTTTAAGCTTAAGGATGTTAGTAATGACATTATGACTTTAGATCAGCTAAAAGGTGATAATGGCACAGTTATAGCGTTTATATGTAATCATTGTCCTTACGTAATTTCAATTGCAGAAAGATTGAGTTTTGAAGCAATAGAGTTAAAAAAGTTTTCAATTAATACTATTGCAATTATGTCAAATGACGTCACTCAATATCCTCAAGATTCATTCGAAAACATGAAAATTTTTTCAAAAAAATATAATTTTAATTTCTCCTATCTTTATGACGAAACTCAGAAAGTAGCCAAAAGCTACGGAGCAGTTTGTACTCCAGATATATTTGGCTTTGATGGTTCATTAAAATTAATGTATCGTGGTAGAATTGATTCAGCTGTCATGAATTCAAATAATTCCCAAATAGAAAGAGAATTGTATAAGGCAATGTTGAAAATTAAAAATGATGGAATAGGTCCAACAGAACAAATGAATAGCTTCGGTTGTTCAATTAAATGGAAAAATAATGAATAATACAAATCAAGTTAACAATACTCTTTTCCAGTCAGTGTCTGAATTGATTAAAAAAAATATAAAAAATTTAATTATAATATTTGTAATAATATTTTTGTTATTTTTAACATTTCAAGGTTATTCATTTTATAAAATTAACAAAATTAACAACTTAAGTGTTACATATTTTACAAATAAAAACTCAGATGATTCAATAACTAAATATTCTGAAATGAAAATAATAAGTAATGAAGTAGGGTTCTACTCAATTTTATCTAAGTTAGAATTAATAAAAAATAATATTGATAATGAAGAATTTGATCTATCCTTAAAATTATATAATGAGATTTTAGATTCTAATGACTTAGACAATAGCTACGTTTCATTAGTAGCTATAAATGGTGCATATAATTTTATTGATATAGTTATTAAAAGTAAAAACGATAAATATATAAATAATATAAATAAATTTATTTCATTAATAGATGATAATTTAGATAATTATATTGGAAGTAAAAATGAATTGCTATATTTAGTCTCAATTTTATCTCTTAAAGATGATTCCAATTATAAGAATAATTCAGAGTTATTGCTTTTATATGATAATTTGATCAATAATGAAAAAATTTCATTAGAGATTAAAGAAAGAGTAAAAAAAATTCATGAATTTTATATTTTTATATAAATTTTTTATTTTATTTTCAATTATATTTATTGTCTCGTGTAATTCTGTTGAAAGAATTGTTGATTTAAATTTTAAAAAAAATATTAATATTCCAGAAACAAACAATCAAGAAAACGTTGAAAATATATTACTCACTAATTTAAATTTTAAATCTAATTTTACTAGCAAATTTTATTTAGAAAAAATTCAAAAATCCAAGAACATAAACTCTAAATTAAAAACTATTATTATAGGTGACAAATTTTATACATTTAACTCTAAATCTGAGGTCTTTATAAATAATTCTGATGATGGAAAGTTAATAACAAAATATCAAATTATAGAAAATGAAAATAGTGATAATTTATCATCAATGTATTTAAAAGATAATTATTTTATTTTAGGTTTTAGATCTGGTAAAATTATAAAAACTGATTTTGACGGTAATATAATTTGGGAATTCACAAATAAAAAAATATTTAACTCTGCAATTTATGAATTCAATAATGTTGTTTTAGTTTTATATGGAGATGAACTAGTTGCTTTAAATTTTGATGATGGAGTTAAATTATGGTCTGAAACTTATATAGATAAGCCAATTATTCAATCTAAAGGAGGTCAGATATATAATTTCTTTAATGATATTTACTTTAAACTTCCCAATGGTAAAATAGGTTCAATCGATTTATTTTTAGGAGCTAAAAAAAATAATAAATTTGTAAATTTAGCAGTTCAAAATTCAATAAATAGCACAAATGATAAAATATATTTGTTTAAAAACTTTGTAATTTATTTAGATGACGCTCAGTTTCTCTATACTTATAACTTATTAACTGAAGAATTTTTATTATATAATTATAAAATAAATTCATCAACTTCTAATTATTTTTTTAATAATTCATTAATTATTAAAAAGGATAATTATATAGAGGCTATAAATATTTTGAATGGCAATACTTTTTGGTTAATTGATAGTAAATTAAATAAAAAATCAAAAATATTAAATATTAATAATATTAACGAAAATCTATATATTTTTTTAAATAATGGTAAAATTGCATTAATTAATAATAATGTAATAAGTGAAATTTTAGATTTAAAAGTAAAAAAAATCAATTCTATTGATTTCATTAATAATAAAATTATTGCTAAATTGGAAAATGGTAAAATTGGAATTTTCTAAAAATGAAATATTTCTTAATCGGTAGACCTAATGTAGGCAAAACTTCAATTTTTAATAAATTGACAATATCAAGGAATATTATTCATAGAGAAGAAGGTACTACAAGAGACTGGCATAAAAGTAAAATTAAAGGATTAAATCATTCAATAATTTATGATTCTCCAGGAGTAATCTTTACAAATAAAAAATTAAAAAAAATTAATTTTTCTAAATTGTTACAAACTATTAATGTTTTTTTATATGTAATTGATTTAAAAAATAAAAATGATTACTATGATAAAGAATCTATTAATGAATTAAGAAAATATAATAAAAAAATTATTTTGATTATCAACAAAGATGATAATTACGAACAAAATTTAATTATTTCGAAATCTGGATATGATCATTTATTTTATATTTCATGTTCACATAATTTAGGTTTTGATAAACTATATACATATTTTGAAAATAATGATCTTGGAAGTGAAAATGATCATGTTTTTGATTATTCGATAGCAATTTATGGCAAACCTAATGCAGGTAAAAGTACGCTTGCAAATTCACTCTTGGGCTATAATAGAGTTCTTACAAGCAAAATAGCAGGAACTACATCTGATATAGTTGAAGATATATATAAGTTTAAAGATAAAAATTTTAAAATTATTGATACTGCAGGAATATTTAAAAAAAATAAAATTGATAATAAGTCAATAAATTTTGAAGCAATCAGAAAATCATTAAATTTAAAAACTCAAACGGATTTAAGTATAATCCTTATAGACTGTAAAGAAGGCTTTGATACACAGATAAAAAAAATCTTAAAAATATTAATTAATAAATCTAAAAGTATAATAATAGTCTTTAATAAAATTGATATAATAAAAAATAAAAATAAATTCTCAAAGGAAACTAAATTATTTATTAAAGAATCATTTTCGCAAATTCAAAATATATCAACTTTATTTATTTCAGCAAAAAATAAAAAACATGTAACTGAATTAAAAAAGATGATTTTAAAGAAATCTAAAAATTCCAATATATCATTATCAACTAGTAAAATTAATATATGGTTAAAGAAATCATCTTTGGAATATCCTCATCCTTTAGTAAAAGGTAAAATAGTTAGTTTTAAATATGGAGTACAGGTATCTTCATCTCCTATAACAATAAAAATTTTCTCTAATTTCCCTAAAGATATCAAAAAAAACTATAAAAATTATCTTATTAATAAATTAATTGCAGATTTTAATTTAATTGATTCGAAAGTTAATTTGATATTTTCTTCATCAAAAAATCCCTTTAAGTAGCTCCTGATTCATCTTTCAAGAAAATGTAGTTTAATAAATCCTTGTTAATTGCATCAATTTGTTGAAGAATATATGAGTTTTCTGATAAAAAATTATTTAAATTATTTAAAAATTCAAAGTTATTTATGCCATAAATTATTGTACTAAAAATAATATAATTAAATAAAAAACCAAATAAAAAACCAAATACTTTATCTATAATTTTCCCTAATATTTGACTATCAAGATCTGAGGAAATAATTTTTCTTAATTTTTTTAGTATGAAGAGAGAAATGAGAAAAATTATAGGTATAGATAATATAATGGATATTAAATTTGTTATTTGTTCATAATTTTTTAATATTTCTATATTTAAAAGTTGTTTATTAACAAAACTTGATAAATTATTATAAAAATAAATAGTAATAATAATTGAACCAATCCAAGTAAGTAATCCTAAAATTGAATTGATTACACCTTTCCAAAAGCAAAAAATTACTACAATCAATCCAATTGTTAATATAATATGATCAATAGGAAAAATTAAATTTTCAATCATATTTTACAAAAAATAATAGAGCAGGTATTAAAATCATTACTCCCAACATTGCAAATACCATTGCTAATGATGTAAATATACCAAATAAAACTGTTGGTATAAAACTTGAAAAACTTAAAATTGAGAAACCTAGCGCTATTGTAATTGATGTAGTTAAAACAGCTAAACCGGCAGAAGAGTTAGTTAGCTTTATTGAGTCCATTAAATTATTGTCATTATTAAATTCTTTAAAACGATACAAATAATGAATGGTGTTGTCTACAGCAATACCAATAGTTATTGCTGCAATTGTTATTGTCATTATATCTAAGGGTATAGATAAATACCCAATTATACCCAAGATAAAAGATGAGGCAAAAATATTTGGAATAATTCCAATTATGCTTAATTTAACTGACCTAAACAATATTAAAAACATGATAAATATTAAAATAATTACAAATCCAAGTGATTTTATTTGTGAGTCAAATAAAGAATCTAGCATATTGTTGTATAGAACTAATAATCCATTAACTTTATAATCTTTAACCGAAGAGTTATTAGTATTATCTAAATAAATTTTGATATCATTAATTAATGTCTCCCTACTAATATTTTCAGAGTCTTTAATTCTTGCTGTTATTTTTGCCATGTTATAATCAACAAGTAAATAGGGATAAATTAAACTTTTTTTATAATCTTCAGGTATTTCATTATACAATATTGACAGTTCAAAAATTTCTAAAGGTTTTTTATTAATTAAATTTGCTATTTCAATAAGTGATATAACTGATTGAACTTTTCCTATCTCTATTCTACTATCTAAATAATAATGAATATCGGATATTATTTCCAACCTTTCCTTTGTAAACCATGTAATTGTTTGCTGACTTGTAAAAATGTCATCTTCAAAAATATCTTCATCGATTATTAAATCATCTTCATTAATTTCTAAATCAATATTTGACGAATTTTCTAAATCATTAAAATTAATTATAATATCTAAAGGAGTAGTACCTCCTAACTCATCATCAATTAATTTCATACCTTTGTAAATTTCAGTATCTTTTTTAAAATAATTTACAAAACTATTTTCAACATTTAGCTTTAATATTCCTCCAATTGATAAAATAAAAAAGATAAGACTAATAAAAATAATTATATTAAAATAATTATTTGTAAGTGAAGTGAAAATATTTCTAAATTTAAAAATATTATTATTAGGCTGTATTTTATTTGGAGTGACAAATAATAATAATGGTAAAATTGAAAATGAACAAATAAATGAAATGATTAATGAAATAATCATTATAATTCCAAAATCGATTATTGGTTTAATATCTGTTAATATTAAAGATCCAAATGCAACTATTGTTGTTAATGATGTATAAAAGCATGGCCAGAACATTTTGGCAAAAGTAGTTTTTATTTTAATATCTGACTTTGTGTCCAAAAGTCTGTAGTAGTTTATAATATGTATATTCATGGAAATAGATAAAATGAATATTAATGCTGAAAAATTAGAAGAGATGGCTGTAACTTCAATTTGAAAAAAACTAATTATACCAAATATAACAAATACTGAATATATTGAACTTATCAAACAAATTAAAACAAATTTTATTTGCTTAAAAATATAAAATAAAACTAAAATAATGATTAAAGTAACTGAGATACTAAAAGTTATTATATCCTTTTTAACAAAATCTATAACATCATTAGCTATCATTTCAATTCCACCTAAGTAATACTCGTGATCATCATTTATATTATTTGCAATATTTCTTACCTGAGAAACAAGAATTTTTCTTTTAATGTCATTTTCTTTTTTTATTTCTAAAAATTTCTTTTTTGAAATTTTATAATTGTTATAGTCAGCTCTTGCTTTTTCCATTTCTAAATTCTTATCTAAGTATATAATTAATGAGAAAACATTTGAGTCATTATTAATTATTTGGTCTTTATAAATAGGATTATTTGATAATTCTTTTATAACTTTCTTCAAATCATAGTTTGAATTTTTTATTGTATCAATATTGTTACTATTTAATGAATTTAGTGATGTGTTATTCAAAAAAAGTATTGGTGCATCTATAAAACTAAAAACTCTTTTAACATTTTTTAACTTTAAAATTTCTTTTGAAAGAAAATCAAATTTCTCTACAAATTTATTATCAATTTCGTTATTGTTTTTAATCGCTAAAACTAAAAAATTTTCTGAGTTAAATAAATTGCTATAACTATTGTAATAGAGGAAATCTTGATCATTTTTTGCAACTAATGTATCTGAAGATGCATCAATCCTAAAATTTTTTATATAAATAGATGATAAAATTATCATCGATAAAGATAAAATTATTAAAAAAATCAATCTTAATTTTGACAATTCTTTACCCCATTCTAATTTATTTAAAAGTTAGAAACTAATGATCAATATTTTACAATTAACTTAAAAATAAACAATTCCCTATTTTACTTAATCAAGAAATAAATATTCAATTTTTTTAAATTTAATTAGAGCAATATAGATCACTCAATTATATTATCATATTCTTTTACAGTTAAATCACTAAATTTAGTAAAATTTGGATCAAAGTGAGCTCTTATTGTGCCTATTGGCCCATGCCTTTGTTTAGCAATTATGATTTCGCCTGTATTGTGAGCTTTTTCACATAGATCACGCCATCTATTGTGTCTTTCATCATATTTATCTTCTGACTCTTCTGGTTTTTTTATTGGTTCCATTCTTTCAAGATAATAACTTTCTCTAAAAATAAACATAACTACATCTGAGTCTTGTTCAATTGTACCACTTTCTCTTAAATCTGATAATTGTGGTCTCTTATCTTCTCTTTGCTCAACTTGTCTGGATAATTGCGATAGAGCAATTATTGGAATATTTAATTCTTTAGCAATTGCTTTTAAGCCTCTTGTGATTTCTGATATTTCTTGAACTCTTCCATCGTTTTTTTTATTTAAAGTTCCAGACATAAGTTGCAGATAATCTATTATTATTAAATTTATATCATGTAATCTTTTTAATCTTCTTGCTCTTGCGCGAAGTGACGGTATTGTTAAAATAGGATTATCATCAATTATTAAGTTTAAATCTTCCAGCTTAGAACTAATGTTAGCAATATTTTTAAAATCATCTTTAGATAAATCAGCTTTACGCATTTTATCACCTGATATTTTTGATTGTTCTGCTAAAATTCTTGTAGCTAATTGTTCAGATGACATTTCCAATGAAAAAAAAACTACCTTACCTCCTTCAACAATAATTTTTTCACCATCTGCATTTTCCCCTTCTTTAAATTTCTCAGCTGCATTAAATGCTATATTGGTACCTAAAGCAGTTTTACCCATTGAAGGTCGACCAGCTATTATTATTAAATCAGAATTGTATAGTCCGCCAAGTTTTTTATCCAAATCTTTTAGTCCAGTCGTAAGTCCAGCAATTTTACCATCTCTTTTAAAGGCCTCATTTATTATATTTACAGCATTTTTTAGCGCTTCTCTAAAAAATGAATATTTTCTTTCAGTATTTCCTGTTTGAGATAATTGATAAAGATCATTTTCTGCTCTTTCAATCAACTCAATGCCATCTTCATTGTCTTCATTGACAGATGTGTCGGTTATAAGATTTTGGCCAATAGCAATTAAATTTCTTTTGATATGTAAATCATATATTATTTTTCCATATTGATATGGATTTTGAGTTGATGGAGCACTATCTTTTATTTGATTAAGATATTTTAAATTATCAAAATCAATATCATCTGCTGGCAAATAACTTTTCAAAGTAATTGGTGAAACAAGCATGTTTTTGTTCAATAGCATTGAAATTGTTTTAAAAATTATCTGGTTATTAGAATCAACAAAATGCTTATCTTCAAGAAAATCAGCAACTTTTTCAAAGTTTTTATTATCCCAAAGAATTGAACCTATTAGCGCTTGTTCTGCCTCAATATTTGAGAATAAATTTGTTTTAACTTGATTATTTTTACTTAAATTTATGATTTCATTAGTTTGCACAATTATTTCTTAATAAAAAAATAAAATATCACAATAAGTCTTATTAAATTTTAAATATTAATAGTTAATATCTATATAATAAAATGTGTATAAGATTAATTTTTTGAAACTTTTATTAATATTGATTCTTTGATGTCTATATAAGGATTAACGAAGATCTCGTGCTCTCCAATTGATCTAATTTGTGCTGATATAATAATATCATCAGAATGGATCTTAATACCATTCTCTTTTAGTAAATTAATTATCTCATTTTTTGAAATAGCACCATAAAGTTGTCCTTTTTCATCAGCTTCTTTATTAAAATGAATATTTAGTTTTTTTATATCTTCAATTGTCTTTTTAGCTAGCTCTAATTTATTATTTTCTTTTATTTTAATTTCTTCCTTGATTTTTTCATAATAATCTAAATTTTTTTTATTTTCTCTAAGTGCCATTTTTTTTGGTAGTAAAAAGTTTCTAGCATAACCATCCTTTACATTTACTAAATCACCAATTTTACCAATTTTTTTTATGTTAGTTGTTAAAATTATCTTCATTTTAATTTAAATACTTATTTGTGTATGACATTAGAGATAAAAATCTTGCGCGTTTTATTGCTAAAGATAATTCTTTTTGTTTTCCTCTTGAAACATTCGTAATTCTGCTTGGTATAATCTTGCCTTTTTCACTTATATATTTTGTTAATAATTTAATATCCTTATAATCTATTACTGGTGAATTTTTGTTACTGAATGGACAAAATCTTTTCCTATCTTCAAATGGACTATTTTTTGATTCGTCTCTATTTCTTGATTTATTGTTTCTAGTTTTTTTCATAATTTAAATTTGTAGGTAATTCCTGATGTTCATTTACTCTAATAAATAAATGACGAATGATATTGTCATTTTGATTTAAAATTCTTGTAATATTTTTAATATTATTCCCATTAATTTCTAATTGATAATACTTGTAAAAAGCTTTTTTAAAATTATTAATTACATAACTTAGATCTCTTAAGCCCCAATCCTCTGTATCTTTGATTTTACCTGAATTATTAGAAATACTCTCTTCAAAATTTTTTATGTTATCATTTAAAGTTGATTTAGATACTTCAGGACTAATTAATAAAATAGCTTCAAATTTATTCATTTTACTCCACGGTTAAATCTTAATATTATATAAATAGTAAGAGAAGTTGTGGTTGCATATATTCATATTTTAAAATAAATCAATATTTTAATGACAAGCATCATATTTCCAGGTCAAGGAAGTCAATTTTTAGGGATGACAAAGGATTTTTTTGATAACTTTAAAATTGCTCAAGATACTATTGCAGAGATTGAAGACGCAACGAGTATAAGCATCAAAAAAATTATATTTGGCAATGACGATAATCTTTTAAATATTACAAATTTCACTCAAATATCTATTTTTGCAGGATCTATGTCTATTTATCAAACTTTAGAAAAAAATTTTGGTTTTTCTAATTTAAATATACACAACATGCTGGGGCACTCATTGGGAGAGTACTCTGCTTTAGCAGCTGCTAAATCTCTTACAATTTCACAAGCATCATCTTTATTAAAAATAAGAGGAGAATTAATGAATTCAGCAATTGAACCTAATACTACTAATATGGCAGCTTTGATAGGCTTGAATTGTGAAGATATTATTAGCATAATAAAAAATAATAATGTTAATGTTGAAATAGCAAATGATAATTCTCCACTTCAAATAGTGATCTCAGGATCAAATCATGATATTGAAAACTCAGAACAAATTTTTCTGTCAAATGGAATTAAGAAATTTGTAAAATTAAATGTCTCAGCAGCTTTTCACAGTAAATTTATGATAGAAGCTCAAAAAAAGCTAAGTTTTGAAATAGATAAAATAAATTTTGTTGACCCATCTTGTGCAATTGTTTCTAATTTTGATGCTTCAATAAATAAATCAATTAATAAAATTATAGAAAATTTAAAATTGCAAATGTCAAATAGGGTTAGATGGACAGAAAGTATTAAAAATATTGAAGAAAAGGGTGAAAGTCAAATAATAGAAATTGGTCCTGGGAAAGTACTATCAGGTTTAATAAAAAGAATATCAAATAAATTTGATATAATTTCAATTAATAATATACAAGATTTAGAACAATTAAAAAAATTATGAATAATTTAGAAAAAGTATTTATAACAGGATCATCTGGTGGAATTGGCAGTTCTATTACAAAAAAGTTTATTGATGTAGGTTATAAATTAATTTTAACATCTTCATCCAAAGAAAAACTTTCAAATATGAAAAATGAATATGGCGATATTCATAACTATTATCATCTTGATTTATCTGATTTATCATCGATCACTTCCAGAATGAATGAAATTTCTAACGATCATCCTGATATATCTATTGTAATTAATAACGCTGGTATGACTTCTGATAGTCTTCTTCTTCGTATGAAATTAGATCAATGGCAAGAAGTAATAAATACAAATCTTTCTTCAAATTTTGCTATTATCAAATCTATTCTTCCAAATATGATAAAATATAAAAAGGGAAAAATTATTGGAATCTCATCTGTGGTTGCATTATCTGGAAATCCTGGTCAGTCTAATTATGTAAGTTCAAAATCAGGAATGATTGGTTTTTACAAATCAATTGCCCATGAAGTGGCAAGTCGAAATATAAATGTAAATGTTGTTTCCCCTGGTTTTATCGTTTCTCCAATGACAGAAAAACTTAACGAATTACAAAAAAATAAAATATTAGATAATATTCCCATGAAGAAATTTGGAGAGCCAGATGATGTGGCTAATTTAGTTTATTTCTTGACTACAAACCAAGCTTCATACATTACAGGGCAGAATTTTCATATAAATGGTGGTATGTTAATGGTTTAATTAGTTGACATAAACAGAAATAATAATTTATTAAAATCTAATAACATTTAGGAGATAGTTATGAGTGAAGTTCAAGACCAAGTTAAAAAAATTGTTGTTGATCATCTTGGAATAGATGAAGCTAAAGTTACACCAGAATCTAAGTTTATTGATGATCTCGGTGCAGATAGTTTGGATACTGTAGAATTAGTAATGGCTTTTGAGGAAAAATTTGGAATAGAAATACCTGATGATGCTGCAGAAACAATCCAAACTGTTCAAAATGCTATAGATTATATTGAAAACAAAAAATAATTTTAATCATTTATAATGAGGCGAGTTGTTATTACAGGGATTGGTTTATTATCAGCAATTGGTAATGGCAAAAAAGAAACTTGGAATAATCTTCTTAATGGGAAATCAGGAATAAAAAAAATTGATGATTTTAATACAGACGAATTTCCATGTAAAATAGCTGGTTATATTTCTAATAATCAAAATAATGATAACTATATTGATATTACCTCACATCTAGACTCTAGAGAAATTAAAAGAAATGATAGATTTATTCAATATGGTATTGTTGCAGCTAAAATGGCAGTTGAGGATGCAGGTATCCAAAATTTAAGTGAAGAAGATAAACTTAATACTGGAGTTATAGCAGGCTCAGGCATAGGTGGATTGGAAACAATTTATAATGGTGCATTGACTATTAATAATAGTGGTCCTAGAAAACTCTCTCCTTTTTTTATTCCATCATCACTTATAAATCTTTTATCAGGTCAAATTTCTATTAAATATGGTTTTAAAGGACCAAATCATTCAGTTGTAACAGCATGTGCAACTGGCGCTCATTCTATTGGTGATGCTGGTGAAATTATCAAAAGAGGAGCTGCTGATATCATGATAGCAGGGGGAGCAGAAGCTGCTGTCTGTGAGCTTGGTTTAGCAGGTTTCTGTGCAGCTAGAAGCCTAAGCACATCTTACAATGACAATCCTGAATTAGCATCAAGGCCATGGGATAAAAACAGGGATGGATTTGTGATGGGGGAGGGCGCAGGTATTTTAGTTCTAGAAGAACTTCAGCATGCAAAAAAAAGGGGAGCTAAAATTTATGCAGAGTTGATTGGTTATGGTATGTCGGGTGATGCTCACCATATTACTGCGCCATCTGAAGATGGGGATGGTGGTTTTAGAGCAATGAAGCAATCTATAAATATGGCCAATATTCCTTTAGAGGATATAAATTATGTTAATGCACATGGCACATCTACTATAAAAGGAGATGAAATTGAACTAAATGCTATAATGAAACTATTTAACAAACATGAAAATTTATTTGTAAGTTCAACGAAATCATCAATTGGTCATTTATTAGGCGCTGCTGGTAGTGTTGAATCGATTTTTGCAATCCTTGCAATAAATAACTCAATTGTGCCTGGAACACTTAATCTTAAAGATCCTATAGACTCTAAAAATATAAATCTTGTAGCAAATGAACCAAAAGAAACTAAAATTAATATTGCTTTAAGTAATTCGTTTGGTTTTGGAGGAACTAATACTGCTTTATTATTTAAGAATTATTAGTTTAATATTCATACTTGTATTGCTTTATCTATCTTATTTGTTTTTTTTAAAAGATATTGAATCAATAAATCTAAATGTAACTATTGAAAAAAATCAAAGCTCTGACAATATTATTGATAGCAACATATCTAACTTAAATTATATTGAAAAAATTATTACAAAAACTTATTTTTCAATTCATTCAAAATATTTTAAAAACATTCATTATGGTAAGTTTATTTTGCCAGAGAGAGTTAATTTAAATATGTTTTTATCAACAATCACTAAGCCATCTAATTTTATATTAAAAATAACAATAGTAGAGGGTTGGAGTAAAAATCAATTAAATGAATTATTAAAATATCATTTTGAAGACTTTAAGAATATTGGATATTTGGATGCTTTTGCTGATACATATTTTCTACATTCTTATGAAGATTTTTATGCATTTTATTCCAAATTAAAAAAATCAATAGAATATACTAAAGAAAAATATAAAGATCATGAATTACTACAAACATATACTTTTGATCAGCTTTTAATTATTGGTTCACTGCTTGAAAAAGAAGGAATAGATAATGTTGACAAAAAATTAATTTTTTCTGTTATTCAAAATAGATTACAAAAAAAAATGAAATTACAAATAGATGCAACTACCATATTTGCAATAACAGATGGTTCATATGACTTAGGCAGAGATCTAAATCGCAAAGATTTAAAAATTAAACACCCTTATAATACATATCATATTAAAGGACTCCCTCCTGGGCCAATTTCTTATGTGGGAAAAAAAACAATGGATTTAATTTTTGAAAATTATAAAAGTAAATATTTATATTATTTTTTTAATAATATTGTAAATGAACATATTTATTCAGAAACTTATATTGAGCATAGAAGGAAATTAAGTGAATATAGAAATAAAAAATAAAATAATAATTATTTCCTCACCATCTGGAGCAGGTAAAACAACTTTATGCAAAATGATTTCAAAAAAAGTAAAAAATGTAATTCTCTCTATTTCTTATACATCTAGAAATATGAGATTAAATGAAGTTAACGGTAGAGATTATTATTTTGTTTCTAAAGAAAAATTTGCTGAATTAAAAAAAAATAACTACTTTATTGAAACATCATCAAACTTTAACAATTTATATGGATCTCCTATTATGAATATAAGAAAATCCAATTCTATAAATAAAAACATTCTTTTTGATATAGATTGGAGAGGAGCTAGAAAGATTAGAAAAAATTTTTATAAGAAAGATATTGTTGATATTTTTATTTTGCCACCTTCAGTTAAAGAACTAAAGAAAAGATTAATAAAAAGAGGAAGAGATAGTAAAAATGAGATAAAACTTCGCCTATCATATGCTCTTGATGAAATTAAACATTACAATGAATATAGTTATGTTTTAATAAATCAAAATATTCATAACACTGCTAATGATATAATAAAGATAATTAAGTATCATGATTTAATTAAAAATAACGATAAAATATTAAATAAAAATTTAAAAAAAATTGTAGATTTTTAATAACTCTTCAAAACTAAGTTCTTCAACTCTTTTATTCATTATTTCTTCATTAATTAATAAAGAATTTTCAATTTTATTTCTTAAATTTTTTCTCCTATTTCTAAAAATCTTATTTGTAAAATTCAATAATTTATTTTTATCAATTTGAACATTTTTTAATTTAAATTCAACTACTTTTGATTCTACTTTTGGTTTAGGATAAAAAACTTTGTTACTTACATTAAATAATATTTTGTAGTTAGAACATTTAATAATAAATTTATATTTATTCATTTTACTTTTATTATAATCAAATTTTTCAGCTAATTCTTTTTGAATCATGCAGATTATATTTTTTATATTTTTATTATAGAATATTAGTTTTATTATTATTTTAGTACTGATATTATAAGGAAGGTTTGATATAATTTTTATGTTTCTTAATTCTGAAAAATTATATTTTAATGCATCAGTATTGATTATTTTTATAGTTTTATTGTCTTTATATTTTTTTTTAAGATAATTAAATAATTTAAAATCTTTTTCAATTAATAATAAACTTCTTGGTTTTTCTTTTATTATAAACTCAGTCAAATTTCCTAAACCTGGACCTATCTCAACAATATTTTGATTTTCTATATTTGTTTGGTTAATAATTTTTTTTATTATATTTTTATCTATGAGAAAATTTTGGCCCAGTGATTTTTTTGGATCTAACATATTTACTTCTATTTAATGCTATTTTTTTTACTAATTTAAAACTATTAATTATTCCTAAAGATGATTTATTTTTTTTACCTACCATATCATAAGCTGTGCCATGATCTGGAGAAACTCTTACAATATCCAAGTTAGATGTATAATTAACACCTGAGTAATTTGAAATTAATTTAAATGGTATAAGTGCTTGATCATGATAAGTAAAAATAAAACAATTATAGTTTTTTAAATTTTTTTTATTAACCATTGAATCAGGAGATATAGGTGCATTTATTTTAATATTTAAAATATTTAATTTATTAACTATTGGTGTGATCAATTTATCATCTTCATCACTTATAATACCTTTTTCTCCATTATGTGGATTAATCCCTGCCATAATATATTTTGGATTATTTATTCTAAAATCTTTTATTAGAGTAGCATTTAAATTTTTTATTTTATTAATAAATATACTAGAATTCTCAAATTTTTTTGGAACATTTTTTAATTTAATATGCATAGTTAATGGAACAAAAAAAATTTTTTTATAAATAAAAATCATATTTGAAAATTTTTTTCTATCTCTTTTTGTAAAGAAAGATGTTTGATCGATAAAATTTGAATTAATTTTATTAATTTTTTTTTTATTTATTGGCAAAGTAACTATACCAACAATATACTTTTTTTTAGCTAGTTGATAACTTTTCTTAAGAGATTCTAATGTGTTTTGATCATTATTTGATGCATTAATATCAAAAATATTAAAAGAATCTTTAGAAACAATTAATTTATTATTCTTAACTGAAGACTTATAAGTTTTAATATTAGTTTTTTTTGTAGATACGTATTTTTTGAATAATATATAATTGGTAACTAATACAAAATTTTTTACCCTCTTTCTTTTCCATTCTTTAATTAGGATTTCTATTCCAATACCTTGAATATCACCTATAGTAACTCCAATTAATTTACTCATAGTACTTTTGTGTATTATATAATTTTGAATATTTATTTATGAAATCTGATTCAATATTTTGAGCAATAATATTTATTTTTTTATTTATATTAATTTCTTTTAAAAATTCATCATTTACTCTAATTTCACATATTATATAATCATTAATAGATACTAAATTATTTTTTATTTCATTATTTAATTTGTTAAACTCATATTCTTTAGAAGATCTTATATTATCAAATGTTTTAATATAATTGCAGTTTTCCTGTTCTATTTTTAATTTTTTATCTGTTTCTAGATTTACTAGTCTAAAATATACTCCATTATTAATTCCTAATTTTTTTTCTATTTTTACTAATTTGTAAAAATCAGAATTTTTTTCTAGTAGGTGTTGTTTATTATAATTTGTTAAATTTTTTATTCTTTTATTAATTTTATTATAATCTTTAATTTCCACTTCTTCAAAATGGTAATTAAATTTCATTAAATCTAAATAATCAATTATTTGATAAAAATTCTGAGAATCAATAATTTTATGAAATTCTTTATCGGATATCAGATTTTCAATAGGTATTGTTATATATTTTATTTTGTAATTATAAATAAAGTTTATATCATTTGGATTGCTAAAAATATATTCTTTGTAATTTTCTAATATATTTTCTAGTACTATTTTTCTTGAAAAGTCATATTTAATATTATTTTTTATCGTCTCTAAATTTAAGTAATTATTTATATCATTGTTATTAAGTATTATATCTTGATAAATATTTGCACTTTCTTTTTTTAAAATATTATTTAAGAAATTGTTATTTTTTACATATTCATAAAATATAACTGTACTATAAAAATCATTAATTACTTCCATCTTCATTTCAGAATTCAACTCACTTGAGTTTAAAATTTCTAGATATTTGATGCGATTTTTTAAATCTATTGTGCTAAATATATTTTCATTAACTTTGAATATTATTTTATTGTCATCAGCAAATATAGTACTGTTTAAAAAAAATAATATTATAAAAAAAAATTTAGTTAAATAATTCATTTTTTACAGAATAACTTTCCCATTTTATATCTTGTTTATCATTTTCAGATACAGCTAAATTTGATGATCTGTATGATCCTACATTTTTAAAGGAAAACATGATTGTTAGTGTATCTTGAGGTTTTAAAGTGTCTTCAGTATAAGATTTTCGATTAAAGTCTATATTTATACCAAAACATTCATCAAAATAACTATAATTTAATCCATATTCAGTACTTATACTAGACTTCAGATCATATAAACCAGTTAAGCCAATTTTTGAAAATTTATTAATTTTTTTAGAATTTAATTTATAATTAAGTGTTTCAATATCATTAGTAATTACTGAATCTGATTCACTATTTTGATCTAAATAAGATAATTCAATTGAGCCTAATGAATTATAATTTTCATAGTTTATATTTTGTTTTTTTAAATATCTTTTAGAATGATCATATCTAAAATTATACTCAAATATATTTTTAAAATTATTATACTTAAAACCACCTAATAAGTTTCCTAAATTTTCATCATTACCACTGTCTTTATGAAAATTACTGTTATCAGTAAATTCATATGATTGAGATAGATTCATAGTTATTTTTTTATTATTGATAGTAAAAGAAGAAACTAATCTTTTAGAATTGTCTAATTTATCACTTCCAGTATATCTATTTAATGATATTTCATTATTTGCACTATATGTATTTAATGATGAGTCTTCATTTGATATTTTTTCCGAATTAGATTTTCCAGGGCTTAAAATTAATGAAAGTCCTGGCTTGTAAGTAAAATCAAATATATTATTTTGCAATTTAAAAGGTGTGTCAATTTTAATACCGAAAATCGGAAAAGATCGAAGTATATTTCCAGAATATGTCTCATTACTTTTAATATCTTTTTTTACAGTATTATAAAATTGGTTAAATAATTGACCTTCAAGAGTAATATTTGAATTAAAATCAATATATTTTTTTGAAAAAAACAAATTATGAGATATTTTTTGTTGCTCTTTAGCATATTCATTAGTTTTTTTATCTCTAAAAATATTATAAAATTGGTATTTATTTTCGTAATCAATTTTATTGTATTGGTAAATACCAGACTTATAATTTATAAAAGGTAAAACTGTAGGAACAGAACTATTATTATCATTATTTTGGTTTGTTTGATAAGTGCTAAAATTAATTAGTAATTTGTCATCAATTTTTCTTAAATTATATCCTTTTAAATTTATTGTTGAAGCCAATGAACTAGTATAACTTAAATTATTATTAGGATTTGTTGATTGAATATAATTTTTAGATGTCTCTAAAGCTGATTGAAAATTTATAGTATATTTAGTATTAATCTTTTTTTTAAAATTAGTTATTAAACTTGCATCAGTTAACCATTTATTATTATTTTTTTCTTCAAATTTACTATCAACACTTAAATCTGTACTAAGGGATCCACCTGAAATTAATTGATTATATTCAAATAAAAAACGTTGAGATGAGTCTACTCCACCTCCATAATTTATACTTGGCGTAAATGTTAATTCTTTATCTTCAGAAATATTAAAATAATAAGGTAATGATGTAGATTGTGAAACTTTGGTATCAAAAAAATTAAAATTTATAGAAGGATTTAGAAAACCTGATTTCCTTTTTTTTCTTAAAGGAGAAGGAGTTACTATATATGGTAAATAAAATACTGGTAAGTTTAAAACTCTCATTTTTGAGTGTTTTTGATACAATAATAAATTTTCGTTATCATGAAGTATCTTCTCTCCTTCTAATTGCCATGTAGGGCAAATAAAATTTTTAATTTTAATTCTCGATTTACATGGTGAGTAAACTCCTTTTGAAATAATATCAATATTGTTATCTCTTTCAAATTTATCTCCAACAATTCTGGATCCATCATTTAATAGTATCTTAACATCTTTTATCGAGCCTTTGGTAAAATCAGTATCAAAAGCCCCCTCAGTCCCATAGAAAAAATTATTTTGATTATCTTTATATGTAAAGTTTTTTGGAATTATTATTTTTTTAGAGACCTTATTATATATTATTAACTCTGAAGTAATTATTTGATTTTGATAAAGTATTTTAGCTCTACCTTTGCCTATCAAATTTTCATTTTTATCATAAAATATTTCATCTGCATAAATAAGTATTTCACTTGCATTTTGAGAATTAAATGAAAAAAATGTAATTAAAAGAAATAATAAAAAATATATAAAATTAATGTTAAATTTGTATTTAATCATTTTCTATCTGAAGTACTTTATATAAACCAATCAAAAATGGTAATATGAATATTGCACTGTAAGAAAAAAAGAAGTTAATATTATAAGATAAAGTTATTTTAAAAATAATTTCTCTTAGGAAAAATATTATAAAACCAATTAAAATTGTAATAAATAATATTTTGAAAAAATTTTCATTTCTTCTAAACTTTGCTGAAAATCCTAATACAATAAATCCAAGCATAACAAGAAAAAAAGGATTTAGAATTTCAGATAAATAATAGAGACTAATTTCAGAAGAGTGTAAATTGAATTTCTTAAGAATTTTTGTATGAGATAAATAATCATAAAAGGGAACATTTTTATAGTTAATAATTGAGTTAATGATATTCTCTTTAGAAAAATTTAGGTCTAAAATAATTTTATTATTTTCTATATATTTATTTTCAGCAATATCAAAAACTTTTACCTTATCTAAAAAAAATTTCTTATTTCTTATTTTTCCATTTTTTGCTAATATCAATTCTGATTTTGAGTCATTTATTTTTAAAATTTTAATGTCACTTGCAATCATACTATTTACATCAATCTTTTTAATTTCAATAAAATTTATACCAAATTCATCATTAATATTTTTTATTCTCATGATGTCAGATGAAATTTTTATTGAATATACATCTTGATTTTTTTTATTTAAGATTTTTTCATATTGTTTTTCTAAATTTGCAGAAATAGGATTCAAAAAAATAAGATTAAAACAACCAAATAAGAAAATAGAAATTGCAACTGGTAAGAAAATATCAAATATAGAATATCCAATATTTCTCATTGATGTAAGTTCATTATTATTAATTAAATATCTAAATAAAAAAGATATTGATATTATTATAACAAATGGCAATACTTCATTTATGTTTGAAGGAATTTTTAATAAAGTTAGAAATATGTAGTTCCATAGATTTTGATTACTATCTGTAAGATTTCTTGCAATTTCAATTAGATTTATAAAAGTAACTAAACAAAGTATTAATATTAAATTTATTAATAAAAATTTATTTGTAACTTTAAAAATGTATATATTAATT
>CACFLO010000009.1 GCA_902567135.1 uncultured Alphaproteobacteria bacterium | reverse complement strand
TAAGATCACTGGCAACCCATTTAGGGTTGTTTTTTTCATCTGCTACAACAATAATTTCGGAAGGACCAGCCACCAAATCAATACCTACTTTTCCAAAAACCTGCTTTTTTGCAGCTGCAACATAAGCATTTCCTGGTCCAAAAATTTTATTTACCGGTTTAATTGTTTGAGTTCCATATGATAACGCTGCAATAGCCTGAGCTCCTCCAACTTGAAAAACTTCAGAAATATTTAATTCATCTAATAAAAAAGCTATATATGGATTAAAATCGTCAGATGGCGGTGTAACACAAACAATTCTTTTAACTCCAGCAATTTGTGCTGGTACGACACTCATAATCAGAGAAGACGGATATACAGCTTTGCCTCCTGGGATATAAAGACCTACGGAATCTATTGGTTTCCAGACAGATTTAAGTTTTGTATCCATATTTTCAAACTCATAGTCTTGAGGGAATTGTTTTTCATGAAATTTTGTTACATTTTTTATAGCTAGTCTAAAGCTCTCTACAATATCTTGATTTAAATTATCAAAAGAATAAAACTTTTTTAAATCTTGCAACTTTATATCATCTGTTCTTAGCGTAATATTATCGAAGTCTTTTGCATATTGAATAAGTTTATCATCACCATATTTTTTTATGTCTGCAATTATAGATTTAACATCAGTTTCAATTTTAGAACTAGTTTCTATTTCTCTCAAAGCAAGATGATTATCTAATTCGTTCCAGAAATCCCTAGAACTATAATTTAAAACTTTCATTTTACTAATAATTTAAATTCATCAATAATAGATTGTATTTTTTTATTATTTGTTTTGAAAGAAGATCTATTAATAATTAATTTTGATTGAACTTTCATAATCTCATCAATTTCTTTTAGACCATTTGCCTTTAATGTTGCACCAGTAGAAACCAGATCTACTATTCTTCTACACATATTTAAAGAGGGGGCCAACTCCATTGAGCCATTTAATTTTATTGATTCAATTTGTATGCTCTTACTTGCAAAATATTCTTTACTTATATTAGGGTATTTTGTAGCAACTCTTATATTGCTCCAGGTTTCAGGATCTTCTTTTTTTAATAAGGTTTTAAGAGCGGCTACAGATAAACGACAGTGCCCAATATTTAATTCCAGAGGTGCATATATTTCAGAGTAATTATATTCTTTTATTACATCTTCTCCAGCAATACCAATCTGAGCTGCTCCAAATGCAACGAATGTACATGCGTCAAATGCTCTGACTTTAATAAAATTTATATCCTTATTTTTTGATAAAAAAGTTAACTTTCTTGATTTATCATCAAACATTTCATTTTCAGGAGCAAAGCTTGTCTTTCTTAATATTGGTTTTAGCTCTTTAATAATTCTGCCCCTAGGTATAGCTATAATCAATTTTGACATAATTTTTGGGCTTTTATATCTAGAGATTAAAAAAAACTATAAAAACTTAATATTTTTCTCTTTTTATTGATGGGCCAAGCTTCCCAAGGGTATTTTCGATTCTTTCATATCCTCTATCAAGATGATAAATTCGATTAATTATACTTTCACCTTCTGCACATAAAGCAGCCAATACTAAACTCACACTTGCTCTTAAGTCACTTGCCATAACTTGCGCTCCTTTAAAATTTCTATTACCTAATATATGAGCGATATCTTTCTTTACTCTAATCTTAGCACCCAATCTATTAAGTTCTGGAACGTGCATAAATCTATTTTCAAAAATGTTTTCTTTAATTTGAGAATTACTATTCGCTAAACTCATTAATGCCATAATCTGAGCTTGTAAATCAGTGGGAAAGCCGGGATATGGAGCTGTGTGAATTTTAATACCTTTCAAATTTTTAGAAGGCATGATTTGAATTGAATTTTTATTAATTTTAAGTTTAGCACCCATTTTAGTTAATGCAAAAGTTAAGGCCTCTATGTGACTACTTTCAATTTCTTGAACTAAAAAATTTTTATTTAACATGACTGCAGCAATTATAAATGTTCCAGCAACAATTCTGTCACTCATAATTTTATGAGATGCTTGAGTAAGTGATTTTACACCATTTATTTTTATGACACCTTTTTTTTCAATATTTATTTTTGCGCCCATTTTATTTAAAGTAACAGCTAAATCTGATATTTCAGGTTCCATTGCTGCATTTTCAATAATTGTTTTGCCTTTTGCAATTGTAGAAGCCATTAATATATTTTCTGTAGCACCTACACTTGGAAAAGGGAGTATAATATTATTGCCATGCAATTGTTTTGAAACCTGACCAATAACATAACCATTTTCAACTACAAAATTAGCACCTAATTTTTTGAGTCCATCTAAGTGAATATCAATAGGTCTTGTCCCAATTGCACAGCCTCCTGGAAGTGAGATCCTTGCTTTTCCAAATCTAGCTAAAAGAGGTCCTAAAATTAAAATTGAAGCCCTCATTTTTCTAACTATGTCATAGTCAGCATCTCTATTGATAATATTATTACATTTAATTTCTAAATTATCTTTAGAAGTTTTTATAATTGCCCCATAACTTCTGAGAAGTGTTGACATATTTTTGATATCATCAAGTTTTGGTAAATTTTTTAATTTTAAGGTATTTTTAGATAAAAGAGCGCTTACCATAATAGGTAGTGCAGAGTTTTTAGAACCTTTAATTTTAATTGACCCCTTAAGATCAGCCTTACCTTTTATTACTAATCTATCCATTATTTTTTTTTGAAGCTTTTTTTCTTTTTAAGATGTTAGACTTTAGCTGTTTCTCTAACCTTGCAATTCGAACTTCTTTAAGTTTTTTTTTGTGCTCTGCTCTATTCGTATTAATTTTATCTTTCATTCAGAAATTATTTCGTTTTCTTAGCAATAAATTCATTTGCAATGTTTAGCAAATAATCTTTTCTATCCTTTTTCAATTTTTTATAAGACATCATAACCATGCCCATTCTTGGGTTTCTTGATAGTAATTCTTGATTATTATGAATGAAATTCCAATACAGACCGTCAATAATATCTGCCCATTCACCTTTTTTATAATTGCTCATTTTAATTATATAGTTTGAACCACAAATATATGGCTTAGTGGAAAAAATACCTCCATCACTAAAAGTTCCCATGCCATATACATTGGGTGACATAACCCAATCTGAAGAGTCTACAAACATCTCCATAAACCATTTATAAATTTCTTTTGGGTGCAACTCAGATAATGTCATTACATTACTTAAATGCATAAGTCTGATTATATGATGCGTATATCCATACTTTACAACATCCTTTATAGCATCATCAATTGGATCTATACCCGTTGTTCCATTATACCAACCTTCAGTAAGTTTTCTTTTGTGATTAAAGTAATTTGTTTTTTCAAGTTGATCGGAAAAATTTTGATAAATTCCTCTCATAAATTCTCTCCAGCCAATAATCTGTCTGATAAAACCTTCTAAACTATTTATAGGAATATTTTTTTTCTTATTTGAGGATAATATTTTAGTTACTACTTCTTTAGGTGTTATTAAACCTAAATTTATATAGGAACTTAATACGCTGTGAAAAAGAAATGGAGAATGTTTTTTAACAGCATCCTCGTAATGACCAAAATTTTCAATCTTTTCTTTAATAAAAAAATCAAGGGCTTTTAAAGCCTCATCTCTGGATGTGCCTAACCAAAAATTATTAGTATCTCCAGGATGTTCAGGAAATAATTCATTAACTAATTTCTTTACATCTTGCAAAATAATATCATCTTTAAATTTAAGTTGAGATGGCGTGATTAAAATTTCAGGAATTTTTTTTCTATTTTCCTCGTCAAAACTCCATTTACCTCCAATTGGCTTATTGTCATCGACAAGTATATTTTTTTCAATTCTTTGCTGCTTATAAAAGGTTGCCATAAAAGGTTTTTTGGACTTTGTTAAGTAACTCTTAAAATCTTCCCTAGAGCTAAAAAACATAGGGCTTTTTAGAAAATGAATAGTTAATTTATTTTGTTTACCAAAATCGATAATTCTTTTTTCAAAAAATTTATCTTCTATTTCATACATTTTAATTTCTGAAATTTTTTTATTTTTTATACAGTCTTTAATTTTATCTTCATAAGAGAGGTAAGAATTTTTTTTATTCAATTTATAATACTTCAAAGAATATTTTTGCTTTTTTATACTTAAGGCATATTTTCTCATACTGGTTAAGAAAAGTATTAATTTAAGCTTATGATGCTTTTCATAAGTACAAAGATTGTAATCTTCTGCCATTAAAAATTGACAGTCCTTGTGTTTACTCAATTCATTTAGTGGAAATAACTGATTGCCAAGAATTATGAATAATGATTTTGTTTTCACATTAATTAATTATGACAAAATACTAATAAGTCTATTTCTTTTTTGAACATTTTTTTGAACAATAAAGAACGTTTTCCCAATCTTTATGCCACTTTTTTCTCCAGTAAAATGGCTTATTACAAGTTTTACAAATTTTAAAAGGTAAATTAGATTTTTTTTTATTCAAAGAAAATCATGTAAGTATAAGCAACAATCAGCGCTGGAAAAGCGCTATAAATAGTTGCAATTATTGCTGCTTTAGGTGCAAGCGCAATAGCTGGAAACAATGCATCTCCATCATTAGAAATTGCATTGCCTAGTTCAGCGGACAAAGGAATATATCCATTTAAATAAAATGTTGCTACAACAATTTGTGGACCACAACCAGGCAAAAAACCAAATAAAATTGCAATTAATGGAACAAAAGGCAGCCACAAATCAAAGAACATTTTAAGATCTAAATTTGTAAAATACATAAAAATCTCGAAAACTAAAAAACCACTTATTACCCAAGTTGTAACAAAGTTGGTAGTATCAACAACTCTTGATACAAAACCTCTACTTTTATCTGTAGAACATTGAAAATCACTCAAAGGATTTAGTGACCACATGAATATTGATAAAATTGCCCCTGCAGATCCTAAAATTAATACAAAACTAATATTGGATGGTAATGATAAAAGTTTATCAACATCAATTTGAAAAGCTAAAAGCAAACCTACAATAAATCCTGGAACAAATAAGATCATCCAAAAAATATTGAACTTTGAGACAAATGTTTTTTTTAATTTTTCAAATTCAATTTCAATTTTAGAACTGGCCATCATGAAATTAATACCGTGTAAAAGATCAACCAAGTAACCTGAGATTGTCCCCACAGCTATACCTAAGCAAAAAATTAATAATCCTGTTGATGGTTCCATAGCAAGAATAAGGAAAGCAGCATCTCCCATTGTTGCGGTTAAAACAGCTACTAAAGAACCAAAAGAAATTCTCCCTTGTATGTATTGTGTGACGACAATTATTGCACCACCACATCCTGGTATTGCTCCAAGAAAAGAAGCAATTGGCACATGTAATTTTTTTGTTTTATTTAAAAAAGAACCGATATCAAAGTTGGTAAGAGAATCTAAACCAATGAATACAATAAGCGTAAAACCCACAAAAACTGATACAGCAAGATATGCATTAACCATTGATTCACGGATAACATCTCCAAAATCTCCAGTCTGAAAAGCTAAAACAAGTATCAAAAGACCAAAGAATGATTTTTTTAATAACCTGCCCTCATTTGCAAACATTATTTTTTGCTTATCTTTGAAAGCTGAAATCAATGCATTCATAACGTATCTATAACTAAAAAGTATAGCTATGGCTACATTATAATGCTATAGATATAATATAAATATAAATAGTAATATAATGTCATTTGAAAAAGTAAGAGACGCACATAAAACAGAAAATACTGAGGATTATCTTGAAATTATAGCTGACCTTTTAAACTCAAAAGGTGAGGCAAGAATTGTCGATATTGCAAATAAATTGGGTATAGCTCAAGCAACAGCAAATAAAACAATTCAGAGACTGCAAAATCAAGGATATGTTAAAAAGGAACCATATAGATCTATATTTCTGACACTAAAGGGACAGGAACTTGCAAGCGTATCAAAAAAAAGACACATCATCGTTTTAACTTTTCTAAAAAAACTTGGTATAGATAATAAAACTGCTGAGGCTGATGCAGAAGGAATAGAACATCATGTCAGTCAAAAAACATTAAAAAAAATGGAGCTTTTTAATAAGAAAAATTAAATTTTTTTTAAAACAATAATTCTTATTTTTATTTTATTTGCAAAGTCAGTATTTTCTGGCAAATACTTTAAAGGTCTGGAACGATATTTGATTGTAAAATTTATTTTGAACTTCTCTAGTAATGCATCAAAATTTTGCTTTTCCCACAAATCAATTCTATGAGAAAATATAAAAATACCATTCTTCTTTAAATAAGCATTAACTAGTGAGAACAGTATATTTGGTTTTTGACAATATGTCATTGATCCAATCATGCTGACTAGATCATATTTATTTGTAATTTTGATTTTTTTTTCAAAACTTTTTTTGTGTAATTTTCTATATAATTTTTTTTGTTTTGCAATTTTAAGACTTTGAGCAGAAATATCACAACCATCAATAATTATTTTTTTATATTTTTTTTTTATTTCTTCTGCAAACATTCCGGTTCCACATGCCAAGTCTAAAATATTCTCAAATTTTCTTTTGACTTTTCCTAATATTTTTACAGCTTTTTTGGGTGCTTTATAATTCCATTTTTTAAGTGTCTGATCATAGTTTATTGCCCAATCATCGTAATATTTTGCAGTTACTTTCTCATTGCCAATCCCATCTAGTAAAGATTTAGTTTTAGTCATGAAAAATTGATGGAATTTTACTACGAGCTTCTCCTACTTCCTTTAAATTAATCTCTGAATTTAATATTGATGGTTTTGATTTAGCTCTAGTTACTATTTCACCCCAAGGATTTACTAATAATGAATGGCCATAAGTTTTTCTGTTTGAATGGTGGGTGCCACACATATTTGTTGCAATAACAAAAAGACTATTTTCTATTGCTCTTGAACGAACCATAATTTCCCAATGAGCTTTTCCTGATGGAACAGTAAAAGCTGCTGGAAGAAGAATAATTTCAGATCCTTTTTTTGCAAGTTTTCTAAATAAGTGAGGAAATCGCAAATCATAACAAATAGTAAAGCCTATTTTAATATTATTTAAATTGATGCTCACTACAGACTTACCTGCCTGGAAAGTTTTTGACTCCCTATGAGTTTCTTTTTTGCTAATATTTACATCAAACATATGAATCTTGTCATATCTTTTTATAATACTACCTTTTGAATTTATAAAAATTGATCTGTTAACTAATTTTTTTTTATTTTTTTTCTTTAATAGCAAAGATCCGATATTAATATTGAGATTGTTTTCATTAGCATATAATTTAGCCATTTTAATTATTGGGCAATTAACTTCATCAGTTGTGTTGTTTACAAGATAACTTTTATCATTTGTTATTATATTTGAGCATTCAGGTGTACAAATTAAGTCAGGTTTAAATTTTTTTGTTTTTTCAAAATATTTTTTTAATAGTATGGAATTTTGAACTGGAGTTGCTTTGGCCTCAAACTGAATTTGTGAAATTTTTAATTTTTTCATTAATTTAATATCAATTATTTGATTAATGCTAACTTATTATTTAAAATAACTCAATCAATGAAATTTATTTATTTATTTATAATTTTACTTGTTTTATCTAATCAAGCAACAGCACTTAAATTAACAAAGTTTAATCCTGGTCTTAGCTATCCATGGGGTATGACTTGGGTTGGTCCAGATCAATTATTGATTACTCAAAAAAAATCTTATGAAATTGTGTTAATAGACACATTAAAAAATACCTCTATTAAAATTGATCATGATATTCCTGTTGATGGTAGAGAGCAAGGAGGTTTACTTGATATTATAAGTGAAGGAAATAATGTTTGGATTACTTGTTCTATTAAAAAAGACTATGGCTACACTACTGCTGTTTTTAGAACTAAGTTAGAAAATCGTAAACTGGTAGATAGTCAATTAATCTTTGAAGCATTGCCATATATTACCAACGGAAGACATTTTGGATCCAGAATGACAATAAAAGATGACTACTTATATGTCAGTATTGGTGAAAGAGGAAAAGGAATGATTGCCCAAGATCCTAGTAATGCAATTGGCAGTATAATTAGGATTAATAAAGATGGAAGTATACCGAAAGACAATCCTTACGTAAAAAATCCTAAATGGTTACCCTCTGTCTATCAAATAGGAGTGAGAAATCCTCAAGGTATGGACCTTGATCCTTTAACTAATAAAGTATTCATTTCTAATCATGGTCCAAAGGGAGGTGATTTTATTGGAGAGGTAATAAAAGGAACTAACTATGGATGGAAACGAGTTGCATGGGGAGGTAAAAATTATTCTGGCAGTAAGATTGGAGAAGGTAAAGCTTGGGAACCAGGTCTGCTTAAACCTAATCATATTTGGGTTCCTTCTATAGGAGTTGGAGGAATAAAGTTTTATCAAGGTGAATTATTTCCTGAATGGGAAAATTCTTTATTAATAGGGTCTCTAAAATTTCAATATTTATCAATACTTGAAAGAGACGGTAATAATTTTAAAGATGAAAAAATTATTTTTAAAAATAAAATTGGCAGAATAAGAGATATAGAAATTAATTCTGCTGGTGAAATATTTTTAATAACGGATGAACCAAACACACATTTATATAAACTGACCCGCTAAATTTATTAGATTTTAATTAAGTATTTAAATTTTAATTTATTTGCTATAATGGAAATCTTCATGAATAATTTGATAGAAATATGGAATAAAAAAAAGCCTGTTGTAAACGCTTGGTTATCAATACCTAATTCTTTTACCGCAGAAGCTTTTGGAAAAATGGGTTGGGATTCAATTACAATTGATATGCAACATGGTCAAACAGATTATGCCGCAAGCCTGCCTATGCTTCAAGCACTAACATCTAGTAGTTCAACACCTATGGTGAGAGTACCATGGTCTGAGCCTGGAATTATAATGAGGATGTTAGATCTAGGAGTGCTTGGTATTATAGCTCCAATGATTAATACAAAAAAAGATTGTGAAAAATTTGTTTCATATTGTTACTATCCACCAATAGGTCAACGAAGTTTTGGTCCTATGAGAGCTCAACTGGTTTATGGGTCCGATTACTTTTCTAAAGCGAACAATAATATTTTAAGTTTTGCGATGATTGAGACTCAGCAAGCAGTTGATAATTTAGATGATATTTTATCTGTTCCTAATTTGACAGGTGTATATATTGGCCCTGCTGATATGAGTTCATCTTACGGACTTAAGCCTAAATTTGACGTTAAAGAGGATCCAGTTTTCTCAAATATAAAACTTATTGCAAAAAAAGCTAATGAGAGAGGCAAAATTGCTGGTATTCATAATGGCACAACAAAATATGCAAAAGAGATGATAGATTTAGGATTTAAGTTAGTCACTATCTCTTCTGATTTTAGATCGATGTCAACTCATGCACAATCTGTTATTGATGATATGAAAGATAAAACATTAGAACCTCAAAAAAATCAGGCCTATTAATCTTTATCTTCTTTTCTAAAAAAAGGAATTAGAAATATCAAACAAGCAAAAAGAAAAAATAAACTTCCAAACATAGCCCAAAAATTTCCTAAACTTGAAATCACAAAGCCTACAGCAGATATAATAAAAAGAATCCACCCAATTAGATTAATTGATTTATTACTCATTTTCTTTATTAATTGCTTCTTCCATTTCTAATAATTCTAGCCATCTTGCTTCTTTTTTTTCATAGTCCTGCTCTAGTATAATTAATTTGTTTGTTATTTCCTCAAATCTATTTGGGTTGCTAATATAAAGATTATTATCTTTCAATTCATTTTTAATTAAAGATATTTCTTCCTCAATTTCTGCAATCTCATTTGGAATATTTTCTAATTCAAATTTGAATTTAAAAGAGAGCTTATCATTACTTTTATTTTTTTTTGATCTAAGAATCTTCTTTTTTTCTTGATTAACTTGTTTTAGATTTGATTGATGATTAAGAAAATCACTATATCCCCCAAGAAACATTGATACTTTACCACCCTCTTCAAAATACATGATTTTATTAACAGTTTGGTCTAAAAAATCTCTATCATGTGAAACTATTAATAATGTACCTTTATAATTTGCTAACATTTCAGTAAGCAGGTCCATTGTCTCAAGATCAAGGTCATTAGTGGGTTCATCCAAAATAAGCCCAGTTTTGGGATTTGATAAAACTTTTGATAGCAATAATCTATTTTGCTGTCCACCTGATAAAGATAAAATTGTATCATTAACTCTTTTTGGATCAAACTGAAAATCTTTCAAATAACTGCAAACATGTCTTTCTTTTCCTTGAACTGATAAATAATCACCTCCATTTGGCACTAAAATTTCTTTAAGAGATTTATTTGAATTTAAATTATTTCTTAATTGATCAAAATAAGAGAACTCTAAATTTTTTTTAAGCTTAATATTCCCACTTGATGCTTCCAATTCACCAATTAAAGTTTTTAAAAATGTCGATTTGCCAGATCCATTTTTACCAAGAAGTCCAATTCTATCATTTTTAGTTATCTTAACAGATAAATCCTTAAGAATTTTATTTGATGATTTAGGATATTTAACAGCTACTTTAAAAAATTCAGCGACAAAACGAGAATTATCTGAAGAAGGCTTAAATACAATAGGTTTTGTAGATTGAATAGCAAATCTATATGAAGATTCATCTTTTTCTAATTGAGCCTTTAATTGCTTTGCTCTCTCTAATCTTTTAACATTTCTTTTAACTCTTGCTTTGACTCCTCTTTGCGCCCATTCAACCTCTAAATTTACAAATTGCTTTCTGTTTCTTAATTCTCGAGCCTCTTGATTTAATAATTCTTCTGACCAGTTATCAAAATTTTTAAAACCCTTTGGGCTAATTTTTAAATCACCTCTGTCGAGCCAAAAAACTTTATTAGTAAAATTGCTAAGAAATGTTCTGTCATGACTAACACAAAGCATAGCTTTATTAAGTTCCCGCAAATGATTTTCTAACCATTCAATACACTCTAAATCTAAATGATTTGTTGGTTCATCAAGTAAGATAATGTCTGAGTCAGGTATTAAGCTTTTTATAAGAAAAATTCTTCTTTTTTGGCCTCCTGATAAATTATTAATTTTTTCTTTTTTATTAAGATTTAAGTTATGACAATACATATCAATCTTGAATTTTTCTTCATCCTTTAAAATAACTTTCATTATTTCTTCTTCTACAGTTTTAGAAAAATCAATTTCAAAATTTTGAGTAAAGTAAGATATTTTTAAATTTGGATAACTCCACAATTCTCCATTATCTAATTCTTGATTACCCATAATTATTTTCATTAATGTTGTTTTACCAACGCCATTTTTACCGACTAAAGCAATCAAATCATTTCTATGAATATTTAAATTAAGATTATTGAAAATTTCTTTTTTTCCAAATCTCACATCAACATCTCTTAGTGAAAATATTAAATCACTTTGCATTTAAATCTACATATAAAATAGAAAAATAAAATCTAATGTTCCAAATAAAATAAAAAGGATCAATACTCTCGTTAAAGACCATGTTCCAGATGGAAAAAGAAAATTAAAAATATTTTTCATAAGAGATGTGCTTATATTATACTATTTTTTAAATCTATTCCTAGAAAGATTTATATTTAAATAAAACGAAAATAAACGCTTTTACAAAAAAGCGTTTATTATTTAAAATTAATTATTAATCTCTGCTATAAAAATAAAAAGCAATAGCAAACAAAGCTGTTAAAATAATATTTACATATGCTGTCGCTCCTGCAACTGCTCCGATCATGATATGATATGCAATGATAATAGTAAATAAAAGTCCACCTATTGCAAAAAGCATGCCAATTGATTTGATTGAATCACTTGCAACATCAGGTAATCTCCATGCCCAAATTGCAAATACTAAAAAAGTCATACCAGTAAACTGACCTAGTGTAATAAGATCCGGTGTAATTTCCCATCCTGCTGCACCTAAAAAAGCACTTGTTAGAAAAAGACCACCGATTGCATTTATAAACAAGACTATTGATTGAGCTTTAAATATTGTTCTTAAGTTCATTTTATTCTCCTATAATGAAGTTAAGTCTTTAAAGTTTATAGTGAGATTCGTATTCAATTTGATAGCGTCAAATTGTAACAAATTAATAATAAGTAGTCTTAATTCTTATTATTCTTTCGATATTGATAAGGTTTCAAAAATTCACTTTTCCATATGCCTAATTTATTTTCACGGGCATATTTTTCTTCTAAAATATAATCAGTCGAATAATATCTATAGGCAATAGCCCATCCATTTTTAACCATCCATTTATTTAAGTTAGTCTTAATTGTTGAGCAAATTGCAACATATCTATCATAAATATCAATATCACTAACTTGACACTCAACACTTTGGTTATCAATAATTTTTTTTAATTCAGCAGTAGATTGCTTTCCACAATACCAATCCTGTAAATCAATTTTACATGTTTGCGTAGTTTCAGGAGCATCTATTCCATGAAGTCTTATTTTATTATTTTTTATGTGAATTGTATCACCATCTATGATCCGGGCCTTACCTATTATAGTTTTGGAAAAAGAATTAGTGCTCGTTAAAAATATTATAGCAAAAAAAAAATTAAGTTTTTCATAATCATTTAATATTAATCCATTTTATACAATCTTCTAGTCTATCATCACCCCAAAAAACTTCACCGTTATAAATAAAAGTTGGGCTACCAAAAACACCCGATTTGTATGCGTTCTCAGTATTTTCTTCATATTGCTTATGTATCTCTGTTGATTTTGCCTTACTTAAAGTTTCCTCTTTTTGTAAATTTAACTCTTTAAATATTTCTGTTAGATTTGGTTCAGTTGCAGGTTCTTTTCCTTCCTGAAACCATCTTTTATATGTTGATATCACATATTCTATTCCCCAGCCTTCATTCATCCCTAAAATAGCTATTTGATTTGCTAAATCAAATTCTTTTAAAGGGTATGGAGCAGGAACCAATGCATGAAAGCCATAAAATTTAGCTCTTCTTTCTATATCTCTCCACATATAATCTGACTTAATTTTTTTTGATGGAGGTGTAAATGGAATGTTGTCCATATCCATCATAATTTTTCTTACACTAAATGGTTTCCAATTAAATTTTATATTTTCCCTTTTTGCAACCTCAGATATTCTATTTACAGATAAAAATGTATAAGTACTTCCTATAGAAAACCAAAAATCAATTTCTGTCATCAATAATTTTTATATATGATTAATATCAAATGAAAATGGCAAAATTAAATAATATTACTGAGATATAATATATGTTAAAATAGAATTAAGCCGCAGTAACTCAGGGGTAGAGTAATTCATTGGTAATGAATAAGCCGGCGGTTCGATTCCGCCCTGTGGCACCATTGATATAAATATTTTGTGTTGAAATACTTAAATCATGAACTAATTACTCATTAGATATTATGAAAATTTTTGTTTTTTTACTTTTTTTTGTCCCCAATTTAGGATTTGCAGCTTCTATGAATCATATAGGTGAAAAGGGTAAATCCTCTGAGATAGATAGGGTTATTGAAATAAAAATGTATGATAGTTATTTTGAACCAACTAAAATTAATATAAAAAAAGATGAAACAATTAAATTTTTAGTCCACAATTATGGATCACTTGTTCATGAATTTAACATAGCAACAAAAAAAATGCATTTAAACCATCAACCTGAAATGATGGCAATGATGGAAAATGAAATTTTATTAGGGGATAAAATTGATTACGAGAAAATGAAAGAAATGGCAAAAGCTGATCATAGTATGGCTCATTCACATTCCAACAGTGTGTTATTAGAGCCAAATAAGAGCGGTGAAATTATATGGAAATTTAATAGTGAAATGAAACTAGAAGCTGCTTGTAATGTGCCTGGTCATTACGAAAGTGGTATGATTGCTGAAATCAATATCAATTACAATTAAAATTTATTGTTTCCTAAAACTTCCACAAATAGTATTTTAGTGAAATACATAATTATATTACTATTTTCCTTTATAAGCATACAAATAATGGCAAAACAAATATCAGAATTAAGTTGGGAAAAAAGATTACTCGTTATCTCTTATGACGAACAAGAAGATCAAATATTTATTAAAAGTAAAAAATTCATATCTGATAATAAATGTGAAATTGAGGACAGAAATTTAGAAATAATTTTTTATGAAAAATTTAAAAATAAAGATTATGCAAAACCAGAGTTTATTAATAATAAATACGGTATCTGGTTAATCGGATATGATGGAATGATTAAAGACTTTAGCAATGATGATAAAATTTATTTAAGATTGTTTGATTTAATAGACTCAATGCCGATGAGAAAAGATGAGATGATTAACGATAAATGTTAATCATTTAGTAAACCGTTAGATCCAAGCTCGACTCTTGTTACCACCTAAATCATAAAAAAAAAGCACTCCTTTAGGAGTGCTTTTTATTATTTCAATTACAAACTAAAATATCTTATTAAAATTGCTACCATCGGTATCAATGGTCTTATTGCATGTTTTATTGGCCAATCATTACCATCAAAACTCTCTAATATTTTCAAAGTTGTAGCAAGGTTATAACAAAAAGCTAAAAGAGTAAAAATAAATAAAACCCCTATAACTTCATTTGATGAAGCGAAGCCACCAATTTGAAATAATGTAGCAATCAACATTAAAACCATACCAGTCATCATAAATCCTAGAGGTCTGCCCATATACATTGCATCCTTGGATGGAAAACCAATATTACTTTTCACAAAATTTTTATTAAAAGCTAAATTTAAACCAAAAAACCCACCGAATAAAATAAGAAACACATGGCAAAGAAAAGGTATCATACCTCCAGCCGATTCAATCATATAACCTCCTATATTTTATTTATTAGTTATTATAAGCTATGAAATTATGATTCTCTCTAATTTTTAAGGTCGAGTCTGGTATTTGTGCAAAGGTAGAAATCGGAAAAAAATACCAGACTCGTTAAGCCTTTTAGAGAATTTTATTACATAAATAAGTACTTTACTTTATTGCTTAAAAAATAAAGAAAAAAAATCAATAATAAGATAGAATCGAAAATCAATGATCAAAGTTTATTATAGTCACACACCTTTTTGGAGAGCTGAAGTGCTCAGAGTATCTTTATACATAAGCAATATACCTTTTGAAGATGTTAGAATTTCAAGAGATGAATTTATCAACATGATTAAAACTGGTTTTTTACCAAACGGAAAGAGAGTACCTTTCCATCAATTACCTGTCATAGAAGTAGATGGGGAGATAATAGGCCAAACTGGAGCCATTGCCAGATATTGCGGCAAGATTTCTAATCTGTACTCAAATGATAATATTAATGCTGCAAAAATTGATCAAATTATAGATGCAGCCACAGACATAACAAATATAGTAAGCCCAACAATAAGAGAAAAAGATGAGCAAAAAAAAATAGAAGATAGATTACTATTAAAAAATAAACTTTTACCTAGATGGTTTAAATATCTTGAAAACATTTTATCTCAAGAAACATCAGAATGGTTTGTAGAAAATAAAATGACTATTGCAGATATTGCTATGTGGCGATTATTAGGATGGCTTACATCAGGAATAATTGATGGCATACCAACTACAATTGTAGACAACTATCCTAAATTAAAAAATATCCATTATACAGTTCATCACCATACAAAGGTGCAAGAGTGGATGATAAAAACTTATGGTAAAGAAATATAATATATGACTTTTTTAAGTGTTAACGTAAATAAGTTTGCCTTAATAAGAAATGCAAGAGATGCAGACCTGCCAAACTTATATAACATTAGTAAGAAATGTATTGAATATGGTGCTGATGGTATAACAGTTCACCCTCGACCTGATGAAAGGCATGCAAAATTTTCAGATTTGAAAATATTAAAAAATCTTACAAATGAATATGAAAAAATTGAATTTAATGTTGAGGGATATCCCTCAGATGAATTTATTGAAAAAGTTATTGATGTTTCGCCAGATCAAGTAACTTTAGTTCCTGACCCACCAGAAGCACTTACATCTTCATTTGGTTGGGATTGTGAAAAAAATAAAGACTTTCTCATGGAAGTTATTAAGAGACTTAAAGACAATAATATTCGTGTCTCAATTTTCATCAATCCATCCATTAAAACACTATCAAACTTAGAAAATATTAAACCAGATAGAGTAGAATTGTACACTTATGATTACGCAAAAAACTATCAGAATGATAAAATATTAGCAGTTGCACCCTATAATGAAGTGACTAAATATTTAGAAAAAGAATTTCCCAATATAGAACTGAATGCTGGACATGATTTGAATCTAGATAATTTAGATTTTATTCTTAAAAATATTCCTAGAATAAAAGAGGTGTCAATTGGTCATGCTCTAGTTTGTGATGCATTTGATTTTGGACTTAAAGAAACAGTTAATAAATACAAACAAATAACTCAAAGATAATATGAGTAATTGGTTTTGGGTACAATTTGCAACAATTTGTATCGTTGGAGCTATGTCACCCGGGCCGTCTATGGCCTTAATTATTAGAAATTCTATTAAGTATGGAAGAGTATCAGGAATACTAAGTTCGGTCGGTCACGCAATAGGTATAGGTATTTATGCTGGGGTTTCAGTAGCAGGGTTACAAATCATATTAATTAATAATATATTTTTATTTAACACTATTCAATTTTGTGGAAGTGTATTTTTACTAGTGCTTGGCATTCTCTTTTTGCGTGACACTGGACAAAAGCTTTCAATCCAAGATAAGCAAAAAAGTGTTAATTCTTTTATGCAAGGGTTTGCAATTTCTATTTTAAATCCTAAAATTTTAATTTGGTTTGCAGCTATATTTTCACAATTTATCGAAATTTCTTCTACTAATTTTGTCAAATTTACAATGGTACTCATTGCTTCATCCATTGATGGTTTATGGTACATCATATTAACAATTATAGTTACAGGATTTGGATTAAAGCAATTTCTAGAAAATAATACAAAGATTATTCAAAATATTTCTGGCGCTGTATTAATATTCATATCAATAATTATTTTGCATAATACTCTAAGTCCATACTTCCTCTAGTACTCTTAAAATATTTTTACCCATAATTTTTTCAATGGAGTCCGATGAATAACCTCTTTTATCCAATTCTTCGGCTATTATCATATGGTCCATACAATCATGCCAATGTTGAGGTAGACAGTCAAGACCATCATAATCACTACCTATTCCCACATAATCAATACCAATCAACTTAGCAATATATTCAATGTGATCAACAAACACACTTATACTTGGACAAACTTCTGATAATTTTTTTTGAAGAAAGTGTTGTTTTGCAATCCATTTACCTGCGGTAGTTTCTTGTTTTTTGGCAATTTCATTTAGCTGCTCTCTATATTGATTTCTTATTTTTTCCTCTCTCACTTTAAAAGTTGGATCAATAAAAAAAGGATATGGATTTAAACCAATTAATCCTTTCACATCTTTAATAGCTTTAATCTGGTCATCTGTTAAATTTCTAAAATGCGGACATAATTTATAAACACTTGAATGAGAAGCAATAATTGGTTTTTTTGAATTTTCTAAAACATCCCAGAAGCTTTTCTCCCCAATATGAGAAACATCAATAAGCACATTGTTTTCTTGACATGTATGAATTACCTCAACACCAAATTTATTCAAACCAAAAATTTTGAGGGAGTTTTTTTTATGTGTTTCCCCGTAACCTGAGCTTACCCAATCAAGTGAATGATTCCAAGTAGGTCCAAAATAAAAAAGTCCTTTATTAATAAAGTATTCTAAATTTTCTATTTTATTTTCTAACGCCTCCCCACCTTCCATTCCAATAGGAAGAGAAAGCTCATTCTTTTCTTTTGCAGATTTAATCTCTTCAAGTGTTACAGGAACAGTTACTCCATTAATTGCATTTAATGCTTTTAGCTTGTCATACATTTTAGATGCAAAATCAAAATAACTTGTATTAACTTCTTTTTCTGAAGCCCAGACAATCATCACTTCTAAATCAATAGAGGATAATTTTAATCTTTCTATATCAGTATGGCCTGAGGATGTGTTTGTGGTCACATCCTCACCGATCATCATTCTTTGCACAAGATCATTATGCAAATCTGCAACAAACATAATTATTCTGAAATAATTTCCATTTTAATAATTTTATCAGGATCTTGAGGTGGCTCCCCTCTAGTAATATTATCAACTAATTCCATACCCTCTGTTACTTGTGCCCAAACAGTATATTGACCATCTAAGAAACTAGCATCATTAAAGACAATAAAAAACTGACTGTTTGCACTATTAGGATTTTGTGCTCTTGCCATTGAAACAGCACCCCTTCCATGATTTGCATCTGAAAATTCGGCTGGAATATCAGGTAAGTTAGATCCTCCTGTTCCAGCTCTAGACATATTAAATTTATCATTGGTAGAATTTCCAAATTCAACATCACCCGTTTGAGCCATAAAGCCATCAATTACCCTATGAAAAACAACTCCATCGTATTGTCCCTCACTTATTAGTTGTTTTATTTGTGCAACATGTTTTGGCGCTAAATCAGGTCGTGTTTCCATTTTTACAACACCATCTTTAAGTGTCATATGTATTATATCTTTTGCTTCTGCCATAACTGATCCTCCATAAATTAATGTTGAGATTGCTAGGCTTAGAAATAAAGATTTTGAATTTTTAATCATATTTGTTCCCTTTACCTTCACTCAAAAAGTTTTATATAGTGTCTAATGCATTTGTTTGATGAAAATATCAAGAACTTAGGTCTAAATATTCCAGATCTTCCCAAAGCTCTGGCAAATTATGTTCCCTTTAAAATAATTGGTAAAACTATATATATATCTGGGCAGGCTCCTGTTCATAATGGAGAGCTCATTTATAAAGGAAAAGTGGGGTCAGATATTTCTATCGAAGAAGGTATAGAGGCTGCTAAACTGTGTGTCATTAATATAATTGCTGCTCTAAAAACTGGACTTGAGGGTGATTGGGATAAACTGGATAGTTTTGTTAAATTAACTGGCTTTGTAAACTGCCAAGACAATTTTACTGATCAACCAAAGATTATTAATGGTGCATCTGATATGTTAGTTGAAATATTTGGCGATCAAGGTCGTCATGCTAGAGTTGCTGTTGGCTCTAACGCTTTACCGTTAGGTATTGCAATAGAAATAGATGCTATAGTTCAATTAAAATAAATGATTTCACCAATGAGTGAATTTGTTTTTATAGATAGCTTAAAAAAAGTTAAAAAAGAGGATTGGAATTCGTGTGTTGGTAGTGATCATCCCTTCATTCAATATGAATTTTTATTTGCCTTAGAAAAAAGTGGGAGCGCTTGCTCACAAACTGGCTGGAAACCTCATCATTATATTGAGTATAATGATAATGCTGAAATAATTGCCATTTGTCCACTCTACTTAAAAAGTCATTCTTATGGAGAGTATATTTTTGATCATGCATGGGCAGATGCTTATCACAGACATGGATTAAATTATTACCCTAAACTGCAATCAGCGATACCATTTACTCCTGTAACTGGTGAAAGAATATTTATAAATAAAAATATAAGTAAAAGAAAAGATAAGATTAAGGACATTATAAATAATATTATACGAGAGGCTAAAAAACTAAATGTTTCATCCGCACATTTTAATTTTATAAAAAATCCAAATGAGTGGGATGGTGAAGAGCCAATTATGATACGAGAAGGTATTCAATTTCATTGGGAGAATAACGACTATAAATCTTTTGATGATTTTTTATCAACTCTTTCTTCTAGAAAAAGAAAACAAATTAAAAAAGAGAGGCAATGCATAGAAATCAATAACCTCGATGTAAAATTATTACGTGGAGATGATCTGCAAAAACAGGATTTGGATTTTTTTTATGAATGTTACCTTGATACCACTGGAAGAAAATGGGGTTCAACATATTTAAAAAAAGAATTTTTTATGGATATTTTAAAAAACTTTAAAAACAAAATTTTATTAATGATTGCTTATCAAAATAATACCAAAGTTGCTTCAGCACTTAATTTTCTAAGTAAAACGCATTTATATGGGCGACTTTGGGGATCAAAATTTGAAGTTCCTTATTTGCATTTCGAATTATGTTATTACCAAGCAATAGATTATGCGATTAAAAATAAAATTAAATATGTAGAGGCAGGTGCACAAGGAGAGCATAAATTAAGTAGAGGTTATTTACCGCAAAAAACATGGAGTGCTCATTGGATAAGAGAAAAAGAATTTTCAAAAGCGATAAATAAATTCCTTAATGAAGAAACTAAGATGATTAATTATCACAAAAAAGATTTGGAAACTCTCGGTCCTTATAAGAATTAAACTAACTCTTTCTTTTTATCTTGACTAGATGAGTATTTAAGAAATATTTCATTTTTTTCAATTGTTATATCTACATGACCACCTTTTGATAATGCTCCAAAAATTAGCTCCTCTGCCATTGGTTTTTTAACTTTCTCTTGTATAACTCGTCCAAGTTCTCTTGCGCCGTACACCTCATCATACCCAATATCAGCAAGAAATTCTTTTGCTTTATTATCAATTGATAAAGAAACGCCTTTATCTTCCAATTGAGCCTCAACTTGAATAATAAATTTATCAACTATTGATAAGACAATTTCTTTATTCAAATGATTAAAGTGTATGATTGAATCTATCCTATTTCTAAATTCTGGAGAGAAAATTTTGTTTATTGCATCATTATTATCATCTTTTGATCTCGCTGAATTAAAACCAATTCTTTTTTTAGATAAATCAATAGCACCAGCGTTAGATGTCATTATTAATATAACGTTTCTAAAATCTACAGATTTACCATTATGATCAGTTAGCTTACCGTAATCCATTACTTGGAGTAAAATGTTAAATAAATCATAGTGAGCTTTTTCGATTTCATCCAAAAGCAATACACAATGAGGATTTTGATCTACGCCATCTGTAAGTAAGCCTCCTTGATCAAAGCCGACATATCCAGGTGGAGCTCCAATTAAACGACTAACAGTATGTCTTTCCATATATTCTGACATATCAAATCTTAAAAGTTTTATACCCATTGTTTTGCTTAATTGTCTTGCAACTTCTGTTTTTCCAACTCCAGTTGGTCCTGAAAACAAATATGAACCTATAGGCTTTCCATCCTCACGAAGTCCAGCTCTTGCAAGTTTTATGGAAGAAGATAATTCTTCAATAGCTTTATCTTGACCAAAAACAAAGTTCTTAAGATCCCTATCAAGATTTTTTAAATTTTCTTTATCATTTTTATTTACTGACTTTGCTGGTATTCTTGCCATGATAGAAACAACAGACTCAATATCCTTTGATGTAATTGTTTTCTTTCTTTTAGATTTAGGTAAAAGGTATTGGGATGCGCCAGCTTCATCTAAAACATCTATAGCTTTATCTGGTAGTTTTCTATCACCAATATATTTGTTAGATAGTTCAACAGCACTTATAATTGCATCTGATGAATATTTTATTTGATGATGATCTTCATAATAATTTTTTAGGCCATTTAAGATTTTAATTGTCTCTTCTTTTGTTGGTTCTTTAATATCGATTTTTTGAAATCTTCTTGCAAGCGCCCTATCCTTTTCAAAATAATTATTGAACTCTTTGTAAGTAGTTGAGCCAATACACCTTAGTGAACCATTGCTTAAGGACGGCTTTAAAAGATTACTTGCATCCATTGATCCACCACTTGTTGCACCAGCACCTATTACAGTGTGTATTTCATCAATAAATAAAATTGATTTTTTTTCTTTTTGTAAATCTTTTAAAACTTCTTTTAGTCTTTCTTCAAAATCTCCTCTATATCGCGTACCCGCAAGAAGAGCACCCATATCAAGAGAATAAATTACAGCATCAAGTATGATATCCGGGACATCTTTCTCAACAATCCTCTTAGCAAGCCCTTCAGCAATTGCAGTTTTACCAACACCAGGATCGCCAACAAATATTGGATTATTTTTTTGTCGTCTGCATAAAATTTGGATAGTTCTTTCTACCTCAAGTTTTCTGCCTATAAGAGGATCTATTTTACCATCTAGAGATCTTTTGTTTAGATTGATACAAAACTGATCTAAAGCTTTTTTAGATGATTTTTTTTGCTGTTGACCATCTGTAGTTTCATCAACAATTTCCTCACCATCCTGATCCTCTTGTATCTTAGATATTCCGTGTGAAATATATTGGACAGCATCTAGTCTGGTCATATTTTGTTGATGTAAAAAATATACTGCATGGCTTTCTTTTTCTGAAAAAAGGGCAACTATCATATTAGCACCGGTAACACTTTCTCTTCCACTTGACTGAACATGAATTGCCGCACGTTGAAGCACTCTTTGAAAACTATTTGTAAGCTTTGGCTCTCCAGAAAAATTTTCTGTTAAGTTTGATAATTCATTTTTGATAAAATCTTCTAAATTTTTTTTTAAATTATCTATCTCTACACCGCAAGCTTTTAATACACTTAAGGCATCCTTATCATCAGTTAAGGATTGAAGTAAATGCTCAAGTGTTACAAATTCATGCTTGCTTTCTGCAGCAAACTGATATGCATTTCTAAGAGTTTTTTCTAAGTTAGATGATAACATTTATTTTTTTTCCATTGTGCATTGAAGAGGATGTTCATGCTTTTTTGCAAGGTCCATAACAGTTTTGCATTTTGCTTCCGCAACTTCATAAGTAAAAGTCCCACATACTCCAATACCATTTTTATGAACATGAAGCATAATTTGTGTTGCCTCTTCTTCTTTTTTATTAAAGACACTTTCTAATACCAAAACAACAAATTCCATTGGAGTGTAATCGTCATTAAGCAACAAAACATTGTACATTGAGGGCTTTTTTGTTTTTGGTTTTTCTTCTAGTAAAACACCTCTGTCCAAATCATTATTTGAGTTAATATTATTTTCATCAATTAATTTCATTATTTGTTAAATAAGCACTTTTTGATGAATTTAAAGAGGTTTTTTCGATTGTTAAGAGCGAATTCCATATGCTAAGGGAGCTTATAATGTCTTTGATCAGATGTCTTTTAATTCCAATATTGATAACATTTATACTGATAACCACAGCAACATTTGCAAAAAAAGCTGCTATCGTAATAGATTTTGACTCACAAGAAGTACTGTTCGAAGTAAATGCTGATACTAAAAATTATCCTGCTTCATTAACAAAAATAATGACGTTATATATTTTGTTTGATCAATTAGAGAAAGGACATTTAAAAAATCAGACTAAATTAAAGGTGTCAAAAATTGCAGCTTCACGCTCACCCAGTAAATTATACTTAGAAGAAGGATCAAGCATTAAAGTAGAGGATGCTATTATGGCTTTGATAATTAAATCTGCAAATGATGTTGCTACTGTTGTTGCAGAAAACATTTCTGGTTCTGAAAAAGAGTTTGCAAAATTAATGACTAGCTATGCAAAAAATTTGGGTATGACTAATACAAATTTTAAAAATGCTTCAGGCCTACCAAATAGAGCGCAACTTACAACCGCAAGAGATATCTCAATACTTTCATATTCACTTATTTATAATTTTCCTGAAAAATACAAATTATTTAGTAATCAAAAATTCACTTATAATGGCAAGACTTATAAAACACATAATAAACTAATGCTTAATTATGAAGGAGCTGATGGTATTAAAACAGGCTATATAAGAGCATCTGGATTTCAATTAGCATTTTCAGCAGTAAGAAATAATAAAAGATTAATTGGTGTAATATTTGGAGGTGATACTGGCAAGCAACGTGATAGGTCTCTGAAAATTATAATGGATAAAGAATTTTCTGAATTAGGAATAAATAAAAATGAAACAAAAACTAAAATAGCAAAACAAAAAACAAAAATAATTGAAAAAAATTCCTACTCTATTGTTGTCGGAACTTTTAAATATCGAAATAATGCAAAAAAACAAATTAAGTTAATTAAAAGTAAATACCCTAAAACAACAAATAATAAAAAATCAAATGTCGTTCTAATAAAAGTAAGCGGTAAACAACTTTATGAGTCTAGATTTGAAAACTTTTCAAAAAAAGAAGCGTATGCTGCCTGCAAAAGATTAAAAAAATATAAAAGAGACTGTTTTGTTAGATTGTGAATTTGTAACTTATTCCACTTAAAGATAATTGATTTTCAATAATGCCAATAAGTTTATGCAGACCTTTTTCAGAAATTGACTCAGCTCTACAAGTAAGTTGATTTTGAGTATTACTAGCTCTCATTAAAAACCAACCATCTTCATTTTCTACCCTAACACCATCTATATCTATTATTTTTTTGTCTTCTTTTTTAAGCCTTTCTTTTACTTCATCTATAATAATAAATTTTCTAGACTCATCGACATCAAATCTTGTTTCTGGTGTTGAAAATGTTTTAGGATAAACATTAATTAAATCATAAAGAGGCTTACTCTCGTTTGATAATATACGCAGTAGCCGTAGACCTACATACATAGCATCATCATATCCATAAAAATCATCACCGTAACAAATATGTCCACTCATTTCACCTGATAAAGGTGAATTTAACTCTTTCATTTTTTCTTTTATAGGAGAGTGACCTGTTCTTGACATTACAGGATCACAATTGATTTTTTTTGCTTCATCAAAAAAAACCTTACTGCACTTAACGTCCATTATAATTTTTGGATTTTGATAAATATTTGCAATTTCTGAACATAGCAAAAGCATATATTGGTCAGCCCAAACTATATTTCCAAGATTATCAATAACACCTAATCTGTCACCATCTCCATCAAATCCAAGACCTATATCGCAATCATTTTCTATTACAGTATTGATTAATTGTACCATGTTTTTTGGTACGGTGGGATCAGGATGATGATTGGGAAAATTTCCATCAACTTCTTCATTAATAATAATGTTTTCAGAGTTATTTAATTTTTCAGTTATTGCTCGAGTAACTTTTCCCATAGCGCCATTACCAGGATCCCAAGCAATTTTCAGTTTCTTTTTTAAATTAATATTTAAAAGGTTTCTCTCTATATATTGAGCGGTTATATCTTGATTAATTATTTGACCTTCTTCCAATTCAATTTTGTTATAATCAATTAATTTTTGAAGACTTTGAATATCTTCTGCAAAAAATGAGGTCTTATTCAAAACCATTTTAAAACCATTATATTCAGATGGATTATGTGAGCCGGTAACCATGATTACTGCATCAGTATCTAAATGATAGTGAGCAAAGTAAATCATAGGAGTTGGTCCCATTCCAATATTTAATACTTTTGAACCAGAATCTTTTAAACCTTCACAAAGTGCTTTATGAAGTTTTGGCGATGTTAGTCTTCCATCGTAACCAGTTGCTATAGTATTTGATTCTAATTTTGATTTAACAACATAGCCAAAGGTTCTTCCTATCGTGTAAGCTGTATTTTCATTTATATTATCACCTACAACTCCTCTGATATCATATTCACGAAGAACTTCTTGATCAAAATTTTGTATTGTATAATTATGTTCCTGTTCCAAAATACTGAAATCCTATATCTCTTAATTCTTTAGCGTTATATATATTTCTTAAATCAAAAATAACTATATTTCTATTAGTACTTTTGATTTTTAAAAAATCAAGGGCACGAAATTCATTCCACTCTGTGCCAATTATAATAGCTTTAGTGTCCTTGCATGCTTCATAAGCATTACTGCAGAACATTAATTCCATATTTTCTTTTTTAGCATTATCCATTGCTTCTGGATCATACGATTTAATTTTTATACCTTGATTTTGTAATAATTTCGCAATTTTGAGAGAAGTTGAATCTCGAACATCATCTGTATTAGGCTTAAAACTTAGACCAAGCAAGCTTACTTGATCTCCTTTTAATAGATTAGCTTTAGAGATAAGTTTATTTGTTATTTTACTTATCCTTTCTTCATTAAACTTATCTGCAGCAGATAAAATAGAGAAATTAATATCATTATTTTCAGCAGTTCTAATAAATGCCTTAACATCTTTTGGAAAACAAGATCCACCATAACCTGGTCCAGCATGCAAAAATTTATTTCCTATACGTTTATCAATGCCCATTCCTTTTGCGACATCCTGAACATCAGCTCCTACCTTTTCACACAGATCAGCAACTTGGTTTATAAAACTAATTTTAGTTGCAAGAAAACTATTTGAAGCATACTTAATGACTTCAGAAGACTCTATAGTTGTTGAGATTATAGGAGTTTCAATAAGAGATAAAGGTCTGTATAGTTCTTTCATTATATCTTCCGATTTTTTATTTTCGCAGCCAATTATAACTCTGTCAGGACGCATAAAATCATTTATTGCTGCACCTTCACGCAAAAATTCTGGGTTAGACACTACATCAAAATTTTTTTCATTTATTTTTTTTGAAATAATATTTTTTACTTCCCTGGTTGTGCCAACTGGAACAGTTGATTTGGTTACAACTATACAATATTTATTTATATTATTACTTATTTCTTCAGCGGCATTCCACACATAAGACAAGTCTGCATCATTTTCTATTCTTTTAGAAGGAGTTCCTACAGTTATAAAAATAATATCTGCATCATTAACAGATTTAGATAAAGAATTAGTAAAACTTAGAAGTTTTGTTTTATTTAAATGTTTATTTAATAAATTATCAATACCTGGTTCATAAAATGGGCATTGAGAATTATTTAAATCATTAACTCTTGCTTCATCTTTATCAATACAAACTGTTTTATAACCAAATTCAGCAAAACAAGCCCCTGTGATTAGGCCGACATAACCTGTTCCAATAATTGCTAATTTCATATTTAATTTATTACAATCTTTAATTATTACTTATTACCTTTATATTAAATTAATTTATTTTGAAACTTTATGTATTGTTCCTCGGTCTATTAATTTAGGTTTGGCAAGAAAATTCTGGTGTTTATAATTATCTCCATCCATTGATAAGAGCATTTCAACTGCCTTTATTCCAAGTTGTTCTCTTGGATGTACAATTGCAGATAAAGCAGGTGTCGTTATTCTTTCAATCACAGGTCCATCAAAAGTAACAATAGAGATATCTTTTCCAATTTTTTTATTTAATTCATTGCAAGCCTTAATCGCACCAACAGCTGTATATTCAGTGGAGCAAATTATTGCAGTTATTTTTTTATTTTTAATTAACAATTTTTTTATTAAATTTGCACTTTTTTTAGGTTCTTCATTTGTAATAGTAATGTAATATTTATTAGTATATTTTATATTAAATTTTTTTAATGATTTTAAGTAACCTTGCTTTCGTTGATAAGCAAAGTTATAACTTTCAGCAATATTTATATAACAAATATTTTTATGATTTTTTTCAACTAAATGTTGCATTATTAATTCTATGCTACCCTGATTATCTAAATCAACCCAAGAATAGTTTTTTAAATCTTTTGTTCTTCCCCAGGTAACAAAATTAATTTTATTCTTTGTCAAAAGTTTAATTCTATCATCATTAGTTTTGAGATTATGAAGTATAATTTTAGTAACTTTTTCAACAAAGATTAATTTATTATATGCCTGTTTTTCTTCTTCAGCATTATTTGCAAAAAACATAAAAAAATGAATATTTTCATTATTTAATTTTTTAGACATACCAGCTATAAATTCAAAGAAAGAACTCTGATTAAGTTGGTTGGAATTGAGACCATAAAGTGGCAGAACAAAACCTACTGTATTTGACTTATTAGATGCAAGTCTGCTGGCATTTAAATTTGGTGAATATTTATATTTTTTTGCAAATTTCTTTACTCTTTCTTTTGTTTTTTTACTTACATCAGAATACCCTCCTAAAGCTCTTGAGACAGTAGTAATTGATAGCCCTAATTTCTTTGAAAGTTGTTTGATATTCATTTGTAAGATTTTATTTAATAAATTTAAAAATTAAGCATTTATTAACATATTATCGATAAATCAATATATATTTAATTGACACCCAAAACGTTTTGGTAAAATATAAAGAATATTATAAATATGGAGGACTAATGAATAATATATTTAAAATTTTATTAGCAACCATAACTTCAATTGTTTTTAGTTTCTCAGCTAATGCAGGAGGACATTACACTGGGCCAGATTTAAGTGGTCAAAAAGTAGTAATGTTTGGACCATGGTTATCACCTGAGCAAGAGATAATGAGAGAAGTTGGTGCTATTTTTGAAAAAGCTACTGGAGCTACATTTGAATATGGTGGATCAGATAGTTTTGAACAACAAGTAATGATTGATCTTAAGGCAGGGAGTGCTGCAGATTTAGTTGTATTTCCGCAACCAGGGCTTGCTGCAAATGCTGCGGCAATGGGTGGTTTAGTTCCGCTTGGTAATGATATTCGACAAATGGTTTTAGATAATTATGCTGCTGGACAATCATGGATTGATCTTTCAACTTATAAAGATGCAAATGGTAATGATCAATTTAATGCTATTTTTTTTAGAACAAATGTAAAAAGTTTAGTTTGGTATTCACCAGATAACTTTGAAGATAATGGATATGAAGTTCCTACTACAATGGAAGACTTAATTGCTTTATCAGATCAAATGGTTGCAGATGGAAATACTCCTTGGTGTATCGGTCTTGGATCAGGTGCAGCTACAGGTTGGCCTGCTACTGACTGGATGGAAGACATTATGCTTAGAACTCACACACCAGATGTATATGATAAGTGGGTATCAAATGAAATGCCTTTCAATGATCCTAGAGTTCTAGAGGCTATGGAAGTATTTGGATCTTTTGCATTGAATGATGACTATGTAAATGGCGGATCAAAAGCAGTTGCTACAACTGATTTTAGAGACGCTCCTAACGGGTTATTTACTTCTCCTGCTGAGTGCATGATGCACCGTCAAGCTAGCTTTATTCCTGCTTTCTTCCCTGAAGGAGTAGAAGCTGGTGTAGATTATGATTTCTTTTACTTCCCAGCTTTTTCTACAAAAGATCTTGGAACTCCAGTTCTTGGAGCTGGAACTTTAGTAGGTGCTACTAATAATAACCCTGCTACATTAGAATTCATAAGATTCTTAATGCATCCTGAACCACATGAGTATTGGATGGCTAAGGGTGGATTTTTAACTCCTCATAAAGGTGTTGATGGCAGTAAATATGCTAGTGATACTTTCAGAAAACTTGGGGAAATCTTAACTGGTGCAACAACCTTTAGATTTGATGCTTCAGATCTAATGCCTGGTGCAATTGGTGCAGGTAGCTTCTGGACAGGTATGGTTGACTATACCAATGGAAAATCTGCTAAAGAAGTAGCTGACGGCATTCAAGCAAGCTGGGACGCTATTAAATAATTTACCTCCATATACAACAGGCGAACAAATTACTTGTTCGCCTGTTTTTTTTATATATCTAATCTTTAATGAGCTTATTAAATTTATCTTTAATTGTATTTTTGGGGGTTTTATTTTTTATATCATATTTCCACATCTCAAATTTTGTCTTAGATAGATTTGGACAAAGATCTAATAACAGATTTCAATTTGAAAATTCATTTAGAGTTATAATTTTTATCCTCCCTGCTTTTATTGTTTTATTTATATTTATTTTATATCCAGTTTTCGAAACAGTAAGACTAAGTTTTTATGATAAATTTGGAAGAGAATTTGTAGGATTATATAATTATAAGTGGGCTGTTAATGATCCTGAGTTTAGAAGAAGTATATTAAATAATTTAGGCTGGTTACTTATTGTTCCTACTTTAAGTACTTTTTTTGGATTAGTAATTGCAAATCTAGCTGATCGCATTTGGTGGGGATCAATTGCAAAATCAATTATCTTCATGCCTATGGCAATCTCTTTTGTGGGAGCAGGTGTAATATGGAAATTTATTTATGAGTATAGAGGTCCAGGAGATACACAGATCGGGTTACTAAATGCAATAATTGTATCATTTGGTTATGAACCACAAGCCTGGTTGACTATTCCATTATGGAATAATGTTTTCTTAATGGCTATTATGATTTGGATCCAAACCGGTTTAGCTTTAGTAATTTTTAGTGCAGCTCTTAGAAGTATACCTAAAGAAATGATTGAGGCATCAAGAATTGACGGAGCAAGTGAATTAAAAATTTTTTTTTCAATAATTATTCCATATCTTGAGCAAACAATTTTAGTAATCTGGACTTTAATTACAATAATTGTTCTAAGAATTTTTGATATAATTTTTGCCATGACAAATGGTGAGTGGCAAACAGGTGTTTTAGCAAACTTAATGTATGATTGGATGTTTAGGGGTGGTGGTGATTCAGGTAGGGGAAGTGTATTAGCTATCGTTATAATGATTGGTGTAATTCCAATCCTAGCATGGAATTTATATAAACATAGGCAGGAGCAAAAAATTTAATGAAAAAATTTACTTACTCTTCTATTTTATCTCAATTATTATTATTAGTCTTTGTAATTATTTGGATCATTCCAACTTTTGGTCTTTTTATAAGCTCATTAAGAGACAAAGATCTTTTAGCTATTAGTGGATGGTGGACTGCATTAACCACTACAGAGGTAAATGAAATTTATAGAATGTCTGGAATGGCATCACAAATTCAAGAAGAAGATTATTTTATAATTAAAGGGAAATTATTTGAAAATAATCCGGGAAAGAAAATTCAAAGTTTTGGCATAACATCAAAAAAAATTAATGAATTTGAGATTGGGGAAATTGCTATTTTTAAAGACAAAAGCGAGGTTACTATTGATGAAAATGGGAATTATTTATGGAAATCATTTAATGAATTTAAAAAAAAGAAAGGGAAAAGGGTCTTTACAACCTCATTAAGTCCTCCTTCTTTTACTTTTGATAATTATAGAGAGGTTTTATTTAAAGAGGGTATTGGCAGAGCTTTTATAAATACCTTGGCTGTAGCATTACCATCAACTTTGATACCTTTAATAATTTGTTCATTTTTTGCTTACGCACTCACTTGGATGAAGTTTTTTGGAAGAGATACCTTACTAGCAATAATTATTGCTTCTCTTGTTGTGCCCTTGCAAATGTCCTTAATACCTATTCTTACTATTTATAATGACTTTGGAGCTCTATTTGGAGTTGCAGCCAAATCATACCCTGGAGTTTGGATGGCCCATACAGGATTTGGTCTAGCATCAACAACATTTTTATTAAGAAATTTTTTAAAATCTTTGCCTAATGAGATGATGGAAGCTGCAAAAGTTGATGGAGCGTCTCATTATGATATTTTTTTAAAAATAATTTTACCTTTATCTATTCCAGCATTTGCCTCTATTTTTATTTTACAATTTTTATGGTGTTGGAATGATTTGTTAGTTGGATTAGTATTTTTAGATCAAGTACCAAGTGAAATTATTTTGACAGCTAAACTAAAAGAGCTTTTAGGATCAAGAGGTGAGAATTGGGAAATATTAACAACGGGCGCATTTGTATCAATGACAATCCCATTATTTATATTTTTTGCTTTACAAAGATACTTTATAAGGGGCCTCGTTGCAGGTTCAGTGAAAGGATAGGAATGAATAAAATAGTTTTAATTGGTGCTGGAAGTACGAATTTTGGCCTAGGTACCATAAGTGATATTTTTAAATCAAAATTTCTAGAAGGTTCAACAATCGTTTTACATGACATTAATCCAATAACTCTAATTAACACTGAAGAAATTGCTAACAAGTATAAAGAAAAACTAGGAGTAAATTTCAGCATTGTTGCAACAACAAATAGAAAAGAAGCTTTAAAAGATGCTACTTTTTGCATAATATCTATTGAAATAGGTAAAAGATTTGACCTATGGGATCAAGATTGGAAGCTGCCACTTCAGTACGGTATTAAACAAATATATGGAGAAAACGGTGGTCCAGGTGGATTATTTCATTCTCTTAGGATAGCGCCAGTTATTATAGAAATCTGTGATGATATTATTCAAATTTGTCCTGATGCATTTGTATTTAATTATTCAAATCCTATGCAAAGAATTTGTCATGCAGTTACAACAAAGTATCCAGATTTAAAATTCACAGGTCTGTGTCATGAGATTGCTTCTATGGAACGCCAATTACCAATGATCATGGAGACTGATTTTTCCAACATAGAAATCAAAGCTGGTGGTTTAAATCATTTTAGTATTCTTCTTGAAGCTAAATATAAAGATACTGGAAAGGATGGCTATCCTATTATTAAACAAAAATTTTATGATTATTATTCCAATCTTGTAAATGAGCATGAAGGTCACCCTTCAAAACCAGGTGCAGAAAGAGGTGTGTTCTTTGAGTTATATAAACAATATGGATATTTACCAATAACAACAGATAGTCACCTTGGAGAATACTTACAATGGGCTTACAGTGTTGCCGATCATGAAGCGATCATTGATTTTTATGATAACTATAAAAAAAGGTGTCTTTCATTTTATGAAGATGACTCTTCATATAATCAATTTTTTGATACAGAAGAATCAAAAAACCAAGAAAGGATAGTGCCTATTATAGAAGCGATATTAAATGACAGTAATATCGAAGAGTCCGCTGTTAATGTTCCTAATAAAAATTATATTTCACAGATCCCAAATGGGATTGTTGTCGAGGTTCCAGGTATATTAAATAAAGAAGGAGTATCAGGAATTGAACTTAAAAATTATCCATCAACGTTTGGGGCGCTGCTTAACAACCAGACAGGAACTATACAATTAACAACTGATGCAGTTCTAAATAAATCTAAACATAGCGCATATTTAGCAATGTTAGCTGATCCAGTTGTAGATAATGCTAAATCAGCAGAAAAACTATTAAATGCAATGCTAGAGTTTCAAAACGAATATCTTGGATATCTAAAATAGCCCTTGCAATTAATCTTATATTCCCCTAAAAAATACCTTTAACACTTGAAAGATCGCTCAAAGGAGGATGAAGTGGCAGATATAAATATTAATACAGTTAATAAGTACTATGGAGATGTGCATGTTATTAAGGACGTATCTCTTGATATAAAAAGTCAATCTTTTACAGTCTTAGTTGGACCATCAGGTTGCGGAAAATCAACTATGCTTAGAATGATTGCAGGATTAGAAGATATTAATTCCGGAACTATTAGTATTGACGGCCAGGTAGTAAATGACCTACCTCCAAAACAAAGAAACATTGCAATGGTTTTCCAATCATATGCCTTATACCCACACATGACAGTTTTTGATAACATGGCCTTTGGTCTAAAATTAGAGAAAAGATCAAAAGATGAAATTAATGAACGTGTTCAAGAAGCGGCAAGAATACTTCAGATTGAAGATTACTTACATAGAAAGCCTAAACAATTATCAGGTGGGCAAAGACAAAGGGTTGCTATTGGAAGGGCTATAACTCGTAAACCAAAAGTATTCTTATTTGATGAACCTTTATCAAACCTAGATGCTGCACTTCGTGTTCAAATGCGTGTTGAATTAGCTAAACTGCATGACCAACTTAATGCTACAATGATTTATGTAACACATGATCAAACAGAAGCAATGACACTCGCAAATGATATTGTTGTTCTTGATGAGGGTATCGTTTCACAAAAAGGGTCACCTATGGATCTTTACAATGATCCAAATAATCTATTTGTAGGAGGATTTATTGGATCTCCTAAAATGAATTTTATCTCTACTAAAATAACAAGTAAAAGTAATGATAAGACTGAAGTAGATTTAATGGGATCTTCAAAAATCAGCATTCCAAAAACTTCAGCATCAGCTTCCGAAGGTGATGCAGTACAACTAGGTATCCGCCCTGAACATCTAATAGTTAATCAGGATGGTGATGGAAGTTGGGAGAGTAAAGTTTTTGTTGTAGAAAAATTAGGATCAGGAACATTCCTTTATCTTGAAAAAGAAGGTGAGCCTCTAGTTGTCGAAACTGAGGGTGATTCAAATATTAAAGTTGGAGATACAGTTAAAGTTGGTTTTTCAGCTTCTCGTTGCCATTTATTTGATAGCTCACAACAAGCCTTTAGATAGTAGAATCGAAAATTATTAATGCCTCATAAAATGGGGCATTTTCCAAAGCGTTTTGGAGAAGAATAGTTAATATTTGTTAATAATTTATAATATGAATAGAGCAGAGAGTTTCATATTATTTCCTCCTATAAGAAGTATTCCTCTTGTAAACTTCTCTGCTCTCATAAATGAGAAGATTGTGCACGAGGAATACTTGTTATAATACTTTAGTGTCTGTCCAGTTCTTAGAATTTTTTATTGATAAATAAGGAGTAAGTTCTTCAATTACGTTCTCAGACAATTTTCTATATGTAGTTAATTTACCTCCATATATATTTAGTAAAGGTGAGTTTTTATTTTCAAGGTTTAAATCAAATACATAGTCTCTTGTAACTTTTGAAGCATCTTTAAAATCCTCAATTAATGGTCTAATGCCTGAAAATGTATCTAGAATATCTTTTTCTGAAATTTGCTTAATAAAATGATTATTAATTGTATTAATTAAATAAATTATTTCTCCATTTGAAATTTTAGGATTATCAGGAGAGTTTACATCCACTTCAGTGGTACCAATCAGAGAATAAACATTCTTATAAGGAATTACAAAAACTATTCTATTATCATCATTTTGCAATGTAAATGCAACTTCTTGATCATATAATTTTTTAATAATTATATGACTTCCTTTCACTAATCGAATTGATTTATTTTTATTAGCTTTAATTACATTATTCACTATCTCATTAATCCAGGGACCAGCTGCATTAATTAAAATCTTAGAATTAACTACCTCATCATTATCAAGAAGAATTTCCCAACCTTTTTTTGATCTATTTGCATTTATAACTTTTCTATTTTCTACAATATGAGCACCCATTTTCTTTGCATCCTCAATATTCATCTCTACAAGTTTTTTATCATCGACCTGAACATCATAGTATTGAAAACCAACTTTAAAATGTGATTTCAAAATATTACTATATTTTTTATTAAAATTTATTTTTGATGATTTTGGTATTTTTGTTTTGCCTCCAAGATTATCATATAAAAATAAACCCAATCTAATTAATAATTTCGATCTTAATTTTTTTGAATGTGGAATAACAAAAGGGAGAGGTTTTGTAATGGTTGGGGCAATACTTGTAATGACTTCTCTTTCTTTTAATGATTCTTTAACTAATTTAAACTCATAGTTTTCAAGATATCTTAATCCACCATGTATCAATTTTGAAGACCATGAAGAAGTAGCAGATCCCACTTTATTTTTTTCTGCTAAAAAAACTTTTAATCCTCTACCAGCAGCATCTCTAGCTATACCTGCCCCATTAATACCACCACCAATAATAAAAATATCATATATTTGTTTGTTAAAGCTCATAAAAATTAAATTAAAAATTTATTTACCTCATATTCTATTTTATTCGGATCAGTTAGATGAATAGTAAGTAAATTTAAATTTTGTGCCGCTTGAATATTTTCCAGTTTATCATCAATAAATATAGTTTCATTAGGATTTAAATTAAAACGATTGATTGCTAGCTCGTAAATAGCTGAATCTGGTTTCATTAATTTATCTTCTCCGGAAATAAGAAGTCCGTCAAATAATTTTAAAAAAGGATAATCATCAGTCATCCCAGCAAAAGTTTCTGCTGACCAATTAGATAAAACAAAACATTCATAGTGTTCTTTTTTTAGTTTTTTTAATACTTTTATAGATAAATCAAAAGTGCCTCTAATCATTTTACGATGATTCTTGTAATACATTTTAATTTCTTTTTCATAATGAGGAAATTTAGGAATTAATTCAGATTCCGCCTCTTTTATAGTTCTGCCTGCATCCTGTTTAACATTCCATTCATTATTACATACTTCAGTTAAAAAGTATTTTCTTTCATCAGCCTTATCAAAAATATCCTTAAAATAATGATTAGGATCCCAATCAAAAAATACGCCACCTAGATCAAAAAGAAATTTCATAAAACTAAATTTGTTGTATAAATTAAAATTACGAAAATTCATTATATTTATGAAACTTAATATCGATATATTTATTCAAGAAGAGTTAAGGAAATTAACGAATAAAAATTTTCCAAAAAAATATATATCACAATATATTATTCCAATAATCAATAATATTTATTACTCAAAGAATAATAAATTTATTCTTTCAGGATCTCAAGGTTCAGGAAAATCTACTTTAGCTAAATTATTGAAATTAGTTATCGAAAAATATTATACAAAGAAAGTCATGTTGCTCAGTATTGATGATTATTATTTATGTAAAAATCAAAGACTAAAATTATCAAAAAAAATACATCCACTTCTTCTGACACGTGGTGTGCCAGGCACACATGATATAAAAGCGCTAAAATATCATATAAATCAATTTCAAAATCAGAATTTTCCAATTAGCACCCCTATATTTAATAAATTAAAAGATGATATTTCAAAAAAAAGAAAAGTTATTCATAATGCTCAGATATTATTATTAGAGGGTTGGTGTTGTGGTTCTGTGCCAATTGCTAATCAATACCTTTTCAAAAACATTAATAGTTTAGAAAATACCTATGATAAAAATACAAACTGGAGAAAATACTATAATTCTCTTTTAAGAAATGAATATAAAAGTGTTTTTTCTTTATTTGATAAAAAAATATATATCAAAGCACCTTCTTTTAAATATGTTCTTAAATGGAGGCATGCACAAGAAAAAAGGAATGCACCTAACTCTGATAATAAAGATATTATGAACAAAGAAAAATTAAAAGAATTTATTCAACATTATGAAAAGTTAACCAAATGGATGATGTTAACCATGCCAAATCAAGCAGATATTTTAATAAAGATAAATAGTAATCAAAAAATAAAAAAGTTATTATTTAAATCTGATAAATTTTAGCAAACTAAATAAACATCCATTTTTTTACAGCCTGGAAATATCTGTCATACTCATCTCCAAATTTTTCCCGCAAGTAATTCTCTTCAATAGGAATAACATAATGATTAATCCAAATAAATAGACCTATTGCACTTAAAAGATTTGCTACATTTTCAAAAGTTAAAAACATGCTAAATTGAAAAGAGATGAAAGCTAAGTACATAGGATTCCTACAGTATGCGAATATACCTGTCTTTATTATACGTTTTGTATTGGCCTGAGGTATAGGGTTTTCTTTATATGAATTAAATAAATTTAAAGAAGTAAAAAATATAGCCAAGCTTATAATTAATCCTATTATACCAACTAAATTCAATAAATTTAATAATGCATACTTTGGTATAATAAATTCTCCAATGATATAAGAAACGACCAGTAAGATAACAAATATAATAAGAGGATTTCCTTTAACTGCTGGTCCCATATTAATTGTTTTCTATTATTTCTTGCACTTTTATATAATCATTTGTAACAGTAAACGCGCCAGCATCAAGCAATTCTTTTTCATCTCTACCCTCATGCCAATGACCTCCTGCTGTAAGACCAATTACTTTAACGCCTGCATTAACACCTGCCTTAACCCCCACTAAACTATCTTCAATAATTATAGTTTCATTTTTATTAAGATTATTAACTACAATGGCTTTTAAATAAATATCAGGATCAGGTTTAGCTTTTCCCACTATATCAAATGAATATATTTTATCAGGTTTAAAATACTTATTAAATTCTACTTTATGCAATCCAGATATTATTCTATCTTTAGTGCTATTAGATCCAATATATAAGCTAAGCTTTGTGTTGTGTAAAAAGTTACAAGCTCCTTCAACAGCAGTTAATTCATTTTTATAAATATATGAAGCTATTTCCATAATATCAGTAAAAAATTTTTCTTGATCTTTAATTGAATATTTTTGTGATAAAATGTCTATTACTTGAACAGTTTTTTTTACCTGCAAAATTTGCAAATTCATTTTCATCTATTTCAATGTCATATTTTTTCATATATTTAGCGAAAGCTTTTGCTGCTAAAATCTCACTATCTACAAGCACTCCATCAAAATCAAAAATGATATTTTTAATCATAAATGAGTATAGTTTTTATAGTTTTTTTTTAGATTTGGACGTTTTTTATTGAAATTTTATAAATTTATAATACGAATTATATAGCGATACATAACTCGTCGTCATCATACGGAAGTGGGATAGGTCGCCTTCATATTGGGAGGTATTATGAAAATTGGCTATTTCTGCAACTCAACTAATTGGGGAAACAAAAAAACATATAATCAAATTTTAGAAGAGATCAGAGAGATAGCAACTTACTGTGATCAAAATGACTGGGATTCCATCTGGTTTTCTGAACATCATTTCAGTCATGAGGGTATGGAAATTTGTCCTAATCCAATTTTATTGAGTTCAGACATTGCGGCTAGAACAAAAAATATTCGAATTGGCCAAGCTGCATCAATCATCACTTTTTGGAACCCAATTCGTGCTGCTGAAGATATAGCTTTATTAGATCAATTATCTAACGGCAGAGTTGAAGCGGGTGTTGGTAGAGGCATTTATGGAAGAGAAGCATTAAATATGAATGCTGATGCAGACATGAAAGATCAAGCTAAGAATTTTAGATTATTTGAAGAAACTCTTACTATTATAAAAAAAGCTTGGACTGAAAAATTTTTTCAACATGAAGGAGAATTTTATACTTATCCTGCACCTAATTTTGAGTGGGAGCACGACATGAGCCCACCTAGCTCTGAATTTATGAATTTAGATACAAAAATTTTGGAAAAAATAAATATTGTTCCACAACCAGTTCAAAAACCTCATCCTCCCTTATGGCAAGTAGTTGATAGTCCAAGTTCTATTGAATGGGCGGCAAAGAACGACATAAGTATTATAATGTGGATACCTCCAGTTCAATCTCTAAAAAAACGTTTCGAAATTTATAAAAATGCTAAATCAGAAAAAGAAAAGCGACACGTTGAACTAGGAGAAGGTATTAGTGTTGTGAGAGATATGTTTGTTGCTGATAGTATGGAAGAAGCAAAAGAAAAAGCTGGAGAGCAAATGGTTAATTATATGCGTTGGGTTTGTCACTGGAGAGGGCTTGGAACTCATATGAATCCAGGTGAAGAACTACCTAAAACTGACCATAAATTAGATTTACTTTCATATGATTTTTTACATGAAAGAAATATGTTGTTTGGAACTGTTGATTACGTAATAAATAAAATTGAAGAGATGCAAGCAGAATTAAATTTACAAAATTTAAAAGTTTGGTCAAATTTTCCTGGTGTTAAACATGAAGATTGTATGAAGAGTATAGAATTATTTACTAAGAAAATAATTCCTCATTTTAAAAGTAAAGCAAAAAGTAAGATTAAAGCTGCATCATAATGAGTGAAAAAAATCACCTCCCTATTTCGGGCGGTAAGGCTGTTGTTGAGTGTCTCAAAGCCCATAATATTAAGTATGTTTTTGGCTTGATTGGATCTGCTACAATGGAGCTCTTTGATGCCCTTTATGATGAGCAAGATTTAACTTTTATTGATGTAAGAGATGAGCGCACCGGAACACATATGGCTGATGCATTTGCAAGAGCATCAGGGAGTCCTAGTGTTATCATAGCAGGTCAAAATGGTCCTGGTGCAACAAATCTTGTAACAGGTGTTGCTCAAGCAAAAGCTGCTTTCTCACCTTTATTATCTATAGCTGGAGCAATCGCCTCTGAACATCAGGGCAAAGATTCATTTCAAGAAGTTAATCAACAAAAATTATTTGAACCCATTACAAAAAAAACATTTTCTATCAAAGATACTAAATCCATAACCAGGGATTTAAATAAAGCAATAAATCTGACAACTCATGGGAAATGGGGGCCTGTTCATGTGAACATTCCTCGTGATGTACTTGCAGGAACAGAAAAATTTGAATCTTTTAAAATTGAGGATAAAATTGACAATTCAGAAATAAATCAAAATGATTTAGAGAGAATTATTTCTTTAATTAAAGTTTCATCAAAACCTGTTATTATTTGTGGTGCCGGTATTAAAAATTCCCAAACTCAAGATGAGATAATTTTACTTTCAAAAAAATTAAATATACCTGTTGTTTCTTCTGCTGGTCACGGGGATGTTATTTCTTTTGAATATCCTCTTTATAGTGGGCAAATGGGACCAAGAGGTAATAAAATAGCTTCTGCCCTTGTAAAAAATGCAGATTTGATTCTGGCTATGGGAACAAGGCTTGGATTTAATTCAACATTTTATTCCTATGACAATATTTCTCATTCAGCAAAAATTGTTCAAGTAGATATAGATCCTATTGCAATTGGTCGTTATTTTCCAGTTGAAGTAGGGATTGAAAATGATGTAAAAATATTTTT
>CACFLO010000008.1 GCA_902567135.1 uncultured Alphaproteobacteria bacterium | reverse complement strand
TTGTCTTGCAATCATTCCATAAAGTACTAGAACAACACTGGGAGGTACTAAAATTCCAAGAGAACTTCCAGCTTGAACTACACCTGTGATCATTCGTTTATCGTAGCCTAACTTTAACATTGCTGGTAAGGCAATGGTTGCTCCGATTGCCATACCTGCAACACTCAACCCATTCATTGCAGAAATTGCGACCATCATTCCCATTGTTCCAATTGCTAAACCACCTTTTATGCCACCAAAATAAACATGGAACATTTTATATAAGTCATCTGCAATACCAGACTCAGATATCATATAACCCATGTAAATAAATAAAGGCAAAGTTAGCATTGGATACCATTTAAATAACTTCCATGAAGCTGTGTATGGCATTTCAACAGCTCCATCACCCCATAATAATAAAGCTGCCATGGCTGCTACAAAACCGATTGCTCCAAATACTCTTTGACCTGTTAAGAGCATTAACAACATTGTTGCAAACATTGTAATTGCAATCATTTCATAGCTTACTAAATCTGCGATCATTTAATTTCCAGATTGAAAGTTTTTGCTAAATCTTTAAAAAATATTGAAATAGATTGTAACAACATTAATAAAATACCAAACAACATAACCGATTTTATTGGCCAAACATAAGGGGCCCATGCTGTAAAAAGTCTTTGGTTAGTTTGAATAGTATATTCTAAACTTGAGTAAGCTCCAATTAATAGAATAACAAGATAAGTAATTAAAAAAACACTAGTTAAAGTATCTAGTAAAGCTTTAGTTCTATCTTTTAATCTACTATAAATTAAATCCATTCTAACATGATCATCTGACAAAAGAGAATAGCCTCCTCCTAAAAGATAATATCCAGTCATTACAAACTGTGCCATTTCAATTATCCATATAAGAGGTATGTTAATAATATTACGCGTAACGAATGATAAAATTAAAATAAACATCATGACAAATACAAGGTACATTGTAGCTCTTCCAGTCTTAAGGCTGATATAATCGATAAATTTTATGTAACTTTTAATTATATTTGGCATGTTTTTTGTGATAAAGAATACAGATTAACAAAACATTTTCAAACAAAGAATTATGAAACTTTATAAAAATTATATTGACGGCAAATGGCTAGAAAGTGAATCCAAAGATATTATTCAAGTTGATGATCCAGCTACAGGTAAAATTATAGGGGAAATTTCATGCGCTAAAAAAAACGAAGTAGACCTTGCGGTATCCGCTGCAAAAGCAGCCTTTAACTCAAGAGTTCTTGTTGATATGCCATTACTTGAAAGAGCTAAACTGATGCACCACATTGCAGATGAAACAAGAAAGATAGCTGATGAAGGTGGTAAGATGCTTTGCTATGAAAATGGTAAAATGCTTGGTTCAGCTATTAAGGAATTCAATGATGTTGCTGACATGTTTGATTACTATGCCGGCCTTACAGATAAACTAGAGGGAAAAACAATTCCTGTTTCACCAACAGTTTTTGATTATACCGTTTTAGAACCTTTTGGTGTTTCTGCGCATATAGTTCCATGGAACTTTCCTATATCAATGGTTGGTAGATCTCTTGCATGTTCTTTCGCAACAGGAAATTCTACAATTGTAAAAACAGCAGAACTAACTCCTCTATCTGCTACTTTTTTTGCTAAAGCTATAGAAAAAGCAGGAGTCCCAAATGGTATAGTTAATATAATTTGTGGTTACGGAAATGAAGCAGGTTCTTATTTGGTATCACACCCTGATGTAAATCACGTGGTCTTTACTGGTTCTGTTGCTACAGGAAAAAAAATATTGCATTCTTGTGCTGATAAAGCTATTCCCGCAGTTATTGAACTTGGTGGAAAGTCAGCTGGTATAGTTTATGAAGATGCAGATCTTGATCAAGTTATAGAAAGTGCACGTCACGGTATATTTGGAGTTGCTGGTCAAATTTGTACGGCTATGTCGCGACTAGTTGTTCATAAATCAGTAAAGAATGAATTAATTGATAAGCTTGTAGATTTGAGTAAATCTCTTAAAGTTGGTCCTGGTTATGAAGAAGGAACTGGATTAACACCAATTATTTCTGAAAAACAACTTGAAAAAGTAGAAGGTTATGCGAGGTCAGGAATTCAACAGGGAGCAGAGGCAGTTCATGGTGGTAAAAGAGCTGACCGTGAAGGCTATTTCATGGAAGCTACTGTTTTAAATAATGCAAAACAAAATATGTCTGTAGCACGAGAAGAAATATTTGGTCCTGTTTTATCTGTTCTTGAATATGAAGATCAAGATGAAGCAATTCATATTGCTAATGATACTGATTTTGGATTAGGTGCAGGAGTCTTTACCAAAGATTTGAAAAAAGCATCATGGACTGCAAGTAAATTAGAGTCAGGCCAAGTTTATGTTAATAAATGGTTTGCTGGTAATCATGCAACTCCATTTGGAGGCTACAAACAATCTGGGTACAGCAGGGAAAAAGGAGTAGATGCATTGAAATCTTATCTACAAGTTAAAAACGTAGGAATAAGCTTAGATTAATTAAAGCGACTTGGACTAAAAGGTTTAATATTAATATTTGGTATTCTATCATTGCATATTGAATTAATAACTTTTCCAGTTACTGCACCAAGCGTCCAACCTATATGCTGATGACCAAATCCATAAATGACATTTTTATTTTTTTGAGATTGCCCAATAACTGGTAAAGAGTCTGGCATAGTAGGTCTAAATCCCAACCAAGTACTTTTAACTTCATTAAGTTGAGGTAATAATTTTCTAGCCTGATTTTCTATCATTTTTGTTCTTTTTTTATTTTCTGGTTTTGACAAACCTGCTATTTCTACAGTTCCAGCAGCTCTTAAGCCTTCATCCAACTGGACAAGATAAAAACCACTTTGAGACCATCCTAATGGCCTGTTTATCAATTCATAATTATTAAACAAAACATGATAACCTCTTTCAGTGTCTAGTGGAAAATCATCTCCAAATTTTCTTGTTAATTTTTTTGACCATGAACCAGCAGATATAACAACTTTATCAAAAATACAATTTTCATTATTAACACTTACATTAACCTTAGATTCATTAGGAATAATGTTTTCAACATTATTTTTTACAAATTTACCTCCGTTATTTATAAATGACTCAAAAATTTTTTTACTTACAGCTAATGGATCAGTAGTATGTCGTGAACCTATAAAAAGTTGACCATTAAAAAAAACTGGCGCAAGATTAGGTTCAAGTTCCAGTATCTCATTTTTAGAGAGATTTTTTATCTTTACACCATTTTTTTCTCTTATTTTATTTGTTATTGATGCTTTTAAAAATTCATTTTCATTTTCAAACAAATACAAAGCTTCTTCATTTTTAATATATTGAGAAACATCTACATCTGAAAATATTTCATCATAGCTTGTGCTTGCGTTATTAAGTAAATTGCCTAAAGAATTAGATATATATTTAACCTTTTTGGTTGTACAATTTTGTAAAAACTTCATAACCCAACTTAAGTTTCTAATTGTATATAAAAAATCAACCGCTAAAGGCCCATCACTTCTTAATAACATTGATGGAATCTCTCTAAATAAATCTGGTGAGTTAACAGGGATACATGCATAATCAGCAAATGTACAAGCATGACCGTAGCTTGTCATAGAACCTGGTTCATTTTTATCAATTAATGTTACTTTAAAACCAGATTTATTTAAAAAATATGCTGAACAAATACCAATTATCCCAGCACCTACCACAGCAATATGCGGTTTAGTCATTTTAATTTACCTTGATTTAATGCCGCGTAGTCGCTCTGATCGTCTTCTTAATAATTCGACTGTAGTTAATAAAAAAATAGATAGTGCCACTAAGCAAGTAGCCATACATAAAATTACTGGGCTTATTTCTTGACGAATTCCCGCCCACATTTGTTTTGGAATTGTAAGTTGATCTAAGCTTGCCATAAACATAACTATTACAACTTCATCAAACGAAGTAATGAATGCAAATAAAGCACCTGATATAATGCCAGGTAAAATCAAAGGCATTATTACTTTAAAAAAAGTTCTAACAGGTCTTGCTCCTAAACTTTGTGATGCTTTAACCATATTCATATCAAAGCCAACTAAAGTTGCAGTAACAGTAATTACTACAAAAGGAGTTGCTAATGCTACATGAGCAAGAATAACACCAGTAAATGTGTAAACAAGATTTATTCTAGCATAAAAAAAGAACATCCCAGCAGCAGTAATTATCAGAGGAACTATCATTGGAGAAATAAGTATAGCCATTATTAAACCTTTATATGGCATGTGTGGTCTACTAAGGCCAAGAGCAGCTATAGTACCTAGAGTTGTAGCGATAAATGTTGCTGTTAATCCTATGAAGAAACTATTTACTGTTCCTGTCATCCATTTATGTGAACATGGTACTGTAGAAGAAACTACATCAGCACTACAGTTACCAATCATATTTTGGTACCATCTTAATGACCATGCGTCTGGATCTGGAGGCCATGAAAGCATGCCATCAGTAAACACCATAAATGGAGAAACACTGAATGAAATAGGAACAATTGCAATTAAAGGTGCAACTAGAAAAAAGAAAACAACACTACAAAAAAATAAATATGCGTAGTAATAAGTTCTTTGTACAGGTGTTGCGTAACTTGGTAATGCCATATCTATCCTAGTTTAATATTATCTATGCCAACAATTTTATTGTAAAGCCAATAAAAAACAAGCATTACTCCAAGGAGTATAGCTCCAAGAGCTGCACATAAACCCCAATTTAAAGTTGTTTTAAGATGATAGGCTATCCAACTACCTATCAATTTACCATCTTTTCCACCCACCAATTCAGGTGTTATAAAATATCCAATTGCTAATACAAAAACTAATAAGCCGCCGGCACTCATTCCAGGTATAGTTTGTGGCAGATATACTTTCCAAAATGCAGTTGCTGGTTTAGCACCTAAGTTTTGCGCTGCTCTCATATGACTTTTTGGTATTACTCTCATGACGCTATATAATGGAAGTATCATAAAAGGTAATAATATTTGAGTCATAGCAATGAGCGTTCCAGTTTCATTATATACCATTGAAAGTCTTCCATCATCATTCAGAATACCAAGCCATACCAATATTCCATTAATTACACCTTGTTGTTGCAGCATTACAATCCATGCAGTTGTTCTCACAAGTAATGATGTCCAAAAAGGAAGTAACACGAAAATCATTAGAAGATTACTATAACGAAGAGGTAAATTTGCTAAAAGATGAGCGACTGGGAAACCTAACACTAAACAGAAGAAAGTTACATAAACACTAACCTTTAGTGTTTTAATCCAAGTTTGAACATACACCCTTCTATTTTCCTCTTGCCTAATGACATTTTGATCCTGATCATATGTCATATCGATTGCATTATAGTAATAAATAGGAGTCTGAAAGTTTACCATTTGACCCATAGCATACCAATAAGTTGGGTCTGCCCACTTATCATTAGCAGTGATTAAAAAATCTTTGTACGAATCAGGAAACTCATTTTTTTTTACTGCTTTTTTAATTGCTCTGGATGTATTTTTAATCAAACTTTTCCACCCAGATTTAGAATAATTCATTCTCGTTAGGGCTCTTCCAACTTGAATTTTATCTCCGTATGCTAATTCTTCAAATAAAGCTTTATAGACTTCCTCAGGAGGAAGTTCGTCTTTTTCTTTATCCCATTTTTTGAACTCTGAAAATGTATTAGGGAAGACAGTATTAATTTGCGTATCATCAACACTTCTTAATAACATATCACCAATTGGCATTACAAAAGTGACAATGATAAATAACAATAGAGGAAAAACTAAAAGAAAAGCTCTTATTTTGTTTTTACGCTCTGCTTTCTTAAGACTTTGCTTTAAAGGTACGCCGTCAGTTGTCAATAATTCTGCAGTAGAAATAGGAACCTCCAAAAATAAAAAGGCGAGATAAATCTCGCCTTTAAATTAAATTAATTTAGTTACTTTATCAAGCTTAGTTACCCATCCACGCTGAATAACGCTCATTAATTTCTGCTCCGTTATCAGACCACCATTGTGGATCACTAACGATAGAAACTTTTAAACGCTCAGGCGTATTAGGCATATGAGGCATAATATCTACACCACCTGGTCCCCAAGGCTCACCCGCTTGGATGATTGGAATACCAGACGCTCTCATAGGTCCATAAGTAATATATTTAGCTTGCTCAGCTTGTGCTTCTGGAGTTGAAGCATGCATCATGAAATCAATAGCTGCATCTCTATTAGGAGCGCCAGCCACTAAACATAAATATTCTTGGTCTAAAACTTGACCTTCCCAAATATATTCAAAATTTTCACCTTCTGCAAGATTAGCTGCACCAACTCGACCATTGTAAGCAATAGACATTACAACTTCTCCACTTTTAACTAATTCTAGTGGTTTAGCTCCTGAAGACCAAAATACAATATGATCTTTTATTGTGTCTAATTTTGCAAATGCTCTATCAAGTGCACCAGTTTGGTCTCTTAAAACCGTTGGAACTGCACTTGGTTTTACACCATCTGCAACCATTGCTTTTTCAACAATACCTGTTGCCCAAGTGTGAATTCCTCTTTTACCTGGAAATTTTTCCACGTCAAAGAAATCAGCCATGCTAGATGGTTTATCACCAGGGAAAGCATCAGGATCGTAGAATACAACATAAGTCCAGAAAATTTGTGGAACACAACAATCCCAACCAGAGTGATATTCAAGACCATTGTTTTCCATATCTTCTAACATAGACTCACCGTCAGGTCCTGGAGTTGACAATTCAGCAATTTCAGTAGTTATGTCTTCAAATAAACCTTCATCGCAACCAGTAATTGCATCACCTGGTAGTGCGTCTACTAAGTCCCAAGTAACACTTCCACTTTCTACTTGTGCTCTTACTTCACCCAGACCACCGTTATAGTTCTCAAACTGAATTGAGCTTGGATCTGTGTAAGTATCAGCATATGCTTTTTGTTGACTTTCTGTATAAGCACCACCCCATGATGCAACTGTAACTGCTTTAGCAGAAAAAGATGCAACAGCGAAAGATGCTATTAAGAAAACTTTAAGTAATTTTGACATATGTTTCCTCCTGTTTTAAATTAATTAATCTTAAGATTATATGTCGATATATAAAGTTCTATTAACATGTAGAAAAATTAAAAAAAAGGGCAAAAATACCGCAGAAAATGGTGAAAATTACTAATTTTGAAGATCTAAAGCCCGAATATCATTGGGATTCCAATTTAATTTAATTGAGTCACCCTCATTATAATCAAAAGAACCCTCATTAGGAACCTTAACAATAAATTCATTATTACCACAAACATCAAGTCTGACTCTGATATGATCACCTAAATAAATAAGTTCTTCAACCTTACCAGTGAAAACATTTTCTCCATTTCCCTCAGACCCTAAAGATACCCTTTCTGGTCTTACGGATAGTTGAGTTTTTTCTCCAACTTCACCTACATTAACTTTTAAAGCCTTTACAGTACCAGCACCATTTTCGAGTTCGACATTACAATAATTATTTTCCATAGTTTTTATTGTTCCAGTCATTCTATTATTCTCACCAATAAACTGTGCAACAAAAGAATTTTCAGGTTTTTCATATAATATATCTGGTGTTGATAATTGCTGAACTACACCATCATTGAAAACAGCAATTCTATTTGACATTGTTAGAGCTTCACTTTGATCATGTGTTACATAAACAACAGTAATACCTATTCTGTCATGTATATGTTTAATCTCATATTGCATTTGCTCTCTAAGATTTTTATCTAACGCACCAAGAGGTTCATCCATTAAGACAAGCCTTGGCTCAAATACTAATGCTCTTGCAAGTGCAACTCTTTGTTGTTGTCCTCCTGATAGTTGTGCAGGAAAACGCGTTCCAAATTCACCAAGTTCAACCATATCAAGAGCTTTTTGAACTTTTTCTTTTGTTTCTGCTTTTGACATTTTTCTAACTTCAAGTGGAAAAGCTAGATTTTCTTGAACAGTCATATGAGGGAAGAGAGCATAATTTTGAAAAACCATACCAATTTCTCTTTCATAAGGAGGTATCTTGCTGATCGGCATTCCATCAAGATAGATTTCTCCATTAGTAGGAGTTTCAAAACCAGCAAGCATCATAAGTGTTGTTGTTTTACCTGAGCCTGAAGGACCAAGCATTGTTACAAATTCACCTTTAGCAATATCTAAGTTCAAGTTTTTAACTACCAATACTTCACCATCATAACTTTTGTCAATTTTCTCAAACTTTACAAAGGTTTTTTCTTTTTCTGAATTCATTTATTTGATTACTTTTTAGTTGTTGTAGAGTGAATACCTGTCATAAGAGCAATAGTCAAAAAAAAACTAATATAATATGAATATTTTAGGAATAATATTTGCGTTAGCAGCAGGAGTATTTTTTGGAATTATTGGCCCAGTAACTAAAACTGCCTATAATCTTGGTGCTGGCGTAGGTCTTGCAATTTTCTTACGATATATTGTAGCTTTATTAATTGTATCACCACTTATTCCAAAACAGCAAAATTTAATATCTACATATAAAAAAAATTTTGGCTATTTTTTTTTAATTACCATTGCTTCTATAATGCTTACAACAGGTTTACTAACATCTGTTACTTACATAAACGTAAGCTTAACAATAATTATATTTTGCACCTACCCTATTATAGTGTTGGCAATTTCTATATTTATAACAAAAGAAAAAATAAAAAATATTATTAAATTTTTATTCTTCACCACTTTTATTGGTTTATTTTTAGCCCTAAGTCCATCGACTGAGGATTTAAAAATTCAAGGTATAATTTTTGCTTTGATTGCATCATTAGGAGCATCGATAATGATTGTTACCAATCAAACTATGTCAAAAAAAAATATTTCACCTATACAAATCAATATTTTTATTAATTTTTTTAATACAATTTTCTTTTTTATAATATTAAGTTTATTCTATAAAATAGACACTGATGTAAGTCTTAATGCCTTTTTAATTTTATTAATTCCATCTTGCTCTTATGCAATCGCACTCATTCTTCAGTTATTAGCAATACCTAGAATAGGGCAAACTAATACTGCATTATTCTTGTATTTAGAGCCAATCACTGGAATATTTGGAGCAGTTTTGATTCTCAATGAAAAATTAACTTCTATCCAATTATTAGGAACTGCTATTGTTTTGATCAGCCTTGCAGCTTCAACTTTAGTAACAAGAAAAAATTAAAAATGATTGATCATAAAGTTAAGCCAGTTTTTTCCAGCTATTTTGTATGCTATTTTTTCACTAATACCATTTGAAATCATTCCTGATAGAAAACTTGATAAATCTTCAGGTTTTGAATACCACGATACTGGTTTAGGCCAACTAACGTTTTTATCTTTAGACTCTCCATAATCAATTTTTTTTGTCCATTTTCCATTTCGCATCCACATTACTACACTATCTGGCCAATTGACACATAGATCAGATCCTATGCCAATATTATCTTCTCCAATCATATTTACTAACTGTTTAATCATTTCACAAAATTCTTCCAGTTTGCAATCTCCATGATTTTTTAAATGATATGGATATAAGCTTAAGCCTATAAATCCATTTTTATTTGATAATTTTTTCAAAACTTCATCATCTATGTTTCTAATTGATTTATGAAAAAATGCTGGATTAGCATGAGATATTGCTACAGGTTTTTTTGAAAAATTTATTGCGTCTAAACATGTTTTTTTTCCTGCATGACTTAAGTCAACAATCATTCCAAGACGATTCATCTCTTCAATCACCATTTCACCAAAACGTGATACGCCAGAGTCATTTTTTTCAAAGCATCCACCAGCTAAAGGCGTCTGATTGTTGTATGTCAGTTGCATAAAACGAAGGCCTCGTGAATAAAATTTTTCAACAAAAAATATATCATTTGCTATCGGTGCTGAATTTTGAAAACCATAAATTATTCCAATTTTATTTGATTTTTTAGCTTCAAAAATATCTTCAGATTTTTTAACATGGGTTAAGATATCACTATGCGACTGTATAAGATTATCCCAATAATCTATTTTTTCAAAAGACTCTTTAGTATCTTCCCAATATACTAGAGTTGCATGAATTGCTGTTAAACCTCCAGCGTGAGCCTTTTCAAACAAGTCTCTATTCCAGTTTACATATTCAAGACCATCTATGAGTATATTATCAATATCCATGTTTTTAATTAACTTCTAATAGTGAAAAAGATAATAATCCACTATATATATTTCTATATGTTACAACAAAACATAATTTCAGCAGATATTATGACTCTAGATAAAATGGGGTCCAGATATCCTTCCAGATTAAGCTTTTCTAGAAGTATGCTTAGAAGATTATTATTTGATAATTGGCAAATTTCAAAATCAAAGTTTGACCTAGATGAAGATGGTTATGGAACAGTAGTTTATGAAATCGTAATAAATAATAACACCTACTCCTTAGTTTGTTTTTCCCAACACCTAGATAGTTCAGATAGAAGTGATAGAGTGATCGCAGAAAAATGGGATACCGCCTACTCATTGATCAATGGAAAATTGAATAATGATGAGCTGTGCAGATTAAGAGAAAATGTACCGCTACAAGAATCAGGTCGTAATTCGTCAAAAGAATTAATTTTAAGCAGAGCGAATAAAAGTGTTCGTTTATTTGAATATGTCGTAAGTTGTTTATCTAAAGGTACACAACCTGACATAAATGAAGTCAATAAAGTTGGTTATCTTTTAAGAACTACAGCTGTGTATGGAAGTGGAAAATTTGGATTGTCAGATTTTACCAATACAAAAGAGATAACTGATTTTAATCAACCTTTTAGAGCAGAAATGCTTGCAGTATATATCATTAGAGAATTTAGCGTTGATTTAGTTGAGCATGTAGCAAGAAAAAAAAATCCTAATAAAGCAGTAAAACTAAAAAAGACAATCAAGCAACATCTTGGTATTGGTAATTCAACTGGCTTAGGGATGGCACCTTTTATTATTAAACATCCAAAATTAATCAACAAATGGATGAATCAATACGCTAAATCTTTAAATCAAGTAGTCAATAAAAATATAGATTCCATAAAACTTTCTAATTATTCAAAATTACTTGAAAAAGCTCTTCTTTATTTAAAAGAAGTGACAACATCTGATGAATATCAAATTAAAAAAAATACAAAAACTCTTGAAGATTTAAAAAAATTTATCAATCATATTAAAAATTTCGAAAATAAAAAATATAATTATGTGCATTGGATAGATTTAATAAATTATACAAGTAAAAATTTCAATTATGATACCCAGGAGATTGCTAAAGTTCAACTTTTAGAATTATATCCTGAAGATTCTGATGTTTTTGCTGAAGACATGTCAGATACTGAATTAATGGAAATTAATGAGACGCAAACATTAAAAGAATTAAAAATTGAGATTGAAAATAATTATAATTGGGCCTTAAAAGTTGATTTTGAAAAAAAAGATAATAATTTTTTGTTTTGGTATATTTCTGCTGCAAAACTTGAGCCAAGATTAGGGGAAAGATATAATGAAGATGGTAGTGAGTTGGAGCAAAATCTTGGGGTTGCAAAAATGGTTAATAATTTATATTCAAAATTACAAAAAGAAAATCTTGATTTGTCTGTTGCAGAATATTTATTATTTAATCCAAGATTTAGAGGAATTATAAGAAGAATTCAATCTCTTACAAAATATCCTTTTGCAGAAGTTCAGGACAATATTCTTGGAAAAAATACTATGCCGATAAACATGTTAAGATTCAAATTATCTTTTTTTGGGGCTAACAGGTATGATCCAAAATCAGATAGATGGCTCCGCGTGACTTTTTTTTCAGGAGCGCCTTTTCTATCAGATTTAAATAATGATAACGTTGATAGCTGGGGTTTTGCGACAATGAATTCATATAATTAATTTGTGAGTTACTCTTACTATGAAGTATATACAAATGCTCAAAGAGCATTTTCCAGTCTAGGTTTTCCATATGGTGCTGATGAAGATGCTGCGTATATAATAACGTGGTTTGAATTATATAATCTTAAAGGCATAGATTTATTTTGTTCATTCATTGCAACAAATGATAATGAATATAACTATAAAATAGATTTATTTAAAAATGAAAGAATTATTGATTTAAATAATAAATCTAATTTAATTACAGGTCCTGGAGTCATTGATTATATTGTATCTAAATTTAATACAAACAATGTAGATGAATTTAGTTTAATCAACTGTTATGATCCAATATTTCTCATTCCACTACTTAGTAAATATATAAAAAAAAATATTTATGGAAAAATAATAAATGATAATGAAATTCTTTGTTTGATAAATAAAGAAAATATTTCAATAAATAAAATATTATTTAAAAAAAAAATAAATAATTCTATTAAAATTATTTTATCTAATACATCCAACAAAAATAAAAAATTAGACATAGATATTAATTTAGTAGACTCTAAAAAATATTTATCTTTGGGATTAAGTCCAAATCAAAATAATTGGGATAAAATGTCAGCACTTGCTTTTAAAGCTTATGTGCCTGAATCTGAGGAATCAAGATCTAAAGGTGCTGGTGGTGGAGATGCTAATGATTAATTTATTTTACTATGTGCAAATCTCTTGGAAAATTACAAAATAATTCGCACCCATCTTGTGTAACTCTGATACTCTCGCTTAGTTCTAACCCCCAAGTATCCATCCACATTCCACACATTAGATGATAAGTCACATTAGGTTCTAAGACTGTCATTTCGTTTTTTCGAATACTTAATGTATGCTCTCCCCAGTCTGGTGGATAACCAAGACCAATTGAATAACCAGCTCTTGATTCTTTTTCAACACCATGCTTTTCTAAAACTTCCCAAAATGCAATGGCAACATCATGACATGTAGCACCTGGTTTAGTTGCTTCTATAGCTCTTTCAATTCCCTCATTGGTAATTTTCAAAGTATCTGCAAGTTTTTTATCAGGCTCTCCAATGTATACTGTTCTTGATAAAGCACAGTGATATCTATGTTTTACTCCTCCCAATTCTATAATAGTACCTTCATTATTATTGAATTTTTTATCTGTAGGTGTCAAATGAGATGCAGAAGCAGACTTGCCACTTGCTAAAATTATATTTAAGCCTCCATACTCACCGCCTATACCAATATCTTGGTTACCACCTAATAGTGTATTTTGAATTTTACCTGCAACAGTACTTTGTCTAACACCTGGCTTTATTTCATCAAAGGCTGTTTGCATACCAGCTTCAACTAATTTTGCACCTTCTTTCATATATGCAATTTCTGTATTTGATTTTACATACCTTATCCAATTTACTAATAAATGGGCATTTTTAAATTTTGCATTAGAACATTGTGTTAACAAACGATTATGAATTTCAGCTGTGTAATAATAACTATCCATTTCGACACCGATATTTTTATTACTCCAATTATTTTCTTTAATAAAATCAGCAACAAAATCATAGGGATGTTTGGGGGGGGCCTGAATTAAATGCTCAGGGTAACCAAGTATATTATCATGATTAAGATAAGTTGTTATCATTGCACCTTTTGAGTCTTGCTTTCTTCCAAACCAAATGGGTTCATCTTTATCAAGAGAAACAATCACACCTTGAGGAACATAAAAAGACCAGCCATCATAACCTGTTAAATAGTTCATATTAGATGGATCAGTTAGGATAATTATATCCATATTTTTTTCATCCATTACATTTTTAACTTTTAATAATCTTGATAAGTATTCTGTTTTAGAAAAAATCATATCTACTGGTTTAATATGGAAAAAGAATAATGTCTATTAGGTTTAATTATCTTTTATTTCGTATCCAAATTGAGATGCTGACTCAAGTAAAATTTCCCAAATAGACAAAGCAAAGCCCCTAGGTATAAAAAGTTTAAATTCATTATTATTATGCCTAAATAATTTTACACTAACATGATGAATTGCTGAACTTGCTGATGAATTAATTGGAAAATTATCTAAACGGAGATCAAGTGGTAAATGTCTGTTTAGTAAAATTTCACTTTTTTCACCGTTAATCATAATAGATGTAAAGGCGTGCGATAGCTCAAGTGATGTTCCTATTTTTTCAGGCAAGTCAATAGTGCTACCTATTAGCCACCATTTTGAAGGCTCCATTCTCCATAGTGAATTTTTTTTAAAAATTTCTCCTCGATTAAAATCAATATTTTGTTTAACACCTAACTCATCAGAAAATAATTTTTCTAGATTAGATATTTCATCAGGCCAGGCCGCAATTTGCTGAATTACAAGATTATAATTTTCAGAAAATACAATTTCAATTTTGTCTTCAAATGGATATTTTCCAATTTTATAATTTTCTTTTATTGCTGAGTTTCTATTAAGCATACATTCTCTTGCCTTCAGGATCTATCATATGGGGTGATACAACCTTTATTTCCATTTGTTTATTTCGCACAGGATCAGCACCAACTAATGTTACATCTTTCCAACTATCAAGACCCCCATTGACATACCCAATACCAATCCAATGTCCTAATTCTGGAGAATGAGTAACTGATGTGATACGACCTATGCCTTGACCCTGAATATTATTTTTTTCACAAACAATTGTTCCAGCATTAAAAGTTTCTTTTTCATTAATAGGAAAAAAACCAACTAGCATTTCTCTATCGTCTGCATTAAGAACCCCTCTTTTACGCATAGCACTTCCAATATAAGATTTTTTTGTTGATGCCATTTTCCCTAATCCAGCATCATCAATGGTTACTCTTCCATCAAGCTCAGCTGCAGTTACATGTCCTTTTTCAACTCTTAATGCTCCTAGTGCTTCTAAACCATATAAACAACCATCATATTTTTTGGCACTTTCCCATAATACATCCATCATTCCATGAGCATAATCTGACTCAATGTACATTTCATAAGCAAGTTCACCTGAAAAGCTTATTCTTACAACTCTGCAAGGAGTGCCATCCTTAAGTTTAGTTTGTAAGACTCCCATGAAAGGTAAATTTTGGTTAGAAATTTCATTTGAATCCAAAACACATTCACTCAATACATCTCTTGATTTAGGACCAGCAATTGCTGCGCCTGCCCATTGTTCCGAAACACTTGTTACATTAACTTTTAAATCAGTCCATCTTGTTTGAAGTAGCTCCTCAAGCCATGACATTACTTTTGCTGCCGCAGCAGTTGATGTTGTCATAAAATATTCATTCTCTCCAAGTCTCCATGAGGTTCCATCATCCATTACAATTCCATCATCGCGTAACATAATTCCATAACGCGCCTTTCCTATGGGAAGTTTAGCAAAAGGGTTTGTGTATATACGATTTACCAATTCAGTTGCATCAGGTCCTTGAATAGCAATTTTACCAAGAGATGTGACGTCACAAATACCAACCGTTTTTCTAACAATTGTTGTTTCTCTAATATATGAGTCACTTAATGTTTCATTTTTTTTAGGATAGTACCAAGGTCTTTGGTATAAACCAACTTCGATCATTTTTGCGCCGTGGTCAATATTCCATTGATGCATTGGTGTTACCCTTAAAGGTCTAAAATGTTTTCCAACATTTCTTCCAGTCAAAGCACCTATTGGTACTGGAGTGTAAGGGGGTCTAAAAACTGTTGTTCCAACTTCTGGTATATTTTTGTCTAATTGTTCTGCCATTAATGAAAGACCAATTATATTACCCATCTTTCCTTGATCATTCGCCATTCCTAAAGTTGTATAACGTTTTAGGTGCTCAACAGAAATAAAACCTTCTCTATGCGCTAACCTCACATCTTCAGCAGTTACATCATGCTGAAAATCAACAAAACTTTTAGATGGAAATTTATTTGATTTAACTTCAAAAAGAGTATCTATAGGATTTAACCAGCCACCAACTGAAGGAAAAGAAATTTCTTTTTTGTGAATGCCAAGAGTATTCATTGCTTCATGCGCTCCAACTAGACCAGATTCTATACAATCATTTTTATTCCAGATACCTTTTGCTGAACCTACCACTGTAATATTTTCTTTAATATCACCTGGAACGAAGCATAGATTTTCTTGATTCCATATAGGTTTTATTCCTCGATGAGAGACTAAGTTTACTATTGGTGACCAACCTCCAGAAATTAGAACCTGATCACAAATAATTGTATTTTTATTATTTTTATCTGTTACTTTGCAAACATCCAAACCTTCAATTTTTCTTCTTCCATTAATGCTAAAAGGTAAAGTATTTAAATAAACATCTATTTCTTTAGGTAAGTCAAGGTTAACATTTTTTCTTGAGTCCAAAATAGTAACTTTTGATCCAGCTTCTTGAAGTTCCAGCGCTGTTTGATAAACAGAATCATTATTTGTTGTAATAACAATATTATTACCAGTCAGAATACCATATCTATTTAAGTAATGCCTGGAAGCATTTACTGTCATAACGCCAGGTATATCATTGTTATTAAAAGCTACATGACGCTCTAATGCTCCACTTGCCAGAATTATGTGTTTTGCTCTAATCGTCCAGAAACGTTGACGTGGTAATTTACTATTTGGATTAGGTATATGATCTGTAACTCTTTCTAAAGCTCCAACTACAGTGTTGTCATAGACGCCAAATGCAGTTGTTCTAGACATCACTCTTATACCGCTACTTTTTAATTGATTTTGTAAAAGGCTCACATCAAATTCTGCTTCAGATAAGTTATTGCCTCCTAGTAATGAATCTTGTTCAATCAAGATAACATCCAAATTCTTATTCGCTGCTTCTTGAGCAGCTGCAATACCTGCAGGACCTGATCCAACAACAAGCACATCACAAAAATCATTAGCGTGTTCATAATTATCTGGATCAGGCTCTCTTGAAGCTTTACCCATACCAGCAGCTTTTCGAATAATTTTTTCAAAAATCATCCAGATACCAGTTCCCTTTCCCCACTCAAAAGGAGGTAAACCCATAAATGTTTTATAATAAAAACCAGCTGCGAAAAAACGACTGAGGTAATTATTAATACCTCCAAAATCATAATTTACATTTGGAAAAGCATTTTGTCCTTTTGCAATTAATCCAGAATATAGTTCCTGAGTTGTAGCACGAACGTTGGGATCTGATTTACTTCCTGATCCAATAGTTACAAGAGCGCCTGATTCTTCAACTCCACAAGACATAACACCCCTTGGACGATGATATTTAAAACTTCTCCCAACTATCTTAATGTTATTTGCTAAAAGTGCAGAAGCTAGAGAGTCTCCTTCATACCCAAAGTACTCTTTATTATCCCAAGTAAACCCAAGAACTTTATCTCTATTTATTTTACCGTACTTTTCTTTTCTTACAGATGTCATGACTTATTTTTTGTAATTTTTTCAATTTGTGGGTGACATGCTTTAACGCTTTTAATTTCATGCGTAATTGTAGATCTCTCTACCTCTAACCAAAGTCTGCAACCATTTGTGTGATGCCAAGTTTCTTTTTGCATTCCTCTTATATTTTCACGAAAAAAAATAGCCTTTGTCCATTCTGACTCAGATGCATCAAGTGCTGGATATTTAATAGACGCATCACCCCCATAAGTAAACTCACTATGATCTCTCTCACCACAATATGGACATTTAATTCTTATCATATCAACCGTGCAATTTTGGATCGGGACCAGCACCCCGTTCATCAATGTTAATTCCTTTTTCAAATCTCTCTAAGTTATGATTTTGAACATGTTTATGAGGTTGTTCATTTGCAATTAAATCTGCAAAATACCAACCTGAAGCAGGGCTTGCCTTGAAGCCTCCATAATTCCATCCAGCATTTAGATATAAATTTGATAGAGGAGTTTTACATATGAAGAAAGACCCATCCATAGACATATCCATGACACCAGCCCAGTGACGTAAAAGTCGAATTCTACCCAAGCAAGGCATTATAGCCATAGCCGCTTCCGCAGTATCTTGAACCATTGGTAAATTTCCTCTTTGAGCATATGACTTGTACCAATCTAAATCTCCACCAAAAACCATACTACCTTTATCAGATTGAGAAATATAAAAATGTGCTCCTCCAACACCATACACAACTACATGATCTAAAAGAGGTTTAACGGCTTCTGTTACAAATGCTTGAAGCTTGTGAGATTCTATAGGTAAATTTCCAAGGCCAGCCATTTGCCATAAAACAGAAGTATGTCCTGCAACAGCAAAACCCACTTTTTTAGCTTTAATGTTTCCTCTTGATGTTTCTAAACTTTCAATATTATTTTGCGATCTCTTAACACCAGTTACCTCACAATTTTGCAATATATCTACTCCTAAACTATCAGCAGCTCTTGCATATCCCCATACTGTTGAATCATGTCTGGCATTACCCGCTCTCCTCTGAACCGCAGCACCCATAATTGGAAATCTTGCATCATTATAATTTAAATGAGGAATATTTTTTTTAAGAGTATCTAAGTCCCACAATTCAGCATCAGTGCCATGTAAACGCATAATATTATATCTTCTGGCTGCCCCATCTTTTGCTCCAGGGCTATGATAAAGTGAGACATGTGCTCTTTGACTAAACATAACATTATAATTTAAATCGTGACTCAAATTCTCCCATAGTTTTAAAGAATGTTCATAAAATTCATGATTACCAGGCAGCATATAATTTGAGCGTACTATAGTTGTGTTCCGTCCAGCGTTTCCACCACCTATCCATCCTTTTTCTAAAACTGCTATATTTTTTTTATTATGATTTTTTGCTAAATAATAAGCTGTAGCTAAGCCGTGTAAGCCTCCTCCTATTATTATTATGTCATATTCTTTTTTTGGCTCTGGATCACGCCATTGTCGGTCCCAGTTTTTTTGACCAGTAAAACCATTTTTAAATACATTCCATGCATTAAAACGAGTCATAAAATTCCTATATCCTCAAATATTTTGAGCAAAATAAAAAGTTTCTGATTTTGAAACAATTTAAAATAAACTTATATCTTTAGCCATTTAATCCTAATTGTAAATGCGCTATATGTAGACAGATTAGCCCATACTTATAAAAGGAAAATTATGACAACTAAAGATCTATCTCTTGAAGAAATATATAACTTAGCCTTAAAAACACTTAAATTTAATGGTTGTGATGAACTCAATGCAAAAGCTGTTGCTCATACAGTAACGAATGCTGAGAGAGATGGGAGCATATCACATGGCCTTTTTAGAATTCCTGGGTATGTTGCAGCATTAAAAAGTAAAAAAGTTAAAGGTGATGCTAGACCAAAAAATAATTTTTTAACGCAAAACGCAATAAGAGTTGAGGGTGATTATGGGTTTGCTCCTACAGCAATTGGAGTAGGTATTCCTGCATTAATCGAAGTAACTAAACAACATGGTGTGGGTGTTTTAACTATTACCAACACGCATCACTTTGCTGCATTATGGCATGAAACTGAAGCTTTAGCAGAAAATGAACTAATTGGAATAGCATGCACAGCCTACAAACCAAGTGTTGCACCTGCTGGAGCAAAAAAACCTTTGTTTGGAACTAATCCAATTTCATTTGCATGGCCTAGAAAAAATAATACTCCTGTAGTTTACGACATGGCAACTTCAACTATGGCAATGGGCGAAGTGCAAGTAGCAGCAAGAGATGGTCATAAAGTTCCTTACGGAACAGGGCTAAATAAAGATGGTGAAAAAACAGATAACCCATCTCAAATTGCTAATGGCGGTGTTTTATTAACTTTTGGTGATTATAAAGGGTCAGCTATTGCTATGATGATAGAGTTATTAGCTGCAGGGTTAGTTGGTGACTTATTCAGTTTTGAAGCAAAAGATGAAGATAATAATGATGGTGGACCAGCAAGAGGTGGAGAATTTATTATGGCTTTATCTCCTCAATTAATTGCTGGTGATAACTGGAATGAACATGCTGAAAAATTTTTTGATCAAATGAAATCACTTGAAGGTGTTAGATTACCAGGAGAAAGAAGACATAAAAATAGATTAGATAGTGGTCCGCGAAATATAAATAAAGAACTCGTTGATAAGATAAAATCTTTATCAGATTAAAAATTTAAACAATTTAACTTTCTAATTTGTTGGCCATGTATCATTTAGTTGATAACCTTCAGGAAAAGGGTCCTCATCAGAAATATACATTTCTTGTTCACCAGTTATAAAAGCCGATCCTTTAATTGAAGGAATAATCATTTTTTTATTTTCCTCTGTATACTCTTTTGCAATATATGATTCAAAAGTAGAGCCAATAATAGATCTTGAGATAAATTTTTCATTTATATGAATTTCATTTTTTTCATGCATGAGGGCCAACCTAGCAGAGGTACCTGTACCACATGGGGATCTGTCCAATTTTCCTGGTCTAATACAAACAGTATTCAAGCCTTCTTTTTGTCTTAGATTATTTATTTTTATAGGTTCAATAAATTGACAAAAAGAAATGAAATTCAAATCAGGTAAGTTTGGATGTTGAAAACCCAAGTGATAATTTGCTTCTTTTAAAATTTCTTTAGAAATTTCAACAAATTTTTTAGCATTCTCAGGTTTAATACTTAAATCAAAATCTTGTGCATTACAGATAATAAAACTATCACCACCAAAAACTGTGCTAACAATTATTTCCCCAAATGAGGATGTTTGAAGTTTCACATCAACTTTATCAACAAATGATGGTAGATTGTGAATTTCAACAAAGGTTACTTTTTTATTTTCAACAAATGCTTTTATTGGAATAGTACCACCTGGTGCTTCAAGTAAGAATTCTGTTGTTGGCTCTTTTATATCTATAATACCTTTCTCAAGCAGAACAGTAGCTACACAAATACTATTTGAGCCACTCATTGGAGGATTATCTTCAGGCTCCATTATTATAAAAGCTGCCTTTGCTTTTTCGTTTTTTGGTGAAACTAATAAATTATAATGCTTAAATACCCCTCCTCTAGGCTCATGAAGTAAAAATTTTCTTAGTTTTTTGTCATCAAATAAATATTTTGATTGTTCTAATATAGTATTGCCTTTTAAATTTATTTTTCCAGATACAATCACATCACCTATTTCACCACAACAGTGTGTGTTGTAGAGTTTAATTTTTTTCATTAGTTAATTATTAAATCTTCAATAGCTTTTGAATGATGTGTAATTTGCTCATATCCATCTTCTGTAATAATAAAACTATCACCTACTTGACCTCTAAAATCTTTTGCACTACTACCACCATCGACTGCAAAAACCATACCTGGTTTTAGAACTGTTTTATTTCCTACTACAAGTTGAGGTTCTTCTAAAAAACTAAAACCCGTTCCTCTTCCGCATCTAAAAGTAGGATAAGGGTAACCTTCAGATTGTATAGTTTCTGCATAAGCTGCATGAACCTCTTCAGCAGTTACCCCAGGACGAAGAACTTCTAAAGCAGCTTGTTGTGATTTTACTGCGACTTCAAAAGCTTTTATTTGATTTTTATCTTTTACTTCTTCAACCCAAAAAATACGATCAAAGCCTAATTTAAATCTATGAAAATTTGCTGATCCACAATAACAAACAAATATAGGGTCCCCCTTCTTTACTAATTTTGTTGAAGCACGATGATGTGTTTTAGGCAAATCCTTTCCTGAGGAAATAGCTGATAAAAAATGAATGTTTGGAGACATATTAATACTTTTAGGGTAATGGTCTTGCAATAACTGTGCTGCTTTTCTTGTCCCTGCTTGAGATTGAGCTATAGCAATTTCATATTCTGGTACATTATGCCCAATAACAGATTTTGCGCCTTCCATCATTGCCATTGCTACTTCACCAGTATGTCTAGCTATTTTTAATTCTTCATCTGATTTAATCATACGAATTTCACTTACAATCGGTGTAATATTTTCAAGAGGTTTACCATTCATTAATTCATTTAAATAATTGTTTACAGTTGCATTTATTTTATATTTTTCACAAAATATTTTATTATGTTTATTTATAATTTTTGGTAAAAATTCTCTCCACTCATCACCAATACCATCATTCCAAGTTTCTATTTTATTTACAGGCGTATCGTCTGGAACTAAAAGAACATCTAATAAAGGCGTGATCAAGGTGCTTTCACCATCTTTTGAAACTAGAAGGATTGTTGGACGATTAAAATCCATATGAAGAAAGTCATGGTATCCGGTAAAGTAGTATAAGCTGTCATCATCTGTAATAACAGCCAAATCAATGTTAATCTCTTTCATTCTTTCTACTAATTTATTTAAATTATTTTTAAACATCTTAATATTTCCCTTTCAAAATTTTATGATTTTAATTGCTGTTCTGCTAACTCAACCCAATATGAAGACCCTTTAACTAATAATTCATCGTTAAAATCATAGTCAGCTGAATGTAAAGGTCTCCCATGTGATCCAGAAATACCATTACCCATCAATACAAAACATCCAGGCGTTGATTTTGACATAATAGAAAAATCTTCTGAGAAAGACCTAGGCTCAATATCACTATTGCATTTATCAGGTCCTAATAAAGAGATTGCAGCTTTTGTTGCTGATTTAGCTTGTTCGGGTTGATTAAAAGTCATGGGACAAGTAGTTTCATATTTAACTTCATAGGAAACACCATGTGCATCACAAATTCCTTTAACTAGTTGGCGCATGCTTTGCTCAATAATTGTATTAGTTTTTTCAGAAAATGCCCTTGCATCTCCTTTTATTAAACCATTGCCAGGGAGTACATTTTTTTTTCCATCAGTAATAAATTCAGTGACAGATACAACTCCTGCTTCTACAGGATCTAATTTACGCGAAACTATAGTTTGTAAGGCTGTAATTATTTGACTACCAATCGTTATTGTATCTTTGCTCATATGGGGTAAAGCTGCATGACCTCCCTTACCCTCAATTGATATTTCAAATAAATTTTCACTAGTGGTAATACCTCCTTTTCTAGTACCAAATGTACCAGTTTCCATACCAGGAATGTTATGCATGCCGTAAACTTCATCAATTGAAAATTTTGTAAATAAACCTTCTTCAATCATCGTTTTTGCACCAAAAGTATTTTCTTCATCAGGTTGAAAGATAAAATATATAGTACCATCAAAGTTGCCATGTTCTGCTAAATATTTTGCTGCACCTAATAGCATTGTCATATGTCCATCATGGCCACAAGCGTGCATTCTATTATCTATTGTCGATTTATAAGAAAAAGTATTTATCTCTTTAATTGGTAAAGCATCCATATCTGCTCTGATACCAATACTTTTATTACTGCTTCCTTTTTTTAAAACTCCCACTACACCAGTTTTAGCAATCCCTTGATGAACATCTATTCCAAAATCTTTCAACAAATTAGCCACTTTATTTGAGGCATATTCTTCTTCAAAACTTGTTTGAGGATTCATGTGTAAATCATGTCTCCATTCAACTAATTGATTATGTAGTCGTTTAGTTTTCATTTAATTAAAGAGAATTAAACTCTTTAATTTTTTCATCAAGTGAAATCATATCTTTGTAGTGCTTATCCCAGAAAGATTGATTTCTTCTATCTTCAAATTCTTTTAAGCTAGTTCCTTGTTGTTCAACCCATGTATAATAGCCTAAGTTAAAAATTCTTTCTTTATCAATTTGACTCAACTCTAAAGTATGATCAACAGAAATAGCATCAAAATTTTTGGCAAATATTTCAGCACAAGTTATTTGATCATAAATTTTACTAAACTGTTTTTTTGTTTTTGCTAATTCTGTTTCATATAAATCAGCTCCATCTGTTGCTACAGTGATGATTGCGTCGTCCTTTGTTAGTTTCATTTTTTTGGCAAGTTTAATAGAAGCAATAATATTTGCTATAGAAGAAAATCCAAATTCTGGAAGTCTCCCAACAAACTCTGAATTTAATCCTCTTCTATTAGTTAAATATTCTCTTCCTTCATCTGAATTAAATAATAAATTAAGATTATTTGTCGCCTCATCTGATACGCCTACTACATAATCTGAATTCATTACATTATGAATCAATGGTACGTGTTTATCTCCAATACCTTGGATATTATGTTCACCATAACCATTATACAAAAGAGTTGGACATTCAGTTGCTTCAACAACTGCAATTTGTGCATTAAGATTTTCCTTTAAATAATCACCTGCAGCTAATGTTCCACTGGAACCAGAAGCTGAAACATAAAATCTAGCTTTAAGATTAGAGTCAGCCTTAACTTTTAAAAAAGATTTTTCAAAAGATGATCCTGTAATGGCTCTATGAGTTGCATAATTATAATATTCATCAAATTGATTAATAATATCATTATTTTTATCCTTTTCTAATTCATTACAAGCATCATATATTTCTTTTACGTTGCTTTCTGTGCCAGTAGTTTTAATAATATCATTTTTATCTTCTACCCATTTTTCAAGCCAACTAAATCTTTCCTTACTCATACCTTCAGGTAGAATGGCAACACTTTTGAAACCTAATATTTTAGAAATAGCAACACCTCCTCTACAATAATTTCCGGTTGATGGCCAAACAGCTTTATGCTTTGTGTAATCGAAAGTACCATTTAAAATTCTAGGAAGCAGGCAACCATACGCAGCTAAAACTTTATGAGCAGTAATCAGTGGAAAATAACGACCAAGATTAACAATAATTTTTGCTTCAACTCCTGTAAACTCACTTGGCAATACAATATGTTCTGGCACATCTAAAAATTGACTATGATCTCTTTTGTTAAACCAGTGTACCCTAAATAAATTTGCTGGATCCATTGCATCTTTATCTAATTTTAAAACTTTATTCTTTATTGCATCACTTATTAAATGTGGGTTTCGCAATTCAGATATTGTTGGAAGAACAACGCCTTTTTCCTTGAAATATTTTGCAGTTTTTTCAACAATATTACTTTGCATTTTTATATCTTTCTTTGCTTAAAGCGTTTTTCTAACTTCATTGCTAAAATTGCTGAAGGAATGGATACTATTAAGAAAAATACTCCAACTAAAGTCATTGGTTCTAAATATTTGTAATGACTATTACTATATTGGTCTGCAGCTCTAAATAATTCCACAACTGTTATTGCAGCTAATAAAGGTGTTTCTTTAAACATTGTTATAAGATAGTTTGCAAGAGGTGGAATCATAGGTGGTATAGCCTGTGGTAAAATTACATTTTTCCAAGTCTCATATTGATTATAGTTTAATGATTTTGCAGCCTCCCATTGACCTTTGGGAACATTGTCAATTCCAGCTCTAAAAACTTCTGCTGTATAGGTGCTAAAATGAATTCCGAGGACCAGAACTCCACATGTAAAAGCTTCAAAAAAAATACCATAATCAGGTAAAACATAAAATACAATATATAGCTGAACTAATATTGGAGTTCTTCTAATAAATTCTGTAGTCCAGTATAAAACAATTCTCAACAGCTTACTTTTGGACATTTTTAAAATAGCTATTCCAAGTCCTAAAACATAAGCTAATAAAGACGCAACTATTGTTGCTTGAACAGTTACTACAACTCCTTTTGCTAATTGTGGTAATACATCAAAAGCTACTTCCCAACTCCAATACATCTCTAATTTTCTCCAGCAATCATAATATTTCTTCCCCTAGAAAATTTTTTAGCAATTATATCGACAATTTTTACTAAAATCGAAGCGATGATAAAATAAATAACTAATATTACTAAGAAGGGCTCTAAAGTTAAAGCAGTTTGAACTCTAATTATGTGTGCCATAAATGTTAAGTCTGAAATAGTTATAAGAGATGCTACTGCAGTTAATTTTAAAAGTTCAATTAATAAATTTCCAAACGTAGGAATCATAACAGGAATTGCCTGAGGTATAATAACGTGCCTATACCTTTTGTAAGGAGAATAATTTAGCGCCAATGAAGCCTCATGTTGTTCTTTGCCAACAGCTAATACACCACCTCTAACTACCTCTGATCCATATGCTCCAAGATTACAACCAATTGCAATAACGCCAGCTGTTAAAGCATCAAAATAAATTCCCCACATCGGTAAGACAAAATAAATAAAAAACATTTGAACAAGGGCAGAGCTACCTCGAAAAAATTCTAAATAAATTATTGCTAAAACTCTGACAATTTTAAATTTTGAGATTCTAGATAGGCCCACAACAAAAGAAATCGCGAGCGCTAGTATAGCACTTAAAACTGTTAAAATAATTGTCGTAATTGTGCCATCAATTAGGATTGGATAAAATGCTATAACTTCTTTCATAAAAAAAATTTGCCCTGTAATAATACAGGGCAAAATAATTTAAAGTTTAATTTATTTTCCGTCTGGACATCTTGTCAGATATGACTCACCAGCAGTAGCTTCTGCTGAAAAACCATATGGTTCAATAATAGCCGCAAACTCTCCAGTAGCTTTAAGTTTTGCTAATGCCATATTATATTCTGCTCTGAACTCTTTATCATCCATGTTGAATGCTGCACCAGCACATCCAATTGGAACTCCAGTAATAGGCATAACTAATTCTAGATTAGGATCATTTGTTTTATTTAACAAATCTTGTGTGCCTAGACCAGAAAGAGCAAATACATCTACTCTACCTTGTTGAAGCATTTTGATTCCACTTGGAGGTGTATCAAAATAAACTATCTGATCAGCTGAAACGCCTCTTTCTAAAGCATATTTTTCTTCAGCACATCCAGCACAAGTAACCATTTTTAAATCAGGTTGTGCAGCTATGTCCTCATATGTTAGCAGGTTATTTGGATTGCCAACAGGAACTGCAAATGCTTCAGCACCACATAAATCAGGCTCAGAATAAATAATAGACTCACATCTATCAGGTTTAATATAAAGTCCTGATGTAGCCATATCCACTCTTCGTGCTTGAAGCGCAGGTATCATAGCACCATACATAATAACTTCAGCTTTTAGATCAGGTACACCTAACATGTTTAAAACAGCACGAGCTACATCTGGAGCAGCACCTGTTACATAACCATCAGTTTTGATATCACTATATGGCGGTTCATTTGCAACAGCTACAGTTGCATATCCTTGTTTTTTTAGTCTTTTTAAAGTATCAGATTCTGCAAATGAAGTTTTTGCTGAACCAAGTAAAATTGCAAAACTAATTAAAAATAAAGCTAGTTTTTTCATTTTATCCTCCTTGTATTTGATTAAATATAAAAAAACTTAATCAGACATTGATAATAAATACAACCTTTAAAAAGGAAAAGAATTCTTAAACTATATAAATTTACGTAAGAAAGACTTAGTTCTCTCTTCTCTTGGATTTGAAAATAAATCTTTAGGAGAGCCTGACTCTACAATCTGACCAGCATCAAAAAATAGGACTCTATCAGCAAAATCTTGAGCAAAATTCATCTCATGTGTGACTGTTAACATAGTTGTATCCGAGTCTGCAGCTAATTTTCTTAAAACTGCCAACACTTCATCCACTAGCTCAGGATCTAATGCAGATGTTACTTCATCAAATAACATTATTTTAGGATCCATCGCTAAAGCCCTTGCAATTGCAACTCTTTGTTGCTGACCACCCGATAACTGATGAGGATAATGATCGATTTTATCACTTAATCCAATCATGTTAAATAGATGTTCTGCTTTTTCTTTTGCTTCACTTTCATTTTTCTTTTTAACTAAAATTTGAGGTTGCTTAACATTTTCTATAGCTGTTAAGTGAGGAAATAAATTGAATTGTTGAAAAACCATCCCAATCTGATCACGCATTTTTTGTAAATGTTTATCAGTTGCAGGAACTACTTTATCATTAATTTTTTCATGCCATAAATACTCATTATTAACAGATACAAAACCGCTATCTATTGTCTCCAATGTCATTAAAATTCTTAAGATTGTCGTTTTGCCAGAACCACTTGGACCAATCAGAGCTAATTTTTCACCATCTTTTACTTCTAAATTTAATTGGTCTAGCACTTTCAACTCACCAAAAGATTTTGAAACCTTATCAAATGTAATAATATTATCCATAAAATAAGTTTTGTAAGTAATAATAGACTAAGATCAAGTATTTTCTTTAAAAACTTAAACTATTAAAAATCATAACATCAGCAATTTCTTCTTTGCTTGCTTTTTTAATTTCTATTAAAGTTGTATGAGAGGTAGGACCTTGACCAAGAGATGAAGTTCCAACATCATTTGTTAGAACATTGGGATTTCCGTGTACTTCTGTATTCAAATTATAATTAGGGTCAAACCAAGCCCCAGTAGACAAAACTACTACCCCTGGCATAACATCTTCAGATAGAATAGCTCCTGCCAAAACCTTTCCTCTATCATTATAAAGCATAACTATATCATCATCTTTAATTGATCGTTTATTTGCATCCAATGAATTAATTAATACCGGCTCCCTATCTTTGATTTTACTTTTTCTACTATCTGAAGCATTATCAAGTTGACCATGTAAACGATGAGTTGGTTGGTTTGATATCAGATGTAGAGTATACTTATTTATTTTTCCTAACCACTCATACGGCTCAAACCAACTTGGATGAGATAAGCAATCTTTTAATTGAAAGCTTTCAATAGTATCGGAAGAAATTTCAATTTTGCCAGAAGGGGTCTTTAATGGAAAGTTTTCTGGATCATTTCTAAAATTTTCTAACATAATTTTCTTTTTATCTGGACAGGGAACCTCATAAAATCCATTTGCCCAAAATTTCTTAAAATCAGGTAAGTTTATTTTAAAATCTTTAGCAATATTTTTACTTTCTTCCCAAAGAAATTCAATCCATTCCATTTCATTTTTGTTGTCAGTAAAAGTCGATTCAAATCCCAATCTATTTGCAAGTCCTGAAAAAATTTCATAATCACTTTTAGAATTAGCAAAAGAGTCTATGGATTTTTTATTAGCAACTATTGTTGGATCTCTTGGATTAAGCATTAAATCATTTCTTTCTAAAGCAGTATTAGCTGGAAAAATAATATCAGCATGTCTTGCTTGAGCATTCCACCATATTTCATTAACAATTATAGTATTAGGATGTTGCCATGCTTTTACTAATCTATTTAAGTCTTGATGATGATGGAATGGATTACCTCCAGCCCAATAAACTAATTTTATATCTGGATATTTCAATTTCTGACCATCATAATCAAAAGTTTCACCAGGCTTTTCAAGCATGTCCGTTATTCTTGCAACAGGAATGAAATCTTTAATATTATTTTTACCTTGTGGAAGACTTTTCCATGGTATTTTAGTAAATGAATCACCTGTACTATTTACCGCAGAGTAACCAAAACCAAATCCTCCACCTGCTGTTCCAATCTGACCAATCATACATGCAAGAGTAATACCCATCCATAATGGTTGCTCTCCTCTTGATGCTCTTTGCAAACTCCAAGACATAGAAATCATAGTTTTTTTTGTGATTAATTTTTCAGCTAAGTTTTTAATTTTTTTAATCGGTATGTTAGTAATATTTGATGCCCATTCTGGTGTACAAGGAGCATTATTTTTTTTACCCAATACATATGATGCAAAACTATCAAAACCTACTGTATATTTATTTATAAAATCTTTATCATATGAATTATTTGTAATCAGAATGTAAGCAAGACTTAACATCAGCGCTGTATCTGTATTTGGTCTTATAGCAATATGTTCAGCGTTTAAAAATTCTGGAGAGTCATTTTTTAAAGGACTAATGTTTATAAATTTTGTTCCACCTAATACACATTTTTTCATACCTTCTTGTGTTGAGTGTTTTCCAACTCCTCCTGATGAAACTTTGGAATTTTTTAGAGGCATGCCTCCAAACATAACCATGAGTTCACAATTGTCTGATAAAGCATTCCATGAATTATGTTCGTCTAAAGTTGAATAAAGATCTAAACCAATAATATGAGGTAGGATTGTTTGAGCTGCAGCATAAGAATAACTTTGATATGAAGAACTAAAGCCCCCAAAATGATTAAAAAAACGGTTAACTTGACTTTTTGCATGATGGAATCTTCCGGCACTAGCCCAACCATAAGAACCTGCATAAATTGAAGAATTGCCAAAATTATTTTTTGTTTTTAAAAGTTCATTAGCAGCAATATCCAAGCTTTCATCCCAAGACATAGGGACAAAGGTATCTTTTCCTCTGTCAATATCACTCTTACCTTTATTCTTTAACCAACCTTTTCTAATATATGGTTGTTTTATTCTTAAATGATCAGTTGCTGCTTCAGTTAAACTTAATCCAAATCTTGTTGGATAAGAGTCTTTTTCCCAATAATCTAATGAGATATTATTTTCTTTATCTTGATTAACTTTATATGTTCCCCAATGTGTACTAATATACTTTGACATTATTACTCTATAATTATTCCAAAACCTTTATCTGCTGATATTTTATATGTATGCCTTGCTATTGCTGTGTCCTGAACTCCAGTTCCAGTTAAGTCAGCAACTGTAACATCATTAATATTTCTTCTGCCTAAATTTGAATTAATAATTACTGACCCAAGTTCATTATATTTTTTTTCTGCACTTACTAAACCTGCTTTAATTGCATGATTTAATTCTCCTAAAATAGAAGTTTGAGATTGGCTATCAGGAATATAATAATCACAATCTTTAATAATTTTGGGATCCAATTCATTTTTCATCTCAGCATCTGATCCCATTGCAGTAATATGCAAACCTTTTTTCAACCATTCTGATTTAATAATAGGCGATTTACTAGGCGTACAAGTTATGAGAATTTCAGATAAATTAACAGTTTGTTCAGGAGATTCGCATGCAATAATTTTGATATTTATTTTATCTTTAATATTTTTAACAAATGTATTTGTTTTTTTAGAATCTCTCGACCAAATATAAGCTGTCTTAATATTTCTAACTAATAATAAAGCTTCTAGCTGCATCTTTGCCTGAATACCTGCTCCAATAATTCCTACATTTGATGATTCTGGATTTGATAAATGTTTTGCTGCGATTGCACCTGCTATAGCTGTTCGTACATCTGTTAAATATCCTTTATCCAACAAAACAGATTTTAACATACCAGTTTTTGAATCTAATAAAATCATTAAACCATTACTAGATGGAAGACCTAGATTTGGATTATTAAAAAAACCTGATGCAACCTTAATAGCATAACTATCTAGTCCATCTATATAAGCAGCCTTAACATCAGATTCTCCATGATATTTTTCGATATCAAGACGAAGGATTGGGGGCATTGTCGTTTTTCCCAAAGCTAAACTTTTAAAAGCGTCTTCAATTATAGGAATAAGTTGTCCATTTAACTGAACACATTTTTTTATTTCACTAGAAGTTAATACTAATGTCATGAAATTATTTTTTTAAATAAATTTTTCTCAATATTACCTCCACAAATTAGGCATATAATATTTTTGCCAAGATGAGATGATAAATTATCTTTTGCGACCATAACACTAGTTGCTGCTGCTCCTTCAGATACTATTCTATGTTCAGTAAAATTTAATTTTATACCTTCAGCTATCTTATCTTCATTAACTAGTACAAAATCATCTATTGTTTCCTTAGCTATATCAAACGTAAATTTATTATTCAAACCTATGCTTCCTCCCAAACAATCAGCAAGTGTTTCTAATTCCTCTACATCTACTGGCTTCCCTTGTTTAAGACTTTCATACATTGAAGGTCCTCTTTCCATTGAAACAGCAATTACTTTAATGCTAGGTTTTTGTAATTTTAATGCAAGTGCAATTCCACCAATCAAACCTCCACCTGAGGTTGGAATAATTACTGTATCAACTTCAGGAAAATCATTTATCATTTCTAGACCTGTAGTTCCCTGACCTATGATTATATCCTCATCATCGAATGGATGTATAAGAGTTATATTTTCTTTTTCTGAAATGTTTCTTGCATATAAATCTGCTTCATCACTATTTTGACCTACTATTTCTACATTAGCTCCTAAAGCTTCTATTGCTAATTTTCTGTATTCTGGAACCATAGAAGACATATAAATAGTTGATTTGACACCTAATAAACTTGCAGCATAAGCTACTCCCTTGCCATGGTTACCTGTCGAAACAGCTATCACTCCTTTGCTTTTTTCATGATCAGAAAGTGATAGTAATTTATTAAGTGCCCCTCTTAATTTAAATGATCCAGTTTTTTGCAGTGATTCTAATTTTAATTTTACAGTTCTATTTTTAGATAAAAAATCTGAGTAAATTAACGGTGTATAATTAATATGAGGTGAAATTTTTTTATGTGCCTCTTTAATTTTATCTAATGAAATCATCTAACTGTTAAATAATTTTCCATAACCTGAGATTTTAACATTCATATCTAACAATTGTAAGCAATCCCATATTATTGCCTGATTGCTAGAAATTACAGTTGTATTAAATTTTTTTTCAACTTCATCAAGGATATCAACAATTTTAAGAGCCGTACAAGAAACAAATAATCCGTCAACATTATCTAAATTTATTTTTGCTATGCTTTCTTTTAAACTTTCTAAACTTACTTGGGCAATCTCAGAGTCATAATTTAAATTAAAAGAATTAAAAGAATCTATTGTTAAGTTACTTTTACTTAAATAGTCAAAAACTGTTACATTAACATCTTTAGGATATGGCGTTAGCACTGCTATATTTTTTAAATTTAATTTTTTAAATGCCTTTAATGAAGCTGTGATAGGTGTTGTAACTTTTGCTTCAGGTTTTGATCTCTGAACCTGACTAGATATATGTTCTTCCCCTATTGCAATAGTCCCTGAAGTACAACCATATGCAATAACATCAATTTTTTCTCCAGGTAAAATTTGTTGAGATACCTCAGGTATATGTTCTGCCATTTTTAAATAATTTTCATGATTTAAGGGGTTAATAAAAGGTATTCTGTTAAAAAATATATCTATGGGAAGAGAATGGCATATTTTTCTAAAATCTTGCTCTATTGTAAAATCAGTTGAAAGAGTAATAACACCAACTCTGGGATTGGTTGTATTTTGGATAATCGGCTTTAAATCGTTTTGTTTAAAATTATTCATTATTGATTTGGAAAGTAATCTTCACAATCACCATCTCTATAAACATCTGTAGTTGCACAATGAAGACTGCCTCCAAAAGCATAGACATCACGAAAAGGAACCGGGATAACATTCATACCAAAGCTTTCCATTTGTTTAATCATTTTTTCTTCACTTGCTTCTACACAAATAGTTGTAGGATTTAAAATTAATACATTCATTGACAACCAAATTGTTGAATAGCACATTGGTGGAGGGGTATTATGTACAGAAGGTGCCGCAGCATGAATTTCCCATTTATTGTCATCAAATATTTTTCTTTGCTCTTGAGATATTTTTCTATTTGGATTGATAATTATTACGCCAGGTTTAATGGGTGTAAAACATGCATCAATATGAGTAGGAATTAATTCTCCTGGTAAATTTATTTGATGAACTCGATGATTAGGAAAATGTCTTCTTAACCAATTCAAACCCTTTAAATTTGAAGTAAAATTATTATGATAAAATAAATCTTTTCCAAAGCGTAGAATTTCAGCTGCATCAAAAAGAGGTTCTTGTTCAGTTAAAATCATATCTCTGTCTTCAATTTTTTTATATCTGTCTTCTTCAGTTATACCTTCAGGTAAATAATTTGCTTTATAAGTTTTAGATGTAAGACGTGGCTTGGGAGCTGACTCCCATCGCATATTTGGATCTTCATCATAGTATTTTTCAAGTAATGGTCTGTAAGCAAGATATTCAAACCACCTACATCTATAAGACATTGGCGCTTCTAGCATTTCATTACCAACAGTTAAGATCACATCTCTAGGTGGCATTGATCCAAATTGACCATCGTTTTTCCAATCAGGTGTAGAGATTGCTTTTGTAAAATCTATAGGAGTTGGGCGATCAACTTGCACTTCGTGAGACTCTAAAATTTTTACAAAATTAGTAAGTTGAATGTTTGCTTTATCAATTGACTCTGAATTTCTTGGACCGTGTGAACCGGCCATCCCACTTTCTTTACTTATTTTTGGTTCCAATGCGGGTTCCATTGGTGGTACATTTGAATTTTCTACTGTACCTACAATAACATGCTTCAAGGTATCCCATTCATTCCAAGAGTTAACAATTGTCATATTTACCTCTATAAATTAAAAGTTAAAAAGTGTAATCTAGTAAATGCATAAATAAGAGGAGTAAATATGGAACTAAAAAATAAAGCACTTTTTAAAGAAAGTTGTTTTGTTGGTGGTAAATGGATAGATAGTGATTCTGGTGAAAAGATTAAAGTCGACAATCCTGCTATCAATGAAATAATTGGCGAAGTTCCTAAATGTTCAACATCTGAAACTAATAAAGCAATAAAAGAAGCACAAGATGCATTTCCAAATTGGAGAGATAAAACTGCAAAAGAAAGATCTATTATACTGCAAAAATGGGCAAGATTAATTGAGCAAAATGTCGATGACTTGGCTAGAATTATGACTTTAGAGCAAGGTAAACCTCTAGCTGAAGCAAAAGGTGAGATCCTGATGGGAGTTACATATATTGATTTTTATGCAGAAGAAGGAAAAAGAGTTTATGGCGATATCATCCCTGATCCAATGCCAGATAGAAGAATTGTAATTATAAAACAACCTGTTGGCGTAGTAGGTGCAATTACTCCATGGAATTTTCCAAGTACAATGATTACTAGAAAATGTGCTCCTGCACTTGCTGTTGGATGTACTGTTGTTATAAAGCCGGCTAGTCAAACTCCTTATTCAGCACTTGCTCTTGGTGTTTTAGCTAAAGAAGCAGGTTTTCCTGATGGGGTAATTAATATTATCACTGGATCTGCAGCAGCAATTGGTAAAGAATTAACTGAAAATCCAATAGTTAAAAAAATATCATTTACTGGCTCTACAGAAGTTGGCAAGGTTCTTTTACAACAAAGTGCATCTACTGTTAAAAAAGTATCAATGGAATTAGGAGGTCATGCACCATTTGTTGTGTTTGAAGATGCTAATATAGATGAGGCAGTAACTGGGGCTATGCAGAGTAAGTTTAGAAATTCTGGTCAAACTTGCATATGTGCAAATAGAATTTTCGTTCATGAAAAAGTATATGATGAATTTTTAGATAAATTCACTCAAGAAGTAAATAAGATAAAAGTTGGAAATGGTTTAGAAGAAGAAACAGTTTCTGGCCCACTTATTGACCAACCCTCTTTAATGAAAGTTCTTGATCAAGTTAAAGATGCGGTAAATCAAGGAGCAAAAGTTGCAGTAGGAGGAGATATACACCCACTTGGTGGCAACTTCTTTCAACCAACTGTTCTCTCTAATGTGACGACTAAAGCAAAAATTACTTATGAAGAAACTTTTGGCCCAGTAGCACCTTTGTATAAGTTTAGCACAGATGAAGAAGTAATTAAGCTTGCGAATGATACTCCTTATGGTCTTGCTTCATATTTTTATTCAAGAGATATTGGAAGAATATGGAGGGTAGCTGAAGCTTTAGAATACGGAATGGTAGGCGTTAATACTGGTTTAACAACAAAGGCAGAAATACCTTTTGGAGGGGTTAAAGAATCTGGACTTGGAAGAGAAGGTTCTCGATATGGTTTAGATGATTATTTAAATATTAAATACATTTCAATGGCTGGTATTTAAGAGAGCCAAGCAGCTCCTCTTACACCTCCAGAGTCGCCGTGTATATTTTTAACAACTTTTGTATTAAATGTATCACTAAAAATATATTTTTTTAATGAAGTATCTATATGATCGTAAATGTAAGAAATATTAGACATTCCTCCACCTAAAACAATAATATCTGGATCTAAAATATTGCAGACTAAAGATAATCCTCTTGCTAGATGATCAACATAAGTGTCTAATGCTTTAATTGCTCTTTGATCATTACTCTTAAATTCTTCTAAAATGGCGTGGGAATCATAATTAGTTTTATGTTTAAGATTGAAACAACTTGCAAAACCAGGGCCGGAAACATATGTTTCCATACAACCACTTTTTTCACAATAGCATTGTTTTACAAATTTTTTTTCATCATCAGACCTATTAGGTAAACTTATATGGCCCCACTCTCCAGCAATATTATTTTTACCAGTAAGAACTTTTTGGTTTATAGAAATTCCGCCACCAGTGCCTGTGCCAATTATTACCCCAAATACAACTGCATGATCTTTCCCAGCTCCATCAACTGCTTCTGATAAAGTAAAACAGTTAGCATCATTTTCTAAGTTTATATTTTTATTAAGTTCTTTTTCTAAATCTGTTTTAAATGGTTTACCATTTAACCATATTGAGTTAGCATTTTTTACTAAAGCTGAGTCTGTAGATACTGCTCCTGGCATTCCAATACCAACAGATTTAGAATTGCCAAAATCATTTTCAAATTTTTTAACTATAGAAATTATGCCCTTTATTGTTCCATCATAATTTTTTTCAGTTTTAATTCTCGTTCTTGAAAGCTCTTTTCCTGAGTCATCAATTAAAATTCCCTCGGTCTTCGTCCCACCGAGATCAATTCCTATTTTCATGTAAAATTTATTTTATAAATTTATTTAGAGTAGGTATTAATAAAACAGCTAGAGCTATTTTAAATAATTCACTTGGAATAAATGGTAATAAGCCAGCTTGTATTGCTTTATTATATCCAATGATTGAACCTAGATACAAAACTCCTAAAGCAAAAATTATAGCAGATCCAATTATAATGCTTATAAAAGATTTTAAGTATGATGTGCTGTAACCTTGATTTGCAAAGTAACTTATAATAACTGCTGCAATAGTCATGCCATATAAGTATCCTGCAGTTGGCCCAGTAAGATACAAAATACCTCCTCCAGCAGCAAATACTGGCAATCCGATAGCGCCTTCAATCAAGTAAGCAACTAAAGTTAAAAAAGATAAACGAACACCATATGTTGAGCCAATTAAAAATACTACAAATGTTTGCATGGTCATCGGGACTGGCCAGAACGGAACTTGTACTTTTGCTGAAATAGTTAATAAAAGTGTCCCAAAAAGAATTAGAAGTACATTAATTACATTTTGATTAATGCCTTGAAAGATTTTTAAATTATTAATTAATATTCTACTATTATTCATATAAGTTCCTTTATTGACTACTCTTTAAACTATTTTATATTTTGCTTCAAGTTTATCCCAGAAAACTTGCTCTAATTTAACGTTATTTAACTTGTTAATTTGTTTAATGCCAGTTGGTGAAGTTACATTAATTTCAGTAAGATAATTACCAATAATATCAATTCCTACAAAAAAAAGATCAAGCTCTTTTAATTCTTTTCCAATTGTGTTGACTATTTCTTTATCACGATAAACTAGTTCGGTCTTTTTAGCCAAACCACCAGCGTGAAAATTTGCTTTAATACTTCCTTTGGATGGAATTCTTGCAACAGAGCCAACATACTCTCCATCAATAAAAATTATTCTTCTATCGCCATCAATTATTTCAGGAATATATTTTTGAGCCATAATTGGCATTTCAAAATATTGTCTATCTGTATCAAGTCCTTCTAAATGCCCCTCTTTACTTCTGTGTATTCCTTCACCACCATTACCATACAAAGGTTTTGTTATGATGTCTTTATGAATATTTAAAAAAATATTAATATCATCAACTTTTTGCGAAATTAAAGTTGGTGGCATAAATTCTGTAAATTTAAATGGAAGAATTTTTTCAGCACAATTTCTAACGCTTGTTGGATTATTTATAACGATTGTATTTTTTGGTAAACAATCCAACAAATAAGTAGAGGTAATATAATGCATGTTAAATGGAGGATCTTGCCTTAAAAATATAAAACTAAATTCTGCTAATTCGATTTCAATTTTATCTGATATGAATTTAAAATAATCTTTATCTTGATCAATTAGCTCTATATAAAATCCATTAGCCTTTACAATTCCTGAATCTAAAAATAAATCATTTGGGTGATAAACGAATAATTCATAATTTCTTTTTTGGCCTTCTAAGCCAATCATAAAAGAAGAATCATAAGCATAGTCGATGGTTTTTATGTCATCCATTTGAATTGCAATTTTGTGTCTCATTAAAAAATCAATTCTTTATAAATGGGCATTAAAGAGTTACTCCAACTCAAATTAAATTTGTTAATTAGACAATCAGCTGGAGAAAAACCATTTTCTAAATTTTTCTCTAGATCTTTCATATGTATAGACTCATCAAACTCACCATTCTTGGACAAGTAATTTCTTTTGACTAAACCCTTTTTTGATAGGTTAAAAAATTCTTTTGCGTAAGAAATTAATTTTTTTCCTTTAAATTCAGTTTGTAAACCTTCCTCAGGAACGCGTTTATTTAAAAATTCTCTATCTTCTTCAGACCAACCTTCAGTAATTTCATTTATTTTATTAGATATTTCATCATCATATAAAATTCCAATCCAAAAAGCTGGCTGAGAGCAAATTAAATCCCAATTGCATGCATCCATTGATCGTATTTCCAAATACTGTTTTAATCTAGCTTGAGGAAATAAGGTTGTTAAATGATCTTCCCAATCTTTCAAAGTAGCTTCATGTTTAATGTCAATTGATTTACCTTCAAGGTAATCCTTAAAAGTATATTTTGTCATATCTATGTATTTATTATCTCTATTGATGAAGTACATCGGTACGTTCCAAGCATAATTTGCATAGTTTTCAAAATTAAAATCTTTTTCAAAAACAAATGGTAATAATCCTGTTCTGTCAGCATCAGTATTATGCCAAAAATGTGAACGTAAACTTTTATATTTAGAAATTTTACCTTGATCAAAAGGAGAGTTGGAGAACATTGCTGTTGCAATTGCCTCAAGATTTAACATAATTCTGAACTTTTCAACCATATCTTCCTCAGAAGAATAGTCTATGTTAACCTGATTAGTGCATGTACGTTTCATCATATGCTGACCTAGGGTGCCAACTTTCTTCATGTATTTTTTCATTATTCCATAACGTTGCTTTGGCATCCATGGAAAATCATCTAATGCTAAATTAGGCTCCACACCCATTCCTAATAAAATAAAATTAAATTCATTACCAAGTTTCTTTAACTCTCTAAGGTGATTGGTAGTTTCTTCACAAGTTTCATGAATATTATCTAACGGAGCACCCGATAATTCAATTTGTCCACCTGGCTCTAATGTAATTGCTTCTTTCCCCTTTTTAAGCGCAATAATAGTTTGTTGGTTATCATCATAGAAAGGTTTCCATCCTGTTAAAGTAAGTTTTTCTAAAATGTTTTTAATGCCATTTTTTTCCTCATAAGAAACTGGAAGAAGTGTATCTTTATTTAAGATAAATTTTTCATGCTCAACACCAATTTTGATTTTATTTTTTGATTTAGTGCCTTGATAAAAATACTCTATTAGTTGGTTTTTATTAATCATTATTCCCTTATATCATGATTTTAAAATAAGTAGATGGTGCGGCTGAGAAGACTTGAACTTCCACAGGATAAATCCCACAGCGACCTCAACGCTGCGCGTATACCAATTCCGCCACAGCCGCATATTTACTAGAATTAAATAACAGATAAGTTAATAATATCAATAAAGTTAAATCGATGACTATAGAAATAAAAAAACAGTATAATTTAGTGCACTACGAGACTTCAGTAAAATTTATGCAGAATAGAGTTAATCAAATTTTTAATAAATCTAAAAATGAACTTATCTGGTTTTTAAATCATGACCACATTTATACGCAAGGAACTAGTGCTGCTGAAGATGAAATTGTAAAAAAAAATAAAATAAGAATAGTTAAAACAAATCGAGGAGGAAAAACAACATATCATGGACCAGGACAAAGAATAGTTTATTTTATGATAGATCTTAACAATAAAAAAAAGGATATAAGAAAGTTTATTACTATTATTGAAAAATCACTTATGGATTTTTTAAAAAACTATCAAATAGACTCTACTACTTATAAAGAAAGAGTAGGAATTTGGGTTACTGGTAAAAATGGAAAAAAATTTAATCAGGAAGAAAAAATTGGCGCTATTGGATTAAGATTAAAAAATTGGGTAACTTATCATGGATTAAGTTTTAATATAAACCCTAAAATGGATAATTATAAATTCATTGATGCATGTGGTCTTAAAAATTTTAAAAATACATCATTGCACGAATTAGATATTAATATAACTGAAGAAAATTTTGATAAAGAATTTTCACTAATATTTTTAAATAACTTGAGAAATCTTAAATAATAATATCAAAAATAACTTATTTGTTTATTTTTTACATAATCAGTAAAATCTTTTGGTAGTTTTGATTTATAATTAAAAACAATATTTTCTATATCAAATTCTAATTTATGAGCATTGAGTTTTAAGTTCTCTTGTTTGTTTGATTGATTAAGATTGTATTTGTTATCACCAACAATTGGGCAGCCAAGATTTTTAGCAACAATTCGTAATTGATGTTTTTTACCTGTTTTTGGCTCAAATTGTATAAGTGATGTTTTTTTATTATATGATATTACTTTATAATAAGTTTTTGTTTGAACGCTAGTATTCATGTCCTTATCTTTTATTGCCAAATCAACATACGACTCTTTTAATTTAGGTTTGCCTTCACATAAAGCCAAATAAATTTTTTTTATTTTTTGTAATCTAAAAAGTTTACCAAAAATTTTGGTGTATTTTAAATTTTTAGCAATTAATAATAGTCCAGATGTTTCTCTGTCTAACCTATGAACTAAATTATAATTTGAAGAAATATTTTTAATTATAGTATCAACAGAAATAGTAATATTAGTTCCGCCTTGAGTAGATATTCCTGACCATTTATCTATAACTAAAAAATTATTATTTTCATGTAAGATAGATTGTTCGAAATTTTTAATTAAATAACTATCGATTTTTTTATTTGTTTTCTTCATTTTATTATCAGCATATATTTCTTTAGAAAAATTTTTTATAATTATTAAATCATTTTTATTTATTAAATATTTAGCTTTTGACATTTTATTATTTACTAAAATATTTTTTTTTCTTAAATTTTTTTCAATAAAGCTTTGAGTTAAGCTTGAAAAAGATTTTTTTAAAAATTTATCAAGTCTTTGATTTTCTGAATCTGTACTTATCTTTATTTTTTTTATCAATTTATTATTTTATTAAAATTTAAACCAATGAAAGTAAATAATAAACATAAAGATAATGAGAGAAACATATAAGAGAATGCGTGAAAAAATTTTTTGCTTAAAAGTAAATCAACACTTTCTATTGAAAAAGTTGAAAATGTTGTAAAAGATCCTAAAACTCCTATTATTAAAAAATACTTTGTAAAGTCTACAGATAAATTTTTACTTTCCATTAACATAATTGCATATCCAATTAAAAAAGAACCGACAATATTTACAAAAAGCGTACTAAGAAATAGATAATTTGATAATAAATAATTTTTGAAAAATAAATAAGCAAAATATCTTAAAGACGCCCCTATGGATCCGCCTATGGCAACAAATAAAAAATTAAGCAAATTTAATTTTGAGGAAGCTGTTCTTCTTCTGTGGTTTTCTTTTCTATAACTGGACCAGAGTCTAAACCTTTAGCATCCTCATCTCTATCAACAAGCTCTATAACAGCTGTAGGCGCGTTATCTCCATATCTATTACCAAGCTTTACGATTCTAGTATAACCACCCCTTCGATCTTTGTATCGGTCAGCCAAACTATCAAAAAGTTTTTTGGACATTTTTTCATCCTGAAGGATAGATATAGTTTTTTTTCTTGCAGCTAAGTCGCCTTTTTTGCCCAAGGAAATTAATTTCTCCACAAATGGTCTAAGCTCTTTTGCTTTAGCTAGTGTAGTTGTAATTTGTTCATGCTTTAAAAGTGAATTAGATAAGTTCATTAATAAAGACTTTCTATGTGAAGAAGTTCTATTTAATTTTCTATGTTTAATATTATGCTTCATATTTACTTATTTATTAAATGGATCCTCATATTTTTTTGCAAGATCATCAATATTTTCTGGAGGCCAATCAGGAACTGACATACCTAAATTAAGCTCCATTTGCTGTAAAACTTCCTTAATTTCATTTAAAGATTTTCTACCAAAGTTTGGCGTTCTTAGCATTTCAGATTCTGATTTTTGAACCAAATCACCAATATATATTATATTGTCATTCTTTAGACAATTAGCTGATCTTACAGACAATTCTAATTCTTCAACTTTTTTTAGAAGATTTGAGTTAAATGAGAGCTTTTCAGCAGAAGATTGATCATGTTGGATTTCTGGTTCATCAAAGTTAATAAATGGCTGTAATTGATCTTGTAATATTCTTGAAGCGAGAGCAATTGCGTCGTCTGGACTTATAACTCCGTTTGTTTCAACCTCAAAAATCAATTTATCATAGTCAGTAACTTGTCCTACTCTACTATTTTCAACTTTATATGACGCTCTAATTACAGGACTAAACATTGCATCAAGTTTAATTTCACCTATTACCTTGTTTTCATCTTCTGCTACTTCAGCTGAAACATAACCGTTGCCAGTTTCTATATTTGCTTCAATTTCAATATCTGCATTTGAATCAAGAGTCATTATTAATTGATCGGGATTCATAATTTCAGTTTCAGAGTCAGTTTCAAAGTTTCCCGCTCTTATTTCACCAGAACCAGATGATTTTATATACATTTTTTTTAATCCTGGCGAATGCACTTTAACTGCTACAGATTTAAGATTAAGTAATATGTCGGTTAAATCTTCTTTTACGCCTTGTATTGTTGAAAATTCATGCACAACTCCTTTTATTTTTACAGAAGTTATCGCCGCTCCTTGAAGTGATGAAAGTAATACTCTTCTGATTGCATTACCTAATGTTAGTCCAAATCCTCTTTCTAAAGGCTCAGCTATTAATACACCTTTCTTGTTACTATCATTCTGGACATTCACATCCATTTTACTTGGTTTAATTAATTCCATCCAATTTTTT